>NZ_JAPDCH010000001.1:0-176721 GCF_027705925.1 Aeromonas sp. Y289-2
TTTCATGTAGAACCTCCTGCGTTCAAGATACGAGAAAATTCTACTTATGAGCACCTCAGTTTTTCGGGGGGATTACCCAACCAGGCGCACAGCTGGCCAGTTTTGATATGTTCAGGAGTAACTTCGATGACAGACCATCCAAGCAATGTGTAAATCACCCCTGCTCTGCTGGTGACACCATTCCGCCTGTAGGTTCCCAGTAATCGAAAGTCAGGTTGAGTAATGCGAAGAAGCGACGATAAAAGCAGGATTACGGGGCCCGCTTCCTTTGGCTTGAATAAACTAGCTAATGGATAATGATCGGATAGCTTCCGCATAAGCTGGGGTGGAAGGAACCAGCACGCCGCCAGACATTTTCAGCAGAGTCAGCTCCATATAGTGCTAATAAAGACTGGTCTGGTTTGAAGAATTTTAATATTCTTGGTCACGCTTGGCCCTTTTTAGGTTAATAGCCGGATGGTCTAGTTTCGGCATAACCATGGTAAGGCCAAAGTTTGATCAATGTCACGCACCAGTAATTGTGATATTATTGTGTTAGCGAGATATAGAAAACAATCGAGTCTAATCGGATTGATTTTAACAGAAAATAATTCATATCGGTTTTCAATCAAGCCCCAAGCATAATGCTCGGGGCTTTCTCTCAACATCGTGGAGCTCGCTACAGAATGGCCCACATTAACCTTATAAAGCTTAGCCACTAATTTTTACATAAAGCTTGAAATCATGCTTGGCTTTACTGCTTTTGTCTGCCCCCATCTGATAAACTCGAATGGTATAAGTCCCTTTCATCGGCAGCTCACCTTCAAAGCGGTCACCTTTCATAGCACCAGAGAACATGGCATCAGCAGTACTACCAGGAGGAAGGATATTAAAATATGTGTTGTACTTGGTGTCCAATGTCACAAGCATCTTCTGGCCCTTGTTGGCCGTTAACTTATAATCCAAGTTCTGATCACCTTTGATCGAACTGTTAATTGTTGTCTCCGACGTCCCTTTTTTAAACTGAACCTGCTGAGCCTTGCTATCATTTGCAGCAAATGCAGGCCAACTACTACCAAACAATCCAATCGAGCAGGCCAATACTAGCATCGTTTTTTTCACGTTATAACCTTCTTGTTGGGTGAGCCTCGCCAAATTTTACTGATTCAGAGATGAAGGTCTATCTGAAATTTACGTATAAGCTCTAATAACAAAAACAGTAATATCTATTGCTATATCTGTGGTTTCTTACAACCGTCAAACATTGAATAAGCGCCAGAACTTGTCTAATAAAAAACACTGGCTATCAGCCGGTGTTCATCAAAGACATATCCTTTCTCAGGCTTAAATGCGGAATTTCCTGACTACATCTTGTAACTGAGTAGCTAAGTGGTTCAAGTCATGGCATGCCTGGGACATCTGCTTAGCGCCTGCTGCGACTTCTTCCGAAGCATTGCTGATGTTGACCACGTTGCGATTCAGTTCTTCACTCACAGCCCCCTGCTCTTCTGTTGCGGTGGCAATCTGGATATTCATATGCGAAATACTGCTGACAGCACTGCTGATCTCTGCGATTGACGCCCCTGCTTCCCGGGCGGTGGTAACCGTTTCAACCATCATGGTCTGACTTTGCTGCATCGTGGCTCCCGCTTCATTCGCGCGTTCCTGCAGTTCGGAGATGATACCGTTTATCTGGGAGGTGGAGTCTTGGGTTCGTTTAGCCAGCGTTCTGACCTCATCGGCCACGACTGCAAACCCACGCCCTTGTTCGCCAGCTCGAGCTGCTTCAATCGCTGCATTCAGCGCCAGCAGATTGGTCTGCTCCGCAATGCTTTGAATTACCTCCAGCACCATGCCGATATTGCGGCTATCATCGCCCAGCTGGCGGATCACCACTGCAGTATGCTCTATCGCTTCAGCCACCTTCTCGATACGCACGATAGAGTTGTTCACTGTGTTACTACCCTGAAGGGCTGTTGTACTTGCCTGGGTTGCAGCACTAGCAGCATCGTTAGTATTGCGTGCTACCTCCTGCACAGTGGCCTGCATCTCATTCATAGCTGTGGCCAGTTGGTTCAGCTCATGCTTTTGCCCATCCATATTATGGGCAGACTGCAAGGAAACGGCACTGATCTCTTCGGTTGCAGAACCGAGTTGAACCACAGAGCTTGAAACCTCATTGACGAGCATCCGCAAGTTGTCCTGCATCTCGTTCAAGCCCTTGGCCAGCATGCCGAGTTCATCATGGGAAAAGACTTTCATATCGAGCTTGCTGGTGAGGTTACCAGCAGATACCTGATGAATTTGCTCTAACAAAACCATGATCGGATTGCGGATCTGACGGATAAGTAGTAGAGCCGCCAGGATCACAAAAACCACCGTACCTGCACCCATTGAAATGCTGAGTGTCTTGGCGTTGTCATAAACTACCTTGTCATGAGCGGCCATCTCATGAGCAATCCGATCATTTTCTGCACGCAGACTCAAGGCATCCTGCCCAGCCTTTTCCAAGGCTTGCTTAGACTCGTTATTGATAAGGGACTTTGTTTTGGTCACGTCACCTTGCTCAACGGCCGTCAACAGAATGGAATGGGCAGAAAAGTAATCCGATGCAGCTGCGACAAGGTTCTCGAAATATTGTTTGTCCCTCTCTGAGACAAAATCCATCTTGGAATATTGTTGTTGCGCAGCCTCAAAATCACGTTTACTGCTCTCAAAACGTTGTTTGTTGGTACTAATCGCACTCTGATCACTGTCTTGAATACCAATCAGCATGCTCAACTCAGCCCGGCGAGCATCAAGCAAGGCCGTATGCATTTGGCTTGAAGCTCGTATTGACGGAATGACGTTGTTAGTGATCTCGGTTGTATCACGGTAAATGTTCGATAGTTGGGTAACAGAAAACCAGGCAAATCCCAGCATCAGCACCACAAGGGCCGAAAAAACAGTTATCAGTTTATTGCCTATTGTCATTGATTTAAGCATCTGGTTATCCTTATTAACTTTTATGTCAACGTCTTATGTTCCACATTTAATATCGGCATCAAAAGTCAGCACCTTAACAAAAAACGACGACCCTAAACTAATAACATTTCAAACAATACATAGCCCTCTCCTACCTAGCAATAAAATCACCTAACCGTAAGTATAGAATATCGTAACTAAAAATTGATCTAGATTGGCATTGAGATTTTTCCGCTATAACCATGAACATGTGTTAAATCAAATCTGGTTTTTATTACGAGTAAAAAACGAATCCGGCCTCACAAAAATCACATCACACAATTAAATATAATTGACCATCATCTACCGCTCTTTTTAAAATCCCCTGGCTTGCAGAAAATAATAAAAAGCTGAACCATACAGGAGTCTTTTATGAATAAGCTTGTAATACCCGCCATTTTACTTGCCAGCTCTACGCTGGCGCACGCAGATTCAGACACAACAATAAATGGCTTGGATTTTGGTCCCCTGGCACAGCTAGTGGGAACATGGAAAAGCACGGACAGTGGTGGTGTAGACGTAGCTCCAGGGCAAGAAGGGAGCAAGGTTGGTAAGGGTGGACCTGCGGTCGAACCGTACTATGAGACTTTTACCTTCGAGCCCGCTGCGGATGCAAAAAACGCCAGTGACCAATATTTAGTTGCGATGTATTACAAGCAAGAAGTATTCAGAAAAAGTGACAACGGTAAGTTTCATGACCAGCGTGGTTATCTGATTTACGATAAAAAAAATCAGATGATCTACAACTCATACTGCATACCTCGTGCTGTTTGTGTTGTCGTCGAAGGTAAAGCAGGCAATAATGTTGATTTTAAAACAGGGAAGCGTGGAATTGCTGAAAGTAGTTATATGTCAGCAAATGATTCAACAACTGACTTTATGATGTCGCTTGATTTCTCTGTTAAAGATCAGCTCAAGTATAATCAGACGACAAGTCTGCAAGTGTACGGTAAACCATTTGCACATTCTGATAGTGGTACATTAATTAAAATCAAATAATGTGAAGAGCCAAGGTGATTTTACCTTGGCTTTTTTAACTGCAAAATTCATATAGATTCCGTACACAGTTCCAGTTCATCAATAGACCAATTGGTATTCAACACATTTGCATACCATAGCGTCAAAACCACATCCATCTGATTGTTATGCTTCAATGAAGCTGCGGCATCACATGCTGCAATAACTTCTTGCCATAAGTCATCAGGGTTAATCGGTGTGGATTTATCTTTAGAGGAAAGGATGTCGATTGCTGTCGTGACATATTTCTTAGTTTTGATGGCTGTATCATAGTGGATTGGCATAATGCAACTGATGCTACCCAAGCTGCAGAGGGTCAGGAATGTTACCTTCGGGTTGTTTTTATACTGTTTTTTTTCGCCCAAGTCCTCTCCGAACGCTTCGAATATTGCCATATCCCAAGCAGTGATATGATCATAGTTGTTCTGCACCATTAAATGTACGGCCCTAAGTGCTGCCCCACCGTATTTTCCATAGATAATCATAGGCACCCCCAAATTTTCCACATCATATACCACAATTAGCAGGATGAGTTTTTTAATTATCTATTGCTGTTATCGATGAAATCTATTACTGACAACTTAAATTATAATAAAAATAGAACTTGACTTAGATCAAATATATTGTGCTATTAGGCTGCATTAATTGATGTTAATGTCAGAATAAACATATTGGAATATGAAACTGAAAGATGAATCATGCAATTCTTTCTCAACGAGCCCGAACACCTAGGGCTACCTCCCTACATACTCAGGGGCTAGACTGCCCCCCCCGACCTCAATTACTGCTGTTAAGCATTCCAACTCATTATGAGTCTGGCTAGTTTCAGATATTTCTTGAGTTACCACTAAGTAAGAATGCTACGGATATGCAACCTCCTTAACTAGCTTTGTATAGAGAGCCCATACAGTTATCTTATGAATTACCAGGCGATACAGTAAGGAATCCTCATTCCTCCCTTTCTTTAAGCTGTTTCTGCTACCGCCAAGCCAGCTCAAAATCATAAATCTAATGACAATCTCATAATTAATCAACGATATGTAATCTCATATGGCGCTCAAAAATCTAATAACGTACAGTAGTCGAACACTTCACAGGGATAAATAAATGTCGAGTAAACTTCCATTTTTAGACTTGGCTCGCGGTTTGGCTGCAATATTTATGGTGTGTACTCATGTAGTGAGTATTAACACAAAGACTCAAATTGCAGAACATTCTATCTTTGGGAGAGTTATAACATTACTAGGTGAAGCCCCTGCCGCCCCAGTATTCATGGTTGTCATGGGGATTCTATACGCATATAAGAAAGAGCATCAATTTACGCACGATATAAAGCGCTCATTTTCATTGTTTGCTAAAGGGTACTACCTTAATTTATTACGATTAGCAGCCCCCTTTACTCTCGTCTTATTTTATATGCCATTTGATACAAGTGAGCCGGATGATAAATTAACAAACTTTGCCGATGATATCATCTCGAATTTACTTGTGGTTGATATCCTACAAGTCGCAGGCCTATCATATTTGATAATGGCGATAGTCAATAAATTACAACTTAATGATGTTTGCATAACGCTTCTGATACTATTGGTTTTGGTGTACTCCCCTTTTATATGGGGCCTTGGAACCTATGTTCCATTTTGGGGAAGGTTACTCGAACCATTATGGGGTATTAATGGGGAAATGGTTTCATTCCCTCTATTCCCATGGGTCATCTATCCATTGATTGGCATGATCCTTGGTAGAAGATATAGCAATCCACTTACACTAACAACGCAGGCAATGGGGTATCAGTTTGGCTTCGGTGTATTGTTATCCTTTATTGGCATACTCATATCAAAAACTAATATCTCATTTCACTTTGGTGATTACTGGAGAACCGGTCCTGGCGGATTAATATTATACATTGGTTTTATTATGCAATGGCTTGCACTCATGTTCTTTGCATCTCCATACCTTCATAAAGGTTTTTTGAACATAATTAGTTTTATAAGCACACACATCACCAACTTCTATATTGTTCAGTGGGTTATTATTTCAGCAAGCATTGTCGTGCTTGATCAATATAAACTTGATATAACCGAGTCACTCGTAGCTATTATCATAATAATAGCAATGTCGTTTTCAATTTGTAAAAAATTACAGAAGCACAATGTAAACTTATAGTAGGAGAAAACTTATGAAAATATTTATATATATGCTAGGTTTGGTTTTATCTAGTGGTGTCTTTGCAAAGGATAATCGAGATGGGATTGCCTATTCGATAATATCACTTAATCAAAAGATCATAGACTTCGACAATTCATTGAACCTTGATAACTCCATTCGAGAGCAAGGTGTAGATTTTCTATACGACAGCTTATCTCTTGCCAGTGAAGTCTTTATCGAAAAGGCCTCTATCGGTTCCCCATCATTCGTTGATTGGATCACTACATCACGTAAAACAGCCGGTGATAACCCTTGGACACGCTATCGCTCCACAATGATCAAAGGTGAGAGCAGTTATGTTTTAGAAGGTAAAATCGGAGATACGCTTTACCTTGGCATCCAAGTTTATACATTACGTGATGGAAAGAACGTGGCTCTTCCAGAAAAAAATGTTTCAACAGAGAACATCAAAGTTGGGGATAATGGAACTTTCCGTATCGAGATCGGTCCTAGAGCTGCAGCAAATGGGATCACGACTGATGCCAATGACTACATGCTGATTGTTCGCGAGTATTATGCTAATGGAGCCGTTAGAAAAAATGCTCCAGCCGAGTTGATGATCAAACAAACTGATGGTGATTTTGACACTCCATTCATTGCCTCATCATCGGATCGAATTACACGAGCCAGTGCCTTTTTGACTAGTTTGGTTGAAAGCTCGCTTGACCTCACTTCCCAGATGAGTAAAAGCAAAAATACAAGTGCAGAGGTAAACCCTAGACCTGACCTCGTTCAAGCGCTCTTTCCCACCACTGATAATCGCTATGATGGTTTCTACATTCAACTTGAAAATGACAAAGCAATTAAATTGACAGGTAAGATACCTGCCAACTTAAAGTATGCATCCATCACATATTATAATCCTTACTATGCTACTGTTGATTATGAGAAGCATAAGACATACATCACTAAAGATGAATTGGAATTAAATGCAGATGGCAGCTACGAAGTCTATATAACCAAGTTTGACATCAAAGACAAAAAAAACCTCATCACTACTCAAGGATATAACGAAGGCGTTATATCAATACGATACCTTGGCAAAGAAGAACTTGATTTTGAAACCAAGGTTATCGATGTAAATGACATACCAAACAAGGACATTAAGAAGGATGACCGTAATGGTGGTGGCGGTTCAGTACCTGCTGAGTTATTAATTCTAGGTGCTATTTACATGGCAAGAAAGAGCTTGGCAAGCTGACATTAAGCATAAAGCCACCATTACCGGTGGCTTTATGCCACCTCAATACTGACAGGTATATGGGATTTCTGTTGTAAAGCTAATGACCTTTTCTACGGACACAACTGCATCATAATCTTCTGCAAACCCATCGTTCGCCTTCCCTTCATCAACACCATAAAATTCTATATAAACCTTCGGATACATATATCCACTCTCGGCTCTAATTTTGTTTATTGCCTTTTCAACATCATCCATAACCTGGGGTTGTTTCGCATATAACCAAAAGTCCTTTCCCCCACCACAAGGGGTAAAAGCACTTACTTCAAATCCTTCTGAATAAACACCTCGCCAAGGCTTTTGTTCTGTGACCGAACTTGAGCAACCTGTAGCAAGTGAAGCAATAAAAACTGAAAATAATAGCTTTCTCATTGAAAACTCCAATCGAATTGAGGCTTGTAATTTTCTTTTATATCATATCACCAAGTTCCCTTAAAATAAAACTATGACAATCACCCTTACTTGGGTGATGTCATTCTTCTGTCAATATCGCATCGAACATATATAAATAAGACATCGGCTCAGGCCGATGTCTTATTCTTGCTAAACCACATCATTAGTTTACGTTTTGGTTAGCCATTCAATTACTTTTTCCCCTACAAGGGTCTCTTGGCCAGCAAACCAATGATTGGTACCTGGAGCGCATAACGCAAATTCACCCGGATTCATCGGTGCCTTATCTACAGGGCCATCAATTTTCACCAGTGGCGTGTATTGAGCCTTTTCTGCAGCATCAGCATAAAGAGTTGATGAACAGGCATCATTGGTGTGATGAACAAGTAAGGTAGGTTTACCAAGTTGGCTAAAGTCAATTGCTGAAAGCCCTGTGCCACCGGGCGCTTCCTGAGGAGCATCCGCAGGTTTTGCCGCAACCTTATAGCGAGCACTGAGCAAGACTGTGGCATCAACTTCACTTGCCAAAGCACGCGACACATAACCTGCCGAAACCGAACCACGGCTATGACCCATCAGCACAACCTTCGACTTTGGATACCGTTGCTTCAACTCTGAAAGAACTTTTCTCATATCAGTGAAATGTTCTTCAGACTGTCGAAATGACTCACCAAGGCCTTTGCGGTCTGAAGGTGTGTCGATAACCGCTACTGCAAATCGGGGAGAAGTGAAAAGCTCACGCTGTTTTTCTAAAAGGTAAAATTTCTCAGCTTCAGCTTTCCCATCTTTCATCTTCAATCCGATATTACCGTTAGATGAGGGGAAAAAGACGATAAGGAATTCAGGCTCCTGACTTTTCGCCTCCCACAGTAAAACTGGCTGAGTTACACCAGTTCTGGTCTCTAACTGGATCAATTCATCTGCTTTAGCCTGAGTTGTTAATGGCAACATCAACAATGGAATTAGTTTTATTATACTTTTCATCGAATGCTCCTTATTAACAGACTGCGGTTTAGGTGGCTAGCATCATTGATGCTAGCCATTACGGCCACTACCAATGGCGATTGGAATACGATAACTAATATCATGTTCGCCAAACTGGATGTTGATTTCACCACTTTGATGACGTGGGATCTTGATCATGCTCTTCTTCATAGTAAGCATATCGGTGGAAATAACTTCACCATTGCTATTCTTGACAATTACTTGTCCCTTTATGAAGTTGTCATCTTTAAAATTCAAGAAGAGCGATCCTAGATTGTAGCTAACTATAACATTCGCTGGATCTTTCATTACCATATCTGATGCCATCGTACTGGCTTGAGCAGTATTGAGTAGCAGCATGCTAGCGAGACCTGCAAGAATGATTTTTTTCATATGTATACTCCGTGTTTATATGGATGTAACCCAATCAGGCAACCAATTTATCGCCCAAATCTCTAATATTTTATCGAATCCGGTGAATATCATTGTGCTCAACAAAATCAGAGCGATAGCCAGAATATATTTTCCATATCTTGCACTATTACCTATTTTTTTGAGCTGCACACCAGAGGCATAACCGATCCCCACCAGAGGGAGTGCGCAACCAAGTCCAAAGGACAGCATGACAAAGAAAGCCATCACCATATTCTGTCCGGAAGATGCCAAGGCTATGGCTGTACCAAGGGTTGGCCCAACGCAAGGCAACCACACCAGTCCAAGCGACATACCTACAACGAGTTGAAAGGCAGCTCCAGATCCTTGCACATTTCCCCCTGGCATCCTGCTTACAAGCAGGGAGAGCCAGTAAGACATGCGGTCGTTCAGTGCTGGCGTTAGCAACACTGTGCCCATCAACAACATCAAGCTCGCCGAGAAGTACCTCAATATGTCTGGTGAAATCCCCAAGCTAAGCAGAATAAAGGTGATCAGGCTACCGGCAACGGCGAAGGTAACGCTGATCCCCACTGCCAGCAAAATGAGACCCGTGCGTGAGGCCTGCATGGCAGAGCTAGCCACTGCGGGTATCATGGGTAAGACACAAGGCGATAGCAGGCTGAGGATCCCGGCCATAAATGCCAGAGGAATGGATGACATATCCATTACATGGCACTCTCAGCATCTTTCAGAACTTTGAAAATTTTATCTTCACGGGTTTCCGCCACGCTAAACCATATCTGTTTATCCCCTTTATAAAGCATCAGGGTTGATTGGCGAGGCGCCTTGAAATAGGTGACCCAATTTTTCTGTGTATCGAAATTGATAATGAGCTGATTTATTTTACTATTGGGGTTGTCCTTAAAGTATGAGCTAAGGACTTTGTGCTGAGCTTTGCATGTTGGGCACCAGTCAGCATGTACCACCAATAATGTCACTTGATTTTGACGTTGAGCCTCTTTCCAAGCTTGCTCAGTAAAGTCCATGCTTTGTGCGTTATCCATTGCATTAGCAGTACTAAAAAAAAGACCAAAAACAAACGTCATAAAAATTGTGCGTATAGTTCTCTTCATCTTCTACCCTCACTTCTAGATGTTACGACTCACTTCTAAGTAGACCCGACTGACGAGTATTAACTTTCAAAGAATAAAAATTATTTTCTGGAGTAAGTCGCTAAAAAAATGCGCCCGGGAGGGCGCAAAGGCATCAGTACTATTGAGTAGTGAGCAATGCTCGGCATTGATTCAAGTAGTACCAACTCACACCAAGGAACACGATATCCTTAAGGATGAAAAACTCAGTAACGGGGACGCCATCAACCAGTTTCCAAACACCCGGTAAGGTCAACAGGAAGCTCAGGGTCGCCACGAAGGTGACTACAGCCCCCCAGCTACTCCAATAGCCGATGCGTGGCTGCCAGAGCCCTATCACCAACCCTGTGGCGATAACTATCTCAACCAAGCCGATCAGGTTGGATACCCCTTGCTCTGAAAGAAGGCTATAGAGCCAGTTCATCAGAGGATGGCTTGCCACCAGAGGACGAATGGCTGCTGCTTCGGTTGGCGTAAATTTGAACACGCCAATCCAGAGCAGGGTCAGTACTACGCCACCAAGGGCAACCAGAAAGCCTTTATCGTATCGCTGCATACAGACTCCTTAGAGGGTCAGGGCGACGATCGGGAAGTCGATCTCGGTGCCGGCAAGGTGATTGCCGTAGTTAGTCATGGTGTTGACTACTACCTGACCAAGCACCTCCAGCACTAACTCGTCATCCAGCCCGGCGTTGTAGGCATTATGTAGTTGCTCATCACTGACAACCCCCCGTTGGGTGACCAGCAAGATGGCTAGTTGCAGTAAGGCATGATCGACAGGATCTGACGCGTTACCTTGGCGGGCCTCTTTAATGTCTTCAGGCGTGAAGCCCATTTTGTCGGCCAACAGGGTATGTGCGGATAAGCAGTATTGGCATTTGTTGGCTTGGCCTATCGCGAGAGCCAGCAGTTCACGTTGGCGTGCGGTCAATCGCCCTTTGCTCAGTGCGTCAGCGAATGCCAAGAAGCCGTTGAACAGGGCTGGTGAATGGGCCAGTGTTGCATAAAGGTTGGGGACCATACCCAGGTTACGCTGCATGGCGGAAAAACTGGGAGCAACGGGCGGTGAAGGTTGGGTTACGGGTTGAATGCGGCTCATGGTAGTGCTCCTGTGGGTTCATTGAGGTGCAGAGGTAGTTTGCCGCGCATCGTGATATGGTTTATTACCCATAGTCTCTAAAAACTTACTATTCGTCTCAAATATGGATCCTCTTTCTGTTCTTCTGGCGCATACCACCCCACGCGCCCAACTGTTTTTCGCTGGCAACCTGTGCCAGAACTCCAATAGCCAAGACTATCCGGCGGGTGGCCATCTTCATTTGCTGCGAAGCGGTGAGCTCACTCTGTATCACGAGGGTGCGGAGCCGCACTTACTCACAGAACAAACACTGCTCCTCTTTCCGAGCGGGCTTCCCCACCGTATGGAACCCCGCCAACTGGGGGGATGTGACCTCGTGTGTGCCTCTGTATCTTTTGGCCAGGGAAGCACATCACCATTACAACTGGCGCTTCCTGATGTGTTAGTTCTGCCACTGAATGACATGCCAACACTGGCACCACTACTGAACATGTTGTTCGACGAAGCATTTGCTCATCACTATGGCCAAGAACCCCTCATAACAAGGCTGTTGGAAAGCTTATTGATCTTGCTGTTGCGCCATATGGTGGAGAAGGGGCTCTGCCAAAGGGGGATGTTGGCCGGTTTATCAGACCAACGGCTGGCACGTGCGATTGCAGCTATGCATTTACGCTCAGAAGAAGGGTGGACTGTTGCAACATTGGCACAGGAAGCCGGAATGTCCCGAGCCCGCTTTGCCGCACACTTTCAGTCACAGACTGGATTGTCGCCTCTGGGTTACCTGACCCAATGGCGGATGCTGTTAGCCTGCCAACAATTGTTGACTGGGGAATCAATTACTCAGGTTGCGCTGGGGGCAGGATACAGTGGTAGTGTCGCGTTCAGTCGGGCGTTCGAGCGGGAATTTGGAATGAGCCCTGGACGATGGCTCAAAGCAATACAGTGAATTTGAAGAGGATAATAATCCCGCAGTGTGAGTGGGTAATTAACTACGAGTGAGTGGCTCTACAGCAACAGTGGTAGTAGCGAACCTTCCTCTTATGCGAATGATACATATGGCCGCTATACAAGCTTTCTGTTGGTAGCACATCAACCAGTATCCCGCCCTAGAGCTATGGGAAACGGAACATCCGAGAAATAAGGTTGTGATAGTGAAACATAAGGAAGGACTGACGTACTGGATGAAGATATCGGGGTATCACCGTCGCTCGATGAGGCGACGACGTATCGGTTTTCTGGTCGCCTAAGACCAACATAAACGGCTCGCAGAACCAGACCTATATCATCAACCTCACGCTGAGCCTGCGCAGAGATATTGTGATCTCTTACGCCGATGGGTTTATCAAGGACGTTGGTCTGGTCACGGCACCTAGCAAAGAGAAATCCAAGCCCTCTGAATTCGGCAGCGCAGGCGATTCATGGTCAGATGCAGGCTGGGAGGTACCTATCGACTGGGAGTTGCTGGAACAGCCAATTAGTCCCAAGGACCATCTGGTATTGATCTCCCCCCTCCTCCATTCGAATAATTCGCCCTTGCAGGCCAGCGGTAATGGTAACCACGGTTGCTATCTGGCAAGCATAAGCGAAGCACTCAGCAACCTGGTGCTCTCATTGGCCAAGAGAATGAACCCATCTTTTGCTGATGACATCGAGCAGCACTAGGCAGAACTGGAAGATGTGCAATCGAGGCTGGCATCCAGACCTCGACCATGGACGCGACAGAAAAGTTGCAGCTCGTAAAATCGCGCCATGGCCAAGGCCTTTTCCGTACAAACATCGAGAAGTCGAGCCAGTTTGTTGAGTTACCGGAGTCACCGACAAAGCCCTGCTGATTGCCAGCCACATCAAGCCCTGATCAAAATGCGACAACAATGCAGAATGCCTGTATGGGAGCAACGCCCTGTTTCTCTCACCTCACATAGATAAACTATTCGAGCGTGGCTGGATTACCTTCACTGACGTCGGCGACCTACTGTGTGCTGATCTCAGCATCGAACAAACCCTGCTGCAATGGGGCATGAGCCTACAGAGTAGCGTCGGCCATTTTGATCCCAAGCAAGTCATTTACCTCGCCTATCACCGTGAAGTTATATTCATGGGATGATACCGCATACAACTCTCGGTCCACCGCCACCAAGGGGGGCTGGATGATCTGAGTGGTTGTCACCGCCTGCATGAATCATCAAAGCCTTACCACTCAGTTCCGCCAGGGTCAGGCGTGGAGCCAAAACTGGTTGAACAGCGTTACCGACCTCATCGACATAGAGAGGTGGTAAATCCCCCTTGTGGGCATCATCTTGCCAGGGGGCGCCATGGCGCCCTGTTTGCTGGGGATCATAGTGACCACCCGCCGCGCCACCCGCAACGCTTTGCCCATCCTTAATACTGCTGTCGCAGCTCCCGTTTGCGTGCACATGGAATCCATGCAAACCTGCAGGCAAAGAGGACAGTGCCGGAGTAAAGACTGCTCCATATGGACTTTCACTCAACTCTACTTGCCCAACGACAGCTCCACTAGCCAGATCCTTCATCGTCACACTAGCTGCAGTGGCATTGACGCTTACGACCAACACCGCAGCAAGCATCACCTTACTCATTCGAGTATTCATCTTTCTTCCCCTTGCTCTATTACATCGAGGATTAGTCACCCTCGATGTAATTGCCTTTCCCAGCACCAATTGCCAGAGCGCGAAACCGTTCGCCCTGTCCAAAATGTTCGGCAAACTGAGCCGCCGTCATCGTGCTTTTATCGGTAACAGGCTCATCAGCCCGTTTATCACTATCCCAATCACAATCAATGGCATATAGGGTTTTCGCAATACGCCATTCACCCTTGATCACCGCCCCCATTAATGCGGTATGACCGCGCTTGTCACGCAAGCAAGGGTCTGCCCCTCTTTCGAGAAGAGACTTCACAGCCTCCGACTGCCCTTGGTAAGCGGCAATCATCAGTGCGGTGTAACTCTGCTCATTGCGCTCATCGATCGGGAAGCCAGCTTTTACAAATTCATTCAGAACACTCACCTCTCCGCTGCGCGCAGCGGCAAAGAAATATTCTTGTAAGCTGGCAGGCTGCAATTGCTCCGCCTCTGTCGGCTCGCTACCCCAGGCAGGTTCAGACAACCCCACAAGCACCACAAGCAAACTCAGCAGCAAACGGTTAGGTACCATCCTGCACTCCTTCAACATAGTGCCTGCAAGGCCCGGTTCATGATTGCAGGCAGGAACAAGTGGGCCCTGCAGGACTTACCGAGTTACCCCCACCGCCTGCCTGGTGGGGGCAAAATTAGAGTTTGCTCGCGAGTTGTTTGACCTGCTGCTCATCCCCCTTAACGGCACGAGTTAGGGCCATACCATATTCACTGTCTGCTTTGTAAAAGTGGGCCAGCATCTTGTGCTTCACTCCACTGTCACGCACAGCACCGAGATCGGCAGCCAAGTTGCGCACGAGATTAGTCTTTCCTTTAGCATCGAGAGAGCGATAGAAATTGCCGGCTTGGCTGAAGTTATCGGTTTTCTCGATCTGCTTTTGCTGAACTGTACCCTCTAGCGCTGTCGTTACTGCACGCGCCTCTGCCACCATGGTCTTAGGTGCCTGGCTGCTCGGTTCATAGTTCACGTTGCTGATTGTATTGCCAATGTTCATGGCACCATCCTGGTTGTTACTCACAACCGGCACCAATGGACGGTTGATAGGCAACTGTTGATGGTTTGCTCCGAGACGGTAGAACTGGGTGTCACTGTAGGCGAACAGACGCCCCTGAAGCAGACGGTCTTCGGAAGGTTCGATACCAGATATCAGGTTGGCCGGAGCAAAGGCAGACTGTTCGGTTTCCTGGAAAAAGTTGTCAGGAATTCGATTGAGGGTCATGGTTCCTATCTTCTGCTCAGGTACCCCCTCCCACACCTTAGTAGCGTCCAGCGGGTTGTAGCTAAAGTCGTTCAGCTGAGAGGGCTTTAACACCTGAATAGCCAGATCCCATTTCGGGTAGTCGCCGGCCTTGATGGCACTGTACAGATCCCGGGTCAGATGGTTGAAATCCTGACCTTGTAACTTAGCGACCTGATCTAGATCCAGACTGCTCACCCCCTGCCGGCTGCGCCAGTTAAATTTGACGTAATGCACATCGCCCTTGGCGTTGACGAACTTGTAGGCATGCACGCCGAAGCCATCCATTTTGCGATAGCTGGCTGGGGTACCGAGATCGGAGTAAACCTGGGTCAGCATATGAGTAGAGGCCGGATCCTGACTCATGAAGTCAAACACTCGGTTCGGGTCTTGAATATTGTCGACCGGTGAAGGCTTGAGAGAGTGGACCATATCGGGAAACTTGATGGCGTCACGGATGAAGAATACCGGTAGGTTATTGCCTACCAAATCCCAGTTGCCCTGGTCGGTATAAAACTTGGTAGCAAAGCCCCGTGGATCCCGGAGGGTCTCTGGACTATGTTGGCCATGAATAACTGTGGAGAAGCGAACGAAAACAGGGGTTTTCTTGTTCACGGCTGAGAATAGGCTTGCAGAAGTGAGCTCTGGAATAGCATGGGTCACTTCAAACTCGCCATGGGCGCCAGTTCCTCGGGCATGAACAACCCGCTCGGGGATCCGCTCCCTGGCAAAGCGCTGCAATTTTTGGATGAGATGCACATCTTGCAGCAAGACAGAACCATTCTCACCGGCCGTAGTGGAGTGCTGATTATCACCTACGGGCGCACCGTTATCGCGGGTGAGGACATCAGCTTGAACGTGCAATGCAAGGCCAGACATGAGAGCAATTGTCAATTTTGTCATTATTTTCATTTCTTCCCTTATTTTTTCTAGAATTATCCCTGCCTGCGTGCTCAATACTATGCCAGCCATGCATTCTAAAAAAACGATTAAATACGATTAAATCGTTCTGTTTTTACGATTAGGTTTGACTGTGGCTGAAATGAGTGAGAAAGAAATAGGTCACCAACAAGGCTTTGCTGATTGATGGCCATATCTAACCTTGGTGTGAAAGCGACAATGCCGAGCGACTTGATGGCAATAACGGCCTATAGCCCTGCCCTCACATCGGCAAACTGTTTGGTGGTGAGTGGGTAACCGTGAGCGACCCCGGCTATTTGCAGTGCGTAGACAAAAAATTAAGTATTGAGGCAATGGGGAATCAGCTCCCCCTCGATGTTGGAATACTCAACGTTAAACAACTCGAGTATCTCGCTTATCACAGAAGCAAAATATATCGGTCCGCACCGACCTCGGAGTAATGGGAAATAGCCCCTCACCGCGGCGTGTTTGCTAGCAGCTTCCTCAGCTTGTTGACCACAACTTCATCTTTAGGCTGAGGAATCACTACGACTTTGGGTTTGGGTGGCTTGGGGAGCTTGGCAGGCTTGGGTGGCCCCATGGGCGCCCTGGTGATTTTTATCACCCGAACCATCACCATGACCTTTGCTTGCCCATCACTGATAATGCACTTCTCCCGCTTGAACTCTCAGGTAATCCGCGGGTGGGTAATTAACTTGCGGAGGAGCCGTCCTGAAACTGGCATAGATACATTGAACTGGTCACACAACTGCAGGCTGGTGATGAACCGGTCTTGCTGCAGAGCCCAGGCTGCGACCTCTTCAAAGAGTTCTTCTGTTGACATCCTTGTCCTCCCCAGTAAGAAGCGAACTCGCTCCAGCTACCTGTATGTCCCTCTCTTATACAAGCGATCGTTTAGCTTGAGGTTGATATTCTGGAGATTATCAACCAACTAGGACGCAGAGCTTACTACGCCTAATGACTACTAAATCTGTGATCACAACCCAAAATGGAACGCAATCGACTCCATTAATAAACACATATCGGATAAATTCATCAATAATGTCAAGTGTGTTTAGGAGCCAGCCATGCAATATGCAAAATGCACCCTAGATAATAAGAACTGGGAAGCTACATTATTTGAGCAACTTCCTAGTGGAGAGCTAGAGACAAAAAGAACCAGCTTAGTTTGCTCTGAATGTGGTGAGTTTGCTTGGTACAGGAAGCGAAGTATACACGGCCATCCCCCACATTTTTGCGCTCATCATGCTGAGGGTTGCGATCTGAAAGTCGAATATGTCTCATCGACAGAAAACAGAGATGATGCAACAGAAGCTGTTGATAATGTAGAAAACAATGACACGATCGTCGTAAGACTGGATCAGGAAAAAGGCGGTGCAATTGATGTTGTTCAACCCCAGAATCCTCCAATCCCAGGCCAAGGAGAGGGCGGTCGAAGATTTGTCATAGATGGCAATAGTAGGGTTTCATCTCAGCAGTTTACACTTCGTCGAATTTTGCATCGTCTAGTTAAGAGCGAAGCATTCAGGCACTCAGCGAGCCGTATCATCTTCTACAGAACTAACGAAGAAGTGATGCTGGACGGCCAAGTGAAAGACATTGTGGTGAGCTTTGCGGACATAGCTAAAGAGAAGCACAATGACCAGATCAATTTTTATTGGGGTCCTGTTGTATCGGCCAAAAAGACAAAAGATGGGAAAATATGGCTCAACTCTAGCATGAGTTATAACTCTGCCAGCGTAGCAATATTTGAAGATATTGCGGATGACTTCATGCAGTTTTTCGAGGTGGAAGAACTGGACGATTTGCTCGGTGCTTATGTGCTGGTCGCAGGGCGATGCTTGTACAGTAATGGTGGAGATGGCAAGCCCGTAATCTGGTGTGGCACTAAGAACTACATTTTTGTGAAGAAGTACAAAGATCCATATGTCGAGGACGTTTGACGAAACTACACGCCGGCACCACGCCGGCGATTTCCCCATATGTAGGCATCGTTATCCCTCTTGCCTACCCCGCCATTCGCTAACCATCTCGTCCGTTATCTCTTCCTTGTAGCAGATCGGCGCATAGCCACCGGCCCTGCTCTAGGCACTGCGTTTGCCACAACGGCTGCCATTCCTGGCCAAGTTGTATGGGCACGGACAGTTCCCGGGGTAACTCTCGATGGACTCTTGGATAATCTGCTGCTTCACCTGCTCATCAACAAGCCTCACGCCAGGCACTTGCTCCTTAGCGCTGGCGGCACATCCGATGCTCAACAGAGCCAGTAACAGTATGCGTTTCACAACCTACCCTATCTAGTTCTCTTATGGATACCTCTGGTTCTACCACATCGATAATTAATAAATAGCCCACTGTTGATTAATTCCTGATTTGCATCAAAAACATGTCTGATATCACAGAGTTAAGTGACAAATCGCTCAACTTTACGAGATTCGATTGGTAGGCTATTCGACTGGTGCCCATGTCTCACACAGGGCCTTAAGATGGTGAGCTTCAATACCGTCAGACAACTGGTCAAAAGCAGCAATCTGGGGGCTGTAACCTAGGGGCGGTAGCGAATGCAACGCTCAGGGAGCCCTCCCCCACAACAACAGCATCAGATGGACTCGATGCAAACAACCGACAAGGAGAACCCAATGGGTGAATGGTCAGAGTATTTTGAGGATTTTCCGGAAGAGAACCCGGCTAACTGGGTAAACGGAGAGTTCAACCCCCGACTGGCTCAGGAAGTGCGTATTCAAGGGGATCGGCTGAGAGCGACAACCAACAAGGCTCGCTCAGAAATCAACACCGTCATCATGAAGGCTTGGTTAGATACTAAGGCCAAATCTTTTCTTCTAACTGAAGAATGTCCTCAGTGTGGACTGCCTGAGCTGAACACCTACAAGATTAATGACACGTTCTACCTCTGTGAGTGCCAGGACTGTGGAATCCACGGCCTAGGCGAAACTCATGCTTTGGCACTAAAGAACACCTTCGACGCTATCGGAGATGGGCTTGACTGGAGAGATAACACGATTCGGTACGAATGACCAGCATATGGATATCAATACTATTATTCGCACATATACTCGCAATCCTTAATTAAGGAAGATGCGCATGATAAAACATCATAACTTTAAAAGTTTAATATAAGAAATTAGTATTTTGTGTTGTTCGAATGTTTCGCATATCTCTTAGAAGTTTTAGCTCTCTTCATAGTTTTAATAGGCAGGATGCAAATATGGACTCTGATGATAAAAAAGCAGCGACAGGTGCAGTGACTGTTGGCGCTGCAGCAGGTATTGCAAATGCAGGATTAGTTTTCAGCAGTGCTGTTGCCACAGCTAACGCTGCAGGTTTGAGTGGGGCTGCAGCGATTTCATCAGCTCTGGCAACGTTAGGTGGTGGAGCTATAGCCGCCGGCGGGGGCGGTATGGCAGCTGGAGTAACTGCGATAGCTAGTGCAGCGGCTTGGCCAGCAGCAATTATAGCAGTCACCGGTTTTGGTGGTTATCAACTTTATAAATACATTAAAAAGTGAACTACAATAAATTTATAGCGCAGTTACATGCAAATGAATTCACTAATAATTTGTAAGTTCATCTCTGACAAAAAAGCTTAATGGAGACTACATCGCGAGGTATAACAGATAAATAGCTGCGTTACGAGTCTTTACAGTTTTAGTACAAAATGTCCTCAGCGAGTGCCAGAACTGCGGCATTCATGGCAGAGGCGAAACCCATGCTCTAGCACTAAAGAACACCTTTGACGCTATTGGTGATGGACTTGACTGGAGGGATTACACAATACAATACGAATAAAACCACCCCCACATATAAATTTACAAAAATTTCTTATAAAAATACAACACAATAAAAATCATCACTTTAAATTAATGAATAATGGCTTTGTATCATTGCTGTTTACAGCGTAATTTTAAAATCTAAAACAATCAACCTTATATATCCCAAAAATCACCAACATAAAGATTAGGAAAAAATGGCAATTGTAAATGTTATAATTTCAACAACTAACATTGTCGCCAACAAAATAAAAGCAATGCTCCGGGAAAGAGAAACAAATCTAAAGGCACACTACGCGCCATATTATTTAAGTGTAGAGGAAATATTGAGCAGGCACTTAATTGAAATTTCATGGCGGAACAAATACATTTCATCTTTCAGCTCATCTTCAAACGATGACGACATGCGCCAACAAATGATTGATATAAAAGAACACAATGATTTTATATCTGAAGCAGCATCAAAATCTGCAAATGGAATGACATTAAATGACATGCAAATAGAAATATTGAATCTAGTTACAAAACTGCAAGGTATTGTATCCCCATCTTTAATAGAATCTCTAAATCAGTACTCAGAAGAATTAAGAGATGCTCAATATCTTGGTGAATGTGACTTTCTTACTGACCCTTGTCAAAACACGCTTAATCTTACCAGAGACCTCAGAGCAAAAATTCCGACCATTCACAAAGATTCTGACATCGAGTGAATAACAAAATATTTTTGTTGATAAATTGATAAAGTCAAAGGGGTTAAATGTATATTGAATCACAGGAAAGAATTTACTATAGCAATAAAAACCCAATTCCCTTAGATGATGTAATTACATCACTCCAAGGATACTCAGAGCTAATTAAGATGCTCCCATCAGTCTTGGAGCACCTCGATAAGAGCCTGCTCATAAACGACATAAAGGTGTATGTTGATGAGGTTAAAAAAGGCAGCCTATGGGAAGTGCTACTGATTGGGCTGGCATTTGGTAGCCAACAGTCATTAGATTATCACTTAACAGGTGTAAATGATTGGGCTCATGAGAAACTTATGAATGCTGGAATCACTGATAAAAACATACGGAATGGATTGATTGTTTTAGTCGCAATCTTAGCTGTGTCAGGAGCATCGATGGCCTTTGACTACATGCAAAAGCTACTTGGTGGACGTGATGAAAGCGCTTCAACGATTCAAACTAACAACAACATTTTTATTAATATAGGTGCAGAGGCATATGGCACTACACCTGATGCTATCCAAGCAGCAATTTCACATGCAATTGATGTTCATGGTCAAGCAAAAGTGGCAAAAGAAGCTAGGAAAATAATTTTCCCTGCAAAATTAGAATCCGGTTCAGAAATTAAATTTTTCTCAGGAGCAAGCGATTCTGATGTACCAATAATTACTTTTGATAAAGATCTTGTTGCTGCTCTACCTAGTTATGACTTTGATGATGGCGATGTTTCTATTCCCCAAAATGATGTTGAAGTTTTTATAACTAGCATGGATCTTGAACGACATAAGACTGGCTGGGCAGCACATATCCCATCGATATCGGAGAATAAGAGGATTCCAATTAGCTTCAACAACGATGAAAATCTAGAACAAATTGCATTAGACCGTAACTACAAAGCTAACATTACAGTAATTTATAGCAGAGATAAAAAATCTGGAGATCTAAAACCTAGGCGAGCATTGATTATGTCTTTATCTCATAAGTTGGATAAAAATTTTAAGAGCATATCCCAATAGGCTGTTCAACGGCAAATTGTATAGAAAAAACGGGCAATTCAGTTTTCATTTACTCTTACTGACATGTAAGACAATTTCCCCAGAGATCTAGATAAATAACTGCCATTTATAAACTCATTAAAATAGTCATTGCATCACATTAATCCATACAATACAAATCAATTTCTTGTAGAGAAAGCAATATGCAATTTAAAGAAAGAGCCATCACAGATAACATAATTAGCATTAAAAACATAGATACTCCAATATATCGAATCTTTAGCCTTTCACGAATTAAAGAATGGCTTAGAAGCAATGAGCTTGTGTTAGTTAACCCAGGAAAATGGGATGATCCTTTTGAGAACTTTTTCCTAAAAAGTAAAATTGATATAGGTGGCGGTGAAATAGCTAGCTTAGATGCTCTGGCGAATGATTGGTATGGCCAGTGCTGGACAACCAATGAAGATACAGATGCAATGTGGCGGATATATAGTCATAACAAAGATGGTATCAGAGTCAAAACTACAGTTCGAAAACTATTCACTTCTATCTATGATGAAAAGGACACATTTGCATCACTAAAATATTTCATAGGTAAAGTTGATTATAAAACCCAAGATGAGATTATTAACATAATACATGAGACGCCTTTTTCAAGCGTCATTTTTGGAGGGCAAAATAATAAATTCGCCTCTCTTCTATGCATAAAAAGAGAGGCATTTTCACACGAACAAGAGATACGAATTCTAATCAACGACGTTGACCAAAAAAAAGGTGACGCTGGTTGCTACCGTGTGCATTTAGATCCGAGAAATGTCCTTGATGAGATTTGTATTGACCCCAGAGCCAACAATGCTCAACTCAAAATAATAACAAGTGAAATCAAAGCTTTAAATGTGAATTTACCTATTATTCAATCCAACCTTTATAAGATATCTTTACCTGATTTAAAACTCTAAACGTATTGATTTTACTTATCCTGTTAACAGCTGACGCTGGCCTTAAACCGGCGTCTCTTATGATTGTCTCCTGAAGAACGCTTACAACCCCTGTAGCCCAGTCTTCGGTTAATACGGGCTCAGCAAGCCCTCAGGTAAACTTCCTTGCTGCCTCCCAGCCTCTTCTGGCCTCGACGCGAACTACCGCCGCTAAAATAATATAGTGATCCCGCCATTATTGGTACCTCACCAACTCAACAGTTAAAAGCAATTATGTTAAAACATTGACATATGTGGAAAGAGTCAATTGTATGAAAACACTTTATATAATCGGCAATGGATTTGACCTCTGGCATGGTTTACCAACAAGTTATCGCCAATTTTATGATTTCGCACAAGACATTCTTGATGAGGTTGAAGAGCATTACATATTTAATCCTAGTAGAGATATCCCTTGGTATGACTTTGAGAACGCATTAGGTACATTCAATGCAGATGGATTTTTTGATTACCATAATGAAATTGATGTAACAGCTGAGGACTTTAGGTCAAGCTTCGCATTCGCGTTAGAGGATGAGCTTGTGGAAGCATCGGAAAGACATGTTACTACAATAAAAGATGCATTTATTGAGTGGATAGATCAAATTGATGAAACACAAGCAACAATAAAAATGAAATTCAATGATAATGCCATCTTTATAAATTTCAATTACACATCAACACTCCAAGCTGTCTATGATATTGAAGATAAAGACATATTGCACATTCACGGCTGTGCAAAGAAGTATGATGAATTAATTTTCGGACATGGAGAAGAAATAACAAGCAATCCCGAAATAGATGAAAATGGAGACAGCAACCGCACCATGTTCTCCGATGCTGAAAGCGCAGCAAAATATCCTCTATACGCGTTTAAAAAACCAGTCGATGAAATTATAAAAAACATGACTAATTATTTTGAACAACTCGGCGATGTAACAGAGATTGTCATTATTGGCCACTCATTAAATAAAATAGACTTACCGTATTTTTGTCGGATTTCTGAAAAAGCTACTGGCGCAAAATGGAACGTCGCTTGTTATACAGAAAGCGACAAGACCTATTATTTGCAAGCTTTGATAAATTGTGGTATCAGCCAAGATAAAATCAATACACTTTCATACAATGACTTATAGTGTGTACAGATCTAGTTATCACCTGGCACCTCAGGCCGATGTCCTTCTACCTCTCAACAACTTCACTTGCGCACATCTCATCCGTTTTACCTCCTCCACCACTCGCTCAGGTGCCATGTCGACAACCAACCAGTGCCCTGCCCCACGCAGGCAATCGGTGTGCCCCAATGCCGAAAGCTCATCTGCCACCTCCAGCTGTACCCTCTCCCCACTCCAGCCCCGAACGGCTGGGTAGACAACTACCCTGCAGAATTTCGCAGCCTTGACCGCGGCAATCACATCTTGGTTGAACATCCCTGAATCCCCCCTGTGATGGTGTATCCACGCTCTCGACGGTCGGTGATAATCCGCTCCATCTCAATCTTCACAGCTTCGCGAGTAACTTCACCGTCACGTTTTAGCACGATCACGGTCGCCTCCATCTCGCATGCCCCAATGGAGAGCAGGAGCTGGCGTGGCTCAGGAGGTAATCTGCGCAATATATCTGTCCTCACTTCTGCCGGGCGCGGCGCGAACTGGCGCTCGATGTCAGCAGCCATATCAAGCACCACCTCCCTGATCTGAGCTGGTGTAAACCCACGCAATACGCAGCCCCAGGCCAACACTACACCGCGGGCATTGGCGTCCAGGTAGTTTGCGCTTGCCGGCCAGCTACCAGCCATCATCGGCAACAGCTCCTCAGCCATAAACGCCGCCATACGGTCGCTCACCAATGGCCGTTCCTGCATCCCAGGCAGGGCTGTCACGTTAGAGGGGTGTGTTGTCGTCATAGACCCCCCTCCCCGACTCTCTGAGAGCCTGTGCTGCGTTCTGGGCCGCCTGCAGGTTTGCCAGTGGCTTTCGCTGTGCTGCCGTCCTAAACGGGCTGGCAGCACGACGCACCCAGTTTCGCCATGTTTTCTCCCAATCCAGCTTGGTTGCTTTGGCCCCGGGCAGTGACTGCCAGTAATCGGCGAATGTAACGGCCTCAAGGAGGATCCGCTCTCGTGGCCATCCAGTTTCTTGACTGGCCCACCTCCCCCACTCTGCAGGTAGGAACCAGTCATTCGGCAAACGAGTTCCTCGTCGTGGAGATGAGCGCTCGGCAGCGCGCTCCCCCTGGGGGGATATAGGGGGGATCTTTGGATCAATGACTGGATCTAAAGAGTGACTGATTCTATGTGCAGCTCCTGCACTATGAGTCTGTGCAACTCCTGCACATGCTATGTGCATCTCTTGCACATCTGGATGAGCAGGAGATTCACCATCAAGTGTCAGCATGTAGACATTTGACCTCTTCCCATTGGGGCCTCTTCGGGCCTCCTTAACCAAAAGGCCCGCCGCACAGAGCGCATCGATATGACTGATCACTGAGCGACGCGAAATCTCACATTGGTCAGCGATATGTTCACTGCTTTAAAATTTGCTAGAGCAGGCCAAGTGCTTGAAACAGACAAAATTGCCATGCACTGAGTTTTTATTGTTGCTTTCGCCATAGTCAGTAAAGAAGCTAGACCTCAATAAATTGCATACATGTGTCGAGCACCGCGTTATTTCCCAAATCGATGCAGTTTGAAGGGATCTTACTGAGGACTCGGTGATCTGATCACCACCATCCCCTTCAAGTCTGCATCATGGGCACGTCGCTTCATCCCATCACCAACTGGCCTCAATTCAACAAGTTTTTGATTAATCGTGGTTCACTCACCTTCAGGATTGATACCGAGGTCATGCACAACTGATTTCACCAAGACCATCACGGGCTACGGGGCCGCAACCAGCTATACAGCGACCAGAGCATCTGCACCTTTGATGCTCAAGAGGAATTTCAACCTCACTCTGCTGGCCACTCAGGAAATACTCTACTCCTTATTCGCGTTGATGAATGTGCCGCTGTGTCTGTCGGACTATAGGGGTGCCAGCAAGCGGATAAGCACGGTGACGGTGGCGTATCGGCAGCCATTTAAAGCAAAGGTTACCGATCAGGTATCGACTCAACCGGGCTGAAGGTGTTTGGTGAAGGCGAGTGGAAGGTCAGAAAGCATGGTGCTGAGAAGCTGCGAGTGTGGCGCAAGCTGCATCTAGCGGTGGACCCTGCAACCAACGACATCGTGGCAGCAGAAGTGTTATTGGGGAATGTCCATGATACCGAGGTGCTGCCAACCTTACTCAATCCACTGCGGCGCAAGTTGGGCCGTGTTTATGCGGATGGTGCCTATAACAGCAAAGCCAGCCATCAGCTTATCTCGCGCAAAGGGGCGACAGCCTGTATCCCGCCTCGAAAGAACGCGGGATTCTGGAAAAAGGGGACCCCAAGAAATGAGACTGTGCTGGTGATGCGCAAAGAAGGGCTGGCGCACTGGAAGAAGATATCGAGGTATCACCGTTGCTCGCTGGCAGAGACGGCGATGTATCGGTTCAAACAGTTGCTGGCGGGGAAAATCAGTCTGCGTAACTACGACGGCCAAGTGGGAAAAGTAATGGCGTGTGTAAGCGCCATAAACAAACTGAACACTCAGGGTTTTGCCTGTTAGACAGCCCCGAATGTAGCAGTTACCAAAGGCTGGGGTTGTTGCTGCTTGATGATTGATTTGGGAAACAACGCCGTCGAGCACTATCAACAACGTATCGATGGCGCTCGGTCTCATTGGAGGAAAATATGATGCGCTCAATAAAAAAGAATGCGGCCACTTACCTTTAAAATAAACTGTTCTCAATTGTTAAACCATTCAAACCTTAATAAACAGTAGCCTTCCCTCAACACTACTGCATGGCTTCCTCTAAAACTTAAAAAAACTTGAGCGTTAAGCAATTATCACCCCCAAGAAAACATTGACCTTACCTACATAACAAAATTTAATTTCACGCCATAAACAACTGCTCTTAATAGTACTACATCTTGCCGTAAGCCTTTAGCGTAAGGAATTTGTGCAATCTGACGGCAACCCCTGAAATGACAAGGTTCAGCGAAAATGTGTGCTTCATATCACCTGTAGAAGCGGTACGAGTACAGTGTTCTACCATCCAGTTGAACTATTTAGTTCAACAAGCTGTTATGCCGCAAGGGACATCAACAGACCAACCCATCACCATTAAAACACCATTCTTCATGCAGGTTAACTCCAAGCTTTGCTTGATGGCATATAAAGGGTCTATTGCCGTATTATGGCAATTTTTATCGAAAAATTTCCCAGATTTTCGCATGCAAATCGTTGTGGTTTTATCATGTACACAAATCCTAATCATTTAAAAATGGCTCTTTAAAAAACAAAGCTTTAAGCTAATGAAACTACTATCTCAATGTCAAAAATCTGTGCCACTATATGGCAATGAACATTTGGCGCTGCCATATGGTGGCAGACACTTCTACCCAACGACTTGCTGAGCCTGTTCACCATACAGACAACTCAGAAAAACCATCAAATTATGAAGATAAAACGACTGGATATGCAATAACCAACCCTTCCATAATCATCTCAGTATCTTGTTCAAAGATAGTACAATGGGACACCATTAATTATAACCAAGCCATCTTTTTAAACCCAATCGAATCCCAGTTAGAGGGTGACTTATTATGCATTTAATACATGCCTTTGACGCTATCTTGTAGATACTCATGAATTATACCTTTTCATTCTGACCTTCATTTACATCCCCTGTATTTCAATATGAAATACGAACCATATAGAAAACTATCTTAAACAATATGAATTGCTGAGTTATTACTTATACTATCTCACTTGGTGCCACACTGTGATGATATATTTCATTATATGATTAAGATTAAGTGGCATGGCTATGGATTTTATCCGCTGGGATGAAAATTTCAATACGATACGTCTTGTCACCCAGAGTGGGGATTGAATAGTCCTGTATCTAAAGCATAATAAAAACAAAGATTTCACCAATATCTCACCCTGGTAATTAGAATATACAGACCTATTCAACTTGGCGACTCTGGATGTTATTAATCACGCGGGAGATGGTACGCGAGGCGGTGAGTATCTACAACATGGAGCGACCGTATTATATGTTGAAATACAGAGTCCCCGATGTGGTACATCGGGAATTTTGAGTGAAGAATGCTAGTTGAAATTGTGTAAACCGGCATTATTGCCCAAATAGATACAGCTTGAATGGAACTAACTCAGAACTAGGTGACATGATCGGCGTTGTTTCCCAAATCGATGCAGTTTGAAGGGGACTGACTGAGGACTCGGTGATCTGATCACCACCATCCTCTTCAAGTCTGCATCATGGGGACGTCGCTTCTCCCCATCACCAACAGGCCTCAATACAACAAGTCTTTGATTAACCGTGGTTCCCTCACCTTCTGGGTTGATACCGAGGCCATGAGCAACTGGTTTATCCACGACCATCATGGGCGGCGGGGCCGCGGCCAACTCTACACTGACCAGACCATTTGTACCCTCCTGATGCTCAAGGGGATTTTCAGTCTCACTCTGCGAGCAACACAGGGACTACTCGACTCCCTGTTCGAGTTGATGAACCTACCGCTGTGCGCACCGGACTACAGCTGTGTCAGCAAGCGCGCTCGCACGGTGAAAGTGGCCTATCGACAACCCGCCAAGGGGGGTATCACCGACCTGGTTATCGACTCGACCGGGCTGAAAGTGTTTGGTGAAGGCGAGTGGAAGGTCAGACAACACGGCACCGAGAAGCGGCGAGTCTGGCGCAAGTTGCATCTGGCGGTAGACCCGGTGACCCACGATATCGTGGCGGCAGAAGTCTCGCTGGAAAATATCCATGATGCCGAGGTGTTGCCGACCTTGCTCAACCCACTTCGGCGTAAGCTGGGACGTGTTTATGCGGATGGTGCCTATGACAGCAAAGACTGCCCTCAGCTTATCTCGCGCAAAAGGGCGACAGCCTGTATCCCGCCTCGCAAAAGCGCGGGGTTATGGGAAAAGGGACATCCAAGAAATGAGGCTGTGCTGGTTATGCACAAGGAAGGGCTGGCGAACTGGAAGAAGATATCTAGATATTACCGTCGCTCGTAGGCAGAGGCGGCGATGTATCGGTTCAAGCACTTGCTGGTGTGGAAAATCAGTCTGCGAAAATACAATGGTCAGGTAGGGGAAGTGATGGCGTATGTGAACGCGACAAACAAACTTAACAGCCTTGGCCTGCCCGTCAGACAGCCCCGAGTGTAGCGGTCACCTGGGCCGGGGGGGTCATGACTAGTTAGCTGATTTGGACAACAACGCCATTCCATACCCAACAAGCAAGAACTAAAACGAGCCAAAATTGTTATTGAAATTTACATATCATGACCATAAGCCATATTGTTTCATAGCCATTTTCATTGCTTTTATAATACACAAAAACAATTATTGAATTGATTTTCGCAGTATGAAAATGACGACTTGTTTTTCTATATCATAAAAGCAAACCGTCTAAAAATATGGTAAATTGACACATATACCAATCATGTTTAACCTCCTAAAAAAATAGGAGGCCATATGAACAACAATGAACCAGCACTAATAAGGACAAAAACACTATTAAAAAAACTTGGCATATCCAGATCGACGCTCTACAGATGGATTAAAGAAGACAAATTCCCACCACCTATCAATAAGGGCTTTTATTCTGTCGCAGCGATAAATAGCTGGATATCAAGGGGAAATCACTCATCTTAGATGATGAGTCACACCATCCTATGGTTCACTTATATTTAAATATCCTGCAAGGATTTTATTGCTTCCATTAATTTTGTATCCCATAACTCATATGCCTCACGTTGCTCATCAATCCAATCATGGAGATTGTAAATAGCCATGACACCCGGCATCCTGTGGCCAAGAATTTTTTCGGTTACCTGTGGTAGAACTCGTTCCTCCGATAAACGCGTACTCAACGTTCGACGCATGTCATGCATACGCCAATACGGTAAATCCAGTTTATCTCGCACACGCTCTGCTAACTGGATGAGAGATGCGCTACTCAATGACTGCTTTGGATTCACCGGCGAGCGACATACTGGCCCTCCCTTTAGCCGATCTCTCGCTGCCGCCTCTTGCAGCAGCATCATCACCCTGCTGGGAATAGGCCGACGTATTGGCGCCCCACATTTGGCGCGAGCAGCGGGAACCGTCCAAATTTGCTCCTCCATATTGAACTCACTCCACTGTGCACCCAATGCCTCGCCGCTGCGACAACCAAGCAAGATCACCAATTTGGCTGCCAATTTTAATCCGCGGCTGGCCCTGCTCTGTTCAAAGGCAATCCAAATTTGAGCGAGTTCTCGCATGGTCAGCACACGAGTACCTCTCTCGGGTTGAGAGCCCACATCTTCGGTGCGTAATTGGAGCACCGGGGAGCCACCAATGAGATTACGCCGAATACAAAAACTAAGAATGGATTTTAACCTGCGCAATAAATGCCCAGCGTTTTTCGGCTTTTTCTTGCCAATCTTATCAAACCACTCCAGCCAGCTCGAAAACGGGATCTGTTCAACCGGAATACCAATAAACAGAGGTTCGAAATAGCGCTGCATGGTATGCTCATAGAGCATGACCGTACGGGGCCGCAGCTTGGGCAGATGGTGCTCACGAAAATGCTCGCAGCACTGTTTCAGTGTGACATCATGCTTCTGGTGGAGCTTATCCCAGAAAACTCTGGGATGTTCATTACGCTCAAGTGCACCACGGATTGCAGGGATCAACGCCCTGGCATCAGCGAGTTTAAGGTCGGGATAGCGTCCAATTTTGAGTCTCGCCGCTTTTCCTTGCCAGCGATAGCGATATTGCCACGAGATGGTGCCTCGCTCGGTGACCCGAGCTGACAATCCATCACGGTCTGACAATTCCGTCTTGCCAAAGTAGGGCTTACCATAGAGGGCCCGTAGCTTCGTATCAGTAAGTGGCATATGACTCTCCTGTGACTGGTCATCTGATTTTTCACTGACACATTAACGCGTCCTAACGTGTACACAGATATGTACCAAACTGGTCTGAAACGGACTGAATCAAGGTCGGACAAAGTGAGACAATCTGAGATAACACTCCGTATAACGACTTGTTTTTCAAGCATATAGACACAATTCAGAACCACGAAATGAACCAGCAGACAAATCCTACCTTCTATTTCCACGACTACGAAACCTTCGGCATCAGCCCCGCCAAGGACAGGCCGTCGCAGTTTGCCGGTATTCGTACCGATGCGGATTTCAACATCATTGGCGAGCCGCTGGTCATCTACTGCAAGCCGCCGGCGGACTATCTGCCAGATCCGGAGGCGTGCCTCATTACCGGTATCACGCCACAAAAGGCGATGAAGGATGGGCTGTGCGAGGCGGATTTCATTCGCCAGATCCACGAGCAGTTCGCCACGCCGAATACCTGTGTGCTTGGCTACAACAGCATCCGCTTCGATGACGAGGTGACCCGCTACACCCTCTATCGCAACTTCTATGACCCCTATGCCTACGCGTGGCAAAACGGCAACTCCCGATGGGATATTCTCGACATGCTGCGGGCCTGCTATGCCCTGCGGCCAGAGGGAATAGAGTGGGCGTTTGACGATGAAGGCAAGCCGAGTTTCCGGCTGGAGAAGCTGACGGTCGCCAACGGCGTGGCGCACGCCAATGCCCACGACGCACTCTCGGACGTGCTGGCTACCATCGAGATGGCCAAGCTGGTGAAAAAAGCCCAACCCAAGCTGTTTGGTTATCTCTTTGACCTTCGCAACAAGAACAAGGTGAAGGCGCTGATTGACGTGGTGACCATGAAGCCGCTGGTGCATGTCTCCGGCATGTTCTCCCCCTGGCAGGGTTGTGCAAGCTGGGTCTCGCCACTCGCCTGGCACCCCACCAACCAGAACGCGGTGATCATGGTGGATCTGACCCGTGACCCCACCCCGCTCATTGAACTCTCCAGCGAGGAGATCCGCGAGCGCCTCTATACCAAAAAAGAGGAGCTGGGGGATCTGGCAAGCATTCCGGTGAAACTGGTGCACATCAACAAGTGCCCGGTGCTGGCACCGGCCGCCACTCTGACGGCGGAGCGCGCCGACCAGCTGGGCATCGATCGGGAGCAGTGCCGCAAGAGCCTGGATCTGCTGCGCGCCCACCCCGAGGTGCGGGAAAAACTGGTGGAAGTATTCAATCAGGAGTTCGCCGGCAGCAGTGACGGCGATCCCGATACCCAGCTCTACGCCGGTTTCTTCGGTCACGGCGACAAGTCCACCATGGATCTGGTGCGTGCCACCCCCGCGGATCTGCTGGGTGAGCGGGAGTTCGCCTTTACCGACTCCCGGCTGCCGGAGATGCTGTTCCGCTACCGCGCCCGCAACTGGCCACACACCTTGAGCGAAGCAGAGCAGAAACGCTGGCGCCTGCACTGCAGCGACTACTTCAGCCGCCGTCTGCCGGACTACGTGCCCCGTCTCGAGGCACTGGCCGAGCAGAACCAGAGTAACGAACGGAACTTTGCGATTCTAAAGAGTCTCTACCACTATCTGGAAGATTTATGAGTTGTGAGTAGTTTCACAATAAATCCTTCCCGCCCATCCCCTTCTTCAGGTCATAATGACGAAGGGGATTTCCCCAAAAACCAATATCTTGCAACATCCTGAGCGGATGTCTCCCAAGCAAGAGATCTCTTTGGCCGAACGGAAGCCATTTGCTGATGCCTCGTCACCACGCACTGCTCGGATTACTGGCCCTGCTGCCGCTGGCAGCCAACGCCGCATACCGGTTCGATGTGCCGGACTATCTTGCTCGCCTGCCCGAGCAGACCTATCGCATCGTAGAACAGAACTTTAACACCCTTTATCAGCAGACTGATTTCACTCCCCTGATCACCAACAGCTACTTCAACGGTTCCCATCTCTACAAGTTTGTCGGGGTACCGCTGGCCATCAGCGCCCAGTCAGGTTTCCAGCTGGAGGTGTTTGGTCAGGTCTATAACCGCGCTTCGCAAGCCTATATGCACCTGAGCGAGGATATGTCCCTCTATCGGGTGATGCGGGTCGATCTGATGGGGAACCCCAATGATCAGCTGGCCATCGGTTTTGGTCTGGGGGTGCCCATCACCCCGTTGCTGACCCTCAAGGCGATCGCCTCCGGCAGTGATATCCCGGGCTATGGCTCCGCCAAATACGCCGTCGGCTTTGAGTGGCGTTACTGAAAAACATGGCTGATAACCGCTGGTTGAAACAATTCAGGCTCCGTGTAATGGAGCCTGAATTGTATGTGGTGATGTTGTGATCAGGCGTAGCGGATCACCCGCCCCTCGCCCCCTTGCAGGGTGACAGCCGTACCGACAGCCTGCTCCTGCCAAAAATCGGTTCCCCCTTCCGGCAGCAGAAACTCCTGTGGTTGCCCCTCCCAGTTGAACAAGCAGAGCAGAGTACCGCCCTCGGGCAGGCTCACTTCGCCGCAGGCAAAATCCATCGACTCGAAACGGGCAGAGGGTGCACGAGCAGCACAAAGACCCAGCAGCTTGCGCAGTTGCACCGCCTGCTCCTCATCGAGATCTTGCAGTCGATCACCGGCCAGCATCATGCCGCCACTTGCCACCAGCGCTGCCAGATGGAAACTGTAATCCGCCTTGCTTGCCTGCTGGCTCGGCAGATCCCGCAGACAGATGCAGTCGGGGTCGAGGGCCCAGAGCTTGTCATTCTGCCAGGCACGGCAGAAGGCCTCGCGGGCAATTTGGCGATAGCGGTGACCATTGCGCTCCACGTCATCGCTCACCCGCATGCCGTGCACCAGCCCAAGGCTTGGCCAGATGGGGGCATTGCAACCGAGCAGGAAAGCACCTTCACCTGCACCACGCAGGATGGCGGCCATGCCGCGCCGATAGGCTTCAACCCGGGTGGCGGCCGGATCATGGAAACGGCCACCGTGGATAGCGCCCCAGAAGTTGGCATCGAGCTTGAAGTAGTGGATGCCCCACTGCTCACGCAAAGTACGGAACACCCGCTCGAGGTGCGCCTGCACCTCGGGGTGGGTACCGTCCAGCACATACCAGGGGGTGCAGCGCCAGCCGCCATAGGTGACCCGCTCGGAGGGCAACGGCAGGCCGTCATCCCCCTTCACAAACCAGTCGGGGTGATCCTGAAACAGCTGCGAAGTGGGCTCTGCAATAAAGGGAGCGACCCAGAGGGCGGGCTCGCAGCCAGCCCCTTTGATCTCTGCGGCCAGCGAGGCCACCCCCTGCTCGAACTTGGCCGACGGAGTGAGCCAGTCGCCCATCTTGGCCTGATAGCCGTCGTCGATCTGCACATAACGCAGGGCCGGGAAACGCTCGGCACGCACCTGCAGGTTCTCGCGAATATCGGCAGCGCTCACCTCGGCGTAGTAGTGATACCAGGAGCACCAGCCGCTCGGGCGCTCACTCACCTTGCTGATCAGCGAGCCATGTTCGACCTCGATCAGCCGTGCCAGCTCGGCCAGCAGATCCTCGCGCTCCGCTCCTTCGAGGCAGATCAGCGCCTCGCTCTGCCAGTGCTCACCGGCCGCGAATTCCCGCCCTTCGCAATTCATCAGGATCTGCAAGCGACCATCGGGATAGAGGCGAAACTCCCCGCCAAAACGGTGGCAGCTGGCAAAGGCGAGCAGCAGCCACCCCTTGCCATGCTCCACCAGCAACAGGTTGTGAATGGTGTGATAGCCATTGTCATCGGTGATGCGATAAACGCTGGCATCGGGACAACGGCCGACATATTGCGGTGATTGCCAGCAACCCTTGGTCTGGGCCAGCATCTGGAATCCTTCGCCATAGATGGCGCTCTCCACCGGCAGGCCAAGCTTGCCGTCAAACAGCACCCAGCGCTCAACCGGAGTGGCATCAGAACCGGTGTTGTCGAGTCGCACCCGGCACAGGGGCCCCTCCCACTGACGAGTTTGCAGCAGATGGGGTGGCAACGCAGTATCGTTCGCCAGCTGGCGAACTCGGGACAAGAGGGATGTCATCACTACTCCTTGTAGTTCGAAAAGGGTTCTATCAGGCACTTTTCAAAAAATGCCAATCAAATCAGCTTCAAACGAACTGATTTCAGTTGTTATTGTTTTAATGCCGCGACCCGGCCTCTCTGGTAAACTGCGATTTTCTTCCCAGTCGATGAGGTTCACGTGATCGCGCAACGCGCCTTGCTGTACTTTCGTGACTTTTTGGTCATCGTCGCCTGCCTGCTGGCAGGTAAATCCGTGGCAGCCATCCTGCCTTTCGCCTTTCCCGGCAGCATCATCGGCATGCTGCTGCTGTTCGTGCTGCTCTCCCTGCAACTGATCAAGCTGCACTGGGTCGAGCTGGGGGCAGGCTTGCTGCTGCGCCACATGGGCGTGCTGTTCGTGCCGGTTGCGGTCGGACTGGTGGCCTGGCTTGAGCCCCTGCGCCAATCCTTCGGCGTCATCATGCTCTGCATCGTGCTCGGGATCGTACTGATCCTCGCCACCGTCGGTCGGCTCTACCAGAGGATGAACAAATGATCTTCTGGCTCGCCATTCCCTTAACGCTCGCGCTCTATTTCGCCACTCGCGCCCTCTATCGCCGTCTGCCCTGGCCCATCATCAACCCTGTGCTGGTGCCGACCGCGGTGATCATCGGCCTGCTGCTCTGGTTTGATCTGCCCCTTGAGCAGTACGAGCGCGGCAGCAGCCCCATTACCATGCTGCTGGAGCCCGCAGTGGTGGCGCTGGCGCTGCCGCTCTATCAGCAGGCGCGCCAGATCCAGGCCAAGCTCAAGCCCATCCTAATCTGTACCCTCGCCTCCGTCTTGATCTCGGTGTGCACAACCCTGCTGATCGGTCATTTTATGGGCACAGATCCGGCGCTGCTCGCCTCCCTTGCCACCAAATCCATCACCACCCCACTCGCCATGAGCGTCAGCCAGTCCATTGGCGGCATTCCCGCCATCGCGGCGGCCGTGGTGGTGGTAGTGGGGATTGTTGGCGCCCTGATCGGCTACCCGCTGCTCAAACTGCTCAAAGTGACCGATCCGGAAGCCCAAGGGCTCGCCATGGGGGCCTGTGCCCACGCCATCGGCACCGCCACCTCCGCCGAGAAGGGGATCACCCAGGGGGCCTTTGCATCGCTCGCCATGGTGGTGTGCGGGATCCTCACCGCGGCCGTCGCCCCGCTGCTGTTTGCCATCTATCACTGGCTGATCTGATCACCCCATTGACCACCTGTTGACCATTCCGGGGGACCTGCTGGCCTCTCGGGGTGCGACCTGCCGCACAATTTGCACAAGACAAACGTTTCCATTACCATCCCCCTCCGTTTGCCCGTCAGGGCGTGAGCCTGCTCACACATTTACCCGAGCTTGCTCCCTACAATGGCCGCCCAATTGGCCTTTGAGGACACACTATGCATCCCCGTTTTGCCAAGCCATTCGATACCCTCTCTGCCCCGCTCAAAGCAGCCGTGCAGCCCATGCTGGATAGTGCCGACTTCAACGCCCGCTTCACGCCGGAGCAAGTCGCCACCCTGAAAGCCGCCACAGGTCTCGATGATCGCGCCCTGCGCCTCGCCCTGTTGCCGCTGGCCGCCGCCTGTTCTGTGGCACCCATCTCCAAGTTTTATGTCGGTGCCATCGCCTGCGGCCTGAGCGGCACCTGGTACTTCGGTGCCAACATGGAGTTTGCGGGACAAGGTCTGTTCCACTCGGTCCACGCCGAGCAGTCCGCCATCTCCAACGCCTGGCTGGGTGGCGAGACCGGGATATCTGAAATCACCGTCAACTACACCCCTTGCGGCCACTGCCGTCAGTTTATGAACGAGCTGAGCACCGCCAAGATCCTGAAAGTCTCTCTGCCCGATGACCTGAGCGCCCTGCAATCCTTCCTGCCCCACTCGTTTGGCCCGGCGGATCTCGACATCACAGATGCGCTGATGAGCCCGCAGGATCACGCAGAGCTTGAGCTTCAAAGCGAAGACCCGCTGTGGCAAGCCGCGCTGACAGCTGCCCGTCAAAGCTACGCCCCCTATAGCCAGGGCTATGCCGCGGTGGCGCTGCAGTTTGCCGATGGCCGCATCTTCTCTGGCCGCTACGCCGAGAACGCCGCCTTCAACCCCAGCCTGCCGCCGATGCAGATGGCCTGCGCCCATGCAGTGCTTAATGGCGAAGATCTCGCCACCATCCGCCGCGCCGTGCTGCTGGAGAACAAAAACGGCCAGATCAGCCAGCGTGACTCCGCCCAGTCCACCCTCAAGGCACTGGGCTCGGTCGAGCTGGAGTATCAGGCGGTCTGACCCCCGACTTTGCTTAGATAAACAAAAGCCCCCGCACCTTGGTGCGGGGGCTTTTTTACTGGGCTGTTTAACCGGGAACGGCCCTTGGTCTTCACAGCTTGGCGCGGTTGATCACCCCGTCTAACCGATTGCTGATCAGACCGGTTTCAGCCGCGCAGTGAAGTGGCGCAGCAGCGGCGGCTCGTAGTCAAAGGTGAGCCCGCGAATGTCGCTGGCCCGCGCTTTCACCGCGATCAGGCAGTCGGCCACATAGTCCATATGATCCCGGGTGTAGACCCGGCGCGGAATGGTGAGACGCAACAGCTCGAAGTCCGCAGCCTCCTGCTTGCCGGTGGCGGGATCGCGCCCCAGCAGCAGGGAGCCAATCTCCACCCCGCGCACGCCCCCTTCCAGATAGAGCTCGCAGGCGAGCGCATGGGCAGGAAACTGCTCGGCCGGAATATGGGGCAGCAGCTTCTTGGCATCCACAAACACCGCATGGCCGCCGGTGGGGGTCTGGATCGGGATGCCCGCCTCAGCCAGCCGCTCACCGAGATAAGCCACCTGACTGATACGGTAGGTGAGATACTCCTCATCCATCCCCTCGCGCAGGCCGATGGCGAGCGCCGCCATGTCCCGCCCGGCAAGGCCGCCATAGGTGACAAACCCCTCCATTGCCACGCAGCGCACCTGCACCGCGCGAAACAGGTCGAGATCTTCCTTGAAGCAGCAAAGCCCGCCGATATTGACCAGCCCGTCCTTCTTGGCCGACATGGTGAAGATGTCCCCCAGCGCAAACATCTGGCGCACTATCTCCTTGATGCTGTGCTTGGCATAGGCCGGATCCCGCTCCTTGATAAACCAGGCGTTCTCGGCGAAACGGGCGGCGTCGATCACCACCGGAATATGGTGGCGACGGGCCAGTTCGGAAACCGCCTCCATATTGGCCATGGAGACCGGCTGACCACCGGCGCTGTTGCAGGTCACCGTGATGATGATGCCGGCCACGTTGTCGGCCCCCAGGGTTTCGATGGTGTCGGTCAGGCGAGGAAGATCAAAATCCCCCTTCCAGGCGTAGGGGGCCGTGGTGTCGAGGGCTTGCGGGGTGAGCAGGTTGATGGCCCGCGCGCCAGCCAACTCCACGTGAGCCTTGGTGGTGTCGAAGTGGTAGTTGGAGATAAAGACAGGCGCCTTGCCCTTGCAGCGCTTGACCAGCTCGGGGAAGAGGATCTGCTCCGCCCCGCGCCCCTGGTGGGTGGGCATCACATGCTGGTAGCCAAAAATGTCGCGCACCGCGCTCTCCAGCTCGACGAAGTTGCGGCTGCCCGCATAGGCCTCATCCCCCATCATGATGCCGGCCCACTGGCGGTCGGACATGGCACCTGTGCCACTGTCGGTCAGCAGATCGATATAGACATCCTCGGCCAGCAGCAGAAAGGGGTTCCAGCCAGCGGCCTGGAGGGCGGCGCGGCGCTCGGCGCCAGTGGTCTGTTTGATGGGCTCGACCATCTTGATACGAAACGGCTCGGGTATACGACGCATAAAAGACTCCTCACCGGCGCAAGGCCAGTGTGTTTAAACCAGGAATTGGCAAAGAGGCCGGGGCGATCAGGGTCGTCCGGCTGACAAATTCAAACGGCGGGTGCCGCCAATCAGCGGTGAGGAAAATCGAAGGTGAGAATGGGATCCCGGGTATACCAGTGGGCGAGCAGGCAAGCTGCCTGGGGCGTAGCTGTCATGATTGGCATCACTCCCCTCCATATCGGTTGTAGACAGTCGGTGGCCAACAAGATCCATTGATGAATGCTGCCAACAGGCAGCCTCGCCACGTTAACGGCTGGTTAATTGGCAAACAAGGGGCGCACCGACGGGCTGTGCGCCCGCTCACAAAGTGCGCATCTGCGCGGCAAACTGGCAGTGAGGTTGATCCGTCCACGCCTCCGGTTCGTTATTCTCCCTACCCACACGCCACATCCCCCATCAGCCAAGGCCGTAAGCCATCATGCATCGCAAACCCCATCTGCCCGAGAAGATCTGCCCCGTCTGCCAGCGCCCCTTCAGCTGGCGGCGCAAGTGGGCACGCAGCTGGGAGGAGGTTCGCTACTGCAGCGAGCGCTGTCGCCACGCTCGTCACCGCAGCCAGCAACCTGAGGGAGAGCCAACCTGATGGAGCTGCGTCTTATTCTCGGCGATCAGCTGAACGCCGCTCACAGCTGGTTTCGCACCCCGGATCCGGCAATCTGCTATCTGATGGCAGAGCTACGTCAGGAGACTGACTACTGCCACCACCATCGTCAGAAGGTGCTGGCCTTCTTTGCCGCCATGCGCGCCTTCGCAGCAGCACTCACCCAAGCGGGCCACCGCGTCTGTTACCTGTCCCTGGATGAGAGCGCCCGCTGGCCCGATTTGCCCGGCTTGCTGGAGGCTCAGCTCGAAGCACATCAGGCCAGCAGCTTTGCCTGGCAGAGCCCGGATGAGTGGCGCCTCGCCAGCCAGTTGAAAAGCTGGGCGGCGGGCCTTGCCATCCCTGCCACCGAGGTGGAGAACGAGCATTTTCTCACTCCCCGCGATGGCTGGCAGCGCTACCCCCACAGCCGGATGGAGTTCTTCTACCGCGCCCTGCGAAAGCAATACCGGGTGCTGCTCGATGAGCGCGGCCAACCCCTTGGCGGGCGCTGGAATTTTGATGACGAGAACCGCGCCAAGCTGCCGGATCGCCAGCCCATCCCGGCCCCCCTCACCTTTGCCAACGAGGTGAGCGAGATTGATGCCATGCTGACCCGCCACGGGGTCAGTACCATCGGCGAGGCGGATGCCAGCAAGCTGCCGTGGCCCATCACAAGGCGCCAGAGTCGCGAGCTGCTGGCCCATTTTCTCACCCACTGCCTGCCTCACTTTGGCCGCTATCAGGATGCCCTGAGCGAGCGGGGCTGGAGCCTGTTTCACAGCCGCCTGTCGTTTTCCCTCAACAGCAAGATGCTTCATCCGCTTGAGGTGATCCGCGCCGCCGAGACCCACTGGCAGGCCAATCAGGGCACCATCACGTTGGCGCAGGTGGAGGGGTTTATCCGCCAGATCCTCGGCTGGCGCGAGTTTGTCCGCGCCCTCTACTGGGAAAAGATGCCCGACTACAAGCAGACCAATTTTCTCGAGGCCAACCGGCCGCTGCCCGGTTTCTTCTGGAGCGGCGAAACCAGGATGGCCTGCGTGCACCACGCCATTGGCCAGTCTCTTGAGCACGGTTACGCCCACCATATCCAGCGGCTGATGGTGACCGGTAACTTTGCCCTGCTGGCGGGGATCGATCCTGACGAGGTGGATCAGTGGTATCTCGGTATCTATGTGGATGCCATCGAGTGGGTGGAGCTGCCCAACACCCGCGGCATGAGCCAGTTTGCCGATGGCGGCCTGATGGGCAGCAAGCCCTACGCCAGTAGCGGCGCCTATCTCGAGCGGATGGGCCACTACTGCAAGGGGTGCCACTATCAGGTCAAAGCCCGCCACGGCGATGGGAGCTGCCCCTTCAACAGCCTCTACTGGCACTTTCTCTGGCGCAATCGGGACAAACTTGGCGGCAATCCCCGCCTCGCCCTCCCCTATGCCAACTGGGATGGCCAAGCCGCAGAACAACAGCAGGCCATTCTGGCAACGGCGGAGCACTACCTGATCAAGCTGGAGCAGTTGTAAGCGGGCCATGTTCCCTGACACATGCCCTGACAACAGTGCAGCGATTTACGCTGGCAATCAGGCTCACCATCGCACCAAACACCAGCTTGTGACAGGCAAGCAGACAGAGATCCCAATCCTGCGCAGAGCGGTTGAATATCCTGTGGCGGCTGATTATGGTGGTGGCCACATCAGGAGATCAGTCAAGGAAAGACGATATGGAGATAGTGGTTCTCGGTGGTGGCGTGATTGGGGTAACCAGCGCCTGGTATCTGGCCAAAGCGGGTCACAAGGTGACCCTGCTGGAGCGGCAGAGTGGCGTCGCCCTTGAAACCAGCCATGCCAACGCCGGGCAGATATCACCGGGTTATGCGGCCCCCTGGGCGGCCCCCGGCATTCCCCTCAAGGCCGCCAAGTGGATGCTGCAAAAGCATGCCCCCTTCACCGTGCGCCCCACCGCCGACCCCTTCCAGCTTCGCTGGATGCTCAGAATGCTCGCCAACTGCACCCCGACCGCCTATGCCACCAACAAGGGGCGCATGGTGCGTCTGGCCGAATACAGCCGCGACTGCATGAAGCTGCTGCGCGACGAGCTGAACATCGATTACGAAGGGCGCCAACTCGGCACCCTGCAGCTGTTTCGCAGCCAATCCCAGCTCGATGCCAGTCAGCGCGACATCGAGGTACTGGAGGAGTATGGCGTCCCCTACCAGTCGCTCGATGCCAGCGGCTGCGAAGCGGCAGAGCCTGCGCTGGCGCGGGTGCGCGGCAAAATCGTCGGCGGCCTGCGTCTGCCCGGCGACGAGACCGGCGACTGCTTCCGCTTCACCAAGGCCCTGGCCCTTGAAGCCGAGAAGCTCGGGGTCAAATTCGTCTTCAACTGCGACATCGACGAGATTGAGCAAGCCCGCGGCCGCGCCGTGGCGGTGCGGGCGGGCGAGCAGCGCTATCGCGCCGATGCCATCGTCTGTGCGCTTGGCAGTTATGCCACCGGTTTTCTGCGGCCGTTGCTGCGCCCGCTCGGGCTGGAGCTGCCTGTCTATCCGGTCAAGGGCTACTCCCTCACCCTGCCGATGATCAATGCCGAGGCCGCGCCGCGCAGTACCGTGCTCGATGAAACCTACAAGGTGGCCATCACCCGCTTTGACGAGCGGATCCGGGTCGGCGGCATGGCGGAGCTGTCGGGCTACAACCTCGCCTTGAATCCGAGACGCCACGACACTCTGGCCATGGTGGTCGGCGATCTCTTCCCCGCAGGGGGCGATATCAGCAAGGCCGAGTTCTGGACCGGCCTGCGTCCCATGACGCCGGACGGCACCCCGCTGGTGGGGCCAAGCCCCATTCCCGGCCTCTGGCTCAATACCGGCCACGGCACATTGGGCTGGACCATGGCGGCCGGTTCGGGTCAGCTTCTGTGCGATCTTATCAACGGCAGCGAGCCCGCCATCAGCGATGAGGGGCTCACTTTGGCCCGTTACGGCTAAGCGCCCAAGCTGTCGGGCTGTTTCACTCGCCAACTACGCCCTCAGACAACAGCAGAGGACGTTCTCAACCGCTTTATTGACAGGCCACCGCCAAAAACGGTGGCCTTTTCGTCTGATATTGACCTTCTCCCTCCCCGTCTGCCTGAGCGGTGCGCTGGCTGCCGGTTAATGCAGCAAACGGCACAGAATATTGCGCAATTCGACTTGCGCAAGCCGCCACAATCCGTAATGTGGATAGACGCATTTTTCGCAGCGCATATTTTTTAAATGGCCTGTAAACCGCTTGTAAACAGGCGTCGCCAGACAAGGGGTTACGGGTGTCACCGCGAGTTTCTTTAGCAGCAATCCAGGGTAGGACAATATGAAAAAAGTAGGTTTGGTCGGTTGGCGTGGCATGGTGGGATCGGTTCTGATGAGCCGGATGCAGGAAGAGCAGGATTTCGCCCATATTCAACCCACATTCTTCACCACCTCCCAGGCCGGTGAGGCCGCTCCCAACTTCGGCGTCGATGCCGGTACTCTGCAGGATGCCTTCGATATCGCGGCGCTAGCCAAGCAGGATATCATCATCACCGCGCAAGGCGGCGACTACACCAAGGATGTCTATCCGCGCCTGAAAGCCGCTGGCTGGCAGGGTTACTGGATTGATGCCGCCTCCTCCCTGCGGATGGAGAAAGACGCCGTCATCATTCTGGATCCGGTCAACGGCGACGTCATCGAGCAGGCCCTGAACGATGGCATCAAGACCTTCGTCGGCGGCAACTGCACCGTCAGCCTGATGCTGCTGGCCCTCGGCGGCCTGTTCAAGGCCGATCTGGTGGAGTGGGTGAGCGTGGCCACCTATCAGGCGGCCTCCGGTGGCGGTGCCCGTCATATGCGCGAGCTGGTTACCCAGATGGGGATGCTGCGGGATGAAGTGGCGGTCGAGCTGGCGGATCCCGCCTCCGCCATCCTCGACATCGAGCGCAAGATCACCGAGAAGACCCGCTCCGGCACCCTGCCGGTAGACAACTTCGGCGTGCCGCTGGCCGGTGGCCTTATCCCCTGGATTGACACCAAGCTCGACAACGGCCAGAGCCGTGAAGAGTGGAAGGGTCAGGCCGAGACCAACAAGATTTTGGGTATTGAAAACGCCGTCATTCCGGTGGATGGTCTCTGTGTGCGGATCGGTGCCCTGCGCTGCCACAGCCAGGCCTTCACCATCAAGCTGAAAAAAGATGTGCCGCTGGCAGAGATCGAAGCCCTGCTGGCTGCCCACAACGACTGGGTGAAAGTGATCCCCAACGATCGCGATATCACCGCCCGCGAGCTGACCCCTGCGGCCGTTACCGGCACCCTCAGCATTCCGGTGGGTCGTCTGCGCAAGCTCAATATGGGCCCGGAGTATCTGGCCGCCTTTACCGTGGGTGACCAGCTGCTGTGGGGCGCCGCCGAGCCGCTGCGCCGCATGCTGCGCATCCTGCTGGCGCGCTAATCCGCCACAAAAGCAGAGACAACAAGGGCGGGGAGTCACACTCCCCGCCCTTTTTCATTGCCAGTTTTTATAAGCCCTGTAGCAGACTCTCACTCTTGCAGTCACTTAAGCAGAATGCGCTGGCAGCCGCTGTAGATCTCGGCCCGCCCGGGGCGGCAAAAGCCCACCAGCGTCAGCCCGGTCTGCTCGGCCCGCTCGACCGCAAGCTCGGTGGCAGCGGAGATGGCGAGCAGGATCTCGACCCCGGCGCTGGCGCACTTTTGCACCATCTCGAAGCTTGCGCGGCTGGTTACCAGAATGGCGCCGTCACGACGACCCGTGCGGCACAGATGGCCCACCAGCTTATCCAGCGCAATATGGCGCCCCACATCCTCGCGGATGGCGAGAATGTTGCCTTCCCCATCCAGATGCACCGCCGCATGGGTGGCGCCGGTGCGCTGGCCCAGCAGCTGGAGCGGGCGCAGCGCGGTCAATACCTTGTCGATATGGCCCACCGCCAGACGCTGACTGTCGGGCAAGCTTGGCTGGGTGCGGATCACCTGCTCCAGACTCTCGCTGCCGCAGATGCCGCAACCGGTACGGCCCGCCAGCGTGCGCCGCTTCTCTTTGAGGCGATGAACGCAGCGATTGGCCAACGTGATATGCAGCTCAATCCCCTGACAGCCGTCAATCTGCTCGATGTCGTGGATATCGAGCAGGCTGTCGATGATCCCCTCGGATAGCGAAAACCCGATGGCGAAATCCTCCAGATCGGAGGCCGAGCACATCATCACGCTGTTGGCGATGCCGTTGTAGACCAGCGCCACCGGCGTCTCGGAGGGGAGCGCCATCTCGCTGTCGCAGGTCAAGGTATCGGCGCGGTAGTGCACCACCTCGCGATGGATGGCGCAACGGGCCAGCTCGTTCTGTTCGCTCTGCTCGCTAAGCTCGTCACGCGCCTCCAGCTCAAGTAGCTCTCTCATGGTGCGACCCCGTCAATGATCTCGGGATCTCTGGCCGAAATACCGAGCCGCTTCATTTTCGAAAGCAAGGTGGTGCGCTTCATACCAAGGCGGTTGGCCGCCCCCCGCTCGCCAGCGACGATGCCGTTGCAGTCACGCAGGGCGGCGATGATCGCCTCGCGCTCATCAATCGGCCCCTCCTCGGCAAAGAGCGGTGTGGCGGGCTCGTCATAAACCAGGGTCTCAATCTTGTGGTAACCCTTGAGGGGCATCAGCTCATCGGGCGAGAGGTTGAGCACATGGCCACGGGTCATCACCACGGCGCGCTCGATGACGTTCTCCAGCTCGCGGATATTGCCGTACCAGGGGAGTGACACCAGCATTTTCATGGCATCGGCGGGGATCGAGGTGATGGTGCGGCGCATCCGCTTGGCGATCTTCTTGATAAAGAAATTGACCAAGAGCGGAATGTCCTCGCGCCGCTCCCGCAGGGGCGGCAGCTCGATGGGAAAGACATTGAGGCGGTAGTAGAGATCGCTTCTGAAACGCTTGTTCTTGACCATTGAGAGCAGATCGCAGTTGGTGGCGGCCACCAGCCGCACATCCACCGCGATGGGGTTGCTGTTGCCTACCCGCTCCAGCTCGTGTTCCTGCAATACCCGCAAGAGTTTGGGCTGCAAGTCCAGCGGCATATCCCCCACTTCGTCGAGGAACAGGGTGCCTTTGTGGGCCCGCTCGAAGCGGCCGATGCGCTGGGTCAGAGCGCCGGTAAAGGCCCCCTTCTCGTGGCCAAAGAGATCGCTCTCGATAAGGCCGGTGGGAATGGCGGCGCAGTTCACCTTCACCATCTCGTGGTCGTGGCGGGCACTCAGGGCGTGAATGGCCTGGGCGATCAGCTCCTTGCCGGTGCCGGTCTCGCCGAGGATCAGCACGGTACTGTCGCTCTCGGCCACCAGCCGCACCTTCTCCAGCACGCTCTCCATCACCGTGCTCTGGTAGATGATGTGGGGAAACTCCCCCTGCATCTGCGGCTCGTTGATGCGAATGGTCTTCTCTTTTGCGCCGTTGGTGTTGGAGATCTCCTGCTGCGCCTGCACGTTATTCATGGCTATGGCGGTGCGCGCCGCCACCTGCTCCAGCAAGGAGATATCGATATCGGCAAAGAAGTCGGCGTTGGGGTGCGAGAGGATCAACACCCCCAGCAGGTTGCCCCGATAGCGCAGCGGCAAAATGCAGGAGCTGTCGGCCTCGGGCGGCAGGATCTGGGAGGTAAAGCGGCAGCGATTGCTGCAACCGTGGCCGTGTTCGCGATAGACAAAAAACGGCTCGCTGTGGCCAAGGGCCCCCTGCAGACACTTCTTTTCAAAACAGGAGTGATCGATGATGCCCGGCTGATCGCTCTGGTGCTGATTGACCAGATAGCTCTTGAAGCTGTCGGAGGTGGCGTTGTACTCCGCCAGACACAAGCTGCTGATGCCAAAGTGGTGGTGCAGGATGGTAAACAGGCTCTTGGGCAGCTCGGCGATGCGCACCAGTTTGATTACCGCGTTGGTCACATCCACCAGAATTTTGCAGCTGTCGCGCTCAAGACGCAGGGAGTTGGCCTGCTCCAGGGTGCGCTCCTTGTCGAGCACGTTCTCCAGCGCAATGGCGATAATGGCCGCCAGCTGGGTCAGCTTGGCGAGTGTCTCCATGGTGAAGCTGTCGAGCTGGGTGTTGATAAACTCGACCCCGCCAAGGTGGCTGCGGGCAGTGGTGATGGGGAGCTGGCAGTAGGAGCGCAGCCCCCCGTAGACCCCTTCGCGATCCAGCGCCGGACAGCGATTCTCAAAGCGGGCGGCAGCGAGAATGATGGCCTGTTCCGGGGTCTCTTTGGTAGGGCGGGGGGAGAGGTGCAGCTCTGCCTTGGGGCAGACCAGATGCTTTGGGCCGGACTGTCCCATGAAGTAGAAGATGGCCTCCTCGTCCGCACCCATGTTGAGGACCAGGTTGACCCGGGTCACGCCGCCGAAGCTGGCATCTATCTTGTTGAGTTTGTGGATAAAATCATCGAGCGTCACGGCCGACAGGAGGGATTTGGAGAGCAGGAGGAAACCGTCGTCCCAGATGGGAGAGATCTCGTCCAGGGGGATGGCACTCACATTTAGCATTGCGGCCTCACGTTATATCGATTTAGTCACCAGTCAGGCTGTCCATGCCATCGCATCACGACAAGCACCCGTCACCGAAATAAATAGCCACAGCCCGTAAAAACGGCTGCCAATAAGAAAAGCGGTGACGAAAATTGTCGCATGTTGCAATTCCAGAGTTGTTATTAACGAACGACAACAAAAAGTAACATCGTTATCGGGGGATATATTGGAATGGCAACTCATCATAGATGAGCTCAAATTTCATTACAATCCGATTTAATATATCTGATGGCCATATTTAACCGGTTATTTCATCAGTTCTTGATCTCAATTAAGGCGCCCGAAAAGTGGGCCGCCGTCAACTGTCAGATCTGCCTCTCCTCTTCGCTGACTGCTTCACTGGCTGCGGGTTTCAAGATGGCGTTTGCTGCCCATTCATCGGCAGTTTATGAGGTGATGATCCGGCTGTGGCAGCACTTCAGACCACCGAAGATAAAGAGGGCTGACAGGCTCTGGAAGGCCATCAGCAGCCAGCTGGCGTTGTCGGCAAGCTCGGCGGTGACGCTCTGGTGAGTGAGGTAGATCAGCAGGGTGATCACCCCCAGCAGCAGGCCGTTGATCAAGGTGGTGGAGATAAACCCGATCAGCCAGGCACTGGAAATACTCAAGGCAGAAAATACGCTGCTCATGGCGAGCCTTGCTGCCATAAAACAGCCGAAAAAACCGAAGCCGAGCAGAAATATCATCTCGTCGCGCCAAATATAGCAACCTATTCCCAGCAATATCGCCGCCAGATAGGTGCCAATATAGAAAAGTCCGAATAAGCGACCAATTTCATGTTGCATCATTTACTCCCCTTTTTTTGGGTAATAAAAGGGTGCCCGACTCGATAAATCCGAGTCGGGTTCCCTTATTTGTGCAGAACCTCTTTTTTAGGGCGGTCAGCCCTTGGCTGCGCTGCGCAATTTCGCCTTGAGCGCGCTGTATTCAGTCTGGACGTACACTTCCGCCTCAGGCTGATTGTCGATGCGCTCTATCTTCACCGCGCAGTACTTGTACTCCGGCGTGTGGGAGACGGGATCGACGTGCTCGATGGTGAGCTCGTTACAGGCCCCGATCCACCACTGGTAGGTCATATAGACCACCCCGGCGTTGACCCGGTCGTTGTAGTTGGCCCGGGTGATCACCTTGCCACGGCGCGACGAGATCCAGACCAGCGCCTGATCCTTCACCCCAAGCTTTTTGGCATCGCTCGGGTGGATCTGCACATAGCCAGGCTCATCGGCCAGGGTCTGCAGCGCCGAGCAGTTGCCGGTCATGGAGCGGCAGGAGTAGTGACCCACCTCGCGCACGGTGGAGAGCACCAGCGGGTACTCCGCACAGGGCTGCTCCAGCGGCGGCCGCCACTCGGAGGCAATCAGCTGACCCTTGCCGCTCGGGGTGGTGAACACGTTCCCCTCGAACAGGGTGCTGGTGCCCGGGTGATCCTCGGTCGGGCAAGGCCACTGCACGCTCTTGAGATCGGCCATCTTGTCGTAGCTGACCCCGGCGTAGAGCGGGCAGAGCGCACGCATCTCGTCCCAGATCTCTTCGGTGTTGTGGTACTCCATGGGATAACCCATGGCGGTCGCCATCAACGAAAAGATGGCCCAGTCCGGTTTCACGTTCTCAGGGGGCGTCACCGCCTTGTAGAAGCGCTGGAAGCCGCGATCCGCCGAGCTGTAGACCCCTTCATGCTCGCCCCAACTGGTGGCGGGCAGAATGACATCCGCCATCTCGGCGGTCTGGGTCATGAAGATATCCTGCACGATCACCAGCTCCATCCCCGCCAGAGTGCGGCGGAACTGACCCAAATCAGCCTCGGTCTGGGCCGGATCTTCACCGAAGATGTAGAAGGCCTTGCACTTGCCCTCCTCCACCTTGTGGCCAAGCTCCGTCAGACGATAGCCGGGCTTTTGAGAGAGGGATTCCACGCCCCACGCCTTGGCGAACTTGGCGCTGATCTCGGGATCGGCCACCGACTGATAGCCCGGGAACTGGTGGGGCAGCATCCCCATGTCACAGGTGCCCTGCACGTTGTTCTGACCACGAACCGGCCCGCAACCGGTGCCGCGGCGACCGAAGTTGCCGGTCAGCAGCGCCAGACCCGCCAGCCCCTTGACCACGTCCACCGCCTGACCGTACTGGGTCACCCCCATGCCCCACAGGATCATGGAAGCAGGCGACTCGGCATAGGTGCGAATGGCGGCGCGGATATCGGCGGCTTTGAGGCCAGTGATCCCCTCCACATATTCCGGGGTGTACTTGGCCACCGTCGCCTTGAAGGTCTCGAACCCTTCGGTGTAGTTGGCGACAAAGGCCTTGTTGTAGAGCCCTTCATTGATCAACACGTTGGCGAAGGCGTTAACCAGCGCCATGTTGGAACCGTTTTTGAGCGGCAGCCACTGATCGGCGATGCGGGCGGTCTCCACCATACGGGGATCACACACAATCACCTTGGCCCCGTTTGCCTTCGCCTTGAGGATATGGCGGGCGACGATGGGGTGAGAGTCAGCAGCGTTGTAACCAAACACCAGCAGGCACTTGGTCTCTTGAATTTCGGGAATGGCGTTGCTCATGGCGCCGTTGCCTACAGTTGTCTCCAGACCGGAGACTGAGGGTGCGTGTCACACCCTCGCGCAGTGATCGACGTTGTTCGTCCCAATCACCGCACGGGCAAATTTTTGCATCACATAGTTGGCTTCATTGCCGGGGCCACGGGCAGATCCGGTGGTCATGATGGCGTCCGGGCCATATTTCGCCTTGATGGCAGCCAGGCGGCTGCTGGCGAACGCGATCGCTTCGTCCCAGGAGACGGCCTCGAACTTGCCACCGCGCTCACGGCGGATCATCGGGCTCTTGAGACGGGGGGTCAGCAGGTTGGTGTCGTTCAAAAAATCCCAACCGTAATAGCCCTTGAGGCAGAGCTGCCCCTCGTTGGTCCGGCCGTTGGCGCCTTCGGCCCCCACCACCTTGTCGTTTTCAACCAGCAGGTTGATTTTGCAACCGGTGCCGCAATAGGGGCACACGGTAATGACTTTTTTCATGACTCACACTCTTGTTTGTTAACGAAAAACGGCTCGGCAAGCCCGCTCACACCCGCGCCGGCATCGCCAGCAGTGCCTCGGCACTGGCCAGCTGTTTCTGCCGGTTCAGGTTTTCAAGATGCTCCGGCGTGACCAGCCGCAGCGCCTGGGTCGGACACACCTCGACACAGGCCGGGCCCGCCTCGCGGTGACGGCAGAGATCGCACTTGAGCGCCTGCGCCTTGGTCTGCGGACGCTTGAAGAGCGAATCGGCAGCGGGTGCCACCTCTTTGAGCACCACCGCCATGGCGCCGTATGGACAGGCCACCACGCAGGACTTGCAGCCGATGCAGCGCTCCTGCAACACCTTGACGCAACCATCCTCGCTGACGATGGCATTGTTCGGGCAGGCCATGGCGCACGGCTTGTCTTCACACTGGCGGCAAAGCACCGGCGTGGTCACCTTGCTGCCCACGATCACCTTCAGGCGCGGCTGAAAGTAGCTGTCCCTGGAGACCAGATGTCCATCCTCGATGGCAAGATGCAGGCCGCCCTCCCGCTCAAGGGTCCCGCTGCAAGACCCTGACTGGTGTGAAACGGCGCAGGCCACCTCACAGGTACGACACCCAATACAGAGACTGGGATCTGCAATCACGAAGCTGTTCATAGAGAGGGATCCTAAATGGTTCGTTACACCGGGCCGCCCGCCGACAGGCAAAGAGGCGGCCAGCCCCTCACAAAGCATTTATCAGACCAAAACGGGAAAATGGCGCGATAAAAAATCACAAGCAACTGAAAATAAAGGAGTAATAAGAAAACGTAGCGTGCTATTTATCACCGCTGACGAGGGTGACGACGGGGTGGGAAGTGTGATCGACATGACAAAAGTGACGAGCTCGACACTGGGTGACGGGGCCCTGCCCAATGGATAAACGGGAAATCATGGGGAAATAAGTCGCTATCGGTCAGAGGGAACCAAACCGTGCAACATAGTACATTCCGCAACAGGAGATAAAGCGGCAACCCCTTGTTTAACCCGGCTCTCGGCTGTGGAAGGTACGCAAAGCAAAGGGAGCAGAAAAGCCCTTCTACTAACAATTTTATTGAGCAAGATCGGGTTTCTAATGCCTCCCTCTTCTGTTTTTTAATCGACCAGATAGCATGTCCCAGATGGCAACCAGCTCCGTTTAGAGTCGTTCCTATGAAACGGGTAGTTTAAACAATGCAGATAAATAAAAGCAGACTGGAGGGTAGGAGTTTAGGAATAGCGACTTTTCCAATAAAATCGTGTTAATAATTATGGGTTATTTTATCTAGGCCTGACTAATTTTATAATAATATGTATTGATATACAGAAATTAGTCACATTGAACAACATGACTAGTACAGAGATTAGACCATGAATGAGAACTTAGAACTAAACAAGATAATATCAGATGCTTATGATGATGCACTGAAGAAAAGAGGAATTGCAAACATATTGATTGCAGGAAAAACTGGCGTAGGTAAAAGCACTCTTATAAATACTGTTTTTCAAGGTCGACTAGCATCGACTGGACAAGGAAAGCCCATTACACAATCAACTAAGAAAATAACAAAAGAGGGTGTACCAATATCCATTTATGATACAAAAGGGTTAGAAGTCAAAGACTATAACCTACATTCCGCACCTGATTTAGGAATAAATTTGTCGGTAGCGTTCACCCAATACCTCCAAAATGATCTGCTGGTCTCCTGTTAGCTCCGTTATCTGAGGCGGGGCTTCTCCCAGTCGATACTCATGGATGCCACCAAAGCGCAAAAAGATCCAACGGGCGGTTGGCTGCTGGGTCGGCTTCTTTTTCATATCTGCCACACTGCGGTTCTGCGCCACTAACCCCTGCCGGATCCGGTGCTCCAGGGCCGCATAAATCATCAGGCTACAGGTCATCACCATCAGCAACGCTTCAATTCGTTCCGGTTTTTTCAGGTACAGTGAGGAGGTTAAAAATTCCGGGCTCTTGAGAAAACGAAAGCCTCGCTCGACATTCTGCTGTGCCTTATAGGTGGCCAACAGTTCGGCCATGGTCAGCGTGTCGCTGTGGTCATTGGTCGCCAGGATGAACACCCCGGTCTGGTTGCGAGCCGCTTCAACTTGCGCCAAGCTGGTTGCCGCCACACCACTGATGTGAAACTGGTAGCTGACCGGTGCTTCCCCCTTTTTCGGTCTGCCACAACCGGCATAAACGGGGTCACTCACCACCTCGGCATCCAGTTGCAGCAGCATCAAGCTGGCGCTAAAACGACTCAATTCGGCCTGTGCATCCGCTTGGCAGGCAAAGCGTTTGGCACACAATTTGGCGAAGGCTTTGAGCTCGCGGGTGCTCTCTTTAAGCAGGTTTTTAGCCAATGTTTGCTGCTCACGGTTGCTGGCCTGTTCGCTGCGCACCAGCAACCAGCGCTGCGCGACGCCGGCATAATGGGCGGATTGCCAACAGCCATGATAACCATTGCCCAGCGCAACCAGCGACTGGGTGCCAATCGTTGCCACGGCCTGCTTGGCCTCGTTCAACGTGACCGGCACCCGGGTGACAAACAGTTGCTGCTGTTGCGCCAGCAGTTGCAAGGTCTCGGCACAATACAGTGCTGCATCGCCGACCAGATAACGGCAATCCTGCGCAGCCTTGAGGCTGCTCAAGTGGCGACGAACAGTCTGGGCAAAGGCTTTGGTGTCGTTACTGTTGCCACTGAGGGCCTGCATGTAGATGGGTAGCCCGGCCTGATTTTCACAGATGAGTTCCAGGATAACCTGGTTCAGCTCTGGCCGATGATCTCGACTATAACCCCGCACCAATTGCAGCTTGCCGGTCTGCTCGCCATCGGCCTGGTCATAGGCGCCATCGACGTGGAAGCTGGTGATATCGAGGTGCACAGCGGTGCTTTTGAGCCCCAGCCGCTCGACGACTTGCGCCGCCATCACCTGATACAAGGTGCTGACATCGGCGTCGAAGAGGGCATCGAGACAGCGCCCGAGCACATCATCATTGAGGTCATCAGCACAGATCCCGGGGCCGATCAGGCGCTCAACCGGCTTGTTAGCGAAAAATTGCGGGAACATGTGCAGGGTGCTGCTGTGAAAGCCGAGGCCGTTCACTATCATGGCGACCAGCGCTTGACCATGTGAGACCTTGAAAGGGGGCGTTTTGGGGAGCACGGCATCGATCATGCGGGCAATGCCCAGTTCTTGGCAGAGTGCGGCGACCAAACCAAGGTGATCGAGGTTACGGATAGAGATAGCGGGAGCGGCCATGATGATCTACCTGCAAAAGAGAGTAATAGATCAGAATGGCCGATCGCCGTCAAGCTTTGAAAAAGCCAAAATTAGGTGCGGAATGACGGCTATAAACCAATTCTTGACGAATTAATGGGGTTTATAAAAATAAACAACGGACATACCGATCATCAGCAACATATTCATGCTGCATGGATTTGTATCGCCGAAGGTGCGCGACGCATTGAAGAGGCAGAAATATCTTTAGCAAGAAATCTTTCGGAGTTAATGCCTGTTATTATAGTAATAACAACAGCATCATCGGATCAAGGTTTTAAAAGCATTGTTGAAGATTTATTCCCATTTGCGAAAAATGTAGTCAGAGTAAACTCGGTTGCATTGACTCTTGATGGAGGATATACAATACCTGTTCATGGACTTGAAGATCTTATAGATATAACGATGGAGGTGATACCAGAAGGCCAAAAAAAAGCTTTTGCAGCATCCCAGCAAATTAAACTGGAACATAAGCTCAATCAATCTCATAAAATTGTTGCAGCTGCCGCAACATCTGCAGCGGGCATTGCAGCTATTCCTATTCCATTTTCCGATGCTGTTGGCATTGTTCCGATTCAAATAGGAATGCTCGCAGGTATCAGCCTCGCTTTTGGATTAGATACAAACAAGGCATTTTTAGGTTCATTAGTAAGTGGTACATTTACTGCAGTTGCTGGTAGTCTCGGCGGCAGGGCCGCTGTAGGTGCATTGTTAAAGTTTTTCCCAGGACTAGGAAGTACTGCCGGCGCTGCGATTTCAGCCACCGTAGCTGCAACGGTCACAACAACATTTGGTGAAGCCTATATTGCGACCCTGTATACACTTTTAAAAAATGACCCGGACAAAAAGCTGACTGGGGAAGATGTTGCAAAAGCATTTAAGGAAAAGTTAAAGCAATAGTCTAATAGTTATTTAAAGGGTAGGTCTGCCTATGATAAATAAATATATATTTATTAATAGCGAGATAACACAACCTTAGCATATAGAGAACATCCTATTGAGTTCCAGTAGCCCTCGCGATTTATCACGAGGGCTACTTTATACTAAGCCTTCTGCCCCTCAACTGAGTACCTATTAAAGATATCGTGAAAACCTCAATAAGGAATCAGCACCGTAGAGTGCAATAAGCACAGCTAATTGTGCCTCTTGCATTTTAATTAATGGTGCAATTCACTTCGTTCATTGCACCCTACTTGCTACTTGCTTGCTGTTTCTTGACAAATACAGACTCCATTGCTACCCAACCCCCTCCCCCTTGTCATACTGACAGCAATTAATTAGTCACCATTTTATCTTCTGTTTTTCACTCAACCCGGTAAAAAAATAGTGGCCAAACCACTTCCCCAGATAAAACAAACGGTTGCCCGCAGAGCACATGAATATTTCAATCAATGGCCAATTAATAACCTTACTCAAAAGGACGTTTTGATTATTTATACCTGAGCATGAACCCGCAGAGTGTGTGTCATTATAAGCTTAACGACAGATGAACAGACTGTGTCCCATGAAACGCATCTTTATATCCGATTAGCTCCCTTCCCATCGCAATCCTTTGATTTCCCCCCGATGTTGTATCCACACATACCTGATGTGTTCGGGGCGATCTGCTGTGGCAAACGTGTAAACATCAAACTGACAAGATGAACTCATGAACTGTGATAAACAACAAGCCATGTCCGGCGTTATGCTGGCGGCGATTGGCGTAGTCTATGGCGATATCGGCACCAGCCCGCTCTATACCTTGCGCGAGTGCCTGTCAGGTCAATTCGGGTTCGGCGTCGAGCCGTCCTCCATTCTCGGCTTTCTCTCGCTGATCTTCTGGCTGCTGATCCTGGTGGTGTCGGTCAAGTACCTCTCCTTTGTGATGCGGGCCGACAACGCCGGCGAGGGTGGCATTCTCACCCTGATGTCGCTGGCGACCCGCAACGCCTCCACCCGCTGGACGCCGCTGCTGATCATCCTCGGCCTGATTGGCGGCAGCTTCTTCTATGGCGAGGTGGTGATCACACCGGCGATGTCGGTGATGTCGGCCATCGAGGGTCTGAGCATTCTCACCCCCGCCCTCGACCCCTATATCGTCACTCTTTCGGTGCTGGTGCTGACCCTGCTGTTTGCCATCCAGAAACATGGCACCGCCATGGTGGGCAAGCTGTTTGCTCCCATCATGCTGATCTGGTTTATGACGCTGGCGGTGCTGGGGCTGCGCGGCATCATCCACAACCCCGAGGTGCTGGGTGCGCTTAACCCCATCTGGGCGGTGCGTTTCTTTATCCAGTATCAGACCACCTCCTTCTTTGCCCTCGGCGCCGTGGTGCTGGCCATCACAGGGGTGGAGGCGCTCTACGCGGATATGGGCCACTTTGGCAAAAATCCCATTCGCCTCGCCTGGTTTATTGTGGTGCTGCCCTCGCTGGTACTCAACTACTTCGGTCAGGGTGCGCTGCTGCTGAGTAACCCCGCCGCCATTGCCAACCCCTTCTTCCTGCTCGCGCCTAAATGGGCGCTGGTGCCGCTGCTGCTGCTGGCAACCATGGCGACGGTGATCGCCTCGCAGGCGGTGATCTCCGGGGTCTTTTCGCTGACCCGACAGGCGGTGCGCCTCGGTTATCTCTCCCCTATTCGCATCGTTCACACCTCCGAGCAGGAGTCCGGCCAGATCTATATTCCGGTCATCAACTGGATGCTCTATATCTCGGTGGTGATCGTCATCATGAGCTTCGAGCACTCCAGCAATCTGGCGGCGGCCTACGGCATCGCGGTGACCGGCACCATGGTGCTCACCTCCATCCTCTCCTGCTCGGTGGCCAAGAACAGCTGGCACTGGAACAAGTATCTGGTGGCTATCCTGTTTGCCGCGCTGCTCTGTATCGACGTGCCGCTCTTTGCCGCCAACCTCGCCAAGATCTTCTCCGGCGGCTGGCTGCCGCTCACCCTGGGCGCGGTGATGTTCACCGTGATGACCAGCTGGAAGAGCGAGCGTTTCCAGCTTATTCGCCGCCTGAACGAGCACGGCAACTCCCTTGAGCCGATGATCGCCTCGCTGGAGAAATCCCCGCCGACCCGGGTGGCCGGCACTGCGGTCTATATGTCGCGAGTGGTCAATGTGATCCCCCATGCGCTCCTGCACAACCTCAAGCACAACAAGGTGCTGCACGAGCGGATCATCCTGCTCACCCTGCGGGTGGAAGAGGTGCCCTACGTCCACAATGTGCGCCGGGTCTGCATCGAGCAGCTATCTCCCACCTTCTGGCGGGTAGTAGCAAGCTACGGCTGGCGTGAGACTCCGAACGTGGAGGAGATCTTCCACCGCTGCAACGCCGAGGGGCTCAGCTGCCGGATGATGGAGACCTCGTTCTTTATGGCCCACGAGTCGCTCATCATGAAAGACCGCCCCTGGTATCTCTATCTGCGCGGCAAGCTCTTTATGCTGCTGCAGCGCAACGCCCTGCGCGCCCCGGATCAGTTCGAGATCCCGCCCAACCGGGTTATCGAGCTGGGTTCGCAGGTGGATATCTGATGGCGGGTTGATAGCCTCTTGATGGCATTTAAAACGTCAGCAAATAGAGAGGGAGGCATTGGCCTCCCTCTTCTTTTCCGTTAACCCCGATTACCGGCCCCCTCATCCCCAACCCTTCTCCCGCAAGGGGAGAAGGGGGCAAACCACGGCAAATCGAACCAGCTCATTTTCCCTCACACAACAGCCGTAGGGTGCAACAAGCGCAGCGCCGTGCACCGCGAACATATTTGATAGCGGTGCAATTCACTGCGTTCATTGCACCCTACTTATGCTGCCTTTTCCGGGGTGACGAACCCTCTTGGCGGCTTCGTCACAAGTGACGAACGTCACAGTTCGACAGCCACACCAGCGCGTTCACTCAACTACATGAAGATTTTTATTTATTTAAAAACAGTCACTTAAAACCAATTTCCCTGCAAAAACCAATCTGGCCCGTATCTTGCCAACCTGCCCCTACTTTCTCCGTTCGCGACACGACAAGGTAGGCTATGAACCGCTTCGTTATCGCTGACCCCAAGCTTTGTATCGGCTGTGGCACCTGTATGGCGGCCTGCAGCGAGGTACACAAGGCGCAAGGTTTGCAGCAAGCCCCCCGTTTAACCGTTATGCGACACGAGCAGGCGACCATGCCGGTTCAGTGCCGTCACTGTGACGATGCCCCCTGCATCAAGGTGTGCCCGGTCGAGGCAATTCGCCAGACCGGCGATTGCGTGCAACTCAACGAGTCCCTCTGCATCGGCTGCAATCTCTGCGCCGTGGCCTGTCCCTTTGGCGCCATCCAGAGCGGCGGCAGCCGTCCGGTGGCCGTGGCCACCAGTTACGACACCTATATCCCCTGCTCCATCCGCTCCAGCAACCCCTCCACCTCTGCCGGCCTGCGCTGCTTTGGCGAGGATCTGCTGAGCTGGGAGCCGGGGGTGCGCAGCATCGCGGTCAAGTGCGACCTGTGCGAGTTTCGCGCCGATGGCCCGGCCTGTGTCGGAGCCTGCCCCTCCCAGGCACTGAAGCTGGTCAATGACGGCGACACCGAACGCGCCGCCCGTATCCGTCGCCAGCAAGCGGCCGACACCAATCCCCAAGGGGCTTCTGCCTTCTCGGCGCCCGCCACGGCGCTCCCTGCATCCGATTTATCCACCACAGAGGGAGCGTGCTGATGTTGTCCCCCCTTGTAATGGCTACGCTCCTGCTCTTTTTGCTGGGCGCTGCCGCCGGTTTGCTCCTGCAAAAACTGCCCGCACTGGCCAACCGTCTCAATAGCGGTTTTGCCCTGCTGGGCTCGCTCGCGGGTCTGGTCGCCGCCATCCAGATCTTTGCCCAAGACGCGCCCGTCGACGGCCAGCTCTGGCTGCTGGGCTCGGTGCATCTGGATATGCTGGCCGCGCTGATGCTGCTGGTGATTAGCACCGTCGGCGTCGCCGTCGCCCTCTACTCCTTTGCCTATATCCGCGAATATCAGGGCAAGGGGGATGTGGCCATCGGCGCGCTGATGAACCTCTTCCTCTTTGCCATGGTGGGCATGGTACTGGCCGACAACGCGCTCGGTTTCTTGCTCTGCTACGAGTTGGTGACCCTCACCACCTACTGGCTGGTCAAGACCAACCCCGAGGCCACCAAACAGAGCCGGCTTTACTTGGTGATGAACCATATCGGCATGGCGCTGGTGCTGATCGCCTTCTGGCTGCTCTGCCGTGAAAGCGGTTCGCTGGAGTTCGCCGCGCTGCGCGAGCACCATCTGGCGGGCGCATTGGCCTCTCTGGTGTTCCTGCTCAGCTTCTGCGGCTTTGGCCTGCGCGCTGGTTTCGTGCCGCTGCACGGCTGGCTGCCGGTGGCCGAGCCCGTTGCGCCGTCCCATATCTCGGCGCTGATGTCTGGGGTGATGGTGAAGCTGGGTCTCTTTGGCATTTTGCGAGTCAGCATCGATTTTCTCGGTGCCAGTCAGCTCTGGTGGGGCTATGTGGTGCTGATCTTCGGTGCCTGCTCGGCAGTGCTCGGGGTGCTGTTTGCGCTGGCCGAGCACGACCTCAAGCGGCTGCTCGCCTACCACACGGTGGAGAACATCGGCATCATCCTGATGGGGATGGGCATCGGCATGATCGGCATCGCCAACCAGCAACCGGCACTGGTGGTGCTGGGGCTGCTCGGTGCCCTCTATCACCTGCTCAACCACGCCATCTTCAAGAGCCTGCTCTTTATGGGCACCGGCTCTGTGATGTTCCGCCTGCACACTCGCGACATGGACAAGATGGGGGGCCTCGCCAAGCTGATGCCCTGGACCGCGCTGGCGTTCCTCATCGGTGCCATGGCCATCTCGGCGCTGCCGCCGCTCAACGGCTTTGTCAGCGAGTGGTTTATCTACCAGTCGCTCCTTTCCATGACCAAACTCGGCACCTCTGTCGTCGCGCCGCTCGCGGTAGTGATGCTGGCGGTGACCGGCGCCATGGCGGTGATGTGTTTCGTCAAGGTGTACGGCATCTGCTTCTGCGGCGCCCCGCGCAGCGAACACGCGAGCCATGCCCGCGAAGTGCCGGGCGCTATGGTGGCAGGCACCCTGCTGCTGGCCGCGGTCTGTCTGGTGCTGGGTCTGGGCGCCCCCTGGATTGCCCCCCATATCGCCAGCTATGGCCAAGCCTTGGTAAGCGGCCAGATGAACGTGGCCACTGGCGCCACCCTGCTGCCGCTCGATAGCTCACAAGCGATCCTCTCCCCGCCCGTTATCGCCATCACTCTGCTGGGGCTGTTCCTCATTCCGCTGCTGGTACTGGCCATCTTCAAGGGGCCCAAGCTGGGTCGTCGTCACGCCGGTACACCTTGGGCTTGTGGTTATGCCTACGAGGAGCGCATGAGCCTCACCTCTGGCGGTGTCACCCACACCTTGCGCCAACTCTGCACGCCGCTCTATCGCAAGCAGCCGCAGCTCGATCTGGCCAGTGCCCTGCACGGGGTGAGCGATACCAGCGGGACGACCGGCTGGCTGCTGCACGGCCTTGTGCTGGCGCTCTTTATCCTGATGGCTGTAGGAGTCTGATATGCCTGTTCTTGAAATGCCGAGCTGGGGCATGGTTGCCCTCGCCCTGACCCAGGCCATCGCCATGCTGGCGCTGGCGCCGCTCGCCACAGGTTTCAACCGGGTGCTGCGGGCCAAGATGCACTCCCGCCAAGGGCCGGGCCTGCTGCAGGATTACCGGGATATAGCCAAGCTCCTGCGCCGTCAGGAGGTAACTCCCGAGCCTGCAGGCATCATCTTCAACCTGATGCCTGCGCTGCTCATCGCCGCCCTCTTGCTGGTGGGGATGGCGCTGCCGACCCTGACTCACGAGTCCCCCTTCCCCATCGCCGGGGATCTCATCACCGATATCTATCTGTTTGCCATCTTCCGCTTCTTCTTCTCCCTCTCCGGGCTCGACAGCGGCAGCATGTTTGCAGGGATCGGCGCCCGCCGCGAACTGACCCTCGGCATTCTGGTAGAGCCCATTCTGGTACTCGCCTGCTTCATCATGGCGATGATGGTGGGCAGCTCGGATCTGGGCAATATCAGCAGCTATGTGGCGACCCAGCCGCTGGCCGCGCCCATCGCCACCCTGCTGGCCGGCGCCGCCTGCGCCTTCGCGGTGTTTGTCGAGATGGGCAAGCTGCCCTTTGACTGCGCCGAAGCCGAGCAGGAGTTGCAGGAGGGGCCGCTCACCGAATATTCCGGTGCGGGCCTGGCCCTGCTCAAGCTCTCCATCGGTCTCAAGCAACTGGTGGTGGTGCAGCTCTTTCTGGTCATTTTCCTGCCCTTCGGCAAGGCGGCCAACTGGAGTCTACCTGCGCTCATCGGCGCGGCGCTGATCCTCGCCTGCAAGCTGCTGGTGGCCTTTTTGCTGGCTGGCATCATCGAAAACGCCATGGCCCGTACCCAGTTCGTGCGCACCCACAAGCTCACCCGCTTTGGGCTGGGGCTCGCCCTGCTGGCGCTGCTCGCCTATCTGGTCGGGATCTGAACCATGCCCGCCAGCACAGCAACTTTTTCCGATTTCATCATTTGTGAATGCTCATTCCCGAACATTAAAGTGAGAACTGCATGACCATCGCCATTTCGGATCGCATCGGCTGCGATTACATCCAGCAGGTGCGAGCACAACTGCCCCACGCCATCGTCGACGAGGAGTGGCAAACCGCCGATCAGGCCACCATCACCGTCAAGCCCACCAGTCTGGTGGAAACGGCCAGCCTGATCTTCCACCAGCTGGGGGGCTGGCTTCCGCTCTCCTTTGCCAATGACGAGCGCAGCCTCAACGGCCACTTCGCCGTCTACCACGTCTTCTCCATGGAGGGCGACACCAAGTGCTGGATCACCGTCAAGGTGCTGGTAGATGCCGATACCCAGGAGTACCCCTCCATCACCCCGACCATTCCGGCGGCGGTGTGGGGCGAGCGGGAGATCCGCGACATGTACGGCCTGCGTGCCATCGGTCTGCCAGACGAACGCCGTCTGGTGTTGCCGGACGACTGGCCGGAGGATATCCACCCGCTACGCAAGGACGCCATGGATTATCGCCAGCGCCCGATGCCCACCACCGACACCGAGACCTACCCCTTCGTCAACGAACTCGGCAGTGATGCCAACCGCATCGTGCCGGTCGGCCCGCTGCACATCACCTCGGATGAACCGGGCCACTTTCGTCTGTTCGTCGATGGGGAAGACATCATCGATGCCGACTACCGCCTCTTCTATGTCCATCGCGGCATGGAGAAGCTGGCGGAAACCCGCATGGGCTACAACGAAGTGGCGTTTCTGACCGACCGGGTCTGCGGCATCTGCGGCTTTACCCACAGCGTCGCCTACACCACCTCGGTGGAGAACGCCATGGGTATTCCGGTGCCGGAGCGGGCCAAGATGATCCGCGCCGTGCTGCTGGAGGTGGAGCGCCTGCACAGCCATATCCTCAACATCGGCCTGTCGAGCCACTTTACCGGTTTCGACACCGGCTTTATGCAGTTCTTCCGGGTGCGGGAGAAATCCATGACCCTGGCCGAGCTGCTGACCGGTGCCCGCAAGACCTACGGCCTCAACCTGATTGGCGGGGTACGCCGCGACATCTTCAAGGAAGATCGCATCAAGGGTGCCCAGCTGGTACGCGAGCTCCGTGATGAGCTCAAGCCCCTGGTGGCCATGCTGCTGGATACCGCCAACATCTCCTCCCGCCTCATCGGTATCGGCAAGCTCGAGCCGCAGATTGCCCGCGATTTCAGCTGCGTCGGCCCCATGGTGCGGGCGAGCGGCTTCAAACGTGACGTGCGCCGGGTCCACGACTTTGCTGGCTACCGCGAGCTGCCGATGGAGATCCAGACCAAGGCGGGTTGCGATGTGCAATCCCGGGTACTGGTGCGGATCCACGAGCTCTACGACTCCCTCGACATGATTGAGTTTGGTCTTGAGCACCTGCCGGAAGGGCCACTGCTCACCGAAGGCTTCACCTACCAGCCGGGCAAGTTTGCGCTGGGCTTTACCGAAGCGCCCCGCGGCGAGAACGTCCACTGGAGCATGACCGGGGATAACCAGAAGCTGTTCCGCTGGCGCTGCCGCGCCGCCACCTACGCCAACTGGCCTGCTCTGCGCTACATGCTGCGCGGCAATACCGTGGCGGATGCGCCGCTCATCATCGGCAGTCTGGATCCCTGCTACTCCTGTACCGACCGGGTCACCCTGGTCGACCCCAAGAAGGGCAAATCCACCGTGGTCTCCTACAAGGAGATCGAGCGCTACGGCATCGATCGCAAAAACTCTCCGCTGAAATAAGGGGTCATCATGATCAAGCTGTTCAAGACCATCCTCAAGGCTGGCACCCCGACCGCCAAGTACCCCTTCGCCCCTTACGAGGTGAACCGGGATTTTCGCGGCAAACCCAAATATCAGGCGGATCAGTGCATCGCCTGCGCCGCCTGCACCAAGGCCTGCCCGGCCAACGCGCTGGTGATGGAAGTGGATATGGAGACCGGCGAACGGCGCTGGGAGATCTCCATGGCGCGCTGCATCTTCTGCGGCCGCTGCGAGGAGGTCTGCCCGACCCGCGCCATCGCCCTCTCCCCCGAGTTCGAACTGGCGGTGACCAACAAGGCGGATCTCTATGAGGAGGCCCGCTTCGCGCTGGCCCCCTGCACCCTGTGCGGCACCTACTTTGCCCCGAGCAAGCTGGTGGCGCTGGTGGAGGACACCCTCAAGCAGGCGGGCACACCGCTCGCGACCCCGGAGCGACTGCACCACTGCCCCGACTGCAAACGAAAACAGAGCATGCTGAGCCAGCCTGACTCGGCCCTGATCACACCGATAGCCACACCGATGGCCGCACAAAAGGAGTGGATGTGATGAGCAAGATCAAAGGCATAGAACCGGTTGTCGGCCATGCCCATACCCGTGCCGTGCCGCTGGCACAGGATCCCGAGATCACCAAACTCAAGAAGACCCTGCTCAAGGACATTCGCCGCTCGGCCTATGTCTACCGGGTCGATTGCGGCGGCTGCAACGCATGCGAGATCGAGATCTTCGCCACCATCACCCCGCTGTTCGATGCCGAGCGTTTCGGCATCAAGGTGGTCGCCTCCCCCCGCCACGCCGACATCCTGCTCTTTACCGGCGCGGTGACCCGGGCGATGCGGGTACCGGCCCTGCGCGCCTACGAGGCGGCGCCCGATCCCAAGATCTGCATCGCCTACGGCGCCTGCGGCTGTGACGGTGGCATCTTCCACGACCTCTACTGCGTCTGGGGCGGCACCGACAAGATAGTGCCGGTAGATGTCTATATCCCGGGTTGCCCTCCGACACCGGCGGCTACCATCTACGGCTTTGCGGTGGCGCTTGGTCTGCTGGAACAAAAACTCAAAGCCACCAGCCACGAGGTGCAACCGGGTGAACGGGTTGAGCTGCGCCACACCGGCATCCCCAACGAAATCCGGGTGATGATCGAACGCGAAGCGCGCCGCATGGCCGGTTATCGGCAGGGGCGGATCATCGCCGACGAGTTTATGGCCCTGCTCGAAGGGGCGACCCAGCAGGATGTGGATCTGCGTATCCAGAGCTACCTCGATCAGCACGACGATCCGCGCCTCTCGGAGATCGTCAACAACCTCGCAAACGCCTGCCTCAACCGGGCGGCCGGCAAGGGAGAGGCGGTACATGGCTGACGAGGTTTTTTTCTACCGCCTCTCGCGCAAGTTCGTCGACGAGCAGTTCGACGTGCCGGAAGAGGCCAAGGAGGTGATGTACTACAGCCTCGCCATCGGCCATCACCTCGGCATCGTCGATTGCCTGCGAGCAGACCTGGTCTGCTCGCTGATCGGTTATCGCGACTGGGTGGCCAAGCTGCCAGAGGGAAGTGAAGCGCGCCGCAAGATGGAGGGATTTCTCACCTTTGGCGAGATCACCATCTATCGCGAGCACTGCCATATGCTGGCCTGCGCCTTCGACCGACTGCGCAAAGCCGACAATCTACTCGATGAGCAGGAACTGGGCTGGACCAACACCTTTATGGATCAGCTCACCGCCCTCTTTAACGACCCCCATATGTACCTGATGGTAAGGAGCCGCTGATGGGCTGCAATCTCGTGTTGACCGTGGGCAATGCCATGATGGGGGACGACGGTGCCGGCCCTTATCTCGCCGACAAGCTGCAAGCCGCCCACCTGCCCGGCTGGATCCATATCGATGGCGGCATCGCGCCGGAAAATGTGGTCTACAAGGTGCGGGAGCTGCAACCGGAGCGGGTGGTGCTGGTGGATGCCGCCGAGATCGGCGAGAAGGCGGGAACCCTGCAGGTGATCCCCCCCGAGACCATCGCCGAGATGTTTATCTTCTCGACCCACAATATGCCGCTCAATTTCCTGATCGACGAGCTCAAGACCTTTGTCCCCGAGGTGATCTTTGTCGGGGTACAACCGGCCATCGTGGCGTTCTCCTTCCCGATGACCGAGATGGTGAGCGAGGCGATGGATTATCTTTATCAGCACCTTGATGCCGCCAAGGATACCGACTTGTTAATAGAGAAACTGGATCAGTGGAATATTGCCAACGCCAAGCGGTGATTATTTATCGAGTTGTTAACGACCGTTATTGACTGACGCTTTTGGCAATGTGATCGAGGCCCGATGTTAAATTAAAAACATCGGGCTAATTGTGCTGAACTTGATATAAAACAAGGTTCTTTGAATTTTTCAAAAAATCGCTAACCCTCGCTTTTTTATGACAAAAAAAGCGTTGCCAGTCACAGAGATTTGCCACAAAATGGCGGCCGTTACGGAAGTTGATGGGGTCTGGTGGCCTCCTCGGTCTTCAAAACCGATGTGAGCCGAGAAGGCTTTGGCAGGTTCGATTCCTGCCTCTTCCGCCAAATTTATCTATTGAAAAAATACTCTCTCGCTAAGTTTGTCAGCCTGAATATTATTTTCATCGCTTGTTCAATATGTTTGAAGTAATACCTTAAAAAAGGTGCTTGCCGCTTGCCAATATAATCCGACATCAGGTTATCTCGCTGGCCAAAAATTAATTTATCAACATCGATGAAACATTAATTTATACCCGATCATTGATGCACCCCGTTTGCAGTCATCCGCAAATCGCCAGCAGTGCCATAACCCGTCAGCTCGGCCTCTCTATCGGCAAACCGGTGCGCATCCCGAACCCACGCACTGCACTGGTAATCCCATGCCGAACTCGTCTCACGCGTCAGCCATCCCCCACCGCCAGCCCGCATCAGGTCAGGCTGCCGACGATTCACAGCCAGATTCACAGCAACTGCCCAGCCAGCAACAAACGCGACGTTTGCCGCAAGTGGAACAGCTGCTGCAGCAACCCTTTCTCGCCGGGTTTATCGAGACGCTGAGCCGCCCGCTAGTGACTCAGGCGGTGCGCGACACTCTGAGCGAGCTGCGCCAGAGCGAAGATTTTCGCCAGCATGGCGTCGCCCCCGAGCAGATCGAGGCGCTGATTGCCAAACGCTGCCAACAGCAGTTGCGCCAGCGTCAGACCCGGGTGATCAACGCCACCGGCACCCTGGTGCATACCAATCTGGGGAGATCGCCATTAAGTCATGAGCTGTGGGACGAGGTGCGTGACCTCAACACCGGCTACAACAATCTGGAGCTGGATCTCGCCACCGGCAAACGCGGTGGGCGCAAGGGGCTGATCGCCCCCCTGCTCCGTTGCCTCACCCAGGCCGAGGATTCGCTGGTGGTCAACAACAACGCCGCTTCGCTCTTTTTGCTGCTGCAGGAGGTGGCCAAGGAGCGCGAGGTGATCGTCTCGCGCGGCGAGCAGATCCAGATTGGCGGCGGCTTTCGCATCCCCGACATTCTGGCCCTCTCCGGCGCCAAACTGGTGGAGGTGGGCACCACCAATATCACTACCGCCAAAGATTACCTCGATGCCATCACCGATCAGACCGCGCTGGTGCTGATGGTGCACAGATCCAATTTCGCCATTCGCGGCTTTACCGAATCCCCCGATATCGGCGAGGTGGCCCGCGCCCTGCCCGAACATGTAGTGCTGGCGGTGGATCAGGGCTCCGGCTTGACCACCGAGGAGTTTGCACTGGATGAAACCTCGGTGCGCCAGTACATCAAGGCGGGGGCGGATCTGGTCTGCTACTCCGGCGACAAACTCTTGGGGGGCCCGCAAGCGGGCATCATCAGTGGCCGCAGCGACCTTATCAAGCGGCTGGAAAAACATCCCATGATGCGCACCTTCCGCCCGAGCCGCATCGTCTACTCCCTGCTCGAACGTCTGCTCATCCACAAGCTCAACAAATCCCCCATCGGTGAGGGTATTGCCCAGCGCACCTTGAGCAACCCGGCCGCCATGCAGGCGAGAGCCTCCCGGCTGATGGCCGCCCTGCCCGGTTGCTTTGTGCCGGTCCCGGCCCAGCTGGTGGTGGGTGGCGGCACCTTGCCGGACGAGTTCTATCCGGCGCCCGCGCTGGAGTGCACCGACCCGCGTCCGGCCCAGCAGCTGCTCGATGATTTGCGCGAACTGCCGGTGCCGGTCATCGCCACCGTGCGCCAGCAGAAGGTGCTGCTCAATATGGCGACCCTGCTGCCGACCGAGATGGAACTGCTGATCGCCCAACTCAGGGAATTGCTGCTGCCCGCCCCGTTCAATGCAACAAATGCAACCGAGGAGCCCTGATCCCATGACCCCCTATCGCGCCGTTATCGGTCTTGCCGGCCACGTGGATCACGGCAAGACCCTGCTGATCAAGGCCCTCACCGGCATCACCACGGCCCGCGCCCACGAGCAGGCCATCGGCATGACCCAGGATCTCGGCTTTGCCCACTTTGACGACGGTCAGGGCAACACCATAGGCGTCATCGACGTGCCCGGCCACGAGCGCTATATCCGCAACATGGTGGCAGGGCTCTGGAGTCTGGATCTGGTGCTGCTGGTGATTGCTGCCGACGAGGGGTGGATGCCGATGACCGGCGATCACCTGCGCCTGCTCAAGGCGATGGGAGTGCCGCGCCTCTTGGTCTGCATCAACAAGTGCGATCTGGTCTCCCCCGACGAGCTTTTGCTGTTGGAAGAGAGCCTGCTGGAGCGGGTGATGGACGAGAGCGGCATGGTGCCCGATATCGTTAGCGTCAGCGCCAAAACCGGCGAGAATATGACTGCCCTGCACACCGCCATCGTCTGCCAGCTGGGAGATATGGCTGAGCATCATGCTCCCCGCGAACAGGCCGCCCCGCGCCTCTATGTAGACCGGGTCTTTACCGCCAATGGCACCGGCACCGTGCTTACCGGCACCTTGCAACAGGGCTGCCTCAAGCTGGGGGACAAGCTGCGCCTCTACCCCGCCGATCGGGAAGTGCAGGTGCGCTCCCTGCAGGCCTATCACCAGAGCGTCGACGAGATCGGCGCCGTCTGCCGGGTGGCGGTGGGCCTGAAAAAAGTGCCCCACAAGGAGGTGGCCCGCGGCCACTGCCTTACCAGCGCCGCTGGCCAGTGCGAGGCGGCAACCCACCTTATTGTGCGACTCAACGCCGAGAGCCTGAGCGGCAAGGCGCTGCGCACGCAGGAGATCGAGGTGGCCCTTGGCAGCTGGCATAGCCGGGCCCGTTTCGTGCCCATCAAGGATACCCGGCTGGCGCGACTGATCTTTACCAGCCCCATCCCCTGCTTCTTTGGCCAGCCGCTCGCCATCATTCGCCACGGCAGCAGCGAACTGCTGCACGGCGCCCGCATCGTCTGGTGCGGCGACATCCATCCCGCCAGACGCAAGGCGCTGCACACCCTGCTGGGCGAGCTGCCTGATGACTTGGAGCGCTACAACCCCGCAGCCTTGCAGCTAGGCCTCAATGGCTATGTGCTGGCCAGCCGCTTTGACCAGCAGCCAGAGCAGATCACCCCCCTCGGTGAGTGGCTGCTGGATAACTGCTGGCTGGCCCAAAGCCGCGACCAGCTGCTCGCCACGCTGGCCAGCGAACCGCTCAGCGCCGCCGAGCTGGCAACCCGCTTTGGCATCGCCCTGCCGGTCATTCAGGCCCTGCTCCAGCAGCTCAAAAGCGAGCAGCTTGTTCGCCTGCACCATAACAAGTGGCAGCAGGGCAGCGGCGAGTCGGAAGATGATCTGGGGGAAGAGGCGCAGCTGGTGCTCAAGGTGGTGCGAGATCAAGGCAAGGAGGGTTACGAGCCCGGTAAACTGGGCCCCGGCGGCGTGGAGCTGGATCCCTTTATCACCCGCAAGCTGCCCGCCGCCCTGCAGCAGGGCTTGCAGCAAAAAGGCGCCCTGCAAAAGCAGCTGCGCAATCTGGCGCGACTCAAGTATCTGGTGCAGCTCGATGGCCCCATCTACTACGACGCCGAGCTTTACAACCAGATGGTCGCCGCCGTGCTGGCGGGCCAGCAGGTGGGAGATCTGATCGACATGGCATCCCTCAAGGAGATCACCGGTTTGTCGCGCAAATACGCCATTCCGTTCTGCCTGCGCATGGAGATGGATGGCTGGGTGCGGCGCGAGGAGAACGAGCGCCGGGTACTGCGTTTGCCGCAGACTCAAGATGAGATGGAGCCGGCATGATCGCCACCATCGCCCCCTCTGGCTCTGCCAATCCTGTGGCCAACCGGCTGCGCCGCGAATTTCATATCGACGGCATCGTGCAGGGGGTCGGCTTTCGCCCCTTCGTCTATGGGCTGGCACTGCGCCACGGCCTTGCCGGCTATGTGTTGAACGATGCCAACGGCGTCACCATTGGCGCCGAAGGATCGCCCGAGCAGCTCGCCAGCTTTGCCCGCGAACTGCGGGAACTGGCGCCGCCGCTCAGCCGCATCGATCATTTCAGCGAGCGGGAACTGCCCCTTGCTCATGATCCCGACTTCGATGGCCAATTTCATGGCCAGTTTCGAATTAAAGCGAGCCAGCAGCAGAGCTCTGCAACGGTCGCCATCTCGCCGGATCAGGGGATGTGCGAAGCGTGCGCCACGGATGTGGCCAATCCCGCAGATCGCCACCATCGCTACCCCTTTACCAACTGTACCCACTGTGGCCCGCGCTACACCATCATCCGCCGCCTCCCCTACGACCGCCCCCATACCGCCATGGCGGGCTTTGCCATGTGCCCGCGCTGCGCGGCGGCCTATGAAAACCCGCTGAACAGACGCTACCACGCCCAGCCGGTGAGCTGCCCCGAGTGCGGGCCGCATCTCAGCTGGCGAAATGGCCGTGGCGATGCCTTGGCCGAGCGCGAGGATGCCTTGCAAGCAGCTGCCCGCGCCCTGCAAGCAGGCAAGCTGATTGCGGTCAAGGGGATGGGGGGTTATCACCTGATGTGTGATGCCCGCAATGAACAGAGTGTGGCCAGATTACGAACACTCAAGCGGCGCGCGCGCAAACCGCTGGCGGTGATGATGGGCTCCCTTGCCGAGGCCAAATTGCATGTCACCGGCAGCGAAGACGAGTGGCAACTGCTCGCCTCTCAGGCCAGACCCATCACCTTGCTGCGCAAGCGCATTAACGATGATCGGCTCTCAGAATCTGGACCGTCAGCCGCGCCGCTGGCCGCGGGGATCGCCCCCGGCATCCCCTACCTTGGCATCATGCTCCCCTATACCCCGCTCCATCAGCTGCTGCTGGACGCCTGCGCCATGCCGCTGGTGGCCACCAGCGCCAATGGTCGCGGCAGCCCAATCCTTATCGAGTGCGAGGCGGTGGTCAGGGAACTCGGCAGCGAGATTGACGGCATCCTGGATCATAACCGTCCCATCCTGCACCCTTGCGACGACAGTCTGGTGCAGTGGGCAGGCGGGCGGCGCCAGACGTTGCGCCTCGCCCGGGGCTATGCCCCCTGCACTCCCACCCTACAAGAGGCGGTCAAGGTGCCGCTCTTGGCAGTCGGGGCGCAGCAGAAGAACCAGCTGGCGCTCGCCTTCGGCCGCCAGCGCATCTACAGCCCCTATATCGGCGATCTGCACAGCCTGCCGATGCAGGAGCACTTCGAGCAGACCCTGGCCACCTTTCGCGATCTCTACGATCTCAAACCCGAACTGCTGGTCTCGGATCGCCACCCGGGCTACCTCAGCCACCAGTGGGCCAAACGCTATTGCCAGGATCAGGGTGCAACCCATCTCGAGGTGCAGCACCATCACGCCCACCTGCTGGGGGTGATGGCCGAGCACAACATCACGGGCCCGGTGCTGGGGGTTGCCTTCGATGGCACCGGCCTTGGCGATGACGGCACCCTCTGGGGCGGCGAGCTGCTGATCGCAGACGTTAAGGGCTTCGATCATGTTGCCCACCTCAAACCCTTCAAGCTGATCGGCGGTGAGGCGGCCATCCGCGAGCCGGTACGCCAACTGCTGGGGCTGCTGTTTGAATCGCACAGCCCTGAGCAGATCAGCGCCCTCGATATTCCGTTGATCAACAAACTGCCTATAGAGCGGATCAGCAACCTGCACCAGCTCTGGCAGCTGGGTCGCAACACTCCCTACACCAGTTCCATCGGTCGAGTGTTCGATGCGGTGGCGGCGCTCTTGGGGGTGATCGACACCCCGGATTACGAGGGCGAAGCGGGGCTATTGCTGGAGGCGGCTGCCTTGCAGCTGGCCCCCGATGAACAGCCCTTCCCCCTCGCCTTTGATCTGAGCCAATCAGCGGAGGGACCACTGCATATCGAGTGGGCCGAGCTCATCAATACCCTTGTCAGCGAGCGGCGCCAAGGCACCGCCACTGCCAGCCTGGCCGCCGGTTTTATCCGCGCCATCAGCAATCTGGTCATCGCCCTTGCCGAGCGCTTCCCCGGCTATCCGGTGGCGCTCGGGGGCGGCGTCTTTCAAAACCGGGTGCTGATGGACCAGCTGGTGCCCGCTCTCGAAGCAGCCGACCGGCAGGTATTGACCAGCGAAACCCTGCCGCTAAATGACGGTGGCATCGCCGCCGGTCAGCTCTGGTTTGCCATCCACCATCTTGCCACGCATCAGCCTGTCACCACCGGCTGTGCCACCTTGTCGGAGTCCTGAAATTCATGTGTCTATCCATCCCCTCTCAGGTGGTGCAACTGCACCCCGAAGATAACTGCGTCACCGTCGATACCCTGGGGGTGCAGCGGCGCGTCAGCTGCATGCTGCTCGAAGAGCCCCTCCAGGTGGGCGACTATGTGCTGCTCCATATCGGCTTTGTGATGAGCAAGATTGACGAAGAGGAGGCGCAGGCCAGCCTCGAGAGCTTCCGCCAGATGGTGGCCCTGATGCCAGAGCAGGATATTTTGCCATGCTGACCTTGAATGATCTCTTTCAGGGCTTTCGCCAGCCCGAGGTGATCCGCGCCCTCGCCGCCCAAATTACAGAACTGGCCAAAGACCTGCCCGAGCCGCTGCGGGTGATGGAGGTGTGCGGCGGCCACACCCACACCATCATGAAATACGGCCTGCACCAGCTGCTGCCGGCCAGCATCGAGTTCGTTCACGGCCCCGGCTGCCCGGTCTGCATCATGCCAAAAGAGCGCATCGATCAGGCCATCGAGCTGGCCCGCCAACCCAACGTCATTCTGGTCACCCTGGGGGACATGATCCGGGTACCGGGCTCCAAAGGCACGCTGGCCCAGCAGCGCGCTAAGGGGAGCGATATCCGCCCGGTCTATGACCCCCTCGATGCCCTGCGTATCGCCAAAGAGAATCCGGAGAAAACCGTGGTCTTCTTCGCCATCGGCTTCGAGACCTCTACCCCGATGACCGCCGCCTTGCTGGCTGCCGCTGAAGAGCAAGAGGTCGATAACCTCCTGTTTCATATCAACCATGTGCTGGTGCCCCCCGCCATTCATGCGGTGATGGCCGACGGGGTGGCCAAGGTGAACGCCTTTATCGGCCCCTCCCACGTCAGCGTCATCACCGGCGCCGATATCTACCTGCCCATCGTCGAACGCTATCAGGTGCCTGTGGTGGTGAGTGGCTTCGAACCAGTGGATGTGATGGAGGCGCTCTTGATGATGGTGCGCCAGAAGGTGGAGGGTCGCTATGCGCTGGAGGTGCAGTACAGCCGCGCCGTCACCGCCAGCGGCAATAAAGCAGCCCAGCGGATGGTCGAGCGCTTTTTCGAGACCCGTGAGCACTTTCGCTGGCGAGGTCTGGGGGATATCAACGCCTCCGCCCTGCGCCTGCGCGATGCCTTTGCCAAACGCGATGCGGAGCGCCACTTTCAACTCAATCAGACTCCCATCGATGACCACAAGGCGTGCCAGTGCGCCGATATCCTGCGCGGCCTGGCCAAACCGAACCAGTGCAAAGTCTTTGGCCGGGGCTGCACCCCGACCCAGCCCATGGGCAGCTGCATGGTCAGCTCCGAAGGGGCCTGCAATGCCTACTACCGATATATGGGGATCCAGGAACAATGAGAGAAATACAACTTAGCCACGGCGGCGGCGGCGTGGAGATGAACCAGCTGATCAACCAGCTCTTCTTTCGCCACTTTGGTAACGAGATCCTGTTGCGCGGTGAAGATGCCGCCCTGCTGCCGGTGAACGGCCCCGTCGCCTTCACCACCGACAGCTTTACCGTCTCGCCACTGTTCTTCGAGGGGGGCGATATCGGCAAACTGGCCATCGCCGGTACGGTCAACGATCTCGCCATGATGGGGGCCAAACCCGAGTATCTGAGCTGCAGCTTTATCATCGAGGAGGGCTTTCCCTACGCCGATCTCGCCCACATCGTCGAGTCGATGGCAGCAGAGCTTGCCAAGAGCGGCGCCCGCATTGTCTGCGGCGACACCAAGGTGGTGCCCAAGGGAGCCGCCGACAAGATCTTTATCAACACCAGCGGGGTCGGCACCTTCCCTCTGCCTGAGCAGAGCAGGGGCATCTCGGTACGCAACCTCAAGGCCGGTGACGCCATTCTGGTGTCGCGGGATATCGGCAGCCACGGCGCCTGCATCCTGATGGCCCGTGACGCCCTGCAACTGGGATCCGATCTCAAGAGCGACTGCACCACCCTCTGGCCGCAGGTCGAAGCGCTGCTGCAGGCTGGCATTACCCCTCACGCCCTGCGCGATGCCACCCGCGGTGGCCTCGCCGCCGTGCTCAACGAGTGGAGCACCGCCTCCGGCGTTGCCATCGAGCTGGAGGAGTCCACCATTCCGGTGTGCGATCCGGTACGCGGCCTGTGCGAGCTCTACGGCTTCGAGCCCCATGATCTCGCCAACGAGGGGACCATGGTGCTGGCCCTGCCTGCCGAACAGGCGCAGGACGCACTGGGCATCTTGCGACAATTCAACCCCGCTGCCAGCCAGATCGGCGTGGTGCAGGCAAGCGATCGCCACAAGGTGATCCTCAACAACCCCTGGGGCAGCCGCCGTTATCTGGAGCTGCCGCAAGGGGAGCTGCTGCCGCGGATCTGTTGAGCAACCATGCCGTTCCGTCAATTACAGGGAGGAGTCACGGCTCCTCCCCATATCGGTTAAGGAGCTACCATGCACGAAATGTCTCTGGCCATGGCCGCCATCGATCTGGCGGCCGAGCAGGCCACCCAGCGGGGCTTTAACAAGGTGACCGCCCTCTGGCTCGAGGTCGGCAGCTTCTCCTGCGTCGACCCGGACACCATTGCCTTCTGTTTCGAGGCGGCCGCCAAGGGCACCGCAGTCGAAGGAGCCCAGCTGCACTTCCTGCACCAGGCGGCAGAAGCCTGGTGCTACGACTGCAACAAGACGGTCACCCTCACCGAGCGCGGGCAGGCCTGCCCCGAGTGTGGCGGATACAAATTACGAGTCGCGCAGGGTGATAGCCTGCGCATCACCGACATCGAGGTAAGTTGATATGTGTAGCGTATGCGGATGCGGCCAGGCGCGGATCGCCGGCCATGAGCACGATCATGAGCATCATCACGAACATGAACATCACCATGAACATGGTCATGAGCACGACCATCATCATGCTCATGACGCCCATCACCATCATGACCACGAGCAGAGCGCACCACGCACCCTGATCATTCACCACCACTACCACCATCAGGGTGATGTTCATCATCACTACCACGGGGTACGGGCTCCCATAAGCCACGAGGGGCATGTTCAGCCGCATGAGCACCACCATGATCATCCCCACCACCATCCTCATGATCATGCCCACTCTCATGATTACGGGCATGACCATAGCCATGACCATGACCATGACCATGACCATGACCATGACCATCAGCAGGGTGATCTGCACTACGGCAAAGGGGAAGCGGGATTGTCGGTGCCCGGCATGGGGCAGCGCCAGCTGATCGCCATCGAGATGGATGTGCTGGCCAAGAACAATGCCTTGGCGGCCCATAACCGCGAGCACTTCGACGAGGCGGCCCAGTTGGTGCTTAACCTGGTGTCGAGCCCGGGTTCAGGCAAGACCACTTTGCTGTGCGAAACCCTGCGCCAGCTGGCCGACAAGCGCCCCTGCGCCGTGATCGAAGGGGATCAGCAGACCAGCGCCGATGCGGATCGTATCCGTGCCACCGGCGTCCCTGCCGTGCAGATCAACACCGGCAAGGGCTGCCATCTGGACGCCAAGATGGTCCACGACGCCTGCCACCAGCTGCCCGCCAATGAAGGGGGCATCCTCTTTATCGAGAACGTGGGCAATCTGGTCTGCCCCGCCAGCTTCGATCTCGGCGAGAAGTACAAGGTGGCGATCCTCTCCGTCACCGAGGGGGAAGAGAAGCCGCTGAAATACCCGGACATGTTCGCCGCTGCCCAGCTGATGGTGATCAACAAGATCGATCTGCTGCCCTACGTCAGCTTTGACGTGGCCCGCTGCATCGAGAACGCCAAACGGGTCAACCCCTATATTCAGGTGATTCAGGTCAGCGCCACCACCGGCGAAGGGATGGATGCCTGGCTCAACTGGCTGGCCAGTGCCTGAAACTGAACCGGATAAACACCGTTGCTAACTGTGGATAGCAAAAGAGGGAGGCTGATGCCCCCCTCTCTTTATCTGCGCGCTTTGCCAACGGTTCTCTCTGTACAGAATGGCCAGCGTTTTATACTCGCCCCCCTCACCCTGGCCCTCTCCCCAGGGAGAGGGAATCGGTTTGTGGATGCCGACAGCATGCAGCAACTATACGACTCCCTCAAACGCCTCAGGGGGCACTTCGAGCATAACAACCAGCCATATTTTCAAACCCCAAGGTTCTCCAAACCCTAAACCCCGAGCCTGGCGAAATGGCACCTTCTGCTCCCTTCTCCCCTTGCGGGAGAAGGGCTGGGGATGAGGGGGAAGCCAATCCTCAGGCCGCATTTTCAGCCAATACACCAGTCACGGGCTGCATCTCACCAAAGCGCAGCACCCGATGGCAGATCTGGCGCAGCAGCGCCTGCTGGTGACTGAATATCACCATGCCAAGCCCGCGCTGTTCGCACTCAATCATCAACTCCCGCCAGAGCTGGCGCTGAATTTGCGGGTCCAGCTGGGCAGTCACCTCATCGGCAATCAGCAACCGGGTGCGGGGATCGAGGGCGCGCAGCAACGCTATGCGGGCCAGCTCGCCACCGGAGAGCTGACCGGGTTTACGACCAAGCCATTCAGGCTTGACCATAAAGCGGATCAGCATGGCCTCATCGGGACGCCACACATCCCACAGCGCCTGCCCGGTGGTGCGATAGGGATTGAAGGTGAGTTCCGGGTGCTGGGGCACCAGCTGGATGGGGTTATAACCTTTTACCTGTTCAGGCACCGGCTGCCCATCAAGCAGGAGCAGCCCGCCGGCCCCAACCGGTTGCCAACCTGCCAATACCCGTCCCAGCGTGGTCTTGCCATGGCCACTCGGCGCAGAGATACCGAGCCGCTCGCCCGCTTTCACCGTCAGCGATAAACCCTGCCAGAGGGGGCGTTCCCCCTGAGCGATAGTGAGATCCCGTACTTCAAACATCAGGAAACCTCCGGCACAGAGAAGAGCGCATTGAACTCGGGCAGCGCCTGCCAGTGGGCACGGAGCATCTCGCTCCCCTGCCCCTGACGCAGATGGTGGCAGCTCAAAGTATCGCTCACCTGCCCCTGATGCAGCGCCACAATGCGATCGGCAAAGCGGGCCGCCAGCGCCAGATCGTGGGTGACCCAGAGGATACCGCTGCCCTGATTGGCCAATTCACGCAACTGGCCGAGCAGCAGACAGGCCAGCCCCTCGTCGAGCCAGGCGGTGATCTCGTCTGCCAGAATGTAGCGGGCGCCGCCGAGCGCCGCAGTGCAGGCCAGAATGCGCTTGGCCATGCCGCCGGAGAGCTGGCGCGGGTACCTGTCCAGGGTGGTCGTGGGCAGCTGGTAGCGCAGCAGCTGCTCACCGAGCCGCTCGCGGGAACCGTTCTGGCCGCAGAGACGTGCCGCACGGCCCAGCTGGCGCTCCACCGTCAGCAATGGATTGAGGGCGCTTACTCCCTGTGGCACATAGCAGAGAGTGTGACCGCGCAAACGGGCCCGGCTGGCGTCGCACAGGGGTGTGCCATCGAGGGAGATGGCGCCGAGCATGCGCAGGTTGTCCGGCAGCAATGTCAGGGCGCTTTGCAGCAGCAGGCTCTTGCCCTCGCCGCTCCCCCCCACCAGCGCCACTATCTCCCCCGGCGCCAGTTGCAGGCTGATATCGGTCAGCAATGGCTGCCAGCTACGCCGCCCCAGCCAGGAGTAGTGGGCCGCCTCTATGGTCACCTGATCAAAACTCAGCATGGTTCACTCCTGTGCCACAGCAGCTGTTGCAAGGCGCGGGTAGCCTGATCAAAGAGCAACACCAGCAGCAGCAACATCAACCCCGGGAATAGGGCCAGCCACCAGCCGCCACCGGCCAGATAACGCAAGGCATCAGCCAGCAGCAGGCCCAGCGAAGCCTCGTGGGCTGCCAGCCCAAAACCGAGAAAGCTCAAGGCCGCGCTGTGCAGCACCGCATGGGGAAACATCAGCAGGGTGCCGATAAACCACTGGGGCAACAGCCCCGGCAGCAGGTGGATGCGCCAGCGACGCAGCGCCCCCATCCCCTGACAGCGGGCCAGCACCACATAGTCGCTGCAAGCGATCCGCCGCGCTTCTGCGCAAAGAATGAGCGCCAGCTTGGGCCAGTGGGTCAGCGCCACCGCCAGGATCACCCCGCGCATACCGCCCCCCACGGTAAAGCAGATGAGGATCAAGAGCAGCATATGGGGCAGCGCCAGCATGGCGTCGATGAGCAGCCGCACCGCCGCATCACATCTGGGATGAACGAGCGACACGCTTGCCGCCACCATGGCCAGCAGGCCACTGCAGAGCGCCGTGCTGATGCCGAGTTCCAGACTGGTGAGGGTGCCTTGAAAAGCCCGCAACCAGAGATCCCGCCCCATCTGATCGGTGCCGAACCAGTGGGCCAGCGAGGGGGGCTGCTGGCGCGCCAGCAGATCCATCGGCACATCCTGATGAGAGAGGCTCCAGCCGTAAGTGACCAGCAGCGCCAATCCGAGCAGGGCAAAAACCAGCCTCAGTATGGAGGGAAACGGATTAAACAACATGCTCACCCTCCCAACCCCGATTGATGCGCGCCAGCAGCAAACTGGCCACCGTGTTGCCAATAAAGACCAGCAGGGTGCAGAAGAGCACGATTCCCATCAGCAAGGGGATATCGCCCCTGAGCCCCGCATCCACGGTGGCCTGGCCGAGCCCCGGGTAGGAGAAGACCTTTTCGGCCAAGAGCGATCCGCCAATCAGTTCACCGAGGGAGGCAAACTGCAGGCAGAGCGCCGGGGTCAGGGCGTGGCGCAGCACGTGAAAACGCAGCATGGGCCAGCCGCCATCCCCCTGAGCGCGGGCGTAGCGGATAAAGTCGCTCTCCAGCACCTCGGCCACCCGCCCCCGGGTATGCAGGGCAATGTTGCCCAGCCCGAGCAGCGCCAGGGTAGTCACCGGCAGCAACAGATGGCGCGCCCGTAATCCCCAATCGGCCTCATCGGCAGCGAGCCCCGGCGTCCAGGCGCAGCAGACTGGCAGTAGTGGCCAATGCACCGCAAACAGGGCGAGCAGCAAGAGGCCGACCCAGAAGGTGGGCAGGGAGGCGAGCAGGTAGGCAAAACGGCAAATCAGGCGATCGGGCCAGCGGTTGAGATAGCGACCGGCGCAGAGGCCCAGCAAAATCCCGAAAAAGCCGGAGAGCAGCCAGGCACCCGCCAGCAGCAGGAAGGAGGCGGCAAAGCGCTGGCCAATTACCTCACCCACAGGCGCGTTGTAGAGCATGGAGTAACCGAGATCCCCCTGCAGCACCTGGCTAAACCAGTGCCAGTAGCGCAGCCAGAGCGGTTGATCCAGCCCCCAGCGAGCGGCGATGCGGACGTACTGCTCCGGCGGCACATGGAGCAGATCGTTGCCGATATAGGCCTTGATGGGGTCGATGGGGGAGTAACTCAGCAGCACAAAGGTGGCGACCGAGACCAGACATAACAGCCCTGCCAGACGCAGCAGGGCTTTTAGCAACAGATAACCTGAATGACTCAAAGGCGAACTTAACGGCACGTCCACCGCCAATCCTGCAGGTTGTTGAGCAGGGACCAGCTACCGTGGATTTCCGGCGCCCCCTTGCCAAGATCGATGCAACGGTTGGCGAGATAGGTGTGCTGCACATTGAGCAGCCAGGCCCAGGCGGCATCTCCCTGCACTCCGGCGCCGGTCTTGCCATCCCACTCCACCTGCTGCCAGAACGGCACGGCAGCCTGCCAGTTTGGAGCATCCAGCGCCTGCTTGAGGTGGCCATCCACCACAGGGTTGCTGTAGTAGCCCGGGTTGTAGAACTCCACGCCACCGGAGCCGCTCTGGTAGTGGTGATAGAGCTCCATGGGATCCAGACTCCCCCACCCCATCAGCACCGGGTTGGCGTGCATCTCCCGCTCCACCTGCTCCCAGCTGCCGGACTTGAGGCTCACTTCGAGGCCGATGGGTTTGAGCATGGCCCGCACCGCTTCTGCCAAATCCCGGCGGGTGCTGTCGCCACTGGAGTACCAGAGGGTAAAGGCGGCGCGCAGATTGCCCTTGTGGCGAATGCCATCGCTGCCCCTCTTCCAGCCTGCCTCATCGAGTAGGGCGTTGGCGTGGGCGACATCCCCATCCTTGAAGGCGGTGGCTTTGTTCAGCCAGGGCAAGCCTTCTACCGCGCTGTAGGCGGGGATGGCATGTCCTTCCAGCAACTGGTCGGCCAGCAGCTTGCGGTCGATGGCGTAGTTGATGGCGCGGCGCACCGCCACGTCCGAGGTCACGTCGTTGCCGATGGGATAACCCTTGGCATCCTTGCCGCCCGCAGGCGGAATGGGGAAGACGATGCCGCGGTTCTCCACGCTCGGCCGCACCCAGAGCCTGAGGGCGGCAGGCACGGTGGGCGCCAGCGACGGGGCAATGCGCACCACATCGAGCTGGCTGCTCTGGGCAGCAGCATAGGCGCTCTCTTCATCGATAAAGACAAACACTAGCCGTTTGAAGTCATTGTTGCCGCCAGCGTAATAGGGGTTCGCCTCCACCACCAGTTGCTGGCCGGGCAGGAAGCTCACCAACCGGTAAGGGCCGGCACCGACCGGCTTTTGGGCATATGCTTTTGCGTCGTAATCCTTCTTCGACACTATCCCCAAGGATCCCAGCACGTTGACGAAGGTGCTCTGGGGGGCGCTAAGAGTGATGGCAACCTCGGTGGGCGAGAGCACCTTGGCCGAGACAAAGTTGCCCATGTCGATCTTGCCGCCGCCCTTGGCCGCGCTGTTGTAGGTAAAGGCCACATCCTCGGCGGTGAGCGGCGCGCCGTTGGAGAATTTCAGGTCAGGCTTGAGGGTAATGATCCACCCCTTGCCATCCTTGCTCGGGGTCACAGCCTGGGTGAGCACATTCTGCCAACTGAGATCGGCGTTCTGCTTGAGCAGCGGGCTATGCAGCAGCAGGTAGCTGCCGTGGCTCCAGCCAAGCAGAGGGTCAAATCCTTCGGTGGGTTCGGCTCCGATGGCGAGCTTGAGCTCGGCAGGCACAGGTTGGGCAGCGGCCAGCGCCGCGTGAGAAGCGGTGCCCAGCAGCAGGGTCAACAGGGCGGTAGCGCTGGATCTGGCGTAATGGCGAAGGGAATTGCGAGAAACAGTCATGGGGATCCTTCTTGTTTTGTACCACTCACGGATCATCACTCAAAAAAGAGGCGGAATGCGTGTCTGAACATGGGAGTGAGGGGCCAAAATGGCCCCCTATTCTAAACTTGATTTCGCGTGAAACCTAGCGACTATGCCGGTTGACCGCGCCGGGCACCTAATAGCCGTCTGCGACCCAGATCCACGCCGCCAGCCCCTTGTTGTACCGGCAAGGAGAGCAGCATCTTGAGGGTGCTGCTCACCAGTGCTCGCCCCTCCCCGGCCCCGAGATGGGGATCGAGCGGCGACATCAGGGAGCAGGCCAGCAGCTGACCACTTTCGGGCAGATCACCCACCATAAAGGTCATGTTGCCGCAGGGGAGCTGCAGGGCGAGTCGATCGCTGCTGCTGCGCACCGGCCAAAGCTGATCCGGCCCCGGCAGCACCACCACGCTCAGCATCCAGGGGGTGAGCACACAGCCAAGCCACTGACCTTCAAACAGCACGCACTCCGCCACTATGGGCATGTCCGGGTGATAGAAGGGCAACGCCTGCATCTCTTCGCGAGCGATCCGCTCGTACTGGGCTACCAGCAGAGGCGCAGGATTGCTGGCAAATCCGGCAAACTCCTGTGCCGTCTCCGGTACTATCTCCAGCACTCTATCAACCTCGCTTAAATGGGACTGCGCCATAGGCCCTCCCGCGCTTGTTCAGCTTTCTCCTGCTCAGAGAGCGGGATGGCAGGGGCACCGACACTGGCCAGCAGGGTCAAGATCCGATCCGTCGCCTCCCCCATGGCCGCCGCCACCACAGGGGTGAGGCCGATGCGGGGCTCGAGGGATTCGGGTTCTATGCCGATCAGAGTGAGCCGCTTGGGCGACTCCCCCGTCATATGCAACGCCGAGAGCACGTCCGCCAGCCCCAGCTGATGGGGGGAGATCTTGCGGCCAAACAGGGTCGGGATCTCCTCATCTTTCAGAGTCACTACGGTGCCCGGCGGATTACCGCTGCGCACCGCATCCGCCAGAATGATGTGATCGCGACTGGCCATCGCTTCGAGCAATTCCATGCCGGCGGTACCGCCGTCGAGCAGCTCGATGCCGGGGGCGAAACGGTAGTTGCGCCCCAGCGCCTCGACGATGCGAACCCCTACCGCCTCATCGCTCAACAGCAGGTTGCCGACGCCCAAGATCAGGATGTTCATCACAACACCTTCACCTGAGTTGTTTCGCCATTCTGGGTATCCACCACGTGCACCGCGCAGGACATGCAGGGATCGAACGAGTGGATGGTGCGCACCACCTCCAGCGGTTTGGCGGGATCCGCCACCGGGGTGCCCACCAGCGCCTGCTCGTAGGGGCCGGGCTCGTCATTGAAGTTGCGCGGGCCCGAGTTCCAGGTCGATGGCACCACCGCCTGATAGTTCTCGATCTTGCCGCCCTTGATGACGATCCAGTGGGAGAGCATGCCACGCGGCGCCTCTTCAAAGCCCACTCCGCGAAACTCTTTATCCGACGGGATCTCTGCCTTGATGTAGGCGGTGGTGTCCCCCTTGCCGATGTTGTCCACCAGCGCCTTCCACTGGTGCGCCAGGGTATCTTTGAGCACGCAGCAGCGCACCGCTCGACCGATGATGCGACCCATGGTGGAGTGCAGCTGTTCAGTCTTGATGGCAGAGCCGGTGAGCGCCTTGTAGATGCCGTTCAGCTGATCGAAATGCGCCACCGTTTCCGGGTGTTTGGCGGCGAGCTTCACCAACAAGTCTGCGAGCGGCCCCACCTCCACCACCTTGCCGTAGAAGGTGGGGGATTTGACCCAGGAGTATTTGCCGTCATCCTGCCAGCCGGTGTAATTAGGCTCGGTTTTGCCCTCCCAGGGTTTGAGGGGCTCGTCATCCTTGTACCAGGCGTGCTTGTTGCTCTCGGCGATGCCGTCCATCAACCAGCCATCCTGATGACTCTCGATGGGGCGATAACCCGCCAGATTGCCATTCTCGATATAGCCGCCCGGCATCAGGAAGCTGCCGCCGTTGGCGTCGGTGGGGAGCTCCGGCACGCTCAGGTAGTGCTTGGCCCCCTGCCCCAGATGCAACCACTCGGGGTAGTGGGCGGCTATGATGGCGGCATCCACCTTGTAGACCTGCTCGATAAACTCGCCGAGCCGGTCGATAAAGCTCTTCACATAGAGCAGCCGCTCCAGGTTGAGCACGCTAGGTGCATCCAGATTGATGGGGTTGGCCACGCCGCCCACCGCCAGATTCTGGATGTGCGGGCTCTTGCCACCGAGGATGGCGACAATGCGGTTGGCATCGCGCTGGTACTCCAGCGCCTGCAGGTAGTGGGCCACGGCGATTAGGTTTACCTCCGGGCTCAGCTTCATCTCCTTGTGACCCCAGTAACCGTTGGCAAAGATGCCGAGCTGGCCGCTCGCCACCAGCGCGCGGATCTTGTCCTGCACCTTGGTCAGTTCATCGGCACTGTTGAGGGACCAGGTTGATACCCCCTTGAGCATGTCCGCCGCTTTTTGCGGATTGGCCTCAAGGGCCGCGGTGATGTCCACCCAGTCCAGCGCGGAGAGCTGATAGAAGTGGACGATGTGATCGTGGATGTTGTGGGCCGCGATGATGAGGTTGCGGATGTACTGGGCGTTGACCGGCACCTTGGCGCCGATGGCATTCTCCACCGCCCGCACCGAAGCGATGGCGTGGATGGAGGTACATACCCCGCAGATGCGCTGCACTATCATCCAGGCATCGCGCGGGTCGTTGCCCTTGACGATCTCCTCCATCCCGCGCCACATGGTGCCAGACGACCAGGCTTTGGTCACTTTTCCGCCTTCGATTTCGCAGTCGATACGCAGGTGCCCCTCAATGCGGGTGATGGGGTCTATGGTGATACGTTGGCTCATACGTTGGCTTTCCCTCGGGCCTGATAATCTTGGTGAACACGTTCAAGTGATGGCAGTACCGGCAGCAGCCGGATCAACAGCAAATAGGCACACACCTCGATGGCAACGAAGCCCAGAGAGATCAGCACCTCCTCCGCGGAGGGGAAGTAGTGGTAGCCATTGCCGGGGTTGAAGGCGAGCAGGGAGTAATCCAGTCGCCAGAGGGCGGCGCCCAGCAGCATGCTGAGGGCCCCCAGGAACAACATGCGCGAATCCCGGCGGCTCTTGTCCCAGTGGAACACCAGCAGCGGGAAGATCATCAGCGCAATCTCGCTCCAGAACATGATGGAGAAGCGATTGAACTCGGAGAGATACTCCGACTTGTCGTGGATGACGATCTCGGCAAAGCGCAGCGCCACAAACAGGATCAGGAAGATATCGATCACCTGGGTCAGTTTGTAGAAGAGCGACTTCTCGTTGGGGCCCCGCCCCGCCAGTCCCGCCTGCACCAAAGAGCCCTCAAATACCACGATGGAGAAGCCCATGATGAAGGCGGTCAGCAGCGAAAAGACCGGCAGCAACTCGTAGCTTTGCCAGAGCGGATGGATCTTCTCCCCCGCCACTATCATCAACGAGCCCATCGAGGATTGGTGCATGGTGGGCAGCAGAGCCCCCAGCGCCAGCACGAAGAACATGATCTTGTTGAGGCGAATGAGCGACGCCTTCCAGCCGAACTTCTCCAGCAGCACGGGCGCAAACTCCAGCGCCATCACCCCGATATAGATGGTCATGCAGACCGCCGTCTCGAACAGCACCGAGGAGGTGTTGAAGTGACCGGGCAGGTAGAAGTACGGCAGGTTCCAGTAACGCCCCACATCGATGGTGATGGAGAGGCCGCCCAGCGAGTAGCCGAACAGGCTCGCCAACAGGGCCGGTCGCACCAGCGGGTGATACTCGCCCCGGTTGAACACATAGACAGCCCAGGCCAGCGCCCAGCCGCCACAGGCGAAACCGGTACCAATCAAGAGATCGAACGAGATCCAGAGCCCCCAGGGGTAGCCGCCATTCAGATCGGTGACCGAGCCCAGCCCGAAGACGAGGCGTTTCAAGATCAACATGCCGCACAGCACGGCAAAAGGGGCCAGCACCAGCACAGGCCAGCTGACCAGCTTGCCGCCGAGGGGATGTGCCTTGTGATTACTCATGATCCTTGCCTCCCTTTGTAGTGCCCTGATCCTTGATCTGCGCACGCCCCTGATCATGGCCATCATCGTGATGATGATCGTGACCATTCTTGGTGTTGCGGCGAATGAGCACCGAGAGGCCAGTCAGCACCACCATGGGCAGCACCATCCCCTTGTAGAGGGTGTGCTGGATATGCTCGGAGCGGGCACCGGAGGAGAGCTCCGGCAGATCGGGCATGTCGAGCTTGGTATAGGGCACCCCGGCCAGCACCAGCACCTGGGTGCCGCCCCCCTCTTTCTCGCCATAGACGTAAGGCTGGTAGTTGGGCACCTCGTGCAGGTAAGGGTCGTTGGCAGAGAGGGTCTGGCGCGGATAGGCATATTCGCTGCCCGGAGTCGCCAGCAGACGACGCTTGGCCTCGGCCATCAGCTCCTCGCGGGTGCCGAAGATGACGGCGCCGGTCGGGCACACCTCGACACAGCCGGGCAACTTGCCCTGATCGATCCGCTCAAGCCCCTTCTGGTTGCAGAGCTCGCACTTGTGGATCGCCCCCAACGGGTTGTCGTAGTCATATTTGGGTACATCGAACGGGCAGCCCACCATGCAGTAGCGACAGCCGGTGCAGACGCTCGGGTCGTAGTGAACGATGCCGGTCTTGGGATCTTTTGTAAGAGCCTGCACCGGACAGACAGAGACGCAGTTGGGATCGACACAGTGCATGCACTGCTTCTTGATGTAGGCGTAGCCATCCACCAGCTGATCCTTGTGCTCGCCAGTGCCGCTCTTCCACACCTGAATGATGTTGTTGGTGTAGGGGGTCAGCTTGTCGTTGTTGGACCAGGTTTGCGCCCCGGCTGGATTGGCCGGGTTGCCGTTGAGGCGCTGACACTCCGCCACACAGGCCTGACAGCCGACGCAGAGGGTAGAGTCATACAACATGCCGAGCGCGCCAGGAATGGGCGGCTTGTTCTTGGCCGCTGCCAGTGCGGTGCCGGGTACGGCTGTGCCCGCCGCCAGTGCACCGACGGAGGCGAATTTGAGGAAGTTGCGTCTGTTCACGGTTACTCCTCCCGTGATGGGTGCTGCCCGGCTTCGTGGCGCTTCTGCTGGCGACCGAGTTCACGCACCGTCATCAGACTCACCCCCACCAGCACCCCGAGGGCGCCACCGATAAGGCCGGTCGCAGTGGGCGAGGTATAGCCCCCCTCCTGAATTTTCACATCGGGTTTATCCACCCTCGGAGTCGGGTTCTCTACCTTGGCAAGCTGGAAGATCCCCTTGCTAAAACCGACCCCCTGCTCGTTGCAGCCATAACAGGGGTGACCGATGCCGACCGGCCAGATGCCGCCGCCCACATCGCAGAACTCAAGGGTCGAGCAGTTGCCATAGGTCTCCGGCCCTTTGCAGCCAAGATGGTAGAGACACCAACCCTGACGGTGACCCTCATCACCAAACTCCTTGGCAAAACGCCCTGCGTCGAAGTGCGGACGACGCTCGCAGTTCTCGTGGATCAGCCGCTCATAGGCAAACAGCGGGCGCTTCTTGCTATCCAGCGCCGGCAGCTTGCCGTAGGTGATGTAGTAGGCAACCGTGGTGAGGAAGTTGTGGGGATTGGGCGGGCAGCCCGGGATATTGATGATGGGAGTGCCGATATTGCCGAGCGCCTCTTCAAGGCTGACGGCGCCGGTCGGGTTGCCACCGCTGGCAGGCACACCGCCCCAGGCGGCGCAGGAGCCGATGGCGATGACCGCAGCCGCGTCGGCGGCTGCACGGCGAATATGGTCGACGATAGGCTCACCGGCCACCATGCAGTAGACGCCACCATCCTTGAGCGGAATGGAGCCATCCACCACCAGCACATACTTGCCTTTATAGCGCTTGATGGCATTGTGCTTGTTCTCTTCCGCCTGATGACCAAAGGCCGCCGAGAGCACCTCGTGGTACTCCAGCGAAATAGTATTGAGGATCAGGTTCTCGATGGTGGGGTGCGTGGCGCGCAGCAGTGACTCGGTACAGCCGGTGCACTCCTGCGCCCCAATCCAGATCACCGGCGGCCGCTCGGGGCTGGTGAGCGCGGTGGCCATCTTGGCGACGGCATGCTGACTTAATCCCAGGGTTGCGGCCATCCCGGCACACAATTTCATAAAATCACGGCGATTAATCCCATGAGCCGATAAAAAATTATCCTCGACCATTCTACTTATTCCCGTAGTGAGCACTTGTTTGATAAATGCTTAATAGCGGAAATGCTAAGGACTCACCCACCCTGCAGTATTGATCTCTATCAATTTCGACCGGCTTACCCCTATTTTCATAGCGAGCCACATCACAAATGAAATTAATTACCCCCAAAGAGATACTTAGCAACTCCGTAAATTTTATGAACTTAATTGGATATTAAATAATTAATCGCCGCATATCCTCTCTTTCACTGTGAGCCAAATTAACATGATTGAAATCTTGGCTATACCGCTTATTTCACAATACTGATACCCACCAATAAATGATCCATTGAATATATCTTTACTCATCTCATTGCATATTCCATACAGTCATCCACGGGACAACCTCCTGACTTGCCTCCCCATACCAGGACTGTCTCACGGCCAGCTGCCACCGGTAGCAAGCACGGCCTGCACGGCACGATTTACCTGCATGTCGCTTGGTTTCAGTTTGCATTTTACCTGCGCTTCAGTGCGACACGTTCTACTGCGAGCCCACACAGCACAACCCCGCTTGTCCTCCCTGACGTTTAACACCGCTTAATGAAAAGATGCCGCCGAGGTATGCATATCAGTATGACCTCCCCCACTCTTTATTGTCTTGGATGCTGGTGAGTAAAATATCGCGCTCACGGATATGTTTACGCATCATCATGAATCTGCATTCAAATTAATGATGAGAGAAAAGGCAAGGTGGAAGGCTGCCTGCAACATAGTGTACATATTTAACTCGCGATGCATTCGCTCATCTGGTTACAGATGTTACCGCCCGCCTTCACACTATTTACCTTCACGTCACCCCGTTTAATTAACCAGAGCGTAAATATCCATCCCCATTGATAAAGATGATAATTATTCTTGTTCAATGGCAACCCCAAAAAATGAGTTGGGATGACGATAAACATGACAAACTATAAGTGTATTAATCATCAGCCTAGCAGTGCCCCCAGCCACTACCTTGCCTGATCGAACTCGAACTCGTTGACAGCCCTGCTCAGCTCGTGAAATTCAGCCCGCAGCGGCCGCCAGCCTCCCCCTGACTGCCTCTGATAACCACGCCATGGAGCCTTGTTTCTGGCTGGCCCAATGGACACTTGCCAAGTGCGGGAATTGAACAAAAAAACGATAAAAATCAAGATAGATAGCCAAATGAAATGACATAATTGACTATAGTTCAATCAAACGTTTGAAAAACGTGACCACTTCACATGGGCCCAGCGCAATGACCACTGAACGGGAACAGTTGATCCGCTCACTGTTTGATGAGTACATCGAGATGTATTCATCACGGGATGATCGGCTCACCACGCGGTTTAGCGACAATTTCAGCGGTTTTGCCGGCAGCAGTGATGTTCTGGTTACCGATAGGGATGAGTGGATCCGGATAACCCGCCGCGATTTTGCCCAGATCCCAGGCAGGATCCGCCTGGAAATACTCGATGTGACCCTGCAAGATCTGGCCGCCGATGTGGTGGCGGTCACCGCCTTCTTTCATATCCATCTACCGAAATCAGAACCTATCCTCTCCCGCAGAACCGCCAGACTGGTATTGATTTTTCGACACGAAGCCATGGCGTGGAAAATTGCTCACAGCAGTATCTCCATCCCTTACAGTGCGGCTCGGGAAAGCGAAATTTACCCGATGACCAGTCTTGAGGAGCGCCAACATGAGCTGGAGCTCATTATCGAGCTCAGAACCAAGGAGCTGGCGGAAGCGAACCGGAAACTGGAAGCGCTCAGCAATACCGACGGGCTCACCAACATCGGCAACCGTCGTCTGTTCGACAACTCATTGAACCAGGCCTGGGAGCGCTGTATTCAGACAGAGATGCCGATTGCGCTCATCATGCTCGACATCGATCATTTCAAGCAGTTCAACGACCTCTATGGCCACGTTGCCGGTGACGAGTGCCTTCGATTGCTGGCCCATACCCTGGCGCAATCCGGGCGCCGCTCGGGGGAGTTGGTGGCCCGCTACGGCGGAGAGGAATTTGTCATCCTGTTGCCACATGTCGAGCGTCAATCCGCCTATGAAATTGCCCAACATATCCAGCGACTGATTTTTACACTCGCGCAGCCACACGCACAAAATGCCACCGGTCTGGTGACCGTTAGCATGGGTGTTGCCTGCCTCAGACCATCGAGTCACTGGCAGCCATCTGAACTGGTCAAACTGGCTGATGCTGCGCTCTACACCGCCAAATCATCCGGCCGTAACTGCATCAGAGTGGCGGAGTCACCCAGCCTCCCGCAACCAGTCTGCCCATAAGTCCCTCATGCGTGACCATCCTCCCCGTGGGGAACCACTGCGCGCTAACCATGCACGGCAAGGCTCAACGCATCCCATCGCAACATACCTTCCCACTGATCCAGTGTGCTTTGATAGGTATCTGCCGCGTTGTAATGGACCATGGCATGCAGGCGAGCATGATGGCCAAGTCGCTTGACCACGTCGGGCATGGCATTGAGGCTGGCCAGCACCCGCGCCAGATCGCCGGGATCGTTTGGCTGATATTTGCGGCAATTCACGTCATCGGCGAGGTGTCGGTCCCACCAGGCGCCATCGGCCGGGATCACCACGCATAATCCTGCCGCCATGGCCTCCAGAATGGAGAGGCCAAACGGTTCCTGATGACTGGTGGAGACAAAAATGCCGCATCGAGATCGGATCTCGTCAAGATTGGCGGGGTTGGCATACCAATAGGTGTCTGGCAGTTGTGGCTGGGGCTGGCTGCAGGGTTGCAGCGTGCCCTTGGGCTGCAGATAGCACACCATCAGCTCGGGGCGAGCGTCAGGGATCAGTTGATGGGCGGCCAGCATGGTCTCCAGCCCCTTCCAGCGTAGCAACGAGGCCGCCCACAAAATACGAGGCCCCCCCAGGGTCGCTTTGGGCCAATCAATCTCGCTCAAGCCGTTGGTAAATGGCTGCCAGTGTGACGGGAACTCGGTCTCGCCAAGCCGGGCCAGCAATGCCGCCAGGGAGCTGCGGGTTGATTCGAGATAAAACACAAAATTCGCCCGTTGCAAGGCCCTGGCAGAGAGCCCCGAGCACCCCACAGGGCCATGGATCAGCTGAACCACCCGGCACCGCAACCAGCGGGCCGCCCAGTAACAGCAGAGATCCACCCCCGGCCCGGACGCCGCCACCAGGCACTTCACCTGCCCCAAGCGCAGCACAAGCCAGAGGATCAGCAGGGTCTGCCACCCCTGTTTGAGCAGATAGCCGATGCCGGACTCCCGCCCCTTCAATATGTGGGGCAGCCAAAGAGGATGATGCTGACAACGGGGCCAGGAGTCGGGATCCTGGGTCAACACATGGCATGTGAGCCCGGGCATCCGTTTGGCCAACTCATCGAGCAGCACTTCGGTCGCAACCTTGGAGCCACCGCGAAACGGGATAGGATCCACAACGATGACCTTTCCGAACACCGGCTCAGTTTGCATGCTCATCTTGCTGCTCCCTTACTCTGGCACCTTGCGGCGGCCAAACCCCAGTTGCACTCTTTGCGCCACTCTTGCCATCCCACTCGCCAGCATATTGCGCCCTCTGGCAAGGAGTCGTTGCCCCGCCCAGTGAATGAATGGTCGGAAGGGTGTGGAGGCCGTGGCGTGCCAACGACCAGCCAGTGCGGCGTCCCACACCGCCGTGACCCCGTCGACATAGCGCGCCACCGTAAACAACTGTGCGGCACGCAGCTGAGCAGCCCGCCCCATTTCACATCGGCGCTGCGGATTGCTCAATTGCCGCCAGTGATCAGCCATCTCGGCCCAATCCCCCGGGGTTGCCAGCAAACCGGTCACCCCCTCCTCCACCACTTCGGGGATGCCGCCCACTCGGTAGGCACTGACCGGGAGCCCCAACATGCCCGCCTCCGCCAACGTCAGACCAAACACCTCCTCACGGGCGCCGGAGACCAGCAGATCCACCCCGCCCCGCAAGATAGCCGCGCTGTCCGGTCGCTCGCCGAGAAAGTGGACCCGCTCGGCCACCCCGAGCTCGACAGCCAACGCCATCAATGCTTCCCGCTCCGGACCGCTGCCAATAATCAGCAACTGGGCCTCCTCCCCCGATGCCATCAGGGCAGCCAGCGAGCGGATCAGCAGATCAATCCCCTTGCGTTTGATCAGGGAGCCAACGGTTGCGATGATCATATCCCCCGGGGGCAAGCCCAGCATGCCGACGACCGGCCAGTGAGCTCCGCCATTCAGGCGAGCGGCATCCACCCCGTTGGGTACCCGGATCAACCGCTCGGCCGCGCAGCCATCCTGGCGCCAACCGGTCAACACCGGCTCGCTCACCCCGATCAGCACGCTTGCCTGATGAACCCGCAGGCTGAATCTGTCTCTTGGCTGGTAACGGGCATGGAGGTGGCACACCAGCGGTACCTGCAACGCCCGACAGACCCCCGCCAGCCACTGACAAGGAGCCGCGCTGTTGGCGTGCACCAGCCCAATCTGCCGTTCGGTGATGAGCTCTCTGGCTCGCCGGGAGAGGCGCCGATGGGCCGCAAGATCAAAACGGGGCGCCTGCCATCCCAGCAGCAGGCTGAACGGCTCGACCATGGTTTCTACCCCGAGGGTGGCCACCTCTGCCGCCAGCGTCGGGCTATTGCACCAGAGCAACGGCGTAAAGCGGCTGCGATCGAGGTGGGCCAGCAGATCCAGCAGGCAGCGTTCGCTGCCGCGGATCCAGTCCTCTCCGTAGTGAACCAGCAAAACAGGGGTTGCGTTCATCCTCTTGCTCCCTTTGGTGGCACTGCCGGCAACCGGGTTGCCTCCTGATGCTCCTCAGCGGTGGCCTTCACCTCTGTGGCCGCCTGCTGCACGTACTTGATGGCGGCGACGGCCAGCGCCAATTCCAGATAGATGGGCCAGGTAAACCCCTGGGTCAGGAAGGATCCCGAAATCACAAACCCTACCATGCTGGCCATCACCCCCTGCATCGCCGTGATCACTGCAGGAGGCATGCCAGCAAGCTGACAACGCCAGCAACTGCGCAGGGTCACCGTCACCATGCCGATAAACAGCGCCAACCCGACAAAGCCGGTTTCAGCCAGCACCCCGAACCAGGTGGAGTGCACCGCATGATTAAGCCCATCCCAATGGGGGCTGTAGAAGAAGTAGTTGTAATAGAAATTGGACAAGCCCACCCCCACCAGCGGGTGGCCCAGCGCCATCCCCCAGGCCGCTTGCCAGGCGTAGATCCGCCCCATGGCCGAGGCATCGACCCCGCTCTCGGCGGCGCCGCCAGATGCCCGGTCGCTGATCCCGGCGGCGGCAAACAGCACCACCAGCGCGACCATCCCCAGCGAGATCAACAGGGTTTTCGACTTCACCCGCTGCCAGGCAAACAGGCCACCAACGGCGCAGATACCCAGCAGACCACCCCGGCTCTGGGTGGCGATAATGGCGGCCGCAGTCAGCGCAAAGCCAAGCCCCCCCAGCAAACGCCCCCCCACCCCATTGCCCTGATTGAGCAGCAAGCTCAGCGAAAAGCCGGCAGGAAAGAGCAGCACCAGCGCCAGATCGTTGGGATCCCCCAGCACAGAGCCCAGCTCGCGCCCTATGGTCACCCGGGTCCCCTCCACCAGCCCAATTCCGCTCGCCTTGTTGTAGAGGGCCACCAGCGCCACCAGACAGCCCGCCACCACAAAGGTGCGCACCGCCAGCGCAAAATCCCCCGGGGTGCGCACCAGCCAGGCGGTGGCCAGGGTCATCAGATAGATCTTGCTGTAGCTGCCGGTCCAGGTGGCGATCGCCTCGCCCCGGTTGCTGGCAAACAGCACACCGATGGAGACCATCACAAAGAAGGCCGTCAGCCAGCTCAGGGCTGGACTCCAGTAGGGCTTGATCCGGCCGGTCAGCAAAATGTGCCAGACCAGCGCACCGATGGCGGCCAGCGAGAAGAGCAGCGGGATCTTGAGGGGATAGAGCTGAGGGAATACCTCATGCAGCCGGAAAAAGGAGAAAGTGACAAACCCCAGCACCATCAAGAAGGGCCAGCGCAGGGCAAACCAGATGGCGGGAATGGCAAGGCCGAGCACCGGCAGCAGCAAGGGATGGGGCAGCCGCCACCAGAGCAGAGCCAGCACCAGACAGATGGTGCTTGCCCAGATGGCCGACGTTAGACGAGCCATGATCCTGCCCACCATTGGCCGAGCCAGACCATCGCCAGCGCCCCGAGGGAACTGGCCCAGAGGGTGGAGAGGCGATACGGCAGCGGCAGCAACCGCTGGCTCACCAGATAAAAGGCCAGCGCCCGCACCAGATAGACCAGCAGTAGGGTCCAGATCACCCCGGCGACCCCGAAGGGGGGGATGGCGAGCAGAAAGCCTGCGACCCCAAGGGCGCTGCAGCCCAGATTGATCACCATCTGGGCATTGCTCTTCTCGCCGCTAAAGCAGCCGACATTGAGCAAGTCCGAAACATTGCGCACCGCCATGCCCAGCACCAGCAGCGGAATATAGGCGATCGCCCCGTGATAGCTCTCCGGGGTCAGCCAGCGAATAAGCAAGGGGGCGGTAAGCCCGACAATCCCCGCGGTGACAAACCCCAGTACCGACCCCATCACGCTGTAGTGGGCATTGAGTCGCAGTCCATCCGGCTCGCGCAGCAGCATGAAACGACGGGGATACCACCAGAGGGCAAAGGGTTGCAGCAACAACCCCACCGCCAGCGCGAGCTTGCCCGCTACGGCGTAGTAGGCAAGCAGCGCCTCCCCCACCACATCGGCCAGCAGCCAGCGATCCAGTCCGCTCAGGGCAAAACCTGCCAACCCGCTCACCACCAGGGGCAATCCATAGCGCAGCAGCGGCCGGTAGTGTTGCCAGTCAAAGCGGATCCCGCTATCTCGCCACTGCCAGAGGCTCAGCAGCAGCGCCAGTGCAACGCAGGTCAGGGTGCCGGAGGCCAGCACCCCGCTTACTCCCCAACCGAGCCAGAGCCACCAGCCGGTCAGCACCGACTGGATCACCGCCTTGCCTGCGGTCGCCACGAAAAAGAGCCGCGCCTGATTGCGCATCCGCAGCCATGCCAGCGGCACGCCGATCACCCCTTCAAACGGCAGGGCGCAGAGCACCCAGCGCACATCCGCAAGGCGGGTTTCAACTGGCAGCCAGGCTTGCACCACAGGCGCCAGCAGCCAGAGCAGCACCAGACTGGCCAGGGCGATCAGCCAGACCAGACCAAACATGCGGGCCACCACCTGCTGGCGCTCCTGCTCATCTTTCGCCAATCCGGCAAAGCGGTAGAGGGCATCCACCAGCCCGAAGCCCAAAATAAGGGAACCCAGATTGATGAGAGTCAGCAGCACCTCCAGCTGGCCGTATTCACGAGGCAGCAGCTGATGGGTCAACACCGGAAGCATCAGCAGGGAGATCCCCTTCATCAGGAGCAAGCCGCCGGCGTAATAGAGCATGGCAATCTGGTTTACACCAAGTTTCATAGGGCCTCCCAGCCACCCGACGCATCCTGCTCCGGGTCAGCTACCGCTAATGCAAAGCCCACGCCACTCACTCCAGCCCTGAAGCGATAGCCCCTCTGTGCGGCTGAACCGGCCTGAACAAGCCCAGAATGAGACTAGCATTTGCGTTTTGCACAACGCTGGCTGCAAATTGCACCGACCGGCGCAATCTGCCCCTCCTCTTAGCCCCATTTGGCCCGATCTAGCTGGGGCCGTCCTGTTGGCCCGATCCCTGCTTTCTGCTTAGCGAGCAACGGACTGCACCAGAGGGAGAGGTCGCCATGAATACCATCAACCTGCACCGGATGAAAAGCTGGGCCAAACAGGGGGAAACGCCACTGGCTCGCCGGGTATGGCGACTGGCCAAAAGTGCCCGCCACTGGTCATTCCCCGTGATCCCACCCCTGCATCGGCTGCTTTATCGGCTCTATCTGCTGGGCAGCAACGCGCTGGAAACCCTGACCCGCACCCTCTGGTGGACCCCCTTGTTTCAATCTCGCCTCACAGCCCCCGCGCCACGCCTCTATCTCTATGGCGGCATCCCCTATATCAGCGGTCCGGTCACCATCGAAATTGGTGCCGACTGCCGCCTCAGCGCCGCCATGACCATCAGCGGCCGGGCATCGAGCCAGACGCCAAAGCTGGTGATTGGCCGCAATGTCGGCATTGGCTGGCAGACCACCCTGGCGGTGGGTAGCAAGATAGTGCTGGGGGATAACGTCCGGATTGCAGGGCGTGCCTTTCTGGCGGGCTACCCGGGGCACCCGGTCAACGCCCGCGATCGCGCCCGGGGCCTGCCGGATCGCGATGAACAGGTGGGGGCCATTGTGCTGGAGCAGGATGTCTGGCTTGGCACCGGGGTGATGGTGATGGCCGGTGTCACCATAGGCGCGGGCACCATTGTCGCCGCTGGCAGCATCGTCACCCGGGATCTGCCCGCTGGCGTGCTGGCAGCGGGTGTACCGGCCACCGTACTGCGCCCCTTGCTGCCACAGGATCACAGCGACCTCGCACACGCTTCGGAGACCTTGGCATGAAACCACACTCACTGCCGCAACTGGTGGTGCTGGGCGAGGATTGGGGCCAGCACCCCTCCAGCACCCAGCACCTGATCAAGCGTCTGTTGCCCGATTATCAAGTGCTCTGGGTCAACTCCATCGGCATGCGTTGCCCCCGCTTTACCCTTCATGATCTCACCCGCATCGTCCGCAAACTGGGGGCGGTGCTGCGCGGCGCGCGCCATGCTGGCAGCCAGTCGGTTGCGCCAATCGACGCCAGCAGCCCCCGGGTTCTGCCGCCGCTCGCCTTGCCGCTGCCGGGCAGTCGGCTGGCGGGCAAGATCAATGGCCACTGGCTGGCGGCGCAGATCCGGCGCCAGTTGCCCGAGCTGGATCGCCCCTTGCTCTGGATCTCCCTGCCCAGCGCCGTCGATCTGATTGGCAAGCTCGAAGAGCGGGCGGTGATCTACTACTGCGGCGATGACTTCTCGGCGCTGGCGGGGGTGGATCATCAGGCCATCGCTCACTGCGAAGCCCGACTGGTGGAAAAAGCGGATCTCATTCTGGCCGCCAGCCCCGCACTGGCCAGCCGCTTCCCCCCCCATAAAACCCGGCTCCTCAGCCACGGGGTGGATCTCGAGCTGTTTATGCCCCCCAGAGAGCGGCCGGCGGATCTTCCCTCCGGCCGCCCCATTGCCGGATTTTACGGCAGCCTGAGCGACTGGATTGATATCCCCCTGCTGGCAGAGACGGCGGCCGCCCTGCCCCACTGGGATCTGGTGCTGATTGGCCCGGTCCAGACCGATATCTCCCCCCTCAAGGGGCTCCCCAATATCCATCTGCTGGGGCCCCGACCCCACCACACGCTGGCGGCCTATGCCCAGCACTGGCAGGTGAGTTTGCTGCCCTTTGTCGACAACGCCCAGATCCGTGCCTGCAATCCATTGAAATTGCGCGAGTATCTGGCCGCAGGGCGCCCCATCGTCAGCACCGATTTTCCGGCTCTCGATGGCTATCGGGATCAGATCCAGCTCCCCCACGATGGTGAGAGCCTGGCCCAGGCCATCAACCGGGCCGCCTTTGATCAACCCAATCCGGGCTGGTTTCAGGAGAGTGGCTGGGAGGGGCTCACCCGCAGCGAAGGGCGCCACACACGCCAACAGCAGGTGGCCCTGCAAAGCTGGGATCACAAGGCTGCCGAGCTGAACAACTGGTTGAAGGGGCTGGCCGGATGAGCAGAGGGCTTTGGCTGGTTATCCTGCTCTGCGCCAATGCAGCGATGGGCGCTACCCGGCTGGAGGGGCTGACCCCGCTGCCCCTGACAGGCAACCAGACACCCCAGCGGCTCGATCTGAGCACCCACAGCTGGCCAATAGGCAGCGATGATGAACTGGTGATCGAGGGCCATAATCCCAGCGCCCACCCGCAAACCCTGATCCTGCGTATCGACGATGAGGCCTCGGTCAACTACCGAAGCCGGGTCAATCTGGAGCGGATTGTCGCACCCGGCCCCTTCACCCAGCGCTTTGCCTTGAGTGAGTGGCGCACCAGCCAACCCAGAGCGCTGGCGCTGGACAAACTCACCAAGCTCTATCTCTTTATGGCCGATAACGCCCCCTCGCTGACCATTCACCGCTGGTACTGGGTGCCCGGTCTGACCCTGCCTGAGGGCACCATTGCGCTGGATCTGGGGGCGGCGGCTGCGCCCCGCTTTACCGGCTTTGAGGCCCTGAGCCCGGGGGATCCCCGGCTGATTGGCCACCCCACCGCCATCTTGCGCCCCTCCGGCGATGCCCTGGTGCGCGATGGGCTGCGCAATCTCGACGGAGTGCGACTGGACTTGGCCAAAGGGCGCTACCAGCTCACCCTCTGGCTCGATGATCCCGGTGAATGGGAGTATCTGCCCCACCCCTTCGAGCGCAGCGTGCTGGTCAATGGCGAGCCCATCTGGGCCGAACAGTGGCAACCGCAGGAGTGGCTAACGCAGCGCTATCTGGCGGGACAATCCCGCGAGGCACTGCCAAATCCGGATCCCTGGCAGCTGTTCGGGGCTCGTCAAGGCGGCCCGGTCCATGTCACCCTGAACCACCCCGGCGGCCCGCTCACTATTACACTGGTGGGCCACTCACCGGATGCCAAATACCTGGCAGGGCTGCTGCTTGCCCCCTATCCGGCCAGCACCAGCAAAGAGGCTCTCCCGAATAGCGGAAAAGATCGCGCCGTATTGGCTGACGCTACCGCAAGCGTGCTGACCAAGCAGCGCCAGCTGTTTTTGGAGAAGTGGACTCTGGCCCCCTATTCCCCAACCCCAGCCCCAGCTTCGCAGCAGCTCAGCCTCACGCCGATTACGGATGCCGCCCCAACCCTGCAGATCGCCCCGGCATCTGCGGCCGATGCGTTGCAGCAGGCTTCACAACCCGTGCTGGCCGCCCGTGGCAGCCAGCTGTTGCTGGAGTTTGCCATCCACGCTGCCACCGACGATCCGGCCCCCTTGCTGGTGATCCAGCCCCCCGAACAGGCAGGATCACCGCTGGCGCTGACCCACTATTACGGCAAGTGGCATCTGGTTCGCCCGCAGGCGAGCGGCACCCTGTTGGCCCCCTCGGATCAGGAGCTGGTCGAGGGGATCGCCGGGCTCACCCTGCTGGCAGGCGTACCTCGGCGTCTGGTGCTGCAGATCACCGTCCCTCGCGATGCGCCTGCCGGTCGCTATCTGGGCAATATTCAGCTGCTGAGCCAACAACAACTGGTGCAATTGCCGCTAACTATCGAGGTGCTGCCGCTGACCCTGCCCGCAGCCAGCAAGCCGGTCGGCATCTATGTCGAAGCACCCCCTTATCTGAATTGGCTGAGCCCCAATCCCGAGGCGTTAAAAGAGCAGATCGCCGCGGCCAGTCGCTGCGATCTGGCGCGGCTCGCCAAACTCGGGATCAGCGGCCTCTCGCCCGCCCTGCCACAGGATGAAGCGGGGATGCGGGAGATCATGGGAGAGGCGGCCGGGCTCGGCTTTGTGCCGCCCCTGCTGGCCTATACCCCGCTCAAACGCTGGGGGGGAGACCCTGCCAGCCAGCTTGATCAGTGGCAGGCCCGGCAACAGGGGCTGACCGCCAGCGGCTTGCCCCCGCTGGCATGGAGCCTCTTTGATGAGCCCGATCTTGCCACCCTGCCCGCCATCACCACCCTGGCGCGGGAGATGAAACGGCTGGATCCGGCGGTGATCCGTGCGGGTCACTTCAATCATCCGGGTCAGGTTGGTCTGCTGGCAGAGGTGGAGATTGCCCTGATCAACGCAGGCTTTGGCGCCGACAAGAGCGATGTGGCGCGAGTGCGCCAGCACAAGGTCACCCCCTGGTTTTACAATCTGGGCACCCCGAGAGCCGCCGGGTTTTACCTGTGGCAAAGCGGCGCCGAAGGCTATTTGCAGTGGCATGGCCGCATGCCGACCGCCCTGCCTTATGACCCCACCGACGGGCGGGAGAGCGACTTTATGCTGCTCGGCCCGCAAGCCTGCGAGGCGCACCGCCTCTCCCACGATCTGCTGCTGTTGCAGCAAGCCATCGAAGATCTGCGCTGGCTTGCCTGGCTAGAACAGGAGGCCCGCTATCAAGTAGAGGCCGCCGTGCTGCTGGAGCGCCTGCGGGATCAGCTGCCGACCCGCTGGCAGGTGGCAGAGCAACTGCCCTCTGCCGCCTGGATCCAGTGGCGCCGCGAAATTGAACAACTGGCCAAGGGATTGAAAACATTGCAAACTGGTGCCCACTCATCCTCCTGAAGTGACTGCGTATGGCCAACCAGACTCCCCGCTCCACAGCCAAAGACAGCGCCCTGCGCCGCCTGTTGCCCCTGATGCTGCCGTTGCTGATCCTCACCGGTTGCGCCCGTCAGGAGCCGGTCAATGAGACCCTGCCAATCCTCAACCAGTTGCGGGAACAGCAGCTGGCCGAACAGCCCCAATTGCAACTGCAGTACCAGAAAGCGGAGACGCAACTTGCGGCGGATCAGGAGCAGCAGTTGCATCAGTTTTTGGGACGCAAGGATCCGGCCCGGATTGCGCTGATAAGCGGCCCCGGGCTGCAAACCGACATGCTGGAGAGTGCGCGGATGGCGAGCGTGCGCCTGACCGCCCTCACCCGCTTGCTGGGAGCTCGCGCCATTGAGCTGGAGCCCCGCTATGACCCCATGCTGGCCCCCAATACCTTGCTGATCCGCATTCTGCCAAACGGCGAATCGGGGGCGGTCACGCCAGCGGCGGCGCAATAAGGCCGAGGCAGGTGGTCGGCAAGGCCACCCGATAGAGGGGATAAGGGGCCAGCCCCCACAATTTGCGCCAACCCTGGGTAAGACGGTACGAGAGCAGCGGCGGGCTCTGGTGTAGCTCGCCTAAAAACATCACCCCCTGACTCATCCCTTCACCCGCCAGCGTCACTGACATCGCCTCCCGATCCGGCGCCACCAGCATGGCCTGCAGCAGACCATCACAACGAGGATGGGCCAGCTGATAGCTGACATAGGTGCCGCCCAGTACCGGCGTAGCCACCCGCAAGCGCCATCCCAGCTGGACCAGCTCCATCAGCATGGGCTTGGCCCCCTCATTGATCGTCCGGTTCTGATAACGCCAGCCCATGGCGGCAGCACTGCTCAGCGCCACCAGCAACAGCAGCAGATATCCCCTAGATAGACGCATCATGGCGCCCCCTTAGAAACAGGATGGTCATCACCAGCAACATGATGGCCCACTGGTAGAGCTGGGCCAGCGAGCCGGTATGCAGCCAGCCATACCAGCGCAGATCCAGGCTCATCAGCACCAACCGCAGCTGATTGGCCCCGATATAGAGCAGGCAGACCAGCAGCAACATGGGCCACTGCCGGTAGAGGGGGCGCTCCGGCGCCAGCCAGCAGCAGGAGACCAGCCAGGAGAGCACCACCAGATAGAGTTGAGAAAACGAGGAGCACCCCTTGAGCACAATCAGGGCATGGCCCCCCAACCGCTCGATGCGATTGCCATCAAGGCGAGTCTCCCAGCCCAGCAGCTGCAACCACTGGCCTACCCCCCAGGCATCGAGGGCCAGCACAGGGCCAGAGAGCAGGGCAAACACCTGCTGCCCCCACAACACCGCCACGGTAAAGGCGAGCACAATCTGCAACACCGCCCGCTCATCGCCACTCTGATGACGGCGCCATAGCGAGGCCACCAGCAACAGACAGGCCAGCGCCTTGCAACTGGCGCTGGGGATCAGGATCAGCAGGATAAACAGGGCGAGCGCCAGTGGATGCGGGCGCCAGCTCGGCGCAACCCGCGATGCAATTTGCCACCAGATAGCAATCAGCAACACCACCAGCAAGTTGAAGTGGCCCATATTGAGCCACACCATGCCCCACTGATTGGCCAAACCAAGTAGCAGCCAGTTGGGTGCCCACTGCCAGGGACGGATCTCCATCGCAACTCCTGCCGGTTATCAGCGCTTTTGAGTGCTGTCGCAAGTTCCATGCCTGCCCGGCCTCACCCGGATCAAGCCAAGTCAGAGGATGCAACAAAGCTGGCACGCTTTATTCATTCCCCCTGCTGGCACTAGCGCCAGGGAGAAGGAGTGAGCAATGAAACTCAAACCGTTGGTAGGGCTGCTGGGGATGTTGTTGGTAACCTCCCCCGCATACGCCTTGACCGAAGTCGATACCGAACTGCAACTGCTGATGGATGTGTCGGGCAGCGTCAGTTCATCGGAATTCAATTTGCAGTTACAGGGCTATGTGGACGCCTTTTACAGTCAGGATGTACAGAGCGCCATCCTCGACACCAGCGGCGGCAAACTCGGGTCCATCGCCGTACAGATGATCATGTGGAGCAGCAGCAACCAGCAAAGTCTGATGACCGACTGGTTCCACCTCTACGACATGACCTCCATCAACAACTTCGCCGCCACCCTGGATGCCCTGGTGCGTCCCTATGCGGGGATGACGGCCCCCGGTTCGGCCATGGCCTTTGGTGCCCAGCAGTTTGATACCAACAACTTCACCGCTGCCCGCCAGGTGATGGATGTGTCGGGTGACGGCATCCAGAACAACGGGCTGGATACCTCTACCGTGCGGGATCAACTGCTCGCCTCCGGCATCGATACCATCAACGGCATCACCATAGGTCAGGACTACGCCGATGGGGTGCTGCAAGAGTGGTATGTGGAGAACGTGGCGGGAGGTCAGGATGCGTTTGTGATCAATGCCACCACCTTCGCCGACTTTGGCAATGCGCTGGAGCTCAAACTGGCAGCCGAAATTGAGGGGGGCATTATCCCGGAAGGGGCACTGGCCGCCCCCATCGAGGAGATCCCGCTGGCCGCCCAGCTGCTGCTCGGTATGCCGCTACTGCTGGCCTGGCGCTATCAGCGCCGATCTCAAGGCCGTCCGCAGCAAGCCAACTGGCAACAAACGCCAGCTATCGGCTAGCTAATCATCCCGTGTGTCGCGATTAGGGAGCCATGGCTCCCTGATTTTTTTGTGGCGGTGATGACCTGAATACAGCGCGAAAAGGCTAGTCGCCCTGACGAAATTCGCCCGATTGACCAATATGCCAAGTCTGACCATATGGATGATGCGCCGCTTGTTTTTCTGAGGGCAACAACGATAACGCCTTCAGAGTGGATGCGATAAGTTCACTCTTGCCAAGAGCCTGGCGTAGAGAGAGCGCCTCTGACAGCACGGCGCGAGCGTTATCATAGGCGCCGGTCTGTACGAGAGCCTTGCCAAGATGATGCAGTGCGAAATGCCGCATAAGGGATTTTGGTTGCAACCGACAAACTACTTGGGTGGCCAAGCTGACAGCTTCATCTGCACGATCGAGCCGCTGCAAAACCTGTACCAGGCGTAGTTCTGAGCTAACGCGAGCAGCATCGTCCTCTGAAACCATCTGCGCGGAGATCACCTCTCGGAGAATGGCTTCTGCCTGCGCGGCTCGCCCCACACATAGCAACATAAAGGCGGCAGCGCTCCGAGCTCTTGAAGCATCTTTTGATAATGCAGCACAGGGATGTAGGTCTAGGGACTGATTGGCAACAGCCAGCATGGCTACTGGGTCTACCGCTTCGGGGAGCAGAAAAGGAGCGCACAAGCGGTATTCCGTACCGGTGCCTGCGACGCAAAACGTGTAGCCATCAGTGAGCGCCATGGGTTGATTCATCGATCCTCACGTTTGAAATAAGCTGCCTTGCAGCATTCGATACTTGCAGCAAGCAAGGGCTGTAGGTTCGATTAGCACAGCGTAATCGGACGTTCGCGGCCTTTCTGCAATATTTCTATTCAACTCGCTAAAACCCTCCCATCTTGCCACTTCTCCCCTCCCACCAAAAATCACCCTCGAACTGGCACCAGTTGGGACGTTATTGCCACATTGACGTGAAGTTTCACTGCGAGCGTCCGATTACGTTTCGCTAATCGAACCTACGAGCTACTTAAACCAATCAGACCGGCCGTAATCCCAAAAACAAACCGAACGAAAAGTGGCACATGTTTTTGTCCCATTGAGCAGATTGTTAGGCTTATGTCCAACATATACTCATAAAATCATTAAGCTCTCTAACATGTTCAGGGGATACATAGATAGAAATTTTTTCAGATCCTATAGCTTTAGCCACAGCGTAGCGGTGATGTCCACCTTGAAAAATCACTTCGTTATTCTCGACAGGTTTAATGATTGGTGGAGTAATGGGATTACCCTCAGATAAATACACGATCATCTCAGCTAGTTTCGATTGACAGCCCAGCTCCCATAATTCATCACCATCTCGTCGACTATAATGACACAAATGTTTATCGAATTCCAATAAAGGCATGTGGCCAAGAACAAGTCCTTTAGGGTACATTTTTTCAAAATCAGTTTGTGTTACACCATCAAAGCAAAACCTTTGAGATTTCAACCGGTAGTCCCAGTTGAATTCGATTGCTGGCCACTCTTCCGGTGGTTTATTGTAGAATTCTTTTGATTTGTTAGAAATCCGCTCATTTTCATCGACTTCACGTCTATAGTGTTGAGCACTGTCATATCCCAATATTTGAGCTAATTCATCATGAATTTTGTTCATATGCTCCTCTGATAATCCTAACAGCAATTACATGGAATGCGTTATTGACATGTTGACAACTTGTTCCACCTAACTGTATCCACCACTCGTAATTATAATCAAAAAATCATTTTAAAATGATTTTACACTAACACCTCACACCTACTTCACGCCCACTCAACTTGTACTTCCGAGTAAAACCACCGTCAAGAATCGTAAACAGAAAATGAAGCCTATCTCCTCTTTTATTGGCTTGCCGCGATGTTTACTCCACCATCCGTACAATATAAAAAAGGCCTTATCACAAGGCCTTTTCAGAAATATCCAGATTCAGACTGGCAGCCCGCTTTTACGGCTATCAACCCGGTTCCGGTGACAAGGGCAACACCTGCCCATCCAGCGCATGATCACTATTGGATGGATAGTCCGGCACTGGCTCGCAGTAGGGAATGCGGCTTAGCACCGGCGCCTTGACCAGGGCGGCCAGTTGATCGGAGCGGCGCAGGCTGGCATCCGCCAATTCGGCCACCAGCGCCAGACCGCAGCCCAGCCCCAACCCGCCAACAATGCCCGCCAGCAGAAACAGCCAGAGCGGGTAGTTGCTCGGCTTGCTGGGGGCAAAGGGTTTGTCGATCACCTTGATCCGCTCCCCCTGCTCGAAGTTGCCCAGATCGCCGGTCACCTTGGCCTTCTCATAGCGCAGCAGCAAATCCTGATAGAGGGTGCGCTTGACCGCCAGATCCCGCTCCAGCTCGGCGAGCTGGCGCTCGGTATCTCCCTGGGAGTCGACCACCTTGTCCAGTCCATCCAGCTGGCTCTTCAGGCCGGCGGCGTTTTGCTCCGCCTCCGTCAACTGCGTCTGGGCCAACTGCCACTCGGGCCCGCGCGCCATATCCGGTTGGGATTTGAGCTGCTCGAACTCCTGCTGCAACTGGTCAATCTGATAGCGCAGACTCTGTACCTTGCTGTGCTCGTCGCTGTAGCGGGCCCGCAGCAACACCAGCTCGGTGCGCATCAGCTGCAGCTTCTCATCCAGCTGGCGGGCCAGCTGGCTCTCCTGCCCCAGCGATAGCTGATCGACCCGGGCCTTGGCCTGCTGCAAGGTGATCAGGCTCTCGGCGTAACGCTCCTGCAAGCCATAGAGACGGGCGACGTTGGTACTCTGCTGCTGGGGCAAGGCGCTGGCATGCTCCCGTTTAAAATCGGCGAGCAGCTGCTCGGCCGCTTGCAGTTCGCTGCGGCGGCTGTCGAGCTGGCTTTGCAGGAAACGTTCGGACGATTCCGCCGACTCACGCCCCTTGCTGAGCAGGTTGAAGAAAAAGCGCCGCGAAATGGCTTCGAGCAAACCGGCGCTGTTGGCCGCCGAATCCGCTTTTACCTTTATCTCGATCACCTCATCGCCGATCAGCCGCAAAGAGACGGCACTCGAGAGCCAGTCCATGATGGCATCGCGCTGAGCTGGCGGGGTCTCGTCATTGACCAGACCGCGATCCCGCGCCACCCCGTCCAGCACATAACGGCTGCGCAGCAGGGCTTCGAGCACCGCAAAGCGATCCTTGAGACTCTCCTGAGTGATCAGATCCTTGAGGGTCGGGGTCTGGTTGGCATCTTGCGGCACCATAAAGGTGGTGCGGCTCTCATACTCCTTGGGGGTGAGCAGGCCGACCGTCACACCCACCAGCGGCATCACCAGCACCGGGATAACCAGCAGATAGCGACGGCGCCAGGCGGCAAAGAGAATGATGTAGAGGTTGTAATAGAACTGGACAGGCATGGCATCACTCCCTGAGAAAAGCCCTCCCCCCGTACGATGCAAAGGCAGTGCCACCAGAGGTGGCTGATCCCCTCTGTGAGCAGATCGCAAGAGTGGTACAAGATTCGCATTCTCCCGCTATCCGGGGTGTCACCCCTTCCCTTGCCGGAGCGCGAACCATGTTGTCATCAACCCCGTCGCACAGACCCCATCCCCGCGGGAGCGCCAGCGCCCAGCCCGTCGTACAACCTGTTCTGCAACCTGTCGTTCAAATCGTGCAGCACCTGCAGCCCGGCGGGCTGGAGACCATGGTGCTCAACCTCACGCAGGCGAGCCCTGCCGAGCAGCCGGTGCATATCATCTCCCTCGAAGGGCGCAAAGGGGATGTGCTAAGGGCATGGCCCGCCCTGCATCCCTTTGCTGGCAATATTCACTGTCTGGAAAAGCCCGCAGGCTGGTCGCTGGCAACCCTCTGGCGGCTCACCCGACTGCTGCGCCAACTCAAGCCAGCCGCGGTACATACCCACCATCTTGGGCCCATGCTCTATGGCGGCCTCGCCAGTCGGCTGGCCCGGGTGCCCACCCTGGTACACACAGAGCACGATGCCTGGTATCTCGATGATCCCCATCAGCGCACGCTGGCCCTCTGGGGACTGCGCGCCTTCAAACCCATTCTGGTGGCCGATGCCACGCCAGTGGCCAACCAGCTGCTGGTCAAGCTGGGCCAGCTGTCGCCAACCGTGATCCCCAACGGCATCGATGAGCTGCGCTTTGCCCCGGGCGTCGCCGCCCTCGCCCGTCAGGAGATGGGGCTGCCGCAAGGGGTCAAGTTGATTGGCTGCGCCGCTCGCCTTGAGTCGGTCAAGGGACATACCTTGCTGCTGGAGGCGATCCGCGCCCTGCCACAGGAGGTGCATCTTGCGTTGGCTGGGGTCGGCAGTTTGCAAAATGCGTTGCAACAACAGTGTCAGCAACTGGGGATCGCCCATCGGGTCCATTTTCTGGGGCTGGTCGAAAACATGCCGCGCTTCTATCAGGGGCTGGATCTCTTCTGCCTTCCCTCGCTGGCGGAGGGGATGCCGCTTTGTGTGCTGGAAGCACAGGCGTGCGGGGTGCCGGTGGTGATGAGCGACGTGGGGGCGGCCAGAGAGATCGTCTGTCAGGCCAGCGGCCATATCCTGTCGGAGCGGGATCCCGGCCGCCTTGCCCAGCTTCTGGCACAAGGGTTGCTGCAGTGCCATAGCCTGCGTGCCGTCACCCGTGAGTTTGTGTGCCAGCAAAGCAGCTTGAGCCGGATGGCTCAGGCCTATCAGCAGCTTTACAGCCGCTGATCAAGCGACCCGATGACCAGAGGAGCATCCCATGGAATGGATCATGATCGTGTTCTGGCTGTGCGCTGTACTGGTGGTCTACCACCATGTCGGCTATCCCCTGCTGCTCAAATTTGGTGGTCGGCAGGCGCGCAAGGTAGCCAATCCACCCCGCCCTCTGGATCGGGGATTCAAAACAGAGGCCGCCGATGAGGCGCTGCCGACCATCACCCTGCTGATGCCGGTCTACAACGAGGCGGCGACCATCGCGGCCAAGCTGCAAAACCTCGCCAGCCTCGATTACCCCGCCGACAAGCTGTGGGTGCATGTGCATTTCGACGGCTGCAGCGACAACAGCTACCCCATTGCGCTCAGCCAGCTCGGTGATCCCGCCCTGCAGCAGTTGCAGATCAGGCTGTTTGATCACCCCCGCAATCGCGGCAAGGTCGCCGTGCTCAACGAGGCCATGACCCGGGTGCACAGCGATCTGGTGGCCCTCACCGATGTCTCGGCCCTGCTGCCCATCGACAGCCTGCTGCTGGCGGTCGCCCATTTTGCCGATCCCAAGGTAGGGGTGGTCGGGGAAGCGTACCGCTTCTGGCAACCGGGCTCACAGGGCGAGGAGAGTTACTGGCACTATCAAAGCCAGATCAAGCTCTGCGAATCGGCCCTTGGCGGCATGCTGGGAGCCCACGGGGCCTTTTACATGATGCGCCGGGAGTGCCTCACCCCGCTGGCTGCCGATACCATCAACGACGATTTCATCCTGCCGATGCAGGCCATCGCCAAGGGGTATCGGGCTGTCTATGACAATCGCTGCGCCGCACTGGAGCTGGAAGTTTCCAATGCCGCGCTGGAGGCAACACGGCGCAAGCGGATCGGGGCCGGCAACACCCAGCAGCTGCTGCGGTTGCTGCCCCTGCTGCACCCCAAGTTCGGCTGGGTTGCCTTCAACTTTGCCAGTGGCAAGGGGCTGCGAGTATTGATGCCGCTCTGCCTGACCCTGCTGTGGCTCTGCGCCATCCCGCTGGCCACCCAATCCCTGCTGTTTCAGCTGTTGCTGGGGCTGCAACTGCTGGGGTATCTGCTGGTCATCCTGATCCAGCTGACCCCTGTGCACCCCTGGCCCAATCTGTTTCGCAAGATCCACTATCTGGTACTCGGACACTGGTACAACGGCATGGGCACCCTGCGCTACTGCCTGCGCGCCCCCATACGTTTCATGTCACAGGAGAAAGCCGTATGACACACCCCATTCCAAGATTGACCCTGGTGGTCAAACGCAGCATGGATCTGCTCGGTGCCACTCTTGGCCTGCTGCTGACGCTGCCACTGTGGCCGCTGATCATGCTGGCCATCCGGCTCGATAGCCCGGGGCCTGTGTTCTTTCGTCAGTTGCGGATCGGGCGCAGCCATGCCACCCATACCGAGCTCTTTTTCATGATCAAGTTTCGCACCATGCGCGCCGACGCCGAGGCGGCCACCGGGCCGGTCTGGTGTGGCAAGGGGGACAGCCGGATCACCCGCAGCGGCGACTTTCTGCGCAAAACCCGGCTCGATGAGCTGCCGCAGTTTATCAATGTGCTCAAGGGGGAGATGTCGCTGATCGGCCCCCGTCCGGAGCGACCCGGGATCGCCAACCGGCTGGAAGATGCGGTGCCGTACTTTATCGAACGCACCTATGAAGTGGCCCCCGGCATTACCGGTCTGGCACAGGTCAATCAGGGTTACGACGAGTCGCTCGATGATGTGCGCAGCAAGCTGGCGTTCGATCTGGCCTACTCGGTTGCCCTGCTCCACCCCTGGCGCTGGCTGGTGCAGGATGTGCATATCATCGGCAAGACGATCGCCATCATGGTTGGCAAGAAGGGGCGCTAATTCTGCCAATCTCAGCAACGCCTCAACCCCACTAGGCCATTGCTACTGCAATGGCCTTTTTTATGGCGCATCCTTGTGGCACGTCCGCGGTGATCACCGAGAAGTCAGCGACCTGATCGCCATCATCTGGCCCCATCCACAGGCCTGATGTCCGCTTGCCCCACCGCAGAAATCCTAGCGTTGCGTGATCACCGAAGCAATCCGCCCCCTGCAACCCCTAACACCGGCACATAAAAAAACGAGTGGCCAGCGGCCACTCGTTTTTGGCGGGTTTCCCCTTGGGGATTCAGGCGCCGTAGACAGCCAGAATATCGGTCACTCTGTTGCTCACGCTGTACCCGCGGGCGATGGTGTTGCGGGCCGCCTGACTCATTTTGCTGCGCACCACCCCATCGCTGCGCAGCCAGTAGTTGACCAGCTCCGCCATATCCCGCACATGGCCGGGCTCCACCAGCCAGCCATTGGATTTATGGTCGATCAGATTGACCAGCCCCCCCACCGCAAAGGTACAGACAGGTATGCCGTGAGCCATCGCCTCCAGGGCCACCAGCGGCAACCCTTCAAAGCGGGAAGTGATGCAGAGCAGGTCGATGTTGTGCCACTCATTGGCCATGTTCTGGAAACCATGAAGCTGGACGCGATCACCATACTGCTGCAACAAGGCGCTTTTCATGGGACCATCCCCGTAGAGATGAAACGCCCCGTCCGGGCAGAAGGCGGCCAGCTGGCAGAACACCTCCGGCCCCTTTTCCGGCGAGAGGCGGCCGACAAAGGCAATCCGGTTGCCAGTTACCGATGCCGGTGTCGCAGGCATGGGGACAAAGTTGCTGATCACCGTGCTTGGCACAGGCAATTTGCGAGCGATGGGCTCGCTTACTGCAATACACTTCGCAAAACGCGCTGTGGTGCGATCCAGCCAGCTGTAAAACTTCAGCAACCCTTCCCCGTCATCCCCACTGTGAAAAGTCGAGACCACCGATTTACCGGTAAACCAGGCTGTAAGCCGCCCCAGCACTCCGGCCTTGTAGCCGTGGGTATGGATCAGCACAGAAGCCGGCTGGCGGGCCAGACGGCGCATAAAGTCGCGGCTGTTGTGGCACACCTCGTAGGGCAAGCCCTGTTGTTTGAGCAGGGTCGTAAAGGGGGTCATACCGTGGTTGCTCACCAGCACTATGGTGGGGCGAAATCCTCTGGCCAGCAGATCGTTGGCCAAGTGGATAATGTGAACTTCTATTCCACCGACCTGACGCGCATCGATGGCCAGCCAGATCTGCTGCATGGGTAACATAAGGCCCTCCTCCCGTGGCTCCATGCCACCTGAAATGAGGCGCTGCATAGAGCGGGCCAGTCAGGCAAAGAGGGGCAGGATCAGGCGCCGGGACAGGCGACCAGCAGGAGGGTCATGTCATCGAGGGCGGCATCATTGATGCGTTCATCAAACCAGCGGGCAATGCGATGAGCCAGTTGCTCAAGACCGGGCCCCGAAGTCAGGCAGATCTCTTTTAGCTGCGACTCCCAGCGCTGGCGCTCTTCTGCGTCACGGCTATCGAGCAGGCCGTCGGTCCAGAACAGCAGGATCTCGCCGGGCTTGAGCTGACGCTCATTGGTCACGAAGTGGGGATCTGGGCGCAAACCGGGCAAGGGGCCGGTCACGCCGACCTGACGAATGGTGCCGGGCCCGACCAGCCAGGGCGCCGGGTGGCCCGCGCTGGCCCACTGCACCCGCCCCTCGTTGCCGAGCTCAATACAGAGGGTGGTGAGCAGGGTAGCCCCGAGGAGCGGATCACTGTGAACCGCATTGGACAAGATGGTCAGCAAGCGGGCGGGGGCGCGCTCCAGATCGTGGGCGGTCAGCAAACCGCGCAGATAACCGGCATAGGCATGGGCGAAGAACTTGGCTTCCGCATCGTGGCCCATCACATCCCCGAGCCACAGCACCCGATCCTTGACCAGCAGAAAGTCCCCGCCCCCCACGGTGGCCGCGCGGGTTTGCAACGCCAGCTGGTATCCCCCTATGGAGGTGGCGGGCAATAACGGGCGCAGCGCCGAGGTCATGCGCTGATCCAGCTGTTCGCCCCATTGCGACTTGAGCTGCTCCGAGCGTTGCAGCACCCGCGAAACCGCCAGCAACAGGTCCTGCTTGGTGATGGGCTTGACCAGAAAGTCATCGATCCCCAGCGCCCCCGCCCGACTCTGGGTCCACTGATCCTGATGCCCGGTCAGGAAGATAAAGGGCACCCCCTTCATCTTGGGATCCTTCATCAACTGCTGGCGCAGCCCAAAGCCATCGATCCCCTCCATCTCGATATCGGAGAGCACCAGCGCGGGAGGTTGCTTCCCGAGCGCCAGCAGGGCGGCATGGGAGTCGGCATAACTTTCAACCCGGTAGTGCTCATGGAGATAGGCGGTGAGCAGGGCACGCATCACCTTGTCATCGTCGATCACCGCGATCACCGGCTGTTGGTTGACCGGGCCCTGCTGGCGAAGGGTCACACGATTGCGCTCACCGTCGCGAGAGAAGTGCACCTCGGCAAACAGCTGGTGCACCAGCGCCAGCCCGTATCCCCCCTCCTGCAGTTCATCGGGTAACGGCGCACTGGCAAGACCGGGTTGCGGGCCGCCATCATCCTCCAGTATCAGACTCAAGCCGGTTTCATCCTCTTTCAGCGTGAGCCAGAGCCGGGTCGCGGGAGGAGCTGTGTGTTTGACGCTATTGGTGGCCAGCTCACTGAAACAGAGCAGCCAGTTGGCTTGATCCTTTGGGGAGACCTGAAACAGGGAGAGTCCCTGCGCCAGCCGGTTGCGCAGTTCGCGCACCGCCTGCAGGGTTGCCGGAGCAGATCGCAACCAGTCATCCATATCGGGCCTCCATCAGCGGGCGATCAGATCCGGAAATTGAGCAAGGCACTGCGCCGGCACCAGCGCTTGAGCCATTCGGTCACCCGGTTACTGGGCAGCCGGTTGAGTTCGCGCAGGATCTCGCTGGCCAGCCCCGGGTTGAGTTTGTCGTTATAGACAGCGCCAATCAGATTGGCCTCGGCACGGGTCAGTTTATCCACCGCACTTTGTACCACGGTCGTCGGCGTCACTCCCGCCAGCACCACCAGCAGCGCCCCTTCACAGGCCCCACAGACCTGATCGGCCGGAATATTGCCCCGATTGAGAGCAGTGAGCGGTGAGGTATCGAAGATCACCACATCGTAATGCTCCAGCCAGCGAACCAGCAGTTGACGCAAGGTATCCTTGTTGCGAAAAGCCATCAGATCCTTGCCCGGCGCCGGGAGCAAGGACAAGGAGCGGCCAGTGGCCACTGGCTCGGGCACATCATTGGGCCCCCAGGCAACCGCCGTGGCGCGGCCGGGATGATAGAGGTTGAGATCCACCAGCAGGGTGCGCTGCCCATCCGCCTCCGAGCGCCTTGCCAGCGCATCGCAGATGGAGCTCACCCCCTCTCTCCCTTCTGACGAGGTGACAGCCAGCGAGCGGATCCCGCGGGCGACCGTCGCCGCGTAGAGGGATTCGAGCTCCAGATATTGAATGGGGATGCTCATATCAAAGCGTCCCGACCAGGGCCACCACCGAGATCGTGGTCAAAATGTCGCGCATGCCATCCATGAAGATGGCCCAGTTGCTGCTTTTGCTATCAGGGATAAAGACGGTGTCCCCTGCACGCAGCACCGGCAACTGGCTAAAGTCGGGCTCTTTGGCAAAGCCGTCGAGATCGAAGCTGCGGGCCTGATCCCCCTGACCACTGGTAGCCATGTTGATCACCACAATCTTCTTGATATAGGCGCTGCTGGTCGGGCCCCCCGCCTCTGCCAGCAGATCCAGCAGGGTCATGGAGGAGTCAAAGCGGTAGCGACCGGGACGGGCAATCGCCCCCAACACCCGAATGGTGTTCTCCTTGGGCTCGTCGAGCCAAGGGCGATTCTTCTCCGGCAGGTAGATGGAGTCGCCGGGCAGCACCTTGGGCAGCAAGGTTTCATCGCCAGTTTCAAAGTAGAGGGCAAGGTCGAGCTTGCTGACCCGCGCCGTGCTGCCACTGCGATGGGCGATACGCACATTGCGCAGATCCGCCGCCGCAGTCGGACCATCGGCGGCCGACAGGATGTCGATAAAGCCCATCTGCTCATTGAAGGCATAGCGACCGGGGGCCCCGACCTGACCGAAGATATAGATGGAACTGTCCGGTGACTGGCGCACCCACTGGGACTTGTTGTCACTGGGATCGGTGGGCAACTCGGGGATCATGATGGTGAATCCGGCCCGGATCTTCGGCAGGCTGGCCAGCGCCCCCCCCTGATGAAGGAACTTGTCGAGATCAAACAGGGTTGGCGTGGCCTGCCCCCCTTCGGCGGTCAGGATCTGCACCTTGGCGATATCGGCCCGCTCGTTGGGGCCACCGGCGTGGGCGATCAGATCCAGCAACGACATTTCGTCAGACCATTCATAGCGGCCCGGGATCCGCACCGCCCCCATCACCATCACCGCCCGCCCGGGGGCCACCTTCAACCAGGACTTCTCGTTGATATCGGTCTTTTCCGGCACAAAGATGGCATCACCGGGTTTGACTTGGGGCAGCGCCTTTTGCATCCCCTCGGTATAGGCCTGCAAGTCGATGGGTTCGATCGTGCCATCGGTGCGCAGCAAACGGATCTGGCGACTCTCGGCATAGCGGGTCGGGCCACCGGCATTGGCCAGAATATCGAGGAAGGAGTCCCCTTCCCGCCCCTCATAGGCGCCGGGTTTGAACACCTCGCCCATGATGTAGATGGTGCGCGCTCCCCGTTTTATCTGCTCTTCATCCTTGGGCACGAAGATGGTGGCGCCCGGCGCCAGATTGGGCAGCAGCTTGTTGTTGCCGGAGTCGAGATAGGCTTTGAGATCGAACAGTTCGGGGGCATCACCATTGATCACCCGGATCCGCTCCACCCCGGCAAAGCGGGTCACCCCACCGGCCCGCATCAGCAGATCCACGATGGAGTTGCCGCTCTTGAAACTGAAGGCGCCGGGGCTGTTGACCTCGCCAAATACCTTGATCGCCTTGCCGGTATCGCCATCCCCGCCTGCCGCCAGGGTTGCCGCATCAAAATCTATTTGCACGTTGCCGATCAGCGGAGAGGCGGGTACGAACACCACATCAAGGGATTGCAATGGCGGCAACACGCTGGCATCGCCGGTATCGAGATAACGCTTATAGTCGAAGCTCGAGACCGTGCTGCCACGCCGCACCTGCATATTGTTGAGCTGGGCACCGGGCACCAGACCGCCAGCGGCATCGAGGGCCATCTGCACGTTGCCATCGGGCGCCAGATCATAACTGCCGGGTTTTTTGACATAGCCCATCACGCTGATCAGCAGCCGCTTCTCCAACAAGGTGACGGTCAATTGAGAGAGGTTGTTGTAGACAGGTTTGAGGGCGGTGCGGATCAGTTCATCCGCCTGTTGCAGGGTCTTCCCCCCCACCACGACGTTGCCGACCTCAGGCAATGCAATCTCCCCCTGCTTGTTGATCTGGAAAGGCTGATCAAAAGCAGGCTCACCAGGTTGCACTATGGCCAACCGATCACCGGGAGCCAACAAGGTGGAGGCCAATAACGGGCAGGTGAACAACAGCAAGAGAACACAGATCAATCCTTCGAGAGCGCCCCGTTTCATAGACATCCTTTTCGTCTGTTACGTCTGCCCCCATTGGCGTAAGGGGAGCCCTGACCAATCAGCACGACAGCCATCCGCTGTTGTCTGTTGCAGCCGCAAACGTACTTGTTGTAGTGATTGTGCCAACACGGTCTGACGCCAGGCTACATCCGACCAGAGCCGTCCGTGCATATCCCGTTCGATATCAATACGTTGAGATTGTAGTCGTTTCAACTCGGCAGGCATACACCCCTGCAGACTCGCTTGCTTTAATTCCGTCAGCTGCAAGTCGAGTTCCTTCTGACGCTCATCATAACGAGACCAGACCCGCCGTTCATCCTCATTGACCGGAATACGGGTGGGTCTTGCCTCGGCCATGCCACCATATCCCTCCGGCGGCCACTGCGCGCAACCCGACAGCAGAATGGACGATAGCAGGATACCAAAGCGTTTCATGATGCAGCGGCCATCATGCCACGGGAACGCATATAGGCCTTGATGCTCTCATGGCAGGGGATCACCCGGTCGATATGCAGCATCTCCAGCAGATCATGAGGTTGACCGGGTCCGCAGACAAGGGCCATCTGATGCCCGTTCATAATCAATCTTTTATAGAGAAATACCAAGGCTCCGATCCCCGACGAGTCGATAAAATGAACATCGCTGATATCGGCCAGGATATCTCCCGGGTGGGTCGAGAGGGTTTCAAACAACGGGCGGAGCTCACTGACGGCCATCGCGTCAAACTCATTTTCCAGTACCACTACCTGGATATCATTAAGGGTGTAAGTCATGCTTTCCATCGCTAGCTCCTTGTCGATTCTAAGACTATTTGCTGTCACGGCATTCAGCACGCTGCAAATGTTATGCCGGGCAGTGCCACGGCACTTGTTCTCCAAATGATACTCTTTGCGCCTTATTCGCCGACACCCACTCCTCGTTTTGATTGCCAAATTGCAATTAACCTCCCCCGCACGTTGCAAACTGCAATTCACCTTGGCCGAGATCGCCTGATAACAGGCTAAATGGCTGATAATTCAAGCCCATTAGACTGGGCCCGATTATTGCTTGCCTTTGCACACAGCTCACAAGCCACCGTTGGCTCGGCCCCCATGTCGCCATATTCCAGGAAGGAGAGATCATGAAAGCAGGCCTTTACATCGCACCACTGTTGGCAGCCCTTTGCGGCACCGCATACGCAGCCCCCTCCCCTGACAGCGCCGTGTTGAAGGTTGAAGGCGCCATCAGCAGCCCCACTCATCAGTCTCTGGCCCTGTGGGACAGCGCCATGCTGGATCAACTACCGGTACACGAAATCAAAACCCATACCCCCTGGTATGACGAAGCCAAGACCTTTCGCGGCCCGCTGCTGCAAGATGTATTGGCCAAGGTCGGGGCAACCGGCAAACAGCTCACCATTACCGCGCTCAATGACTACTCGGTACAGGTGCCGACAAGCGATGCCGAGCAGTATCGGGTCATCCTCGCCCGCACGATCAATGGCAAGCCACTGTCGGTGCGTGACAAAGGGCCGCTGTTCCTTGTCTATCCGTTTGATCAATATCCCGAACTGCAAAACAAGCTCTATTACGGTCGGGCTATCTGGCAGATCAGCGCGATAAAAGTGGAGTAGATCCCATCATGCGTTCCATGGCGGCCAGTCAACGTTTCTTGTTTGTGGTGCTTTGTGTGCTGCTCCTTGCCTTTGCCGGTACTGGTACCATCCAGTACCGGCAATTTCAGGATCTGCAGCGCAGTACCAGCCAGGGCGAAGACAACGTGATGTGGAACTATTTCCAGCTCTATAACGAAGCGCTGCGTTTTCAAAGCTCGCTGCTCCATGAGTCGCAACCGACCTTCCAGCTCAGATACGATATTCTGGTCAGCCGCATGGATCTGGTGTTGGAGAGCAAGGATCGCAGCCTGCTTCAGCAAACAGAGATCTACCAGCAGGCAAGCAAAGCCATTCGATCCTACATCTCTCTGGCGGATATCTGGCTCGGCCCGGAAGCCACCAAGCCGCTCGACAATCTTGCCCATCAGGAGCTGCGCCAACAGCTTGCCTCCCTGCTTCCCCTGCTCCATCAGCTGACTCTGGAGGTGAACCAGCAGGCGACCCTGTTTGATGTGGCACGTCGCGACAGCGTGAGGGAGCAGATCATCACGACGACACTCATCGCAACCCTGCAATTTGCGCTGCTCTTTGTGCTCGCCCTGCTGATCTGGCGGCAAATGAATATCTCGTTTCTGCAGCACAAACTGATGCAGCAGCTCAATGACAAACTGCTGCGGGCAAATCAGGCGGCAGAGGCCGGCACAAGAGCCAAAAGCAGCTTTTTGGCCAACATGAGCCATGAAATTCGCACCCCCATGAATGGTATTCTCGGCATGCTCTCACTGCTGGCCGACCGGGATATGGATCCGAGGGAGCGAGACTATCTGGAGACGGCGCGCGAATCGGCAAACCATCTGCTCGGTCTGCTTAACGACATTCTGGATGTATCCAAGCTGGAAGAGGGCAAGATCGAGCTGCAACTGGCCCCCCATCACTTGCCCCAGCTGCTGGAGGATATCCGGGCTCTGATGCAGAGCAACTGCGATGCAAAAGGGATCAAGCTGACCCTGACTGTTGCCCCCGATACGCCGGAGTGGTTGATGATCGACCCGCTGAGAGTGCGCCAGATCCTCTTCAATCTGGTGAGCAATGCCATCAAGTTCACCCATCAGGGGGAAGTAAAGATCCACGTTGATAGCACCCTGTTGGAGCAGGATCGCCACTCGATACGTATCTCGATCCAGGACACCGGGATCGGCATGAGCAAAAGTCAGTTAAAGAACCTGTTTCAACGTTTCGCTCAGGCGGATGTCTCGATCACCCGCCAATATGGCGGATCGGGCCTGGGACTTGAAATATCCCGTAACCTCGCACGCCTGATGGGCGGCGATATCTCGGTAGAGAGCAGCGAGGGGCATGGCAGTACTTTTACCTATATCTGGCCCGCCAGAGCCACGACCCCCTCGATTGTTTGCCTGCCGTCCAAGCCGCTGGATCAGGAGAGCTATCGCATCTTGCTGGTTGATGACAATGCCACCAACCGCAAGGTGATCGGTGCCATGCTCGACTCCGTGGGCCATCAGGTCACATTGGCCGTTCAGGGAGAAGAGGCGCTGGAGAAACTGGGTCACACCGAATTTGATCTGGTGTTGATGGATGTCCAGATGCCAGTGATGGATGGCCTGGTGGCCACCACCCGGATCCGCACCTCCCAGATGCCTTGGGCAGATATCCCCATCATCGCCCTGACGGCGGATGCGATGCCGGAATCCAAGCAATACTATCTTTCCCATGGCATGAACGGGTATATCACCAAGCCCATCAATAAAGAGACGCTACTGAGCGAGATAAACAGACATATTTCCCATGGTCGGCTCAAATACAACGCCACCCTGCGTGTCACCAAGCAATAAACCCCCCTCCCTGATTCCGGGCTACTGATTGCTCATGTGGGGCAACATTGACCTCTGCAGGCAACTGAATGGGCTTGGGTCTGGAACCCACGCAGGCAAGCCGCTTCGCAACAGCAGCACGGGCCGTCGGCTTGTCTCGGGTATGCAGGGATTTTTTGATCTGTACAGATCTAGTAATCCCCTCCCTACAACGTCCAGACCAGAGTGAATGACTATATTTATGTTTTTAATGCATCAATAACCACTCTTAATGCGGGTGAAACATTCCGGTGGGGATAATAGAGGTACAGACCAGCCAAACGGTGACTATAGGGTTTCAATACCTGGATTAAGATGCCGCGCTCAAGTTCATCGCTCACCAATTCCTCTGGCACATAGGCCAGTCCCAGCCCCATTTTGGCAGCAGCCGCCTCCATATAACTGTCAGAGAAGACCCACTGCCCCTGTGGTCGATGCTTAATCGCCTTCCCCTCTTGCCACAGTTCCCATTGATAGAGGTTGCCATCGGCAAATTGGTAAGCGATACAGGGATGTCCCGCCAGATCGGCAGGCGCCTGGGGAAATCCGTATTGAAGAAAATGATCTGGTGTGGCTACCATCACCATCTCCAGATCGGGCGTAATGCGCACGGCCACCATCCCCTCATCCACCTCGTCACCCAGCCGCACGCCAGCATCAAAGCGCTCATCGATGATGTTCACGAAGCGGCTTTCACTGATGAGTTCCAGCCGAATATCGGGATAACGCTGCCTGAAGATGGTCAGCTTGGGAAGCAGCACCTTGTCGATGGCATGTTGGCTGGCGTTGATCCGTACCGTGCCTGAAGGGGTATCACGATAGTGGGCGAGCGTGGCCAGACCCGCATCAAGGGACTGAAAACAGCCCTGCGCCGTGCGGTACAACTGCTCACCCGCTTGGGTTAAGGAGAGGCTGCGGGTAGTGCGCATCAGAAGCTGCACCCCGAGCCGGGCCTCGAGATCCCGAATCGTTCGGCTGACCCCGGACTGGGCAAGCCCCAACCTAGCTGCGGCCTTGGTAAAACTCCCTTCCCGAGCGACCAGCATAAAGACATGGAGATCGTTGTAATTCTCGCGGCCTGTCATTTTGTTCACCCCCTATGTTCCTGTCCGCCACGACCTGAGTCAGGTGCGCGTCAGACGTCTTAATTTAGAACAAATAAGCATTAATGTTATCAAAAAACCGCCACTAATCATCACTATTCGTTCTAACTAGACTGTGTGTCGTGGTTCACAAAACCAGCCCTCCACCACCAGGACCACGCATCAGAAATCCGATTTCGAGGAACTTTGCCATGAATGTTCTCCCCAAGAAACTGACAGCTATCGCGTCTACCCTGCTGCTGGGCGCCGCATTAACCGGAGTCTCTACATTGAGTCATGCCCAAACAACCAACCCCACTGAACCTGTCTCCATGGTCACCCAATGGGACAAGACCTTCACCCAAAGCGACAAGGTCGATCATCGCAAGGTCACCTTCAAGAACCGTTACGGCATCACTCTCGTGGCTGACCTCTATCTGCCGAAAAACCGGGGAGACGCCAAGCTGGCGGCCATTGCTCTGAGCGGCCCATTTGGTGCCGTAAAAGAGCAGTCGAGCGGCCTCTATGCCCAGACCCTGGCTGAGCGTGGTTTTGTCACGCTGGCGTTTGACCCCTCTTACACCGGTGAGAGTGGCGGCCAGCCACGTGATGTGGCCTCGCCAGACATCAACACCGAAGATTTCAGCGCCGCCGTCGATTTTCTCGGCCTGCAAAAAGAGGTCGACCGCAACCGTATCGGTCTACTGGGGATTTGCGGCTGGGGTGGCATGGCCCTCAATGCCGCCGCTGGCGACACCCGCATCAAGGCGGTGGCAACCAGCGTGATGTATGACATGAGCCGGGCCATGGGGCATGGGGTGGGCGATGGCAAGGATCGATTTTCCACCGCCGATCGCCGCGCCGTGCTGGCATACCTGAATGAACAACGCTGGAAAGATGCGGAAAGTGGCACCTATGCCCATAGCAATCACGACCTCTATGTCGATGACAAGGGAAATGTCACCGCTGCCGCCCGCACCCTGCCAGAGGTTCTGCCGGAAAACCCGCACCCGGTACTCAAGGAGTTCTTCGATTACTACCGTGTACCGCGTGGTTTCCATGCCCGTTCTGTCAACGCCAACGGGGCCTGGACCACTACCATGCCGCTGTCATTCATGAATATGCCGCTGCTGAGCTATGCAAGCGAAATATCCATTCCCACCCTGATCGTGACCGGTGAGCAGGCTCACTCTCGTTACTTTGCCGAAGATGCCTTCAAGGCCGTTGGCAGCAAGCAAAAAGAGCTGGTCGTTGTGCCTGGCGCCAATCATGTCGACCTGTATGACAACCAGGCTGGCAAGATCCCGTTCGCCAAGTTCGAGCAGTTCTTCAAGACCAACATGAAGTAAACGTCGAAAACGCGGCGGCCTCTTCGCCGCGTTTTCTCACTGGTTTCGACGCCACCTTTCACGCCGCATTGGGAAAAGAACAATGACCAGAGGAGTGTTTGTCAGCGCGATGGCTCTGTTGCTGGGGGTGACCAGCACAGCAACCGCTACAAGTGCTAAGGCTCAGAACAAGGCAGATAGTATGAACATCACGATGACGATAGCCAGCCAGATCATCACGGCCACCCTGGAAGATAGTCACAGCGCCCGGGACTTTTTTGCCATGCTCCCCCTGACACTGCCCCTCGAGGATTACGCCGACACCGAGAAGATTGCTTATCTGCCCCGCAAATTGACCACACAGGGCGCCCCAAAAGGCATTGACCCGAACGTGGGGGATCTCACCTATTACGCCCCGTGGGGCAATCTGGCGATCTTCTATCGGGACTTTGGCTATTCGACCGGACTGATTAAGTTAGGGCGCATTGAATCGGGTCTCTCCCACCTGACCACAACCTCGGCCGCCAGCATCACGATCGAAGCAATCGAATAAGCCCATATTTCACTTTCAGGTCATGCCATGAACGTAACATCGTTATCATCACATACACCCGCTGTCGTCAACGAACACTGGTCTGCGGTTGCTGCCATGTCCCTGTGTGTGGCACTGCTCATTGCCGCCGAGTTTATGCCGGTCAGCCTGCTGACGCCGATCGCCACCGATCTAGGTGCCAGCAATGGCATGGCCGGTCTTGCTATTGCCATCTCCGGCCTGTTTGCCGTCCCGACCAGTTTGCTGATCGCACCTCTATCTCACAGGCTGGACCGACGTCATGTGCTCATGGGGCTAGCCGTCGTGATGCTGACCTCTTTAATCGTGATCGCCCTAAGCCCCAACTTTACCGTGCTGATGGTGGCACGCGCTCTGCTCGGGATCGTTATCGGCGGTTTTTGGGCGCTGGCAACCGCCACCATCATGCGGTTGGTCTCCAGCCAATCCGTCCCCAAAGCGTTGGGCATCCTGTATACCGGCAATGCGGTCGCGACCGCCTTTGCGGCCCCCATTGGCAGTTACTTGGGTGGACTGATCGGCTGGCGAGGCGTGTTCTGGCTGCTGGTACCATTGGTAGTGATCAACCTGCTGTGGATGGTACTTTGCCTGCCTTCCATGCACTCCCAAGCACGCCCGCGCAGCGCATTTCGCCTGATGCGCAGACCCAACGTCGCCATTGCCATCATGGGCGTGACGCTGACCTTTGCCGGCGCCTTCAGTGCCTTTACCTATTTTCGTCCCTTCCTGGAGACACGCACCCAGGTCGACCTGCCACAACTCTCGGCGCTGCTGCTGGCTTTGGGGCTGGCCGGTTTTGTTGGCACCACAGCGGTAAGCATGCTGCTGCGCCATCATCTTTACCGGATGCTGCGCTGGTTGCCACTGGTGCTCGGCGTTATCACCCTGGCGCTGCTGGCGGTGGAGCATCACTTCTGGAGTGTGGCCCTGATGCTGATCCTCTGGGGCGCCCTTAACTCCGCCATTCCGGTCGCCTGGTCAGCCTGGATCACCCAGGGCATCTCAGATTCACCCGAGAGCGGTGGAGGCCTGATGGTGGCAGCTATTCAGCTGGCGATCACGTTGGGGGCTGCCGTGGGGGGTGGTTACTGGATTCCCTCTCTATCAGGGCCACCTTTATGGGCAGTGCCCTGTTACTGACCGCCGCCTCCATGGTGGTCGGCAATGGCAGCCGACTAAGGCCCGTCACGCTTGACCAGTAAGTTGACCCATCCGTTAGCAAATCCATTCGCCATCGCACAGTGCAATTTCACCCAGCGCCTTGATGAAGCAGCCGATGTAGTTCTTCTGGTTGCTGAGCTCTTTCGGTGCCCAGGAGAAGGCCTTCTCTTTTTGATAGCGGTCACACGAGACCGACAACAGCGGAGCAAGCGGTTTGGCCGCCAGAACAGCAGGCTTGATATTCGGCTGAGGTTGAGGGTTATCTGGCTCGCTTGTGGGTTGCAGAACTGGCTTAGCTTTAGAACGCACACAGGCAAACCGCTTCGCAACAGTTGCACGGGTCGTCAGCTTGTCTCGGGTATGCAGGGATTTTTTGATCTCTTTACGACGACCACAGGGGAGCGTGGTGACTTTCCGGTAATACCAGATGCCGTGGGGACTGAGCCAGAGATTCATCGATGAGCTCCTCGTCGTCCACACAAAGTGGATGACCAAGGGCTTTAGGAAGCTAACTTATTGAATTGCAGAAACAAGTGGTGGCCCTACCAGCCACATCCCGGCACTCGAGTCCCCCGCCTTGGCTGCTACCTTCCGGTCCTGACCAGGTCGACGGGTTATCAATGCGAGAGGACCAATAGGACCACCGGCGAGGAGAATAGGCAAACTGGGCGTTCAATGCAACGGCTTTCTACCCTCCAACAGATCGTTTGCCTTATTTTTCAACAATCTGCCGAATGAATCAGCTAAACAGCATAAATTTCGCCCCCACCAGCAGCATCAGCAGGGCAAAGGCCTGCTTGAGGCGTGTGGGTGACAGGCGGTGTGCCAGCTTGGCGCCAAGGCGTGCGAACTGGGTACTGGTCAGCACAATGCCCAGCAGGGCGGGCAGATAGATGTAGCCCACACTCCACTCGGGCAGATCGGCATGACCCCAACCCGCATAGAGGTAGCTGAGGCTCCCCGCCAGCGCGATGGGCATGCTGCAGGCTGCAGAGGCCGCTACCGCATTGCGCATTGGCACCGAGTTCCAGCTCAGATAAGGGACGGTCAGCGAGCCACCGCCAATACCAAACAGGGCTGACATCCAGCCAATGATGGTACCGGCAATGCCTGTGCCGAGCGGCCCCGGCATATGGCGCTCCGCTTTGGGTTTAAGGTTAAGCCCCATCTGTAGCGCCATGCTCCAGGCGAAACAACCGATGATGATATTGAGGGTGCTGGTGCTGAGCAGATTGGCGGTCATGCCGCCAAGCCAGCCCCCGATCAGCATGCCGGCGCCGAGTCGGCGGATCATCACCCAATCGACGGCGCCCGCCTCCCGGTGGGCCCGCAGCGAACTGAATCCGGTAAAGATCATGGTGGGCAACGAGGTGCCGAGGGCCAGATGGGTAATGATTTCAGGGTCGATGCCCTGGGCGCGAAAGGTCATGACCAGCACGGGGACAATGATAAGACCGCCGCCGATCCCGAACAGTCCCGCCAGCATACCGGCAAAGGCGCCCAGCAGGAGGTAACCCATAAACAGCATAAAAATTCCTGTGTTAAACAAAAACTGGCCAACACGGCCGGGCAACAGTGGATATCTGCATGAAAAAAAAGAGATGGCGCGAGGGCCATCTCTTCATTGTGCCGGTTAGTGCAGTGGAATGGTACCGTCCATCACCTTGTAGAAGGCCAGCACGGCACAGCCGAGCAGGGCCGCCGTCATCCCCTGCTCCAACCGGTTAAGGCCGCGCAGACCGTGATGCTGACGCGCCTTCCAGTAGATGAAGATGCCCGGGCTGTAGAGCAGCGCCACCAGCAACAGGTACTCCACACCGGCTGCGTAGACCAGCCAGCAGCCGTAAACCGTCGCCACCAGGGCCAGCAGCAGGTCACGTTTGCGCTGATGGGGTTGACCCTGATAGGTCTCCCCTTTCAATGCCAGCTTCAGGCCATAAGCGCCCGAAAAGACGTAAGGCACCAGCGCCGCCGAGGTTGCGATGTTGACCAGCGCCAGATAGGTGCTGCTCTGGAAGTAGATGATGATCAGGAAGATCTGCACCAGACAGGTGGAGCACCAGAGGGACACCTGCGGCGAGCCGTTCTTGTTCTCCTTGGCAAACCAGCCCGGGAACACGCCGGTCTTGCCTGCGATGTAGGGCACTTCAGCGGCCAGCACGGTCCAGCTGAGCAGCGCCCCCATCACCGACACCACCAGACCGATGTTGATAAGCCAGGCGCCCCAGGGGCCGACTACGGCTTCGAGGATCATGGCGGTCGAAGGGTTCTTGAGCGCCGCCAGTTGCGGCTGGCTCATGACACCCAGCGAGAACAGGGTCACCATCACGTAAAGCGTCAGGGCGCCGAGCAACGCCAGCACGGTAGCTCGGCCCACATCCTTGCGATGACGGGCACGGGCAGAGACCACCACGGCCCCTTCAATCCCGATAAAGACCCAGAGGGTCACCTTCATGGTGGACTTGACCTGATCCATCACGGAGCCCAGCTCCATGTTGTTCTGGCCCCAGATATCCAGAGTGAAGGTATCCATGTTGAAGGCCAGCAGGATCGCGACACAGAAGACGATGAGCGGCACCATCTTGGCGATGGTAGTGACGATATTCACCAGTGCAGCAACTTGTACCCCGCGCAGCACCAGCGCATGCACCGACCAGATCAGGATGGAGGCCAGCGTGATAGCCACCGGCGTATTGCCGTCACCGAAGATGACGTTGTCAGGTGTATCGAAGAAGTAGCTCAGGGCGCTAAACACTACGATGGCGTAGGAGACGTTGGCCAGCAGTTGGCAGAGCCAGTAACCCCACGCGGCGTTGAAGCCGATGAAATCGCCGAAACCGGCTTTGGCATAGCTGAAGATACCGCCATCGAGATCGGGGCGGCGCATGGAGAGGTTCTGATAAACCAGCGCGAGACAGATCATGCCCAGACCGGTGATGGCCCAACCCAGGGCGACCGCCCCGGCACTGGCATGCGCAGCAATGTTTTGTGGCAGACTGAAGACCCCGGCGCCGACCATGGAGCCGATCACCAGCGAAATGAGGGCGCCCAGCCCTAGTTTCTTGTCCATTTCAATCCTGTTTATTTAGGCGGCGGCAGAGCGTCCGTATTCATACTGCGCGCAATATGGGAGGGGCTGGGAATCCTGACCCCGTGAAAAAGGCGGCAACTATATTGCATGACTATTCCGACCGCAATCCCTCGTCCCGTCAATCATGCACCGCCTTGACCGCGCGCAATTTTACAGCACTGACCCATATGGCCTGTGAGCTGGCTCAAATTAACCAAGACCCATTGATATTTCTCATTTTTCTGCCAACACAACCTGACTCGCATGGTTCCTATGCATCGCCATTCAGGCACTCTCTGTATAAATAATCTGCATAAAAAAGCCCCGGTGGAAACACCGGGGCCCATTATGTAAATCCCTATAAACGCAAACCGCCATCCAGTTCTATCATCCTTCCCGACAGATAGTCGTTGGCAAAAATAAAGCTCACCGTCTCGGCCAGCTGTTGCGCCTCGCCAAGGGTGCCGACCGGAATGGCCTGCTGCATCCGCGCCATCGCCTCCGGCTTCATCGCCGCCGTCATGTCGGTGGCAAACACCCCGGGGGCAATCCCCATCACCCGAATGCCATGGCGCGCCAACTCCCGCGCCCAGGTCACCACCAGCGAGGCAACCCCCGCCTTGCTGGCGGCATAGTTGCTCTGGCCAATATTGCCAGCGCGGGCGATGGAGGAGATGTTGATGATGACGCCCCCCTGCCCCCCTTGGGCCATCAGCGCCGCCCCTTCGCGACCACAGAGGAAGGTACCGGTGAGGTTGACGTCAATCACGCTCTGCCACTGGGCCAGCGTCATCTTCTCCACCAGCTCACCCTCTTTCACCTTGATCAGCATGCCATCGCGCAAAATGCCGGCGCAGTTGATAAGACCGTGCAGCACGCCAAAACGCTCCTTGATGCCAGCAAAAACCGACTCAACCTCGGCTTCGCTCGCCACATTGCAGACAAACAGCTCGCACTGACTATCTTGATCGCACTGATCATTCTGACTGCGCACCAGGGCTGCGGTCGCCTCCAGATCGGCGCGATTGATGTCGAGCAGCGCCAGCGTCGCCCCCTGTGCGCCCAGGGCCAGCGCAATGGCCCGTCCCAAGCCACGTCCAGCGCCGGTAATAACGATGACCTTATCTTTGATATCCATCAATGCTCCTTGTAGCTGGTCGAAGAGAGATGCCTTAAAGAGAGGTGGCCCGTCAGGCGGGATCCTGTTTATCCAGATAGAGTTCGACGATGCTGGAGAAATCGCGGCTCCCCTGCCCCTGAGCGGCATGCAGGTTGAACAGGTTGCGGGCCAGCGCCCCCATCGGCACAGCGCTGTGGCCATGCTCGGCCAGCGCCATGGCCAATCCCAAATCTTTCACCATCAAACGGGTCATAAAGCCCCCCTGATAGTTGCGGGCGGCTGGGACATTCTCCATCACCCCGGGCCAAGGGTTGTAGCGCTCCAGACTCCAGTTGTTGCCCGAGCACTTGCCCATGATGGTGGAGAGCACAGCGGGATCCAGTCCCTCCTTCACCCCGAGGGCCAGCGCCTCGGCAGTGCCCGCCATATGGATCGCAAGCAGCATGTTGTTGCACATCTTGGCGATCTGCCCAGCACCCAGCGCCCCGGCGTGAAACAGATTCTGCCCCATGCAGGCGAGCAGGGGTTTCGCCGCCTCGAAATCCGCCGCGTCGCCGCCAACGATAAAGGTGAGCGTCCCGGCGGCCGCACCGGCGACACCGCCCGATACGGGGGCATCGATAAAGCGCAAACCGCGTGCGCGGGCCGCCTCCCCGACCTGACGGGCAGAGTCGACATCGATAGTTGAGCAGTCGATCACCAGTGCGCCAACCGGCAGGGCTGCCAGCAGATCCTGCCCCTCAGACAACCAAAGATCGCGCACATGCTCCCCCGCAGGGAGCATGCTGATCACCACCTCGCAGCCGGTCACCGCCTCACGGGCATCCCCAGCTGCGATGCAGCCAGCGGCGATAGCGTGCTCAATGTTTTGGGCAACCAGATCAAACACCTGCACCGTCTGCCCGGCCCTGGCCAATTTGGCCGCCATGGGGCCGCCCATGTTGCCGAGCCCGATAAACCCTATCCTTGTCATCCCGCTTGCTCCTTGCGTTGCTGATGGCGGCGTCCGCCGGTTGCCAACCTGTTATTCCTTGCAGGCCAACGGATTGCGCCCCTGCGGCCAGCGATAGAACTCGTCCAGCCACTCCCCCTCCGGTGGCAACAGTTGCCAGCGGGGATCTTTATCCTTGTCGATCAGCAGTGCCCGTACCCCTTCCACAAAATCCCCCTTCAGCACGCAGTTGACCGAGAGGGTCAGCTCCTCGGCAAATACCTCTGCCAGTGAGTTGCGGCGAGCCTGCCAATATTGGCGCCACAAAATGGCACGGCTGATGGGGCTGCCGGTGCGGCAGAGCTGCTGCGCCTGCTGGAGTACCGCCTCCTGTTCATCGAACTGAGCCTCGAACAACCGCGCCAATACCCCTTGCAGCGTGCGCCCCGCCAGCAGGGCATCGATCCTCTGTTGATGGGGCAACAATACTGGCGCAGGCAAGCGGGCCGCCACCTCACCATGCAACCCCGTGAGCAGCAGATCGATCTGCTCACGGGGCTCACCACTGCCAGCCCAGTCGAGCACGGCGAGGCGTGACAACAGCGCACTGCGCTCGCCACTGGCGATGGCGTGATCCGCCAGCCCAAGACCGATGGCATCACTCCCGTTGAAGCGGGCACCTGTCAGACCGAGCCAGAGCCCGAGTCGCCCCGGCATCCGGCTTAAAAACCAGCTCGCCCCCACGTCGGGGTAGAGGCCGATGGTCACCTCCGGCATGGCGAACAGGCTTCTTTCGGTCACCACCCGAAAATCGGCTCCGGCAAACAGGCCAATACCGCCCCCCATGCAGATACCGTCCGCCACGCAGATAAGGGGCTTGCGGTAAGAGTGGATGTGGTGGTCGAGCCGGTACTCCTGCTCGAAAAAGTCGCGGGCATATTCGAACAGTTCCGATCCGCTTGCCTCCTGTTTGCGGTAGTAGAAGGAGCGGATATCGCCACCGGCACAAAATGCCTTCTCACCCGCCCCCTGCAGCAGTACACAGACGATGGCGGGATCCTGCTCCCAACGGGTCAGCGTCTGTTGCAGGATCTGGATCATCGGCAGGCTCAATGCGTTGAGAGACGCAGGGCTGTCGAGGGTCAACACCCCGATCTGATGGCCATCTTCGGTGGGATAACAGCTAACCTTGACCGGCTCACTCATAAACGGCTCCGTATGGATTTATTCTGTTGGGCCATATTGCCAGCGCGGTAAGCGTTTCTCCAGGAAGGCGGCCACCCCTTCACGCTGATTGGCATCGCTAAAGAGATCGAGAAACAGCGACCGCTCAAGGGGCAAGGCGGCATCCCGCGGGCCACTGCGGCCCTGATTGATCAGGGTTTTGCAGGCGCGCAGGGCGCTCGGGCTCTGGCGCTCCACCAGATGGGCCATCTGGTGCGCCGCCTCCCATGCCTGACCGGTTTTCACCACCTCCTCCACCAGCCCCATCTCGTAGGCCAGCGAGGCACTCACCTTCTCGCCGCAGAGGATCATCCGCTTGGCCCAGCCCGGCCCCACCAGCTCGGTCAGACGCTGGGTACCACCGGCACAGGGAAGCAAGCCCACCGAGGCTTCCGGCAGTCCCAGCAACGCCTGCTGCTCGGCGATGCGGATATCACAGGCCAGCGCCACTTCCAGGCCACCACCCATGGCATAACCATTGATGGCGGCGATACTGACGCCGTGAAAACGGGCCAGCGCCTCGAAGGCCTTGCCAAAGGCCTCGGCTACTTCGCGGGCCAGCTCGACATTCCCCTCGACAAACATATTGAGGTCGGCACCGGCGCAGAAAAATTTGTCGCCCGCACCACGGATCACCAGCGCCACCACATCGGGACGACTGTCGAGCTCCACCATCATCTGCAAAAAGGCCTGCAGGCTGGCGAGGGTCCAGGTGTTGGCAGGGGGATGGTCGAGGGTGATATAGGCCACATGGCCATGATATTCGAGTCTGATCCTTGTCATAACATTGTCCTTGTCGATGAAGCTGCCGCCATGATGACAGGCTTGAATGACACCAACCTGTGGCTGGCTCACAAAGCCGAAACCGGCATGGTGCAATCGGGTGGCAGGCAACACACCCTTGATGCGACCACCGGTTAGCCCAGCGACAAACCGGGATCGGCCAGCAGGCGGCGCGCGATGATGAGTCGCATCACCTCGTTGGTGCCCTCCAGAATGCGGTGTACCCGGGTATCGCGCAGATAGCGCTCGAGCGGATACTCGCGGATATAACCATAGCCGCCAAAGAGTTGCAGAGCCTCATCACAGATTCGATAACCCACATCGGTAGCAAACCGTTTGGCCATAGCACACCAGGCACTCTTGTCCGGTGCCCCGCGCTCCAGCTTGTCGGCGGCCTGACGCACCAGCAAACGGGCTGCAGCCAGCTCGGTCGCCATATCGGCCAGGCGAAACTGCACGCTCTGGAATTCGCTGATCGGGTGACCAAATTGCTGGCGCTGCTGCACATAAGCTAGCGCATCGTCCAGCGCCTGCTGGGCGGTGCCCACCGAACAGGTGGCAATATTGATGCGCCCCCCATCGAGGGCCTGCATGGCGAACTTGAATCCTTCCCCCTCTTCGCCCAGCCGGTAGCAGGCAGGAATGCGAACCCCGTTGAAAACAACCTCCCGAGTCGGCTGGCTGTTCCAGCCCATCTTCTCTTCTGCCTTGCCATAGCTCACGCCGGGGGCATTAGCCGGCACCATAAAGGCAGAGATCCCCTTCGCACCTTCACCACCGGTACGGGCCATCACCACCAGCACATCGCTGCTGCCTGCTCCCGAGATAAAGACCTTGGTCCCCTCGATGAGGTAGCTGTCACCCTCGCGCACCGCCCGGGTCTTGAGTGCCGCCGCATCGGAACCCGCCCCCGGCTCGGTGAGGCAATAGGAGCCCAGCAATTCGCCGCTAGCCAGTTTGGGCACCCACTCCTTGGCAACCTCGGTGGGCAACCAGCTACCCAGCATCCAGCTCACCATGTTGTGGATAGTCAGATACGCCGTGGTCGAGGTACAGCCCATGGCGAGGCGCTCGAAGATGAGGCTCGCATCGAGGCGAGGCAATCCCAATCCGCCAAACTGCTCCGGGGTATAGAGACCGCAAAAACCTAGCCCGGCCGCCTGCTTGATGGTCGGGATCGGAAACTCATGCTCCTTGTCCCAGCGCGCGGCATGGGGTTTGAGCGCCTCATCGGCAAAGGCGGCGGCCGCCTCCACATACGCCTGTTGATCATCTGTCAGGGTAAAATCCATCTCGTCTTTCTCTCCCTTGTTGCCCCGCGCTTATTTTCCTGAGTTAGCGCTTTATGACGCGGCGCCCACACACTGGTCATTCGGATCTGCCACTATGGCGCTGTTGTCGTGGTAGCTGCTGACTCTTTCACTACCACCGCTTTATCGACACACAACAGATTAACAATTGATTTACGTTTACGCTAACGTAAACTTGTGGCAAAAGTGAAGTACAAAAATGGACCGACCACTACCAGCCGTAACGCCGAGTCAGCCGGTCGAGCCAACCTTCCTACCCGACTGTCATATCCGCAAGGAGAGCATGGATGCAGATGGATGAGACCCTGAATGCCCTGACCGAACAGGTTGCGGCCTTCTGCCAGAAAGTGATCGCCCCGCGCGCCAGCGAGATCGATCAGAGCAACGCCTTTCCCCGTGATCTCTGGCCCCGGATGGGTGAACTGGGGCTGCACGGCATCACGGTGGTGGAGGAGTATGACGGGGTGAATCTCGGCTATCTGGCCCACGTGCTGGTGATGGAACAGATAAGCCGCGCCAGCGCCTCGGTCGGCCTCTCCTACGGCGCCCACTCCAATCTCTGTATCAATCAGATCCACCGCCACGGCACGGCGGAGCAAAAAGCACGCTATCTCCCCCCGCTGGTGAGCGGCGAGCATGTGGGGGCGCTGGCCATGAGCGAACCGGGAGCCGGGTCCGATGTGGTCAGCATGCGCCTCACCGCGGAGCGCGAGGGCGATCACTTCGTGCTGAACGGCAACAAGATGTGGATAACCAACGGACCCGATGCCGACACCTTCGTCATCTATGCCAAGACAGATACCAGTGCGGGCCCCAAAGGGATTTCTGCCTTTATCGTTGAAGCCGGCACTCCCGGTTTTTCTACCGCCCAGAAGCTCGACAAGCTCGGGATGCGCGGCTCCAGCACCTGCGAGCTGGTGTTCGACAACTGCCGAGTGCCGCAGGAAAACCTGCTGGGCCCCCTGCACGGCGGGGTCAAGGTGCTGATGAGCGGGCTCGATTACGAGCGGGTGGTGCTGGCTGCGGGCCCCCTTGGCATCATGCAGGCCTGCATGGATGTAGTGCTGCCCTATGTGCGTGAGCGCAAGCAGTTTGGTCAAGCCATCGGCGAGTTCCAGCTGGTGCAGGGCAAGCTCGCCGACATGTATACCCGCCTCGCCAGCAGCCGGGCGCTGGTCTACTCGGTGGCGAGCGCCTGCGATCAGGGGCGCACCAGCCGTAAAGATTGCGCCGCAGCCATCCTGTTTGCCGCCGAAAACGCCACCCAGATGGCCCTCGACGCTATCCAGCTGCTCGGCGGCAACGGTTACATCAACGAATACCCCACTGGCCGCCTACTGCGGGACGCCAAACTCTACGAGATCGGCGCCGGCACCTCGGAGATCCGCCGCTGGCTCATCGGCCGCGAGCTGATGGGAGAAAATGCATGAGTCGTATCCACTCCCGCCTCGACACGGCGAGCCCGGAATATGCGGCCAATCGGGCCGCCATGCAGGGGCTGGTCGACGATCTCCACGCCCGCATTGCCGAGATCGCGCTAGGGGGCGGCGCGGCCAACAACGCCCGCCATCAGGCCCGTGGCAAGCTGCTGCCCCGCGAGCGCATCAATCAGCTGCTGGACCCGGGCTCCCCGTTTCTCGAACTGTCGGCGCTGGCTGGCTGGCAGGTCTATGACGAGCCGGTACCCGCCGCCGGTATCATCACCGGCATCGGCCGGGTCTCGGGCAGGCTCTGCATGCTGGTGGTGAACGACGCCACCGTGAAGGGTGGTACCTACTACCCGCTCACCGTGAAAAAACACCTGCGTGCCCAGACCATCGCTGAGCGGCTGCGTCTCCCCTGCCTCTATCTGGTGGATTCCGGCGGCGCCTTTCTGCCGATGCAGGATGAGGTGTTCCCCGACCGGGATCACTTTGGTCGCATCTTCTACAACCAGGCCCGCATGTCGGCCCAGAATATCCCGCAGCTGGCGGTGGTGATGGGGCTCTGCACCGCAGGCGGCGCCTACGTGCCTGCCATGGCGGATGAATCCATCATGGTCAGGGAGCAGGCCACCATCTTTCTGGCGGGTCCGCCGCTGGTCAAGGCCGCCACCGGCGAGGAGATCAGCGCCGAGGCCCTGGGCGGCGCTGAAGTGCACTGTGCCCACTCCGGCGTTGCTGATCATATGGCCCGTGACGATGCCCATGCGCTGGCCATCGCCCGCACGCTGGTTACTCATCTGGGTAACGAGCCGATAGAGAGCAGCCCCGGCTACGAGCCCCCCTGCTACCCGATCGAGGAGCTCTACGGTCTGGTGGGCACCAGTCTCAAACGCCCTTACGACGCCCGCGAACTGATTGCCCGACTGGTGGATGGCTCTGACTTTGACGAGTTCAAGGCGCTGTTCGGCACCACACTGGTGACCGGCTTTGCCCGTATTTGCGGCATGGAAGTGGGTATCCTCGCCAACAACGGCGTGCTGCACAGCGACAGTGCCCAGAAGGGGGCCCACTTTATCCAACTCTGTAACCGGCGTGCCATCCCGCTGCTCTTTTTGCAGAACATCACCGGCTTTATGGTGGGGAGTAGCGCAGAAAAAGAGGGGATCGCCAAGCACGGCGCCAAGCTGGTCACCGCAGTAGCCTGCAGCCGGGTGCCCAAGATCACCCTGATCGTCGGCGGCAGCTTTGGCGCTGGCAACTACGGCATGTGCGGCCGCGCTTATGAGCCCGATTTTCTCTTTAGCTGGCCCAACAGCCGTATCTCTGTCATGGGTGGCGAACAAGCTGCCGGAGTGCTGGTGCAGGTGCGTCGCGACAAGCTGACTGCCGAGGGCAAAGATTTGAGCGAGCAGGAAGCGGCCGCCATCCGTGCCCCGGTGATCGAACAGTATGAGCGCCAGGGTCACCCCTACTACGCCAGCGCCCGCCTGTGGGATGATGGCGTCATTGACCCGGCCCAGAGCCGCACCGTGCTGGCGCTGGCGCTCGCCGCCTGTCAGGGTGCCCACATTGAACCCGAGCAGTACGGCATCTTTCGGATGTAAGGAGCAAACCCATGTCAGATCCACTTACTTCCTCAGCACTTGGCTCTTCAACACAGGGCCCGTTTCGGCTGGAGCGGCACGGCCCGCTGGCCGAGCTGGTGCTGTCGCGCCCGGCCCGCCACAACGCCTTTGATGCCGACCTGATGCTGGGGCTACTCGACTGCCTCGATGATCTGGCCCATCTCCATGGTCACTCACTTGCCGAACGCCCCCACGCCCTGCTGCTGCGGGCAGAGGGCAAACACTTTTGCGCGGGCGCCGACCTCAACTGGATGCGCAATCTGGCCCACGCCGATTTCGAGCACAATCGCGAAGACGCCCGGGTACTGGCGCGGCTGATGCAGACCCTCGACGAGCTCCCCTTCCCCACGGTAGCGCTGGTGCAAGGGGCCGCCTACGGCGGGGCGCTGGGGCTGATCTGTGCCTGCGATCTGGTGCTGGCCAGCGATGATGCCCGCTTCTGTCTCTCCGAGGTGAGCCTGGGCCTGGTACCTGCGGTGATCAGCCCTTACGTGGTGCGTTCCATGGGAATGCGTCAGGCGCGCCGCTACATGCTCACTGCCGAGCCGTTCGATGCCATCACCGCTTGTCGGCTCAACGTGGCACATCAACTCTGCAAGCAGGATCAACTGCTGGCGGAGGGACGGGCGCAGGCCCTTCGTCTGTGCCGCAACGGGCCGGAGGCAATGAAAGAGACCAAACGACTGCTGGCGGCGATAGAAGCCCATCCTTCCCGCCTGCACGAAGAGAAAACCGTCGAGACCATCGCCCGGGTTCGGGTGGGGCTCGAAGCCCAGGAGGGGATGCAAGCCTTCTTCGACAAACGTCCTCCCGCCTGGCGTCCCCGTTTCAAGGATGAGACATGACCCATCACACTCAGATTAAGCGCCTGCTGATTGCCAATCGTGGCGAGATTGCCGTGCGCATCATCAAGACGGCGAAACGCCTCGGCATTCACACCATCGCCCTCTACTCCGATGCCGACGCCCACGCCATGCACACCCGTCTGGCCGATGAGGCCTGGCATCTGGGGCCCGCACCGGCCAGAGAGAGCTATCTCGACACCGGCAAGGTGCTGAAGATTGCCAAAGAGGCGCGCGCCGATGCCATCCATCCCGGTTACGGCTTTCTGTCGGAAAACAGCGATTTTGCCACCGCCTGCGAACAGCGCGGCCTGCGCTTTGTCGGCCCAAGCGGCGCCGCCATTCTCGCCATGGGCGACAAATCGGGCGCCAAGGCGCTGATGCAGTCCGCCGGCGTACCTGTACTGCCTGGCTATCACGGCACGGATCAACGACCGGACTTCTTGCGCGATCAGGCGAGCCAGATTGGCTTCCCGCTACTTATCAAGGCGGCCAGCGGCGGCGGTGGCAAGGGGATGCGCCGGGTCGATCAGCTGGCCGACTTTGACGAGTCGCTGGCGGCAGTCAAACGGGAAGCCAAGGCCGCCTTTGGCGACGATCTGGTGCTGCTGGAGCGCTATCTGCCCCAGGCTCGCCATGTGGAAGTACAGGTCTTTGCCGATAGCCTCGGCAACGCCATCTATCTGGGGGACAGGGACTGCTCCTTGCAGCGACGCCACCAGAAGGTGATCGAAGAGGCGCCCGCCCCCGACATCCCTCCGGCTCTGCGCCGCGCCATGGGGGAGGCAGCCGTGGCCGCAGCCAAAGCCATCCATTATCAGGGGGCTGGCACCATCGAGTTCCTGCTCTGCAAAGATGAGTTCTTCTTTATGGAGATGAACACCCGGCTGCAGGTGGAGCATCCGGTCACCGAAGCGGTGACCGGGCAGGATCTGGTGGCCTGGCAACTGGCCGTGGCAGAAGGCAAGCCGCTGCCACTCACTCAGGAGGAAGTTGTGCTGCGCGGCCATGCGGTGGAAGCGCGCCTCTACGCCGAGGATGTGGCGGCCGGTTTTCTGCCTGCCAGCGGGCCTATCCACTGGCTCCACTGGCCCGTTGGCGTGCGCATCGACACCGGCGTCACCGCTGGCGATGAGGTGAGCCCCTATTACGATCCCATGATCGCCAAGCTGATCGCCCACGGCCAGAGCCGCACCGAGGCGTTCGCCAAACTGGCCGATGCGCTGGCGGCACTGGATCTCGGCCCGCTGGTACACAACGGCACGCTCTTGCTGCGCCTTTGTGAAGAGCCTGACGTCCTGGCCATGGGCCACCATACCCAGTGGCCCATACCCACCACAGCACGGCCCATTCCTGAGCTCGCCTGGCCGCTGGCCACCCTCTGGCTGGCGAGCCGCCCTGCGGGCACCTCCCCCTGGCAGCAAGCCTGCGGATTTCGGCTGGGGCCGGATCGCTGCTGGAAAGCGGCGGTGCGCATCGGTGATGAGCACCGGGTATTGACCCTTAACGATCATGGCGGCCAGTTTGAGTGGCAAGGGGAGACTCATTGCTACCAGAGAGGTGACGATAATATCCGGCTGCAGCAGGGTGGCTGCTGGCAACAGATCCCCATTCAGACGGTCACAGGCCCGGAGGCAACCTTCATCATGACCCTGGCGGGCCAGCGCATCCGTTTCGCGGCCGATGATCGGCAGCACAGCCACCATCATGATCAGACAAACGAGAAGGCGCAGGGCGCCATCGCCCCCATGCACGGCATAGTGGTAGCCGTGCTGATCGAGCAGGGGCAAACAGTCAGCAAGGGGCAACCCCTGCTGGTGCTGGAGGCGATGAAGATGGAACACCAGTTGCGTGCAGAGCGTGACGGGGTAATTGAAGCCCTGCAGTGCAAACAGGGCGAGCAGGTAAGCCAGGGAACCGTGCTGGTGCGCTTTGCCGAAGAGATTGCCACACAGGAGGATCACCCATGAACCGATCACAGGACGTCCGTGACGACAGGGTCAGTCTGGTGGAGATGGGGCCGCGAGATGGCCTGCAAAATGAAGCTGCGCCCCTCTCCCTGGTACAGCGGCTGGAGCTGATCCAGCGCCTTACCGACAGCGGCCTGCAACGCATCGAGGTGGGTGCCTTTGTATCGCCCAAAAAAGTGCCGCAGATGGCGGACTCCGCTGCGCTGTTCGAGGCACTGCCGCGCAAGGGCTCAACCCGTTACGGCGCTCTGGTGCCCAATCTGCAAGGCTTGCAGGCAGCCATTGCCGCCCGCGCCGATGAGATTGGCCTCTTCACCGCCTGCTCCGACGGTTTTACCCGCGCCAATATCGGCATCAGCGTGGAGGAGTCGCTGGTGCGCTTCGCCCCGCTGGTGCAGGAGGCACGCCGCCTCGGCATCAAGGTGCGCGGCTACCTCTCCACCGTCATCGCCTGCCCGTTCGATGGCCCGACCAGCCCGAAACGGGTCGCTGCCATGGCCGAGCAACTGCTGGATCTCGGTTGCCACGAAATTTCGCTGGGGGACACCATAGGCGTCGGCACTCCGGGCACCGTGGCCCCCATGCTGGATGCGGTACTGCACGAGATCCCGGCGGGGCGACTCGCGGTCCATTTTCACGACACCTACGGCCAGGGGTTGGCCAACCTGCTACCCGCGCTGGAGCGCGGCATTCGCACCATCGACTGCTCGGTGGCGGGGCTTGGCGGCTGCCCCTATGCGCCGGGCGCCTCCGGCAATGTGGCGTCAGAAGAGGTGGTCTACCTGCTGCACGGCCTTGGCATGACGACGGGGGTGGATCTCGACAAACTGGCGGCCACCGGCCAGTGGGTGAGCGAGCAGCTCGCTCGCCCCAACGGCTCGCGGGTCGGTCAGGCCCTGCACGCCAATGCCGAGCGGCTGCGTGCCCGCCTCTGCCAGCCACACGCCCAGCAACAGGAGTCATGACCATGTCCCGTTCCCTGCCCGGCAAGGAGATCACCTACAGCATTTCGGAGCTGGCCCACGAGTTCGATGTCACGCCGCGCACCATCCGCTACTACGAGGATGAGGGGCTGCTCACCCCGCTGCGGGAGGGGCAAACCCGCATCTACAGCCATCGGGACAAGATCCGGCTCAAGTTGACCCTGCGCGGCAAACGGCTGGGGTTTAGCCTGGCCGAGATCCGCGAGCTGTTCGATATGTACGACACCGACAAATCGAGCAAAACCCAGCTCCACTCCATGATCCAGCTGATCGAGGCAAAACGCGGCGCCCTGCGCCAGCAACTGGAGGATATCCAGATGGTGATGGCCGAGCTGGAAGCCGCCGAACAGCGCTGTGTTAATTCCCTTAACAGCTTGAAAACTGGCGCAGATTAACCGAATCTGGGAGCATGCTTTTGCCTTGGGGATCCCATGAGATATTGGTGCTGGTTTTTGCTCTTGTTCAGCCTCTCTGGCTGGAGCCATCCCCTCATCAAGGTTGGTGGATACCCCTATGCCCCCTTTGTGGTCAAACTCCCCGATTCCCGCTATGAAGGGCTGACTCTGGAGCTTATCGACCAGCTCAATGCCGTGCAGAAAGAGGTGACCTTCGTCTTTGTTCCCACCTCGGCCGCCAACCGTTACAAGGCGCTCGATCTGGGCCGTTTCTCGCTGATGCTGTTTGAAGACACCAAGTGGGGCTGGGACACCGATAAATTCAAGATGACAACCCCCTTCCTCGGTGGTGGCGAGGTCTATGTGGCCCTGAACAAAGCGGGCCGGGATCAGCGCTTTTTTGACGATCCTGCCAGCCATCACCTCATCGGGGTGACCGGCTATCACTACGGTGTCGGCCAGTTCAATGCCGATCCCCTCTACCTGCAGCGCAAGCTCAATATCACCCTGGTCAAAGACAACGTCAGCGCCCTGCAAGCGCTACTCAAAGGGCGCGGCGAGGTAGCCATTCTCAACGTTTCGTACCTTAACCAGTATCTGCAGGCCAATCCCGACACAGCCGACCAGCTGCTGATCTCGCAAAAATGGGATCAACAGTATCAACACCGCGCCATCCTTCACCCTGCGGCCCCCATTACCCCTGCCCAGCTGGAACAGTGGCTGGCAGTGCTACAACAAAAGGGTGAACTGGATCGCCTTTGGACAAAGTACGGCGTACAACAGCACGCAACCCCATGATTACTATCCAGCTTTTCTGTACCATGGCGGGAACCAAATGGGAGTGCACCAAATGAACACCACCGAGCCCGCGTCCCCCAAGCTCCGCTTGCTGCGCTACCTTGCCTACGCTTTCCTGCTGTTTCTTATCCTGATCACTCTGCTGCTGTGGCAAACCCCCCGTCTAGTCCAGCGCTATCTGCCCGGCTGGCTGGCTGAGCACTATGGCCTGCAACTGACGCTGGGGGAGATTGACGTAGGAGTCCGCACCCCATCTCTCACCCTCGGCGCGACTACCCTGCTCGATGCCAAACAGCAGCCTATCGTCCGTTTTGAGCAGCTCTTTATCACCCCCGACCTGCAAGCCAGCTGGCAGCAGAAAGGGGTCGTGCTTTCCGCCGTCACCCTGACCAAACCCGTGGTGCTGCTGCAACGGCTGGCAGACAAAAAGGGGGAGGTTCGACTCAATCTGACCGATGCGCTGGCGACCCTGCTCGCCCCTTCGCCCTCCCCCGAGCCCGAAACAGCCAGAGCCCCGCTGCTGGTCGACATTGCAAGTGTCAATGTCACTGACGGGCATGTGCGCTATCAGGATCAGCGCAAGGAGAGCGAACCCGGCTGGTTGCCGCTCCTCAATCTGGAGAAAGTGACCCTCAAGCTCGATAACCTGCGCACCGAGGCAAATCACCCGACCGCCTATCAGCTGAACGCCGCCATCAACGGCAAAAGCAGCCTCGCCGCTCACGGCAAACTCGATGTGATGAGCGGCATGGGTCAGGGCAAGGTGAGCCTCAAGCAGGTCGAGCTGAAACCCTTCGCCCCGCTCTGGGCACCCTATCTCAAGCTGGATCTGGCCAAGGGCCACGCCAATGCAGAGGTGGAGTACCAGCTTAAAGAGGGCAAGCAAGGAGTGCTGTGGCAATTGTCCAAAGGCAAGCTGACGCTAGACAACTGGCAGCTTAAAAAACACAAGGGCGACGAATTTGCCCGCTTCGGCCAGTTGGCCCTTAGCGAGCTGGCAGTCGATGGCCAGAAACAGTCGCTCCAGATCGGCAAGGTGACCCTGCAACAGCCCCTGCTCAAGGCCACCCTCAACCCACAGCAGGAGCTGGATCTGGCTGACTTGCTGATTGAACAGGCCCCCGCCAAGCCCGTCAAAGGGGCCCACGCCGCAAACGAGGTGGCCAACAATGCGGCGCCCAAGTCGGCACAACAAGCAAAGACAGCCGGTAACGGCAAGAAGCATGCGCCAGACAAACCCTGGCAGTGGCAGATCAAGCAGATCCTTATCGACAAGGGCGATCTCACCCTCACCGAATCGAGCAGCGGCAAACCGCAGGCACGCCAGCTCTCCGGCCTCAAGCTGGCGTTGGGGCCACTGGGCAGCAAGGGGGAGCAACCGAGCAAACTGACTCTGGCCACCCAGTTCAACCAGAGCAGCCCCCTCGCCTTTGATGGCCAACTGACCCTGACTCCTTTCACCTTAAGTGGCGACATCAACCAGCAGGGGCTGCCCCTGACGCTGGCACAGCCCTATCTAGCCGATCTGGTACGCATTAAGGTGCAAAACGGGCTGCTGAGCAGCAAGACCCGCCTTGATCTCGCCACCACCGCCCAGGGAGATCTGAGCAAGCTGACCCTGCAAGGGGGGCTCGATATCAACGGGCTCAAAGTAGTCGATCGGGCAGACAATCAGCGGCTGCTGGAGTTCAACACCCTGGCTCTCACCGGTCTGACGTACGACGGCATCAGCCAGCAGATGCGGATCAAGGACATTGCTCTGAACAAGCCCTTCGCCCGCATCGAGATCAACGAAGATGGCACCACCAACCTGCAACAGCTGCTGTTGCCGCAACCAGCGGCAGCAAAAAGTACTGAAGCAAAGGCAGGCAGCAAGGCTCCCGACTTTCGTTTCACCATCGACCAGCTGCGCACCGAGCAGGGCAACCTGCGCTTTGCCGATCGCAGCCTGAGCCAAGATTTTGTGGCCGATATCGCCTCGCTGGGCGGCCAAAGTCGCCATATCAGCAATATTCCGGGGCAACGCTCCGATCTCGCCTTCAACGGCAAGGTGGATCGCTATGCGCCAGTGACCATTCGCGGCGGTACCAACCTGCTGGTGGCCAACCCGATCCTCGACATCGCGGTCGCTTTCCACAATCTGGAGCTCACCACCTTCACCCCCTATTCGGGCACCTATGCCGGTTATGCCATCGACAAGGGGCAGCTCTCCATGAAGCTGCACTACAAGCTGGAGGGCAATCGGCTGGAGGGGGATAACGACATCACCATCAAGAAGCTGCAACTGGGCGAGAAGATCAAGAGCGATCAGGCCAAGGATCTGCCGCTGGGGCTAGCCATCGCCCTGCTAAGCGATGCCAACGGGGTGATACAGATGAACCTCAAGGTGAAGGGCGATCTCGATCAACCGGACTTCAGCATCGGCAATATCTTCTGGGATGTGCTGGGCAACACCCTGAGCAAGGCGATCACCTCCCCCTTCTCCCTGCTCGCCTCGCTGGCCGATGGCACCGAAGATCTCGACGAACTTCCCTTCCTGCCGGGGGATCCCGATCTCACCCCCACCCAGCAGGAGAAACTGGTCAAGCTGGCGCAGGCCCTTAAGGATAGACCCAAGCTCAGCATGAACATTCGCGGCAAGGTCAACTTCAACGAGGAGCGCCCCATCCTGCAACGGCAAAAGCTGGAGCGGGTACTGGCCAAGCTCACCGGCAATCAGGCGGATCTCGACCTGCTGGAGCAGGACTCAGCCCTGCAAGAGGCGCTGGCCCAGGCCTATGAAGAGCGCTTTGGCGAAGATCTGGATGATCTGGCGGACCGCCTCCATCTGGATGAAGAGAGCGCGGCACTGCGGGCCCAGGCGGTGATCCTGCTGCGGGATCAGCAGCTCATCACCGCCAAATCCCTGCGCAATCTCGCCATGCGCCGGGCGCAAAATACCAAGGAGTTTCTGGTCGACAGCCAGGGGATCGCCCCGGAGCGGCTGTTCGTGCTCGACAGCCAGGTCAAGGAAGAGGACAAGGAAGCCAAAGTGATCCTGACACTGGATCAGTGACGCCGCCGCACTTCGTAAAAGCGTAATAAAAATACAACCCCTCAACTATTTTGACACTTTTTGCTCACCAAACAGCCTGCCTTGGTGAGCATTTGGCCTCTGATGCAAATAATCACGTAGTTTTTTTACGATTTATCCCCCTTGCCCCCTTGCGGGCGCGCCGCAGCCTGCCTAAAATCGCGCGTCTTTTGTTAACCCCCACCTCTATTTTTGGAGAACGCCACGTGAGCGAAAAATTGGCCAACCCTGCCCCTCTGGGTCTGATGGGTTTCGGTATGACCACCATCCTGCTGAACATCCATAACGCAGGTTTCTTCCCCATCAGCGCCATGATCCTGGCCATGGGCCTGTGCTACGGCGGCATCGCCCAGATCATCGCTGGCATCATGGAGTACAAGCGTGGCAACACCTTCGGTGTGACCGCGTTCACCTCCTACGGCCTGTTCTGGCTGAGCCTGGTGTTCCTGCTGATCATGCCGACCATGGGTCTGGCCGAAGCCACTCCGCACGCCTACATGGGTTGGTATCTGCTGATGTGGGGCATGTTCACCCTGTTCATGCTGGTTGGTACCATCAACTACCCGCGCGCCAAGCAGTTCGTGTTCGCCTCCCTGACCGTGCTGTTCTTCCTGCTGGCCGCCCGTGACTTCACCGGCAGCACCCTGATCGGCACCATCGCCGGTTTCGAAGGCATCATCTGTGGCGCCAGCGCCATCTACCTGGCCATGGCCACCGTGATCAACGAGCAGTTCGGCCGCACCGTGATGCCAATCGGCGATCACAAGAAAGCCGCCGCAGTACAGCTGAAAGCCGCTGCCTGATAGGCAAGCCACTCAGATTGTGAAAAAGGCACCCTCGGGTGCCTTTTTGCTATTTCGCAAAGCTGACGTTCCTGCGCACACATTTTCCCTTTTCAGCCCTACATCCGGATATCCGTCTCTAGCTATTCGGCACTCCTGACACACCCATTTGTGGATATATCCATCAACTAAATAAGGCTCTCACGGGCCACCACAAGGGATGCAGTTTGTTATTCGGTATGAAGCCGTATGACCACTCCCTTTTGTTGGCAACTGTCAGGTGAATACCATCTCCATACAAGTAATTTAAATCAAAGTGCCGACCAAGTTATCGGTACTTTTATCTCCCTATGTAAGTTAAAAATTCACTGCGGCGTTAAATCTAATATCCCAGAGGTCAAGGTCCTGACGCCCGATACTGTAATAACCGGTGATAACTTCAAAACGCTGATGACGCTGAGGGGCTACCGCCAGTGCAATCCGTACAGATCCACTCCACGGAGTCGTACTTTCCATTGTCAGATTTTCATTCAGGATCTGACCATCATTGGGACGCTCAATATCATAACGAACCCCAAGACGCAGGGCCGGTATAATTTGAACACCATCGGTTGTGGTGAAAATACGACTGATATCCCCTGATGCTTCACTGGTGGCATATTCAAAAGAGTTTTCATTAACCCGCAATGTCACGTTATAAATCTGGTTTGCATAAGGCAATGAGCCTGTGTAATCAAACGCATCGGATTTATTGTGACTGTAAAAGAGGGCAAGCTTGGGCCGCAGCAGATATTCACCAACATCGTAGCCACCGGTCAGGTTGGCTGAGATCAACCCGGTCGTTGTCTTGAAACTCCCTTTAAGGACATCGAGTTCGGTATCGTTATCAGTTCGTCCCCATGCAGCCCAGCCATCCAGCAGCCAGTGCGTATCTAGCCTATAGCCGCCATATGGCCCAACAAAGAAGCTGTCCCCCTCATTTCGTACCGAACTGCCAAACGTGCCAAGAGAGGTTTTGCTATTGGCAAATGCAATACCGCCCAGCCCGTCTTTACCAAGGGATCTGTGTATACCGATCAAAAAGCTGTTGGCATGTCCGGATGTGTCTATCTCGTTACGATCATCGGAGACTCCGGTATGGCGTACATCAGTCCATACCTGCCACAACCCCTTTTGACCGGCAATATCTTCAAATTGGTCAAGCCCGACAACGACACGATCTGAAATACTGAGGGAGCCGCTCAAATAGCCCATCAAGGCATCTGCACTGATACTGGTCACAATATTGCGGATCGGGTCACTCCCACCACCGGTGCCACCACCACTACCACCATTGCTGCCATCCCCCCCGCCGGTTCCGCCACCAGTTCCACCATTGCCGCCATCCCCACCTCCAGTTCCGCCACCAGTGCCACCGTTACTATCTCCCCCATCGATCGGGGGAATATTTGGAAATACCGGATTGTTCTGGTTTCTCGAATCGAGGAAGCAGTTGAAAGAACCATCCGCATTGAGGAGATCCAGTTTGTGAGTCCCGTTAAGGTCATCAAGTACTACAGGTGAGACACTCAGGTGCAACGACGAGCGGTTTGCATTCCAACTATCGATTTCAGATACCCCGGGAGCAGAGAGGCGAAAATTACCCCCGGAACCTGGACTTGAAAGCCATAGTGATACCGAATTGTCAGCCGAACGCCCAAGAAACTCTAGATGCTGCCCCGGTTGCCTGTTCGGGCAATCCGCCGCCCATGCTGTTGGCAAGCAGATACTGGTAAGGCAGCCAATTCCCAAAATACGTGAAATCATTATGTCCTCCTGACACTACGTTATCTCACTGACATCCTTGCATAACTTTTAGCATTACCCACTAACAGGTCACTCGATGCAATGGGTAAAGGAACAAATCAATCTGACAAGTTCAAATCGCAGACTATTTTAGTATCCACACTGTTTCTGATCTCCTGTAATAAAATTTGTTTAGCGCCTGAATCGCGATGATTGATTAAATCAAACCACTTTAAAACCCATAAAAAATGCCGCCCATCGGGCGGCACTTTTATTAGAGATAACGGGCTAACAGGAATTACCAGCCGGTTACTTCGCGCAGGGCCTTGCCGATATCGGCCAGGGAGCGGACGGTTTTCACGCCAGCATCTTCCAGCGCGGCAAACTTCTCGGCGGCGGTACCCTTGCCACCGGAGATGATGGCGCCAGCGTGGCCCATCCGCTTGCCGGGAGGGGCAGTAACACCCGCGATATAGGAGACCACCGGCTTGGTGACGTGGGCCTTGATATAGGCGGCCGCGTCTTCCTCGGCGTTGCCGCCGATCTCGCCGATCATCACGATCGCTTCGGTCTGCGGGTCGTTCTGGAACATCTCCAGAATGTCGATAAAATTGGAGCCCGGGATGGGGTCGCCACCGATACCGACACAGGTGGACTGGCCAAAGCCCTCGTCAGTGGTCTGCTTGACCGCTTCGTAGGTCAGGGTGCCGGAGCGGGAGACGATGCCCACCTTGCCCGGCTTGTGAATGTGGCCCGGCATGATGCCGATCTTGCATTCACCTGGGGTGATAACGCCCGGGCAGTTGGGGCCGATCATCCGCACGCCGGTCTCTTGCAGCTTCACTTTGACATCCAGCATATCCAGCGTCGGGATGCCTTCGGTGATGGTGACGATGAGCTTGATACCCGCGTCGATCGCTTCCAGGATGGCATCCTTGCAGAACGGCGCCGGCACATAGATGACGGAGGCGGTGGCGCCGGTAGCTTCGACCGCGTCACGGACGGTGTTGAACACCGGCAGGCCCAGATGGGTGGTGCCGCCCTTACCCGGAGAGACGCCGCCCACCAGCTGGGTGCCATAGGAGAGCGCCTGCTCGGAGTGGAAAGTACCCTGACCGCCGGTAAAGCCCTGGCAGATGACTCGGGTGTCCTTGTTGATCAGTACGCTCATCAGTTGGCCTCCGCTGCTTTGACGACTTGCTGCGCGGCATCGGTCAGACTCTTGGCCGCAATGATGTTGAGGCCGCTCTCGGCCAGCTTGATACCACCCAGCTCGGCGTTGTTGCCTTCCAGACGGACCACGACGGGCACCTTGACCCCCACTTCCTTGACCGCACCTATGATGCCTTCCGCGATCATGTCGCAGCGCACGATGCCGCCAAAGATGTTGACCAGCACCGCTTTGACGTTGCTGTCGGAGAGGATGATCTTGAACGCCTCGGTTACGCGTTCCTTGGTGGCGCCACCGCCGACGTCAAGGAAGTTGGCCGGCTTGCCGCCGTGCAGGTTGACGATGTCCATGGTGCCCATGGCCAGACCCGCGCCGTTGACCATGCAGCCGATGTTGCCATCGAGGGCCACATAGTTGAGCTCCCACTGGGCGGCGTGCGCTTCGCGGGGGTCATCTTGTGACGGGTCGTGCATCTCGCGCAGCTTGGGCTGACGATACAGTGCGTTGGCATCGATATTGATCTTGCCATCCAGGCAGTGCAGGTTGCCCTGCGCGGTGATCACCAGCGGGTTGATCTCCAGCAGCGCGAAATCGCAATCCAGGAACATCTGGCCCAGACCCATGAAGATCTTGGTGAACTGTTTGATCTGATCGCCGACCAGACCCAGTTTGAAGGCCAGTTCGCGGGCCTGATAGGCCTGCGGACCCACCAACGGATCAATGGCCGCCTTGTGGATCAGATGGGGGGTTTCGTGGGCGATCTTCTCGATGTCCACGCCACCTTCAGTCGAGGCCATGAAGACCACGCGGCGCGAACCACGGTCAACCACGGCGCCCAGGTAGAGCTCTTTGGCGATGTCGGTGCAAGATTCCACCAGGATCTTGGTGACCGGCTGGCCGTTGGCATCGGTCTGGTAGGTCACCAGATTTTTGCCAAGCCAGTTCTGGGCAAAAGCACGGATCTCATCCTTGCTCTTGGCCACTTTCACGCCGCCCGCTTTACCGCGGCCACCGGCGTGTACCTGGCATTTGACGACCCAGGTATTGCCGCCAATCTTGTCGGCCGCTTCGGCTGCTTCTTGTGGGGTAGCACAGGCATAACCTTCGGAGACCGGCAGGCCATACTCGGCAAACAGCTGTTTTGCCTGATATTCATGCAGATTCATAGATGCTCTATCCGTGTTGTAGGTATTTCCGTCCGGGGCTGGTGTTTCTCAATCCCCTGTGAATGGGGGCCTGGGCGGCCCCTCGTTATCTTTCAATCGCTCGGGTATTACTCAAACGTCCAGCAGCACATTCGGCTCGGGGCGCAAACCCCTTGCCCGGGTGCCACGGGCTTAGACGTCCAGCAACAGACGGGTCGGATCTTCCAGCAGCTCCTTGACGGAGACCAGGAAGCCTACCGATTCGCGTCCGTCGATGAGACGGTGATCGTAGGAGAGCGCCAGATACATCATCGGCAGGATCTCGACCTTGCCGTCAACGGCCATCGGGCGATCCTGGATCTTGTGCATCCCCAGAATGGCGCTCTGGGGCGGGTTGATGATCGGGGTGGACATCAGGGAGCCGAACACGCCACCGTTGGTGATGGTGAAGTTGCCGCCTGTCAGTTCATCCACGGTCAGCTTGCCGTCACGGCCCTTGCCCGCCAGATCCTTGATGGCCTTCTCGATGTCCGCCAGGCTCATGTTGTCGCAGTCGCGCAGCACCGGCGTCACCAGACCACGGGGGGTAGAGACGGCGATGCTGACGTCGAAGTAGTTGTGGTAAACCACGTCATCGCCATCGAGCGCCGCGTTCACTTCCGGATAGCGCTTGAGGGACTCCACCACCGCCTTCACGTAGAAGGACATAAAGCCGAGCTTGATGCCGTGCTTCTTCTCGAAGATCTCGCCGTACTGCTTGCGCAGATCCATGATGGGCTTCATGTTGACCTCGTTGAAGGTGGTCAGCATGGCGGTGGTGTTTTTCGCTTCCAGCAGACGCTCGGCAATGCGCTTGCGCAGACGGGTCATCGGTACCCGCTTGTCGGTACGACCACCCAGCGGGGCAACCTTGGCTGCCGGGGCTGCAGTTGCGACCGGTGCGGCTGCCGCAGGCTGGCTCTTGGCCTTGATGAAGGCTTCCACATCATCCTTGGTGATGCGACCGCCCTTGCCGGTACCGGTCAGCTTGGTCACGTCGATGTCGTGCTCGCCAATCAGGCGGCGCACCGAGGGGCTCAAGCCATCGGCACCATCATCGGCCACCGCTTCAGCGGGTTTCTCTTTGGTCTCTTCACCGGCCACCGGGGCGGCGGTGAGGATGGCAATCAGTTGACGGGACAACACGGTCGCCCCTTCCCCTTGCAGAATATCCCCCAGCACACCGGCTTGCGGTGCCGGCACTTCCAGCACCACCTTGTCGGTCTCGATGTCGACCAGCACTTCGTCACGGGCGACCAGATCGCCCGGTTTTTTGTGCCAGGTGGCGATAGTGGCATCGGCCACTGATTCCGGCAGATCCGGTACCTTGATTTCGATAGTCATCCAATCAGTTCCTTTTTACTTCTATGCCAGAGGCTTTACAGGGTAAGGGCATCTTCCACCAAGGCTTTTTGCTGCTTGGCGTGGACAGACATGTAACCGACGGCCGGTGAGGCGGACGCCGGACGACCGGCATAACGCAGGGTGGCTCCGGCTGGCAGCACGCCATCGTAGTGGTGACGGGTGCAGTACCAGGCGCCCTGGTTCTGCGGCTCTTCCTGACACCAGACAAAGTCGGTGACATGGCTGTACTCGGCCAGAATGGCGCGCACTTCCTCTTCCGGGAAGGGGTAGAGCTGCTCAATTCGCACCAGTGCCACATCTTGCTGCTCGGCCTTGCGACGGGCATCGAGCAGGTCGTAGTAGACCTTGCCGGAGCAGAAGACCACCCGCTTGACCGCTTTCGGATCCAGCGCATCGATCTCGCCGATGGCGTTCTGGAAGGTACCTTCCGCCAGCTCTTCAAGCTTGCTCACCGCCAGCGGATGGCGCAGCAGGGATTTGGGCGTCATGACGATGAGCGGACGGCGCATCGGGCGCACAACCTGACGACGCAGCATATGGAACACCTGCGCCGGGGTTGAGGGCACGCACACCTGCATGTTGTGCTGGGCGCACATCTGCAGATAACGCTCCAGACGGGCGGAGGAGTGCTCCGGGCCCTGCCCTTCGTAACCGTGCGGCAGCAGCATGGTCAGGCCGCACATCCGGCCCCACTTCTGCTCGCCTGAGGAGAGGAACTGGTCGACCACAACCTGGGCACAGTTGGCGAAGTCGCCGAACTGGGCTTCCCAGATGGTGAGGCCAGCCGGCTCGGCGCTGGCGTAACCATATTCAAAGGCCAGTACCGCGTTCTCGGTCAGCACAGAGTCATACACCTCGAACGGGCCCTGCTCATCGTGCAGGTTGCACAGCGGTGTATAGGTGCTGGCATCGGTCTGGCTGTGCAGCACGGCGTGGCGGTGGAAGAAGGTGCCACGGCCGGAGTCTTCACCGGTAAAGCGGATGCGGGACCCCTTGTCCACCAGAGTGGCGTAGGCCAGGGTCTCGGCAAAGCCCCAATCCACCAGCTTCTCGCCAGCGGCCATCAGACGTCGGTCTTCGTAAATCTTCTCGACCTGACGCTGCAGCACGTGGGTCGCCGGATACTGGCTCACCCGTTCGCCGAGGCTCTTGAGGTGATCCATCGGCACGGCACTCTCATAGGCCATGTTCCAGTCGTGGCCCAGATAAGGGGTCCAGTCGACGGAGTGCAGCTCCATCGGCCGCCACTCCTTGCTCACCCGCTCGCCGCGATCCAGCGCTTCACGATACTCGTTGACCAGTTCGGTCGCCCGCTCCTGAGCGAGGCTCCCCTCGGCCACCAGCTGATCGGCGTAGATCTTGCGCGGGGTCGGGTGCTGCTTGATCTTCTGGTACATCAGCGGCTGGGTGGCGCTCGGCTCGTCCGCTTCGTTGTGACCGTGACGACGGTAGCAGACCAGTTCGATCACCACGTCGCGTTTGAAGGTGTTGCGGTAATCCAGTGCAATCTGGGTCACCAGCACCACAGCCTCCGGATCATCCCCGTTGACGTGCAGCACCGGCGCCTGCACCGCCTTGGCGATGTCGGTGCAATATTCGGTAGAACGCAGGTCACGAATATAGGAGGTGGTGAAACCAACCTGGTTGTTGATGACGATGCGCACCGTCCCGCCGACACCATAGGCGCGGGTCTGGGACATGTTGAAGGTCTCGGCCACCACGCCCTGACCGGCCATGGCCGAGTCACCGTGAATGGTGATGGGCAGCACGCTGGAGCCATCCTTGTCACCGCGACGATCCATACGGGCACGGACCGAGCCGATGACCACAGGGTTGACGATCTCGAGGTGGGAGGGGTTGAAGGCGAGCGCCAGATGGACGTTGCCACCCGGGGTGGCGAAGTCGGAGGAGAAGCCCATGTGGTACTTCACATCACCGGTACCCCAGGATTCGCCATGCTTGCCGGCAAACTCGTCGAACAGATCCTGAGCGCGCTTGCCCAGTACGTTGATCAGCACGTTGAGACGACCGCGGTGGGCCATACCGATAACGGCCTCTTTGCAGCCCTGCTCACCGGCGCGACGGATCAACTCCTTGAGCATGGGGATCATGGCGTCGCCACCTTCCAGCGAGAAGCGCTTGGCTCCCGGGAACTTGGCGCCCAGATATTTCTCCAGCCCTTCGGCGGCAGTCAGGCTCTCGAGGAAACGGGTCTTCTCTTCGAGGGTGTAGCTCCCCTTCCCCTCAATGGATTCGAGACGCTGTTGCAGCCAGCGCTTCTCTTCCGTGGAGGTGAGGTGCATGTAGTCGGCGCCGATGGAGCCGCAGTAGGTCTTCTTCAGCGAGGCGTAGAGGTCGGAGAGCACCATGGTCTCGCGACCGATGGCGTAGGAGCCCACATTGAAGGTGGCCTCCATGTCTGCGCCCTGCAGGTTGTGGAACGCAGGATCCAGTTCGGCAACGGTTTCACGCTGCCACAGGCCCAGCGGGTCCAGATTGGCATTCTGGTGGCCACGGAAACGGAAGGCGTTGATCAGCTGCAATACCCGCACCTGCTTGGCATCCACTTGCGGATCAGAGACGGGGGCACTGTAGCGAGAGGGATCCTTGGCCAGACGACGGAAATAATCGCGGACCTGGGAGTGGGGTTGTTCAACCGCATGGCCATTGACCTGGGGCAGCTCGCTAAACAGGCTGCGCCACTCGTCGGACACGGAGTCAGGATTTTCCAGGAAGGATTCGTACAAATCCTCGATATAGCTTGCATTCGCACCAGCCAGGTGAGATGACTCCAACCAGGCCTTCATCACGCCGTTATGCATTTCTATCCCTTGTACTTCTTGTTACTGCTGCGCAGCTTGTAGGGGTCAAATAGCCATCCTGCCACGGGTGGGATGGCTATCCAGAGGTCGGGCCAGCACCTGGCCGGCCCTGATACTAAACAGCCCGATTGAGCAACATCGACTTGATCTGACCAATCGCCTTGGTCGGGTTCAAGCCTTTCGGACAGACGTTCACGCAGTTCATGATGCCATGGCAGCGGAACACGCTGAATGCGTCGTCCAGATTCCCCAGTCGTTCGGTGGTCGCGGTATCGCGGCTGTCAGCCAGCCAGCGGTAGGCGGCGAGCAGCCCGGCCGGACCGATGAACTTGTCGGGATTCCACCAGAAGGAGGGGCACGAAGTGGAGCAGCAGGCACAGAGAATGCACTCGTACAGGCCGTCAAGCTTGGCGCGCTCTTCGGGGGATTGCAGGTGCTCACGCACCGGCGGCAACTTGTCATCATTGATGAGGAAGGGTTTGACCTTCTCCCACTGGGTGTAGAACTGGGTCATGTCGATCACCAGATCACGGATCACCGGCAGGCCGGGCAAGGGGCGGATAACGACGTTATTGCCCTTCTTCAGCAGGTCGGAGAGCGGGGTGATACAGGCAAGACCATTCTTGCCATTCATGTTGAGACCGTCTGATCCACAGACCCCTTCGCGGCAAGAGCGGCGGAAGGCGAGCGTGGGATCCAGCTCTTTCAACTGGATCAGTGCGTCGAGCACCATCATGTCGGAACCTTCAGGAATATCAAGACGATATTCCTTCATATGGGGGACGTTATCAACATCCGGATTGTATCTGTAGACAGAGAATGTGACGTTCATTGGGCTGGCTCCGCAATCAGTAAGTCCGGACCTTGGGCGGGAACGCCTCACGGGTCTTGGGTGACATGTTGACAGCGCGACGGGTCATGGACTCGGTGTCCGGATGATAGAGGCTGTGGCACAGCCAGTTCTCATCGTCGCGATCCGGGAAGTCGAAGCGGCAGTGAGCACCGCGACTCTCGGTACGGAAGTTGGCGGCAACCGCCGTGGCAAACGCCGTTTCCATCAGGTTGTCCAGCTCCAGGCACTCGATGCGCTGGGTGTTGAACTCTTTGGAGGTGTCATCCAGACGGGCTGACTTGAGGCGTTCGCGGATAACCTTGAGCTCGGCCAACCCTTCTGCCATCGCCGCACCTTCGCGGAATACGGAGAAGTTGTTCTGCATGCAGCGCTGCAGGTCTTTGCGGATCTGCACCGGGTCTTCACCGTCACTGCAATTTTCCCAGCGGTTGAAGCGGGCCAGTGCTGCATCCAGATCCGACTCGGAAGCATCACGACCGTGCTCCATCTCGCCCAGAGTGTTGACCAGATGCATGCCAGCAGCGCGGCCGAACACCACCAGATCCAGCAGGGAGTTGCCGCCCAGACGGTTGGCGCCGTGCACCGAGACGCAGGCAATCTCGCCCACCGCAAACAGACCGACCACCGGCACGTCGTTGCCGTTCTTGTCCTGGGTCAGGCACTGGCCATTCACGTTGGTCGGCACGCCGCCCATCATGTAGTGGCAGGTCGGAATGATCGGGATCGGCTCTTTGACCGGATCCACGTGGGCGAAGGTGCGAGAGAGCTCGCAGATGCCCGGCAGACGGGATTCCAGCACCTCTTTGCCGAGGTGATCCAGCTTGAGCTTGATGTGCGGACCCCAGGGACCGTCGCAACCACGTCCTTCGCGGATCTCGATCATAATGGAGCGGGCCACCACGTCACGACCGGCCAAGTCCTTGGCGTTCGGGGCGTAACGCTCCATGAAGCGCTCGCCATCTTTATTGAGCAGATAGCCGCCTTCACCACGGCAGCCTTCAGTTACCAGCACCCCTGCCCCGGCGATGCCGGTCGGGTGGAACTGCCACATCTCCATGTCCTGCACGCCGACGCCGGCACGCAGCGCCATGCCGACGCCGTCACCGGTGTTGATGTGGGCGTTGGTGGTGGACTGGTAGATGCGACCGGCACCGCCGGTGGCCAGCACGGTCGCCTTGGCCTTGAAGTAGACCACTTCACCGCTCTCCATGTCGATGGCGGTACAACCCACCACGTGGCCATCCTGGTTCTTCACCAGATCCAGCGCATACCACTCGGAGAAGACAGTGGTCTTGTTCTTGACGTTCTGTTGGTAGAGGGTGTGCAGCAGGGCGTGACCGGTACGGTCGGCGGCCGCTGCGGTACGAGCAGCCTGCTCGCCACCGAAATTCTTGGACTGACCACCAAACGGACGCTGGTAGACAGACCCGTTGTCGAAACGGGAGAAGGGCAAGCCCATGTTCTCCAGCTCATAGATAGCCTCGGGGCCGGTTTTGCACATGTACTCGATGGCTTCCTGATCACCGATGTAATCGGAACCTTTTACCGTGTCATACATATGCCACTGCCAGTTGTCGTCGTGGGCATTGCCCAGCGCAACCGTGATCCCGCCTTGGGCGGAGACAGTGTGAGAACGGGTTGGAAAAACCTTGGACAACAGAGCGCAGCTCTTGCCGGACTGGGCAATCTGCAGCGCGGCGCGCATACCGGCACCACCGGCACCAATCACCACCGCATCAAATTCACGAGTTGGAATAGTCACCTTACACACCCCACAGCACGACGAAACCCGTCATCAGATAGACAAACAGCACCACGACCAGGGCAAATTGCAGCGCCCCGTGCAGCCCTACCGGCTTGATATAGTCAGTCAGCACCTGCCACAGACCAATCCAGGCGTGGATCAGTACGCAGAGCAGGGTCAACAGGGTGAATACTTTGGTGAATGTTTTGGCGAAGAAGCCTGCCCACACCTCGTAGGTGATGTCGTTGAACGCGACAAAGCCCACCAGATAGAGGACATAACAGGTCATGATGAGGGCGGTGGCGCGGATCAGGATGTAATCGTGAACGCCGCTGCGCCCGAAGGTTGCAGAATTGGTTACCATACAAGCACTCCCGCCAATACAGCCAGGATCGCGGTGATCACGAAGGCCACGCGGGCGCTCTGATTGCCGGATTCCAGCTCTTCCCAATAGCCCATATCCATGACCAGATGACGCAAGCCGCCCACAATGTGGTATGCCAGCGCAGTCAGGATCCCCCACAGCACGAGTTTGACCAAGAAGTTGTCCATGATGGCAACCACGGTTTCAAACCCTTCGGGAGAGGCGAGTGAAGTACCAAGCATCCACAGCAAGATGCCCAGTGCAACAAAGGTAATGACCCCTGAAACACGGTGCAGGATGGATGCAATGGCAGTGACAGGAAAGCTGATCGTCTGTAGGTCGAGGTTGACCGGTCTCTGTTTGTTTTTCACGCTTGCCCACTCAGCTCCATTGAGCACGTTAGTTATTGTTTTAACTCACACTTGAGGGCACGGAATGGTGATTGTTGGTTTTTTGTTACCAAAACACTCTGAAAAAGCCAAAACGCGAGTTTTCGGTTTCACATCAGGCTTTGCCAAAGCGTTTCAAACACCCGCAGCCATGACCCACGTGGCGCAGTATATCGGCGGCCTTAACCGAAGACAATCAATTAGCTACAAAGAAAACACAAAACCGCAAACTCGATCGCATATTTAATTTAACATTTCATTAATGCCATTAATGGGGTTCCAGCAAAATTGACATTGATAAGGAACTCTGTTTCAAATAAGGCGCTCCAGCCACTTCGGTATGGGTAACAACCTTTGCCAGCGTCATAAAAGTCGTAATAGAGTAGGACTGGAACCAAATTATAAAGAGCAAAGGAGACGTGCTATGGCTGATAAGATAGCCACCCTACACCTGCCCGGAAAAGATCCGGTCGAACTGCCGATCCTCTCCGGCACCATCGGCCCGGATGTCATCGATGTCAGAAAATTGGGATCACAGGGGTATTTCACCTTTGACCCCGGTTTTATGGCGACCGGTTCTTGCAAATCTGCCATTACCTACATTGACGGGGATCAGGGTGTCTTGCTGCACCGTGGTTACCCCATCGCCCAGTTGGCCACTCAGGCCACCTATCTGGAAGTCTGCTATATCCTGCTGTACGGCGAAGCGCCGACCAAGGCCCAATATGCCGAATTCGAACGCCTGGTCACCCGCCACACCATGGTGCACGAGCAGATAGCCTTCTTCTTCCGCGGCTTCCGTCGTGACTCCCACCCCATGGCCATCATGTGCGGTGTGGTCAGCGCCCTCTCCGCCTTCTATCACGATGCCCTCGACATCAATAACGAGCAGCATCGCGAGATCTGTGCCTTCCGTCTGCTCTCCAAGATGCCGACTCTGGCCGCCATGTGTTACAAGTACTCCATCGGCCAGCCGTTCATGCAGCCGCGTAACGCCCTCTCCTATGCCGGTAACTTCCTGCACATGATGTTTGGCGTGCCGACCGAAGAGTACAAGGTCAACCCCATCGTTGAACGTGCCATGGATCGTATCTTTACCCTCCATGCAGATCACGAGCAGAACGCCTCCACCTCCACCGTTCGTCTGGCTGGCTCCTCCGGTGCCAACCCGTTCGCCTGTATCGCCGCGGGGATCGCCTCCCTGTGGGGACCGGCCCACGGTGGTGCCAACGAAGCCTGCCTGCGCATGCTGGAAGAGATCGGCTCGGTGGATCGCATCCCCGAGTACATCGCCAAGGCCAAGGACAAGAATGATCCGTTCCGCCTGATGGGCTTCGGTCACCGTGTCTACAAGAACCACGACCCCCGTGCCACCGTGATGCGCGAAACCTGCCACGAAGTACTGACCGAGCTGCAGATCAAGGATCCGCTGCTGGATGTGGCCATGGAGCTGGAGCGTATTGCGCTCTCCGACCCCTACTTCGTCGAGAAGAAACTCTACCCGAACGTAGACTTCTACTCCGGCATCATCATGAAGGCGATCGGCATCCCGATGAGCATGTTCACCGTGATCTTCGCCATCTCCCGCACCATTGGCTGGATTGCCCACTGGAACGAGTTCCACTCAGACCCGGACAGCAAGATTGGTCGCCCACGCCAGCTCTACGTGGGCCACCCGCTGCGCGAGTTCACTCCACTCGAGCAGCGCTAACCACTGCGCTGATATGGTTTGTTACAAAGGCGGTCATTGACCGCCTTTTTGTTTGCCGCTCTAATGCCCCCTTTCGCGTTAAGGAGTCCATTATGAAACCACTGTTTATCAGCGCAGCCTTGCTGCTGACCGCCTGCCAGAGCGCCCCTGCATCGTCACAGGGGGAGACCCTCTATATCAACAGCCAGCTGGTCGATTGCGTCGGAGTTGGCCCGATGCAGTGCATGCAGGTTCGCAGTGATGAGCAGCAGCCCTGGACGCTGTTCTACCAGAATATTGAAGGTTTCCAGTTCGAGCCGGGCTATCGCTATCAGCTCACAGTCAGCAAGGAGCAGCTCACCGATGTGCCGGCCGATGCCCCCTCCGTGCGCTATCAGCTGATCAAGGTAGTGAACAAGGTCGCCAGCAAGTAACAAACACGATCAAAAAAACGGGGGATGGCTGATGCCATCCCCCGTTGGTTTATGGGTACTGCGCCTCATCAGGCACGATCAGGTCGGCGCCAGCGCCATATGCAGCAGCGGATAGGGCTTGCCCTGACCATCCAGCGGCGAGCGACCCGTCACGGTGAATCCCATCTTCAGATAGAAGCCCACCGCCTGTTCGTTCTGCTCGTCGACGTCAACCTGCGTCGCGCCGCCCTGCGTGATGGCATGGGCCACCAGCAAACGTCCCACGCCACTGCCTCGCGCCCCGGGAGCCACAAACAGCATCTCCAGCTTGCCCTCGTACACTCCGCTAAAACCCGTAATCTGCCCCTCTTCTGTGCGGGCACTGTGCAGTGTCACCGCATCGAAGTAGTGCTCCAGAATAAGCGGTTTGAGAGCCAGGATCTCGGCCTCGGGCAGGAAGTGGTGGGTCGCCCGAACAGAGGCCTCCCACAGATCGATCAGGGCCGGATAATCGGCCCGGGATACCGGAACAATCGTCATGGAATGACTCGATATGATAACCAGCGGGAAGAGACACCTTCCCGCTGGCAACGGTGATTAGCGCGCCTGCACCGCCTGCAGCAGCACCGACATATCAGCGCCAAAGTTGCGGCTGCGGATCGCCTCGCGAATATCCGCTTCGCTATAACGGCTGCCCGGATAGACCACCACGCAGGAAGTGTCGCCCGGTTTGAGGAAGTGGGTCTCGCCAAACGGGGTATAGCGGGTGGCACCGATACTGATGAGCGCATGGGGAGGATGTCCCGCCTGCGCCAGCAGTCCCTGAATGTGCTCCGCCGGCCCTTCATCCTGCTGATGATTGAACTTGTCGATGGCCCAGTCGAGCAGCTTGCCGTGGAAGTAGCTGTAGTCGATGGCGGCGCTGTCTACCCCGTAGGCGTGCAGCTCGCCATCGCGCTCCAGATAGCAGGCGATACGATAGTCATCGAGCTCGCAACCGGCGGCAAAACCGGAAAGCGGCAGCAGGTTGGCCGCCAACCCCTTGCTCTCTTCGCCCCAGTTCTTCTTCTCGCTGATCTTCTTGGCGTTGGGACGGCGGATGGAGCAGTCGTTATAGGCACCAAAGGCACGGGGATGGATCGCCACCACCTGCTTGCCCGCATACTCCAGCTCGCACCAGAGGGCTACTTCCGGCTCGATCTGCACCTTCTCGTCACCGCTGACCGCCGCTTCCGGCAGGAAGATCGCCTTGTCGCTCAACGGGAATACCCCGAGCTGACCCGGATGGCCCGGCACGAAGAAGGGGAACAGCGCCTTGGGCGCTGTGGTGTCACGCACGACTACGGCTACGAAGTCCGATGCTTCACCCGCCTGCTCCAGATGACCGGCGAAATTGCCCGCGACCCCGAGTCCGATAAACTTGCTCTCTGCTGCTATCTGCATCTTGCTCACCTGCATCTTGCCCACGCAAGGTAGCAGGCTCGTCGCCTACTACCGCTAAAGTGGCAAGATTAAACCACAAGGGCCCCGCCTTCGCCCAGTCCGGTCCTGTCGTGGTGTGCGCCAGTCCACTTTTTTAGGGACGAGAAGGCTGTGGCGAACCAGCCATTGCGCACTCATTCAGCTACGCAGTCACCGCGCTGGAAACAGTGCGTTTCCGGCCTATCCCCTCTTTCTACTTGGGACTCAACTTCATCTTTGTTAGGCTGCCGGCATGCAAAACAACTGTGCGCTTGAGTGCGCCAGTGCTCATCACGGCAACCCCATTGGAGAGAAAACAGATGATCGACAAACTCGCCTGGCTCACCTTTAAAGATCAGCAACTGCTCTGCGCCCGCTCCCACGGCAAGGGCATCTATTACATCCCGGGCGGCAAGCGGGAACCGGGCGAGAGCGACGAGGCGGCGCTGATCCGCGAGATTGAGGAGGAGCTGGCTGTCACCCTGCAACCCGACACCCTGCGCTTTGCCTGCGAATTCAACGCCCAGGCCGATGGCAAACCGGCAGGTGTCGAGGTGAGATTGCGCTGCTACACCGGCGAAGCTAGCGGCACCCCAATCGCCTCGGCCGAAATTGCCGAGCTGCGCTGGCTCGATAGCTCTCACCTCGATGAGCTCTCCCCCGTCTCCCGCCTGCTGTTTACCTGGCTGGTTGAGCAGGAGCTGATCCGCTGACTAGCCGTACTCGCGGCGAGCATAAGTACCTACCGCATATGAACCAACGGTGGCAATCAGCCACATAACATCGCAACGACAAGGATGTCAGATGGATATTGTGGAAGTTAAAAGCGCAGCGACCTACCAAAGTGCGCTCATCACCCTGCTGCAAGATTGTGTCGATAGCGGCGCCTCGGTCGGTTTTTTACCGCCGCTGACCATGGAGGAATCTGCCCGCTACTGGCAAGGAGTTGAAGCAGATCTTGTGGCAGGTCACCGAAAGCTGTGGCTTGCCCTTGAGCAACAACAGCTCGTGGGAGCGATTCAGCTCGCGCTCTGTGGCAAGGCCAACGGTCGCCACCGAGCCGAAGTGGAAAAACTGATGGTACTGCAAACGGCGAGAGGAAAAGGTGTCGGTCGTGCGCTGATGCAGGCCTTGGAACAAGGCGCCCATGCCGCGGGCCGTTCACTGCTGGTGCTGGATACTCGCGCCGGTGATGTGGCCTCCCACCTTTATCGTCAACTCGGCTATCTGGAGGCGGGCCAGATCCCGAGCTTTGCGCGCAACGCAGATGGCACTCTTGCTGCAACCGTCATCTTCTACAAACCGCTCTGACCATCCCCTATGCCTTATCCACATACAGCAGGGCCGCACCAAGCGGCCTTGCTTGTTGCCCGCGTGACAGCTTGTTGCAGCAATATGGCTTGCGACGGATTGCCACGATAGAGCCATTGATCCTGCATGTCTCAACACCGCCAATCGCTCGCCCCAAAATACAACCAAACAAACAGAAAGATTAATTAATGATTAAAACGCCCCTCTTTTCTTCTTCATCTATTGCCTCATCCGGCGTATCGTGAGAGACCCATTTGATAATCAAATCTATGTTGTTCACTGCCTTGAGGAATAATGGATGCCCACTTTGCCCCGTACAGTTACCTCCCCCAAAAAGTTCATCATCGGTCAACACCTTCTCCCGCAACTCCATGAGCACGTTAAAGATTTTGGTGACTATGCGTTGCTCATCAGCGATGAGTTCATTCTGGAGCGGGTACGGGAAGAAGCTTTGGCAGGGCTCCTGCAGGCAGGCCTCAGGGGAGTGGTCGACAAGTTTCGCTACGAATGCACCGAACAGGAGATCCACCGCCTGACCCACCTTGCAGAGCAATATGGTGCAAACGTGATTGTCGGGATCGGCGGCGGCAAGACGCTGGATGTCGCCAAGGCCGTGGCCTTCTATCTGCGCCGTCCGGTTGTGCTGTTCCCGACGATTGCCTCCACAGATGCTCCCTGCACGGCACTGGCGGTGATCTACAACCAGGCGGGGGAATTTGAGCGCTATCTCTTCCTGCCGCAAAATCCGGACGTGGTGCTGGCTGACACGGCCATCATTGCCGCCGCCCCTCCCCGCTTCTTTTCCGCAGGCGTTGGCGATGCCCTGGCCACCTATTTCGAGGCGCGCGCCTGCTATCGGTCGGACGGACTCAATCTGGTCGGCAAGCGTCCTTCACGCACTGGCCTTGGTCTGGCACAGCTCTGTTACGAGCTGCTTGGTGAGAACATCGAGCTGGCCATGGATGCGATACGCCACCATGTCTCGACCCCGGCGCTGGAGCAGGTCATCGAGGCCACCATCTACCTCAGCGGGGTCGGCGCCGAAGCCGGTGGACTGGCCGCCGCTCATGCCGTCAACAATGGCATGTCACTGATCCCGGAGCTCCATCGTGCCCAGCATGGCGAGAAGGTGGTCTTCGGCCTGCTGACCCAACTCGTGCTTGAGCGCGCCCCACAACATGAGCTTGATGAGGTGTTTCGCATCATCGACTGCGCAGGCCTGCCCATGACACTGCAAGAGCTGGGGCTCACCCACTTTGATGAAAGCGAGTGGCGTAAGGTAGCGCAGCTGGCCTGCGATCCCCTCGATACCATGGGCAACATGCCGATGACAGTGAGTGAACAGGATGTCTACGCCGCCATGGTAGCGGCCAATGCCATGGCAGAGCGTTATCGCCTCCGCCATCCCCGCCCCTGATTGCTTGCCGCACTAAACAGTGCAAACAGTAAAAAGGCTTGCCCATTGGCAAGCCTTTTTCATCTGCATCCCATCGCTTGTCTAGATAGACGAACGCCTGCGCAGTATCAGGGCAGTTTCACCGCTCGCACTGCAACCTCTGGCAGGGCGAAGGCATCTTGCGCGGCGATGAGTTGCAGCTCGTAAGCCTGCTGGCGCCAGGTCTCCTGCAGCACCGCATCCACCGAGGCGTTGGTGCGCTCGAACGCGCTGACCGCATCGTGACCGGCCAGCAGATTCGCCAGCATCAGGGCGCTGATAAGATCGCCCACCCCTACCGGCTGGCGGGCAAAGTCATAGAGCGGACGGGCAATCAAGTAATCCCCTTGCGGGGTGGCCAGCAGCATCTCGAAGCGGCTGGAGTCCTGCGCCGCACGACCGAGATGCTTGACCAGCACCAGCTTGACGCCGCGGGCCAGCAGCTGATGGGCAGCCGCGCGGGTCTGATCCAGATCTGCCAGATGGGTATCACAGAGGGTCTCCAGCTCCAGCAGGTTGGGGGCAATCATGTCGGCCACCGGCAACGCCTGCTCGGTCAGGAAACGGGTGACGCCGGGAGCGACGATACACCCCTTCTCCGGGTGACCCATCACCGGATCGCAGAAGTAGATGGCATCGGGGTTGGCCGCCTTGACGGCGTTGACCACGGTCAGGATCTCGTCCCCCTGCTCGGCGGAGCCAAGGTAGCCGCTCAGCACGGCGTCACACTGGCTCAACACCTCGATATTGCCCAATCCTTTCACCAGCGCACTGATATGACCCGCCGGCATCGCCATTCCCTGCCACCCCTGGGCATATTGGGTGTGGTTGGAAAACTGCACCGTGTTGATGGGCCATACATCCATACCGAGGCGGCGCATGGGGAAGACGGCCGCGCTGTTGCCGGCACAACCAAAGACCACGTGGGACTGAATAGAGAGAACGGATTTCATCGGGAATACCACAGCAAAGGATCAGCAAGGTGGGCAATATATCGGATGAAGATAACGATGCGCCACCTTGGCGCGGGATGAACAGGCAATTTCCTGACTAAAGACAGGTTTTTTGCGCCATTTGGCCCGCATCGACAGGATGAGCGGCGCCATGATGCGCCGCGTCACCGTCCATCACATGCCGTTGTGCTCAACGCCATGACGGGCAAAGTGATAGACCCATCCCTCATCACACGGCATGTCACTGGGTGGCGAAATCAGCTCAGGCAATACCGTCACCTTGCCACCAGCGGCATATTGCAGCGCCATCAGGGCGCACAGCGCCGCATCGTAGCGATCCGTATCCGTCACCACATCGGCAGGCAGCAGCGCCGCCAGCTCGGGTCTGGCAGGGGATGCCTTGCCGCCCACTTTGGCCAATGCCGGATAGACCTCCAGCACGGCACGACTGGCCTTCGGGGCAACGGTCGGCACCAGTTGCAGATCCGAGAGCCGCGGCAGCATGGAGAGCGCCAGGGTAGCGTTGTTGCCGAGCCGGTCGAAGATAGCCGAGAGCGGCTTCTTGCCGTATTGCTGATACAGCCAGCGCTCGCAGTCGCGGTAGGCGTAGGGGTTGTCTATCTCCCGCTCGGGCACTGCGCAGCTGTGTGGCTGGCCGTTGAGCAGATCCCGCAAGGCGCGGGAAAAGGCAAGCGGCGCATCGATACCGAGCGCCAGTTGCGGGCAGGCTTCTACCTGCATCAGGGTCAGCTCGTTTTGCAGGGCCGGACGCAGCAGAGCGGCCAGATCCGGCGCCACCCGCGAGCTCAAGCGAAACAGCGGCGACACCCCGAGCCAGTGCAGGCGGTTGGATTCGGCCTGCCAGCCCACCACGGCCACCGCCTGGGCACTGCCCTGCCAGCCACGCACATCCCAGCCGATCCCGATTGCACTCATCTGCCCTGCCGTCATCAATTACCTCTGTTCGCCTGTCACAAGTTGCAAGAGGCACAGGGTAATCAGCAGATGCCTTTAACGCAAAGCGAACTGCCTTGGTCAGAACGATTTCTGGAAGTTCACCAGTGGCAGAATGGGGAACACGCCGTTGGCGGCATAGTTGGCCAGCCCGATCTGCAAGCCATCGAGGTGCTTGGTGGCATTGATAAAGCCAATCTGGAAGGTGGTACGCTCGGCATAGTTGACAAAGCCAACGTTGGCCAGCGCATTGCCCTTGGCGATATTGACCGCCCCCCAGTTGAGCCCCTGCACATTGTTGGTCAGATTGACCAGCCCCAGATTGACGCCGGTATCCTGCCCTTCGTGCCAGTTGATGGCGTTGATGGCGACCCCGCCAAACTGGTGGCGCACCCGGCCAGCACCCAGGAATACCCCGAGCTGCAGGCCGCTGAACTGATCCACATCTGAGAGGGCGAAGATCGGCAGATCAATACCCTTCACCTGACCGGTCCGACCGTAGAGCAGCGAGGCGCGCGCCCCTTCCACCTGATGGGACGCGGGCAAATTGACCCCGGGCAGCGAGACCTGCACCGGAGTACTGGCCTGCGCGACACCGCACAGAGTAAGGGCGCTGCATGCCAGCAGCAGGCGGGAGAGTGTCATGGGAAGTTCCTTGGGCCATTGAGAGTGGCCCGATCCTAACAGTCAGGGGAGAGTGTGGGCACACCAGCAGGGACGAGGTGCGTCACGATACGTCACGGGTGGCCCTCTCACCTCTCCATCAGGACTTGCGAAAGCGCCACCTCAAGGACAATCGGCCACTTTTTCACAGCGAGTGGTTCCTCTTCCTTTCTTTGCCTGAGCGAACTGCCTAAAATAGTCGCCCTGCTGTATCCGGCATTCATCCATCTAGAGGATTTCCCATGGAGACGTTTCTGCTCGAAGGTCACCCCTTCGTTGCCTTGTGTGACCTTATCAAACATCAGGGGTGGGCCGATTGTGGCGGCGCCGCCAAAGCCCTCGTTGCCGAAGGGCTGGTCGAGGTGGACGGTCAGGTGGAGACCCGCAAGCGCTGCAAGATCGTGGCCGAACAGGTGGTCAACTTCAACGGCATGAAGGTCGTGGTGAAAGAGGGCGTCAGCCCGGAGATTGGCTAACCCCGTCTCGGGGGGCCACTCTCCGGCAACCCGCTAGCTGGCCTTGATCGACAGGGTCAGCACAAAACGCGCCATCGCCTCATCCCCGTTCAATGACGGACAGGTTGCCACCACCCGGATGGGGCGATTAATGCGCTGACCGCTTGCCAACGACTCGTCGATCATGGCATCGATCTCCTCCCCCGCTGCGCAGTCGAACTGCACATCCCCCTCCGGTCGTTTCAAAAACTCCCCCTGCACATCTTTGAAGGCGAAGTGCACCTTCTTGCGCCGCTGCCGCCCCTTCTCCATCACCAGTAGACCACCTACCAGATCGGCGCCGGTCGCCAGCGCGCCAAAATACATGCTGCCCAGGTGGTTGCGGGTACGCCAGCCAAGGGGAATGCGGATGCGCAGCGCCTTGGCGTTCATCTCTTCGATGATCGGGGCACAAAACCCGATGACGGGAATATAGCGCCAGGCAAACAGCCGGAGCGCCAGATTGGCTTTGAAGCGTTGCAAATCCATATGCGAACTGATCCGATGAGTTAATGTAAACAACATGTTGCCTGCATCTGCGCCATTCGACAAGCACAGGGATCACGGTTACGACCTTTTGCCCAACCCAAAAAAACAGAGGGAACCGCACCGGTTCCCTCTTTTCGCTCATGTCGCTGTTACAGCAAATGTGCCGATCAGGCGCGCTTCTCTTCCAGCCAGGCCCCCTGACTCTGCATCTCGAACAGCTGGGCATAGTGACCGCCGAGGGCCATCAACTCACCATGGGTACCCCGCTCGCTCACCTGACCGCGGGAGAGCAGCAGGATCTCGTCCGCATCGACGATGGTCGAGAGGCGGTGGGCGATGGCGATGGTGGTGCGGCCACGACGGGCGGCAGAGATCGCCTGCGACAGCGCCAGCTCGGTCTGAGAGTCCACACTCGCCGTTGCTTCATCCAGAATGAGGATACGCGGATCCCCCACCAGCGCGCGGGCAAAGGAGAGCAGTTGCCGCTGACCGGCGGAGAGGTTCTTGCCCCCCTCCTCCATCAAGGTGTTGATCCCCTGTGGCAAGCTGCGCACAAACTCGGCCAACTGCACCTCGCTCAACGCCTGCCAGAGCCGCGCTTCGTCTATTCCGGCGCGGCCGAGACGCAGGTTCTCCGCCAGGGTGCCGACGAAGATAAAAGGATCTTGCTGCACCAGCCCGATGCTGCGGCGCACAGCCGCCAGCGACAGGGTATCCAGTGCGTGCTCATCGAAGCGGATCTGCCCCTGATCCAGCGGATAGAAGCCCATCAGCAAGCTGATGATGGTGGACTTGCCGCTGCCGGTATGGCCCACCAGCGCCAGCATCTGGCCCGGTTTTGCGGCAAAGCTGACCTCCCGCAGCACCTGTTGCTCACCATCGTAGGAGAAGCTCACCCGCTCGAAACTGACCCGCCCTTCCAGCGCGATCATCTCGCCATCGGTGCTCTCGCGGGTTTCATCGAGCAGAGCAAAGACACGCTCCCCCGCCACCATCGCCTGCTGCAGCTGGTTAAGCTGGTTGGTCATCTCGATGAGCGGCTCGATCATCCGCCCCAGATAGCTGATAAAGGCGTAGAGCACCCCCACCTGAATGGCACCAGCGTGGCTCACCCCCTCGTGGGCGAACAGCGCCAACAGGCCAATCAGCACCATCATGTAGAAGAGATCGATGAGCGGACGCAGCAAAATGCCGTTGATCTTGAGGCTCTTGATCCGTGCCGACCAGTGCTGCTGGTTCACCTCGGCAAAGGCGTTGGCAAAGTGTCGCTCCTGCACCATAGCCTGAATGACCGGCATCCCCTGCAGCGACTCGTTGAGGCGGCTGTTAATGTCGGAGAGCAGACTGCGGGTTGCTCGCACCACCGGCACACTCAGTTTCTGGTAGAGCCACATCACCCCGCCCACAGCGGGCAGCAACAGGGAGCAGACCAGCATCAGCCGCAGATCCAGCAGCGCCATGGAGATGAGGATGCCGCACAACAGCACCACCTTTTGCACCAGCAAGCCGATCACCTGCACATAGAGGTTCATGATCGCTTCGGTGTCGTTGGTGATGCGGGAAATCAGCGAGCCGGAGCGATGCTTGTCAAAATAGCGGGCTGGCAACCGGATGGCGGTGGCAAATACCTGCTCGCGCAGGGTTTGCACCACCGCCTGAGCGATGCGATTGAAGCTCAAGGATTGCAAATAGAAACCCGCCGCCGAGAGTACCTGTAAGCCCAGATAGCCCGCTGCGATCAGAGCTATGGTAGGCAGCACGATATTGCGAGGCGCCAGATAGTCATCGATAAAGAGCTTGATCAGCAGCGGCCCGGCCACTTCGGCGCCGGTGGCAAGCAGCAAACAGATCCCCGCCTGAATAAGCCAGCGGGGATACTGGGCGCAGTAGGCGAGCAGTCGTTTAATGGTCGGATTCACAGGCTCTCCTCCACCGCTTCTTCGAGACGCTGGTAACGCACCATATCTGCATACCAGCCATTGTGCGCCATCAGGGTACCGTGATGACCCCGCTCGCTAACGGCCCCCTGCTCCAGCACCAGGATCTCGTCGGCCTGCTCCACCGCCGTCATGCGATGGCTGACCAGGATCAGGGTGCGACGATGGGCCTTGAGGGCATGCAGAATTTGCTGCTCGGTGTGGGCATCTACCGCCGAGAGCGCATCATCGAGCACCAGAATGGGCGCCTCCAGCAGCAGGGCGCGGGCAATGGCCAGCCGCTGTTTCTGGCCGCCGGAGAGGGTCACCCCTTTCTCCCCCACCTCGGTCTCATAGCCCTTGGGGAAACGCACAATATCATCGTGGACACAGGCAATGCGCGCCACCCGTTCGACCTCCTCGCGGCTCGCATCGGGTTTGCCGAGGGCGATATTGGCGGCGATAGTGGTGGAAAACAGGAATGGCTCCTGCGGCACATAGGCAAACTGGCTGCGCAGTGTGGCGAGCGGCAGCTGGTCAATCGGAACGCCACACATGACAATCGAACCGTGAGTCGGATTGGCAAGGCGCATCAACAGCTTGAGCAGGGAGCTCTTGCCTGCCCCGGTGCGCCCCACCACCCCGAGCATCCCCCCTTGCTTGAGGGTAACGTCGATATCCGCAAGCAGGGTGCGCTGCTCAAGTTGATAACTCACCCCCTTGATCTGCAAAGGAAAGGCAGAGGTAAACACCGCCGGCTGGGCGGGCTCTTCGATATCGCTGCGCTCCCCAAGCAGGCTTTCGATACGGGAGTAGGCGGCGCTGCCCCGCTCGATGATGTTGAACAGCCAGGCGATGGCAAACATCGGCCAGATCAGCTGGCCGAGGTACATGGTGAAGCTGGTGAGCTCACCCAGGGTCAGCTCATCGCGCAGCACCAGCACACTGCCCCCCGCCACCGCGAGGAAGTAGGAGCAACCGATACAGAGATAGATGACCGGATCGAATTTGGCATCGATGCGGGCCACCGCCATATTGCGCTCCCCCGCCTGTTTGGTCAGCTCAGCAAAGCCTTCATCTTCCAGCGATTCAACCGCATAGGATTTCAACACCCGTACGCCGGAAAGGGCCTCCTGGGTCTTGTTGTTGAGCCTGGAGAAGGCCCCTTGCGCCGCCTTGAACTGGGTGTAGATCTGGGTGCCGAAGCGGTTCATGAAATAGGCCATCACCGGCAGCGGCAGCAAGGAGACCAGCGTCAACTGCCAGGAGTACTGGCTGCACATGATGGAGAGCACCAATACCCCGACCATGATGGAGTCCACCAGAGTCAGCACCCCTTCGCCAGCGGTCATCTCCACAGCCTGAATGTCATTGGTGGCATGGGCCATCAAATCGCCAGTACGGTGGCGCTGATAAAAATCGGGGCTCATCCGGGTGAAATGGCTGAAAAGGCGATTGCGCAACACATAGGCCAGACGGTAAGAGGCACCAAACAGCATCACCCGCCAGACGTAGCGCAGCAGATAAATCAGCACACCCAGACCAAACAGCCCCGCCAGATAGCGCATCAGGGTACCATTGTCGAGACCGCCCTTGGTGATGCCATCCACCACCCAGCCCACCACTTTGGGCGGAATAACGGTCAACAGGGCCACCATCAGCAGCAGGGAGATAGCAGCCAGATAACGGGGCCACTGCTCCTTGAAAAACCAGCTCAATCGTAGAAATACGCTCACACCACCAACCTTTAGCGCTATCTGCCCGTGACCGCTCCAAGGAGCGGCCATCAGAGAAGCCACGCAGAAATAGAAGAATGAAAACAATCGCCTCCGGCTGGAGGCGATTCGAACGAAAGCTCATCATATCCCGAACCGGGATGGTTGAGAATAATTACTATTTAATTCACTGTGACATGCGATCATCCCCTGATGAATAGGGATTATACGAATTTTCATGCTGCTCACCGGTCAACAGGAAGTGTGACACCTCTTCCCGGGTCTGGCTGAACACCTGTTGCAACTGCTCCAGATCCGTCTCGCTTAGCACCTCGTTTTGCCGCAAGCGCCACTCCAGCTCGCCAGCCACCAATTGCAGACGGGCCGCCGAGATATTGGCAGACACCCCCTTGAGGGTGTGCAGCAGCTTGCTGGCCACCTCGGGCTGCTGACGGCGCAGGGCGGAGCGGATCTCCCACAGATCGTCCTTGTGCTCCGACATGAACAGCTTGAACAGGATCTGCAACGCCTCCTTGTCCTGCTCCAGCCGCTTGAGGGCATCCTGCAGATCGAGGATCCCGATCATATCCGGCGGTTTCACCTCCATGATCCCCGCCTGCTCCACCCCTTGCGGCTTTACCCACTGCAGCAGGTTGTTGTAGAGATCCAGCTTGCTCACCGGCTTGGTGACATAGCCATTCATCCCCACCCCCAGGCAACGCTCCTTGTCACCGGGCATTGCACTGGCGGTGAGGGCAATGATGGGCACATCGTGTTTGTCGACCATCTTGCGGATCTGGCGGGTGGCATCGAGTCCGTCCAGCACCGGCATCTGCAAATCCATCAGGATCACGTCAAAAGGCTGCTCGGCGACCCGCTCCACCGCCTCCCGACCATTGCTGACCACACACACTACCGCATCGACGCGCCGCAGATACTCGATGATGAGCTGCTGATTGACCCGGTTATCTTCCGCCAACAGCACTCGGGTACCCTGCAACAGGGATTTGAAGTGTTGCTGATCCCCCTGTGCCTCTGCCTTGCGCAGGTTGAGTTCGTAGGAGCTGCCGTTAAGCAGCTCGTCCACCTTGGCCAGCAGGGCATTTTCGGTCATCGGTTTGGGCAGAAAATGGGTCAACCCCATGCTGTCCATCCTAGCGTGTAGCCCCTCTCTGGCCCAGGCGCTGATCATCAGGATGGGGATCCGCCGCCACTGGCTGTGCTGATACATCTCCAGCGCCAGATCGAGCCCATCCTCCTGACCCATGCGCCAGTCGAGGATCGCCAACCGCAGATTCGGTCCCTCTTCACGGAGCAGTTGACGGGCACGGGAAAGGGAGTTGACCGGCAGCACCCGCACACCAGCCCGAGTCAGAATGTCCCGGGCCAGATCCAGCACCAGTTCGTTGTCATCCATCACCATCACCAGCGGCTGGTTCTCGAAGAATACTTTCCGTCCAGCCACGCCGTAGACCGCCTGCGCCATCGGGATATCGAACTTGAACAGAGAGCCGACGCCAGGCTTGCTCTCTACGGTGATCCGCCCCCCCATCAGCTCCACCAGCCGCTGGGAGATGTTGAGCCCAAGACCCGAGCCGCCATATTTGCGGGTATTGCCCGCCTCCAGCTGGGTAAACGCCTGAAACAGTTGGGTCTGCTTCTCTTCGGCAATGCCGATGCCGGTATCGCGCACACTGAAGCGGATCCGCATTGGGTGAGGATTGGCCAGCTCGATGCAGACTTCGACTTCACCGCGTTCGGTAAACTTGATGGCGTTGTTCACCAGATTGACCAGTACTTGCCCCAATCGTAGGGGATCTCCACGCAAGAAGACCGGTACCTCCGGTGACTTGCGAATAACCACCTCCACGTGCTTGCGCTCCGCCAGATCGGCAAACATGCCCGCCAGCGAATCGAGCTGCTCGCTGAGATCGAAGTCGATCTCCTCCAACGTCAGCTTGCCGGACTCCACCTTGGTCAAATCAAGGATGTCGTTGATCAGCAGCAGCAGGGTATCGGATGAGGATTTGATCTTGCCCAGATAGTCCCGCTGTTGTTGATCCAGTTCAGTCTGCAGTGCCAGCGAGCTAAAACCTATGATGGCATTCATGGGGGTGCGGATCTCGTGGCTCATGTTGGCCAGAAAATCGCTTTTGGCCTGGGCCAGCAAGCCGGTCTGGCGCGACAGTTCGCTCAGCTTCTGGTTACGGCGCCACAGGGTGAAGGCCACCAGCGCAAAGCAGATCAAAGCTCCGCACAGCACCATCAGATAAAAGCGATTCATCAAAGAGGAGGCGCGCTCCAGCTTGTCGAGTTTCCAGCGCACCAAACTCTCGATCACATGCATGTCGATGAGCTGGTAACGCAAGGTGTGATAGGCCATCACCTGCTGGCTCATCTCCTTGCTCAGGCGGATCAGGGTCGCGATCTCCGGCAAGTTGCCATAACGGGATTGCAACTGCTGTTGCAGCAGATCCAGCGTAGTCTGTTCACGTTTGTCCCAACTGCGCTGCAGATAGTTGCTCAGTTGCGCCAGCTCCTCCAGGTCGCGATGAAGCGCACTGTCTGACGGGCTTATCCCCCGCACCTTTTGAATCTGGGCCTGCAGGGGCGCATTGAGATACTCGATAGCCATCTCAATGGCATGAAGCCTGGCCAGCGCCATCAGATAGGTGTCCATGTCCTCAAGCAGTGCCTGGGAGAGATCGTCTTGCACCAGCTCGGGATCGCTTCTGACTTCCCGTACAAAACCGTCAAGGGTGATGGATAACTGGTTCAGGCGCTGCTGGACATTGCTGTCATTGGCCTGCTCCCGCCCAAGCAGATAGACGGTATCGGCGTTGATCCGGTTCAGTACCACCTCGGCCGCGTCGTTCAGGTCGTGGGCCTGTTGCTGCTGACTGAGCGACTGCCAGCAGTAGCCCGAAAAGGCGAGCAGCAAGGCAACGATCAGCCCTGGCACAGCACGGTTTTTCCGTGATCCTTTATTCATCCCGTCTCGACTCTCATCTGGTGGTCGCTGAATTATCCGGTCAGGCAATGAACCCTGGGGGAATTATCCACTCCCGCTGGGCACTGTGTTACCGTTATTGCTCTGATATTTCGCTATTGTTTCGCGATTGCTTCATTCTGGCTTCTCATCATATCCCCGGCCAGAGCTGATTTAGAAGGAACCAATTATGTCATTTATCACTACTTATTGTAGCCACTGCTTTACCAGGAACCGCCTGCCCGTTACCCATATCGATACATCTGCCAAATGCGGGCGCTGCAAAGCCCTCCTGTTCAGCCAGACCCCTTGCCTCGGGAAGGCGGATAACTTCGATACCCTGATCAACTCAGATATCCCGGTCGTGGTCGATTTCTGGGCCAGCTGGTGCGGCCCCTGCCAGCAGTTTGCTCCGGTATTTCATGAGGTTGCCCATGAACTCGAACCACGGATGCGCTTTGCCAAAGTCGATACCGAGCAACAGAGCACCATTGCCGCCCGTTACGCCATTCGCAGCATCCCCACCCTGATGGTCTTCAAACAGGGCAAACTGGTGAACCAGATAAATGGATCCTTGCCCAAGAACATGTTCAAGCAGTGGCTGGAACAGTTCATGGATGTTTGATTTATATTTCGCACATGTTTTATTTATGTGTTCATTTCCTCATTTTTATCAATGAGTATGTGAGTAGAGGCTGATTTTCAACATGTGAGTCTGTTTCAAACAAGTGAATGGATGTAATCTCGGCAACACAAAAACAACCATAAATTAACCGAGAGAACATTATGCACACATCAGCTGTACCCTCTGCTCCATCTCGCTGGCTGGACATCAAATCAGGGATCGTCATCCTGGATGTTTTGCTACTTTGTGCCATGCTCGCCTGGCTCCCGTTTGACCCCATGGTCAACAAGGGGCTGGGCATTCTGGTCTTTATCGCCATCCTCTGGCTGACCGAAGCACTGCACGTCACCATCACCGCGCTGCTGGTACCCCTGCTGGCTACCGTGCTCGGGGTGTTTGACATGAGCAAATCCCTCACCGATTTTGCCAACCCGATCCTGTTCCTCTTTTTTGGCGGTTTCGCCCTCGCGGCAGCCCTCTCCAAACAGGGACTGGATACCCTGATGGCAGGCAAGGTGATGCACCTGGCCAATGGTCATCTGGGTTGGGGCGTCATCCTGCTCTTTACCATCACAGCCGCCATGTCGATGTGGATCAGCAACACCGCTACCACCGCCATGATGCTGCCACTGGCGATCGGTATGCTGGCACGCCTCGATAGCAAAAAAGAGCGCGCCACCTTCGTCTTCGTATTGCTGGGGATCGCCTACAGCGCCAGTATCGGCGGCATCGGTACCCTGGTGGGTAGCCCACCCAACGCCATCGCAGCCGCCCAGATGGGGATTGGCTTCACTGACTGGATGAAATTCGGTGTTCCAGTAGTGCTGATCCTGATGCCCTGCGGCATTGCCCTGCTCTATCTGGTAACCCGCCCGCGTCTCAGCCACCGCGTCGAGATCCAGGATGTCACCATCAACTGGACCCGCGAGCGTAAAGTGACGCTGGCAATCTTCCTGACCACAGTTGTGCTCTGGATCGGCTCACAACCCATCTCCAACGCCTTTGGCGGTATTCCGCAACTCGATACCCTGATTGCCATGGGCGCCATCGTAGCCATCGTGGTTAGCCGTGTCGCCAGCTGGGATGACGTCAACCAGAACACCGACTGGGGCGTGCTGATGCTGTTTGGCGGCGGTCTGACCCTGAGCGCCATTCTCAAGGCCACCGGTACCAGTGCCTTCCTGGCCAGCCATCTGTCGGCCGTGCTCTCCAACGCTAACATTTTTGTCGTGTTGCTTATGCTGGCCGCCTTCGTGGTATTCCTGACCGAACTGGTCTCCAACACCGCCACCGCCGCACTGTTGGTTCCCCTGTTTGCCGGTGTCGCCGAGGCGCTTGGTGTATCACCTGTGGTGATGTCTGTGTTAATCGCTATCGGTGCCTCCTGTGCCTTTATGCTGCCAGTCGCCACGCCGCCAAATGCCATCGTCTTCGCCAGTGGCCACATCCGCCAAAGGGAGATGATGAAAGCCGGTATGGCTCTGAACGTGGTCTTTACCGTGCTGCTCGCCCTGCTGGCCTACTTCGTTGGCGATATCCTCTGATCCAACTCCCCCCAATAAACAAAAACCCCCGCATTGCGGGGGTTTTCTCATTTATGAATCCGATTAGCCGATGCTGCAGGCCTTCAGATCCCAGATCCGATCCACATAGTCCTGAATAGAGCGGTCGGAGTTGAACTTGCCCATGGTGGCCGAGTTGATGATGGCCTTCTTCGCCCACAGTGCCGGATCCCGATACCAGGTATCGATCAGCTTGTGTGCATCCGAGTAGGACTGGAAGTCCGCCAGGGTCAGGTAAGGGTCTCCCCCTTCCAGCAAGGAGCGCTTGATGGAGGCCAGCTCACCCGGACGACCAGGCGTGAAGTAGTCGGTATCAAACCAGTCCAGCACGGCTTTGAGCTCGGAGTTGGCATAGTAGAAGTCGTACGGGTTGTAACCGCGCGCCTTCAGCGACTTCACTTCGTCCACGTTCAGACCGAAGATGGCACAGTTTTCGGCACCCGCCTCTTCAGCGATCTCGATGTTGGCTCCATCCAGCGTCCCGATGGTGATTGCACCGTTGAGTGCCATCTTCATGTTGCCGGTACCGGATGCTTCGTAACCTGCAGTGGAAATCTGCTCGGAGACATCTGCCGCCGGGATCAGCTTCTCGGCCAGACTCACGCGATAGTTCGGCATGAACACCACTTTCAGCTTGCCCTGGATACGAGCATCGTTATTGACCCGATCCGCCAGCTTGTTGATGGCATAGATGATGTCTTTGGCCAGCTTGTAACCGGGCGCCGCTTTGGAGCCGAAGATAAACACGCGTGGGTGCATGTCATAGTCCGGGTTGGCCAGCAGACGACGATAGAGTGCCATGATGTGAATGAGGTTCAGCTGCTGGCGCTTGTACTCGTGCAGACGCTTGATCTGAACGTCAAAGATCGCCTCGGCACTGACATCGATACCGGTTTCGTCTTTTATGACCTTGACCAGCTTCTCTTTGTTGTGACGCTTGATGGTCATGAACTGCTGCTGGAACGCCTTGTCGTCGGCAAACTTCACCACGCCACGCAGTTTGTCCAGTTGCAGCGGCCACTCCTTGCCCACTACTTCGTTGTAGAGGCCAGCCAGTTCCGGGTTGCACGCCAGCAGCCAGCGACGCGGGGTCACCCCGTTGGTCACGTTGCACATTTTTTCCGGCCACAGCTCGGCATACTCGGGGAAGAGATCTTCCTTCACCAGCTTGGAGTGGATCTCGGCCACACCGTTCACTTTGGACGAACCGATCACGCACAGGTTGCCCATGCGAACCTTGCGCACATCTCCCTCTTCGATGATGGAGAGCTTGGCCTTGATGGCATCGTTGCCCGGCCACTTGGGCTCCACCAACTCGTTCAGGAAGCGGGCGTTGATCTCGTAAATCACCTCCAGATGGCGAGGCAGTACTTTCTCGAACAGGCTGACCGACCACTTCTCCAGCGCTTCCGGCAGCAGAGTGTGGTTGGTGTAAGAGAATACCTGATAGCAGATAGCCCAAGCGGCATCCCAGTTCAGATCTTCCTCGTCAACCAGCACCCGCATCAGTTCCGGGATGGCGACAGTCGGGTGAGTATCGTTGAGCTGAATGGCAATTTGCGCGGCAAAGTTGCTGAAGTCACTGCCATGGACCCGCTTGTAGCGGCGCATGATGTCCTTGATGGAGCAAGCACAGAAGAAGTACTGCTGGATCAGACGCAGCTCTTTACCTGCATCGGTCTCATCGTTCGGATACAGCACCTTGGAGATGGTCTCGGCCTGGGCTTTCTCAGCCTGGGAGTCAATGTAACCACCGGCGTTGAACACGTCCCAGTCGAAAAACTCGGAGGCGCGGGATTCCCACAAACGCAGGATGTTGACGGTGTGACCGCCAAAACCGACCACCGGAATATCCCAAGGCACCCCTTTAATCTTGCGACCGGCGTGCCATACCTTCTTCAGGCCGCCATTGTCACCAAACACGGTCTCGACGTAGCCATAGAGCGGCACTTCTTGCACCGACTCGGGGCGGCAGATCTCCCAGGGGTTGCCATATTCACGCCAGGAGTCCGGACGCTCGATCTGGCGGCCATCCTGGATTTCCTGACGGAACAGACCGTGTTCGTAGTGGATACCGTAACCAACCGCCGGATAGTTCAGAGTGGCCAGCGAGTCGATAAAGCAGGCAGCCAGACGACCCAGGCCGCCGTTGCCAAGTGCCATGTCCGGCTCTTGTTCGCACAGGTCGGTCAGTTCCAGACCGAGTTCGCCCAGCGCCTCTTCGCAAGTCTTGTAGAGGGAGAGGTTGTGCAGGTTGTTAGAAGTCAATCGTCCCATCAGGAATTCAGCAGAGAGATAGTGAATCGCACGAGTATCTTTCTTGAAATGAGTCTGCTGAGTGCGGGTCAGGCGCTCGTACACCTGTTCATTGACAGCCGCAGCAGTGGCTTTCCACCACGCTTCGGGAGAGGCTTTCTGTTCGCTTGTTCCCAAGGTAGAACGCAGGTGACGCACGATACTCGCCTTGAGCTGATCTTTATCCAGTTGGAGATCCTGGTCTGTCTTCTTCTTGGTAGCCATAAACCATATTCCTTCGTTACAAATAAAATTGTTATCCCGCTTGCGGGACCGGCGCTGTTGTTATCTCAAAATATGTACCGGCGTGAGAATACTAACTAAAGCGGCAGAATTAAAAGTTAACGCAAGTCACACTTTAACCGATAAAAACAGCCTGAAAAGCTTGAAAACCCTTTCCTTAAATTGATCGCACAAAAACAAACATTCCCTTTATTATCATAAACTTAATGAAACAATAAAAATATTCTGGCATGAATAGGTTTTCAGAGATTGCCAAGCCTTGAAAATCCCTGAAAATAGGCAGCAAGACGGCACATTGAAACCGGTTTCAATGTGCCTGAAAAATTACCGTATAAATATGAAGCAATCATTGCACCCTTAAAGATGTGCCTTGAACTGATTACTCAATGGATCGTAATGGTACCCAATCTGATCCAGACGTCCTGCCAACTGCTCTTCACTCATATCGTAATAGGCCAGCAGCTCCTCCAACCCGTCACACTCAAGCCTTAGCTTCTCATTGATGATGCCCAGCAAGATGTTGGCATCAAGACGTTGCAAGGTACTGATATCCATGGCGGCACCTCCTGTAAATGACCTGTATAACCATGGGCGGTTACGCAAGGTTTGTCCATAGTACGAAAAACACCCAACCAGCTTTATATTAAATAGTGTTTAAAAACATAACCTTACTAACGACACATGCCAACACCATCACATTTTTCAGCAAAAACACCTTGTCACTGCCACAGGATAGAACTACTGTATGCACATACAGCTTGGATATTCATACAGGAAGCCCATATATGAACCAGCCCCTGCACTCACTGCCCTTTGCGATGAATCGTGTCATGAGCAAGCCCTGGCCAACCAGAACCGCCTGCAAAGCGGAGTTGGCTCATTATGGTGTGACTATCCAGTCTGATGATCAGTTTCTGAGCGAGCTGACAAAGCTTGGGGAGGCTCATACCGGCTGGATCTTGTTGATCGCCCCGCCGGGACGCCCCACAGTCAGCCGTCTGGAAGAGCGAGGTATCGATCCCAAGAGAGTGCTGGTGGTACATAGCCCCAAAATCAAGAACTGGCAGCAAACCCTGGAGCGCAGTCTGGGCAATGGTCACTGCGCCGCCGTATTTACCTGGCTACCCGAGCAGATCGAGCTGGATCACGTCAAGCTGCAGCGACTGGGACAGCAATCTGGCGTACTCACCCGCTTCTTTGGCGCGAAACGGACTAACCTCGGCACACCTCTGCTGGCCTATGCAGAGCAAGATATCTATCTCAATCATTAAGACAAAAAACGAACGCCTACGCAGGCTCTCCCGCGGGTCGCAGTGACAGAAGGGCGCAAACAATATGTGACCAGCGGCTTTATTTGAAAGACAAGCGTGCAACAGCCTGACGGTAGGCATCGGAGATCATTTGACCCTGCTTGCTGCAAGCAGACAAACATCAAAAGATGTAACGGATAAAGAAGCAGAAAATAAAACCTGAACTGGACAATCATGCAGCCCAAGTATTCAAACCTGCGGGACTTCCTGCCCACCAGCGAACCCGTTTGAGTAATATGATGAGGCTAAAAGTCATTGCATTCATTTGAGCTGATCACGACAATTTGCCCACCGGAGTGACCCTCTCCTTGAAATACCGGGTAACAAGGGGTATAACCACGCGTTTTATCAGGTGTAATAAGTGAGCGGTATGATGCAAACCCCCTTTTGGCAGACCAAGAGTCTGCAGCAGATGACTGAATCCGAATGGGAATCCCTCTGCGATGGTTGCGGAAAATGCTGCCTCAACAAGCTGATCGATGAAGATACCGACGAACTGGTTTTCACCAATGTCGCCTGCAATTTGCTTAACACCAAGACCTGTCAGTGCTCTGATTACGCCAATCGTTTCAAAAAAGAGCCTGACTGTCTGCAGATCACCCATGACAAGATCGCCGAATATGACTGGCTCCCCTCAACCTGCGCATATCGCCTGCTGTCTGAAGGTGACGCTCTTCCAGAGTGGCATCCTCTGCTGACCGGCAGTCGTTCCGCTATGCATCAGGCTGGTCAATCCGTCCGTGGCAAAGTCATTCACGAGGATCAGGCGGGTGAATGGATCGATCACATCATCACCTGGGCCAGCTGACACGCTCAACCCGCTATTCTCCAGAGGCAAGGGCTGCACAATGTGCAGCCCTTGTTGTTTCTGTAAGCAGGGTTTGTAGCTTCACACATATCTGGCTGGCTAAACCAGACCCCCTCCCAGCTGCGCATTGAGAGAGATAGAGGCAGAGGCAGAGGCAGAGGCAGAGGCAGAGGCAGAGGCAGAGGCAGAGGCAGAGGCAGAGGCAGAGGCAGAGGCAGAGGCAGAG
>NZ_JAPDCH010000001.1:176731-979957 GCF_027705925.1 Aeromonas sp. Y289-2
CAGAGGCAGAGGCAGAGGCAGAGGCAGAGGCAGAGGCAGAGGCAGAGGCAGAGGCAGAGGCAGAGGCAGAGGCAGAGAATGATTCCATAGTCACAGGCTTATGGGTATTGCTTGATACCCGCGATGGCGCCTCTGTTCACCCCTTAAACCTGATCAGCTGTTCCACGAGCCATAGCAACACTGATGCAATGGCAGGCAGAGCAACCGCCTATCCCCTTAGAGCGCGAATAAAGCATAATCGCATTACAGACGGTGCCTAGGTCAATCCTGGTGAGCCCCTCCCCTTGATCCTCTTCAAATCCCCAGTAATAACTGTTGTGGTTGCGATGGAACTGGGGGCGATTCACAGGGGATGATTACTCCCCCTGAATCGCACGCATAAAAAAACCGGCGCCTTGGCGCCGGTTTTTGCTCACTATCTCTCGATTACAGAGAAGCAGTGAAGGTACGGGTGATGACGTCTTGCTGTTGCTCTTTGGTCAAAGAGTTGAAGCGAACGGCATAACCGGATACGCGGATGGTCAACTGCGGATATTTCTCCGGGTTTTCCATGGCGTCCAGCAGCATTTCACGGTTCATCACGTTAACGTTCAGGTGCTGACCACCCTCTACGTTGGATTCGTGGTGGAAGTAACCGTCCATCAGGCCAGCCAGGTTGGCTTTCTGGGCTTCCATATCTTTACCCAGTGCGTTCGGAACGATGGAGAAGGTATAGGAGATACCATCTTTAGCGTAAGCGAACGGCAGCTTGGCTACGGAAGTCAGGGAAGCAACAGCACCTTTCTGGTCACGACCGTGCATCGGGTTTGCACCCGGGCCGAACGGAGCACCAGCACGACGGCCATCCGGGGTGTTACCGGTCTTCTTGCCATATACCACGTTGGAGGTGATGGTCAGAACAGACTGGGTAGCAACAGCACCACGGTAGGTGTTCAGCTTCTGAATCTTCTTCATGAAGCGCTCAACCAGGTCACAGGCGATATCATCGACGCGAGCGTCGTTGTTACCGAACTGCGGGTATTCGCCTTCGATTTCGAAGTCGATAGCAACGCCATCTTCGTCACGAATCGGCTTGACCTTGGCGTACTTGATGGCAGACAGGGAGTCAGCGGCTACGGACAGACCCGCGATACCACACGCCATGGTGCGATATACGTCACGGTCGTGCAGCGCCATCAGAGAGGCTTCGTAGCTGTACTTGTCGTGCATGTAGTGGATGATGTTCAGCGCAGCAACGTATTGCTTGGCCAGCCAATCCATGAAGTGGTCCAGACGATCCATTACGTCGTTGTAGTCGAGGTACTCAGACTTGACCATCTCGGTTTTCGGACCGACCTGGATCTTGAGCTTCTCGTCCATACCACCGTTGATTGCATACAGCATGGTCTTGGCCAGGTTGGCACGAGCACCGAAGAACTGCATCTGCTTACCAACGATCATCGGGGATACACAGCAAGCGATGGCGTAGTCATCGTTGTTGAAATCCGGACGCATCAGATCGTCGTTCTCGTACTGAACGGAAGAGGTCTCGATGGATACCTTGGCACAGTACTTCTTGAAACCGACCGGCAGCTTCTCGGACCACAGGATGGTCAAGTTCGGCTCAGGGGACGGGCCCATGGTGTACAGGGTGTTCAGCATACGGAAGCTGTTCTTGGTGACCAGAGTACGGCCATCAACGCCCATACCAGCCAGGGTCTCGGTCGCCCACATCGGGTCGCCGGAGAACAGTGAATCGTATTCCGGAGTACGCAGGAAGCGAACCATACGCAGCTTCATGACCATGTGGTCCATCAGCTCCTGGGCTTCTTGCTCGGTGATCAGGCCTTTCTGCAGGTCACGCTCGATGTAGATGTCCAGGAAGCTGGAGGTACGACCGAAGGACATGGCTGCACCGTTCTGGGACTTGACTGCCGCCAGGTAGGCGAAGTAGGTCCACTGTACGGCTTCTTTAGCGTTCTTGGCCGGTACGGAGATATCGCAACCGTACTTGGCAGCCATCACCTTCATCTGTGCCAGGGCACGGTGCTGCTCGGAGATCTCTTCGCGCAGACGGATGGTGGCTTCCAGGTTGACGCCGTTTTCCAGGTCAGCTTGCAGGGACTTGAACTGGGCCAGTTTGTCGGCCATCAGGAAGTCAACACCGTACAGAGCAACACGACGGTAGTCACCGATGATACGGCCACGGCCGTAGGCATCCGGCAGACCGGTGATAACACCAGACTTGCGGCAGTTCAGGATGTCTTTGGTGTAAACGTCAAACACGCCCTGGTTGTGAGTCTTGCGGTATTCAGTGAAGATCTTCTCGACCATCGGGTCCAGTTGACGACCGTACACTTCGCAAGAAGTTTTAACCATCTTGATACCGCCGTTGGCGATGATGGCGCGCTTCAGCGGCTTGTCAGTCTGCAGACCAACGATCTGCTCCAGGCTCTGATCGATATAACCGGCATCGTGTGCGGTAATGGTGGAGGGCAGGTCAGTATCAAAATCAACCGGCGCATGAGTGCGGTTCTCGATTTTGATCCCTTCCATGACCTTGTCCCACAGCTTGGTGGTCGCTTCGGTCGCGCCAGCCAGGAAGGACTCGTCACCTTCATACGGGGTGTAGTTCTTCTGGATGAAGTCACGGGTGTTGACAGAGGTCTGCCATTCACCGGCCGCGAAGCCTTCCCATGCTTTTTGGAACTGTTCGTTAAGTTCTGCCATTTTTCATTACCTCACACGGTATTGATGTAGTATCCCGCAATCATCCTTAATGATGACGACGGAAGATAAACCAGTAAGTCAGACCAACCATCACGCCACCACCGATGATATTGCCGATGGTCACGGGGATGAGGTTGTGTAGGACGAAGTTGGATACGGTCAGGTCAGCAAAGGTTGCCGGATCCTGGCCGATGGCCTGCCAAAATTCCGGACTAGCCACGCTGTGGATAGCGATACCAACCGGAATCATAAACATGTTTGCGATGCTGTGCTCGAAACCTGAGGCAACGAACATGGCAACCGGCAGCAGCATAACCACTACCTTGTCAGTCGCGCTGCGGGCACCAAAGGCCATCCAGGCAGCAAGACATACCATCAGGTTACAGAGGATACCCAGCGCCACCGCTTCAAAGAAGGTGTGGTGAATTTTGTGTTGGGCCACTTTGAGGGCGTTAAGGCCCCACTGGCCGTCTGCTGCCGTGTACTCGGCAGAAACGATGATCAGCGCCACCATCAGCAGACCGCCAATCAGGTTGCCGAAGTAGACCAGACCCCAGTTCTTGAGCAGCTGAGCCCAGCTGATGCGATTGGCAGCCTTGGCCACCAGTGTCAGGGTGGTGGAGGTGAACAGCTCGGCACCGAGCAGCACACAGAGAATAAGTCCGAGAGAGAAGCAGAGACCGCCCACCAACTTGGCCATACCCCAAGGCATGGTACCGGTTCCGGTCGTCACTGTGATGTAGAAGATAAATGCGATGGCGATGAAAGCGCCTGCGGTAATGGCCAGTGGAATGACCTTGTATGCCGGCTTGGTAGCCTTGGCATAGGTGATGTCTTCAGCCAGTGCAGCGATGGCTTCGGGCTTGAGACAATCGAATGGAGATTCAGCTTTCAATTATTTTCTACCTGAATGTTTTGCCTGTTGAAATCATAACAAAGGGCCAAATAGCCAAAATTGACATTGATCAAGTTTATCAGAGTGCGATTGTAATTTTACTACAAATATTTTAGTGCGATGGCTACGCCACTTTACACCAGGTATCAGCTGAAACAGAAATATCACATTTTTAATGCAATGATTTTAAAGAATTTATTCTAGAGCATGGAAATGTGGCATTGGCAAGATATCTTTGCAGATCGACAGCACATCCCCTGCCCTGCCATCAACCCCCTTAGGGGTATTTTTTGTTTTTTATTTCATCTTTGAATAACAATCCCGTGCCTTGCCGCACGATAAACAGAAGGGGCCACACGGCCCCTTCCTTTACAGCAACAATCACGCCCAGTGATGGGCTCGCTTGGCCTTCTGCAGCTTCTCGTAGGCCGCCAGCAGCTTCTGGTGCAGCGGGAACTGGGAGAGCGACAGGTCGGCCGCCTCCAGACCGTGGAAGCGAGCTTCGCCACTGGCGTTGGCCCATGCCTGTGCCAGCGTCTCTTCACCATACATGCGGGTGAAGACGGCGCGATACTGCTCCGGATCCCGCTCCTCGTCGAGGAACAACTCGACGCAGGCACGCAGGGCGCGGTAGTAGCTGGCACGCTCGGCAGTAAACACCGACTGGTTGAACTCCATGGTCCAGTCGATGAGATCCAGTGCGGTCTCCAGCTCACCGGCGGCCAGCGCCAGCATGGCTTTCAGCTCGCCAACGCGCAGGGTGTGCAGCGCGGTACCCTTGGCAGCGGCGATGCCCAGCAGCTCGCGTACACGGGTACGCTCGTCGTGCCCCTCTTCATCCAGTTGATCAAACAACGCCATGTACTGCTCGGCATCCCAATCAAGTGATGGCAGTGCCAGGATCACTTCGCGCAGGTTGGCGCCCATGTTGTTGTTGGCCAGCAGCAGATCTTCGGCCGGATAGATGTCGGACATGCCCGGCACCAGAATGCGGCAGGCGTAGACACCCAGATGCTCGTAGTCGGCGATATAGACCGGCTGTTCCAGCTCGTGGAAGATGCCGATCAGGTGCTCAAACTCCTCCTGCGAGGTGCCACGGAAATCCCAGTCGGCAAACTCGAAGTCCGCATCCTGCTTGAACAGGTCCCAGCTGATAAGGCCGGAGGAGTCGATGAAGTGGGTCTCGAGGTTGTGGTGATCCGCCACCTGTTCGTTATCGAATGACGGTGGCACGAATACGTCGAGCTCCTTGAGACCGCGGCCCTGCAGCAACTCGGTGACGGTCCGCTCGAAGGCCACTTCGAAGCGCGGGTGGGCGCCGAAGGAGGCAAAGCAGGTGCCATTGCTCGGGTTGAGCAGCACCACGCAGATGACCGGATAACGGCCACCGAGGGAGGCATCGAAGCTGTAAATGGGGAAGCCTTCCGCTTCGAGGGCGGCGATGGAGGCGGCAATCCCCGGATAACGGGCAATCACCTCGTCCGGGATCAGCGGCAAGCTGATGGCCTCGGCGATGATCTTGTTCTTCACGTGGCGCTCGAACACCTCGGAGAGCGCCTGGGTGCGCGCTTCGGTCTTGGTGTTGCCAGCGCTCATGCCGTTGGAGACATAGAGGTTGCCGATGATGTTCATCGGGATGTAGACGGTCTCGTGATCGGACTGACGCTCGAACGGCAGGGCGACGATACCGCGCTCTTCGTTGTTTGACTGCAGATCCACCAGCATGTCGGCGGTCACTTCACCGTCCGGGTTGTAGAACTTGCGAGTGAAGCTGTCGAGCAGACCGGCCGGGAACTGGTCACCCTCGATGGGGAACCACTTTTCGTTCGGGTAGTGAACGAAATCGCCGTTGGCGACCTGCTCGCCCAGATAGAAGTCGGCGAAGAAGTAGTTGGTGGAGAGACGCTCGAAATATTCGCCAAGGGCAGACGCGAGGGCCGCCTTCTTGCTGGCACCCTTGCCGTTGGTGAAGCAGAGGGCGCACTCTTTGTCGCGAATATGCACCGACCAGACGTTCGGCACGGGGTTGAGCCAGGAGGCCTCTTCAATATCAAAGCCCAAGGCTTGCAGCTTGGTCTGGAAGCGTTCGATGGAGTCTTCCAGCGCCGCGTCCTTGCCGGGAATAAAAGTGTGGTCAGTCATCACGATATCCTGATTTTTATTGGCTCATGTTCGGCCGCAGATAATAGCAGGGGTCGGCGGCTTTGGCAGGACAAAAATCAGCAAACAGGGATGAGTCGCACGGTGAGAAACCGGCTTGCCCCCTCTCCCCCACCACAAACAGCGCGGGCCCGGGGATTGCCCGGGCCCGCTGGTTACGCGACGCGATACATCGTCAGAGCTGCTTGCCCTGGCTCGCAATCACCTGGCTGTACCAGTGGAAGCTCGCTTTCTTGATCCGGCGAAGGGATCCCCCCTGCTCGTCACGCTCCACATAGACGAAGCCGTAACGCTTCTGGTAGCCGTTGAGCCAGCTCAGGATGTCGGTGAACGACCAGGCGCAGTAGCCGAGCAATTCCACCCCATCCTGCATCGCCTCCTGGCACGCCTTGACGTGGCTGCGCAGGTAATCGATGCGGTACTCATCGTTCACCTTGTCGCCCGCCTCCAGCTTGTCGAACTCGCCAAGACCGTTCTCGGTGATCATCAGCGGCAGGCCATAGCGGGAAGAGAGGCGACGCAGGGCGATGCGCATACCAGTCGGGTCGATGGCCCAATCCCAGTTGCTGGTCTCAAGGTGCGGATTGGGCGCTGTCTTGTAGAGGCCGGGGATGCCGCTCGATGGCGTAGTGCCTTTCTTGCCGGTGGTGTTGATCCGCTGCAGGGTCTGACCGCCCAAGGGGTTATCAGTGTAGGTCAGGGTGTAGTAGTAGTTGACGCCGATGTAGTCGGGCGTCCCCTCGCGCAGCAGCTCCATATCGCCCGGCAGGATCTCGGGTGCCTCGCCGTTTTCCCGCAAGTAAGCGAGCGCCGCCTGCGGATAGCGGCCAAAGCAGTAGGCATCCAGCCACCAGAGGTTGTTGAACTCCTCGGCGTTCTCATAGGCCAGCATATCTTTCGGATCGCACGACGCCGGATAGGCAGGGGAGTAGGCAAAGCTCGGGCCGATGAGGCCATTTGGCACATGCTGGCGAAACGCCTTGATCACCCGGGCATTGGCCAGAAACGCGATGTGGTTGGCGGCAAAGAAGCGCTTGCGATCCTGCACGGCCGGCGGATGGGTGCCGAGCTGATAGGCGTTGGTCAGGTTGTAGTTCTGCTCGTTGAGAGAGACCCAGTACTTCACCTTGCCGGCAAAGCGCTGATAGAGGGTCACGCAGTAGCGCTCGAAATCCTCGATAATGCGTCGGTCTTCCCAACCGCCGTACTCATCCTGCAGCGCCTGCGGCAGATCCCAGTGATAAAGGGTCAGCACCGGTTCGATCTGGTGGGCCAAGAGGGTGTCGATCAGCTTCTCGTAGAAGGCCAGCCCCGCCTCGTTCACCTCCCCCCGACCGGTGGGATAGATGCGCGGCCAGCTCACCGAGAAGCGGTAAGCCTTGAGCCCCATCTCGGCCATCAGCGCCACGTCCTCTTCCATGCGGTGGTAGTGATCCACCGCCACATCGCCGTTGCTCCCCTCAAAGGTCTTGCCCGGCAGCTTGGTGAAGAGATCCCACACCGAGGGCCCCTTGCCATCGGCATTCCAGCCCCCCTCCACCTGATAGGCGGCGGAGGCGGCGCCCCACAGAAAATCGCTCGGGAAGTCGTTGAACTTGTGGTGATGCATCTGGTGTTGCTCCTTCTGCGCTGATGGTGTCAACCATCTCTGATAACTCGGCGCCCCCTGTCTGGGCACCCGAAATGAATTGGCATAAGCATCCAACACTTCTAAAATTCCGTCCAATGACATATATGACCACTCAACATTCCCAACAGGAATGAAAGGAGCCCTGATGGAGCTACGGGATCTGAAAGCCTTCGTCACTCTGGGGGAGGTACTGCACTTCGGCCAGGCGGCGGTACGCCAGCACGTTACCCAGTCGGCCCTGAGCAAACAGATAAGGCGGCTGGAGGAGGAGCTGGGCGGCGAGCTGTTCGAGCGCAACGCCAGTACCACTCGCCTCACCGGACTGGGCAGGGCGCTGTATGAAGATGCCCGCGCTGTGGTCATCCAGAGCGAGCAACTCTCGCGCACCGCCCGCGACGTGCTGGCGGGCAATGTCGGCACCCTGCGCATCGGCTTTGGCGTGGCCACCAAGATCCTGGTGCCCGCCGCCATCGCCCGCTTTCGCGCCGAGCGGCCGCAGGTGACCATCGAGCTCAACGATCTCTCCACCCACCACCAGTTGCTGGCGCTGAGTGAAGGCAAGCTGGATCTCGGCTTTTGCCGCCTGCCCGCCCCCAAGGGGTGGCACGCCCTGCCGGTAGTCGAAGCCCACTTTGTCGCCGTACTGCCCGCCAGCTACCGCGATGTGAGGGAGTTGGCGGATCTGGTGGACAAACCGCTGGCGATCCTGCGTCGGGACAAGGCCCCATCCTTTTACGATCACCTGATGAACTATCTGGCCCAGAGCGGGCTGCGTTTTCGCGATATCCAGTACGTCAACGACTTCGCCGCTGGCGTCGCCACCGCGGCAGCCGAGATCGCCTGGACCCTGGTCCCCTCCTCCACCACCATAGAGCACCCGGATGTACTCACCCTGTCCCTTAGAGATGGGGAAGCCTGCTGGACCATTGGCCTTATTCGTCCGCCCCACAGCAAGGGGCCCTTGATCGATGCCTTCTGGGCAACCATCGCCGATATGGCGCCAAGATAGACACGCCGTTGGCAAACAGCAGATGGCGGCCGCGCATCAACGATAGCGTTCGACGATACGCGCCAACTCGCCGCTTTGTCGCAGCTGTTGCAGGGCATGGTTGAACTCGGTTATCCGGGTATTGAAGCGGGAGTGCTTGCCGATGCAGAGATTGAACGGGGTAGAGGCAAGCTGCAGCGGCACCTCGACCACCTGCCCGGACAATCCCAGCTGGTTGAGTTTGAAACGAGCCACCAGTGGGTCGGTCACCATCAGATCCCCCCGCCCCGCCGCCAGCATTTTGAAGACATTATCGACATTGATGGTGTGATGAACGGCGAAGCCCGCCAGGTTCTCCTTGCCCCAGCCGTTACCGAAATAGTCGAGAAAGGTAAGCGATTTGAAGTCGCTCAAGCGGCTGGCACGCTGAAACTCCGCCATGCGGGGATGGGCACGCTGGGTAAAAATGGTTAGCACAGTGGTGGTGACCGGCTCTTCCACAATCAGGGTATAGCTGCGCCGCTCCTGAGTGGCGATGGTGACAAAACCATCGGCCTGCGCCATCCGCACCAGTTTTTGCGCCCGTTGCCACGGATAACCTTCATGGTGCACCAGCAGCCCCATCTGTGCCGCCACCCGATCCATCACGTCGATCATCAGCCCGCGCATCTTGCCCTGTTCATCACGCCACGAATATGGGGCAAAGTCGTCAAAGTAGACCATCTTCAACTCGGCCGCTGGCGCCGCCCATGCACTCTGCCACATCAGCAATCCCCACAGGATTGCGCTCCCCAGACTGACTCTCATGGCCGCGACTCCATCCACTTCTGCCAACTCTGAGCCTAGTGCAAAGCGGGCTGCGGCAAGGTTCAGGATCCAGTGGAAAAAGTGGCCAACGAAAAAAGAGAGAGGAAGCAGTGGCTTCCCCTCTCTTATTCGTTTGTCAGCAAGCCACCTTACCGATGGCGGTCACGGCTTGCCGGTTACGCCAGCTCGGCCCGCAGCGCCTTGGTGGCATCGACCATCACCTTGAGGGCGGCCTCTGTCTCTTCCCAGCCGCGGGTCTTGAGGCCGCAATCCGGGTTGACCCAGAGCCGCTCGGCCGGGATCTGTTTGGCGGCCTTGCGCAGCAACCCCTCAATCCAGCTCTGGCTCGGCACGTTCGGCGAGTGGATGTCGTAGACGCCCGGGCCAATCTCGTTGGGGTAGTTGAAGCGTTCGAACGCTTCGAGCAGCTGCATCTGGCTGCGGCTGGTCTCGATGGTGATCACGTCCGCATCCAGCGCCGCCACCGCCTCGATGATGAGGTTGAAATCGCTGTAACACATGTGGGTGTGGATCTGGGTGCGGTCCGCCACCGGGCTTGCGCTCAGACGGAAGGCGCGCACCGCCCAGTCGAGATAGGCCTGATGATCCTGCTTGCGCAGGGGCAAGCCTTCGCGGATCGCCGGTTCGTCGATCTGGATGATCTTGATGCCGGCGGATTCCAGATCTGCCACCTCGTCACGAATGGCCAGCCCGATTTGCAGGGCAGATTGCTCGCGGCTCACGTCTTCCCGCGGGAAGGACCAGCAGAGGATGGTCACAGGGCCAGTCAGCATCCCCTTCACCGGCTTGTCGGTCAGGCTCTGGGCAAATCGGGTCCATTCGAGCGTCATGGGGGTCGGGCGGTCGATGTCACGGGTGATCACCGGCGGCTTGACGCAGCGTGAGCCATAGCTCTGTACCCAGCCGAAGCGGGTGATGGCAAAGCCATCCAGCAGCTCACCGAAATACTCCACCATGTCATTGCGCTCGGCCTCGCCATGTACCAGCACATCCAGCCCGATGGCCTCCTGACGCGCGATGGCATCGCGGATCTCGGCCTTAATGCCAGCCTCGTAGGCGCTGTCGTCGATGCGACCGGCGCGCCAATCCTGCCGCAATACCCGGATCTGCGAGGTCTGCGGGAAAGAGCCGATGGTAGTGGTGGGCAGCAGCGGCAGCTTGAGATCCGAGCGCTGCAGCTCGGCCCTGACCGGATAGGGGCTGTGGCGATCAAAATCGCTGTTGGTGAGGCTGGCGAGCCGTGACTGCACCACTTTTTTGTGCACCCGGCTGTCGGACTCCCGATCCACGATGGGCTGGCTGTAGGCGGTGATTTTGTCGAGCTCGCCCCCATCCAGATACTCTCTGAGCAGTCCCAGCTCGAAACATTTTTGCAAGGCGAAGGCGAACCAGCTGCGGGTCTGGGGATCCAGCTCCTGCTCCAGGGTCAAATCCACCGGGCTATGCAGCAATGAGCAGGATGAGGCCACCCAGAGCCGCTCGCCGAGTTTGGCTTTCAGTGCCTTCAGAGTCGGCGCCAGCTTGGCCAGATTGGCACGCCAGACGTTGCGGCCGTTGATCACCCCGGCGGAGATGACCCACTGGGCGGGCAGATGCGGCACCAGGGTCTCCAGCTGCTCGGGGGCGGCAACCAGATCCAGATGCAGGCCATCCACTTTCAGGCTGGTGATAATGTCGCGCTGATGGGCAACCGAACCGAAATAGGTGGTGAGCAGCAGCTTGCAGGAGCCCGCGAGGCGCTCGTAGGCGTTGAGGTAGGCCAGCCGCCACTCGTCTGGCAAGTCCAGCGTCAGCGCAGGTTCGTCGATCTGCACCCACTCCACTCCTTGGGCGGCCAGTTTGGCCAGGATCTCCTGATAGACGATGAGCAGGCGATCGAGCAGTTCAAGGCGGGAGAAGCCGCTCTCTTTCTCCTTGCCGAGCCACAGATAAGAGACCGGTCCCAGCAGTACTGCCTTGACCGGCAGCCCCAGTGCTTTGGCCTCTTCTACCTCGTCAAACAGCTGGCTCCAGCCCAGCTTGAAGCGCTGATCACGGCTGAATTCCGGCACCAGATAGTGATAGTTGGTGTTGAACCATTTGGTCATCTCGGCGGCGGCCGCCGCCGGGCCGGTCGGCGCACGGCCGCGGGCCACCCGGAACAGGGTGTCGAGATCGGTCTCGCCATGGCGGTGGCGGGCAGGCACTGCATCCACCAGCAGGCTGGTACCGAGCACCTGATCGTACCAGGCAAAGTCGCCCACCGGCAGCAGATTGACCCCAGCGCCGTGCTGGGCCTGCCAATGGCGCTCACGCAGCGTCTTGCCCACGGCAACGAGTTCGGCCTGAGTGGTCTCGCCACGCCAGTAGGATTCGAGGGCAAATTTCAGCTCGCGCTTGGCGCCGATACGGGGGAAGCCCAGGGTGTGTGCTCGTGTCATAGGTTCATTTCCTTATGCTCATTCATCTGATGGGAAACTGGATGATTTAGCCATCCAGATGTTTACACATCCAAAATGACAAGATAAGGTGACGCTGGCTATTGAATCCTCTTCAAGTGGCTCTCAAATAATCCTCAACTGACCGCCAATCAGGTTCACCGCGAGGATACAGAGGCCGATGTTTACAGGTGCAAGAGGTGCCGGAGTCAAGAAGCGCAACAGGCCACCGCCGACCGCATCCTCAGCGCCATACGCAATCTCACAAGGAGCCATCTTATGGCAGTGCCAAGCAATGCAGGGATAGAGATCAAACACTTGAAAACATTGACCGCGCTGGCCGAGCAGGGCTCGCTGGCCGGTGCGGCGCTGACCCTCAACCTTACCCAGTCCGCCCTCTCCCACCAGCTCAAAGAGCTGGAGACCCGCCTCAATCTGGAGCTCTACCTGCGCAAAAGCCGCCCGCTGGTGCTGACCGCAGCCGGCAGCCAACTGCTCGCCCTCGCCCGTCAGGTACTGCCCGCCCTGGCCCAGACCGAGAAGCAGTTGCAGGCCTTGCAGAGCGGCGATGCGGGCAGGCTGCATCTGGCGCTCGATTGCCACAGCTGCATCCAGTGGCTGCTGCCGCTATTGCCAGATTTTCGCCGCCAGTGGCCTGGGGTGGATCTGGAGGTGGAGTCGGTGCCGGGCTTTGATGCCATCAATGCCCTGCTAGGCGGCCAGCTCGATCTGCTGCTCACCTCGGATGTGCAGGCCCGCGGCGATCTCCACTTCGAGCCGCTGTTTGCCTTCGATCTGACTCTGGTGATGGCGCCGGATCATCCCCTCTGCCACCAGAGTCGCATCGAGCCGGGCGATCTGGGGGCGGAGGTGCTGCTGGTCTATCCGGTGGAGCGCAGCCGCATGGATATCTTCAGCCGCTTTTTGCAACCCGCCGGGGTGGAGCCCGCCCGCTGCAAGCCGGTGGACAACACCTCGGTGATGCTGCAGATGGCCGCCGCCGGCCTCGGCGTCGCCGCCTTGCCACGCTGGGCCAGCGACGAGTTTGTCAGACAGGGGATGCTCTGCGCCCGCCCCCTCGGCAGCGGTATCCGTCGCCATATGTACGGCGCGGTGCGGGCCGCCGATCGGGATCAAGCCTGCCTGCAGAGCCTGTTCGAGCGCATTCGCCGCAAGATGGAGGGATAGCCCTCCTCAGCGTGGCTGACCGACCTCTGCCAGCAGTGCAGGCAACTGCGCCTTGATAAAGTCGATGAGGGCCCTGACCGCCGGTGACAGACCGCGCCGCGCGGGATAGAGCATCACCAGCTTGCCATCTTTGGGACGCCACTCGGGCAGCAGTTGTTGCAGCCGCCCATCCGCCAACTCACTCACGCAGGCGTAAAGTGGCAAGCCCACCATCCCGAGCCCCGCCAGCGCCGCCTGTTTGAGGGTTTGCACATTGTCGCTGCGCAGCAGCACATTGACCGCCACCTCCTCACTCTCCCCACTGTCGTGCCGCAGCCGCAACAGATCGGCCTGACGCTCCAGCGAGCTGAAGAGCAGGGCATCCTCTCCTTCCAGCTGGCGTGGATGCGCCAGCGCATTGTGGCGCGAGAGCCACGCCGGGGTCGCCAGCACGCCCCACTGCACCGTACAGAGCGGCACCTGCACCAAACTGGAGGGGGGCTGCTCAAAGGCCACCCCGCGGATCACCACATCCAGCCCCTCCTCCAGGAGATCCACCTGCCGATTGCTGGCTTGCACGGCGAGCCTCACCTTGGGGTATTGGGCCATGAAAGCGGGCAGCAAGCGGGCAAGCAGCGCATCGGCCATGGTAATGGGCACGCTGATCCGCACCAGACCGCTCGGCTCCTGCTGCCGTTGCAGCACAGCCGCCTCTCCCGCCTGCGCCTCGGCCAGCATCGCCTGACAGTGGCGATAGAGCACCTCACCGGCATCGGTCAGGCTGAGTTGGCGCGAGGTACGTTGCAGCAGCCGGGTATCCAGCCGCTCCTCCAGCAGCCGGATCCGGCGCGAGATCCGCGACTTGGGCACGCCAAGCGCCCGCGCGGCGGCAGTGAATCCCTGTCGCTGCACCACATGGGTGAAGAGATAGAGATCATTCAAATCAAGTTCCAGTGGTGTCATCGGGCAGCCTTGGTCAGGGTGAGGTGCATTCACATCGTTCCAGCAATAGAACGATAAGAACCTATTTCACCAGATTGTCGCCATTTTTGCAGCCATCATAATGGCCCTGTCCCCATCAGACGGTTGCTGCACGGGCAATCCGCCCCACCAGCAAGGTCCGTTTGACTGTTCCGATATCACAAGGAGTTCACCATGAAACTGCGACAAATCTGCTCTGCCACCCTGCTCGGTCTGGCGACCCTGACCGCCACGCTGGCCACCACAGCGACACCGGCCATGGCCGCCGAGGCTGCCAGCCATCCGACCGTATCACCCAACCGCTATCTGGAGATGCTCTCCCGAGACAATGCAGTACTGCTGCTGGTCGACCATCAGGTCGGCTTGCTCAGCGGCGTGCGCGACACCACGGTGGGCGAGCTCAAGCACAACGTGGTGGCGCTGGCCAACGCCGCCCGCGCCCTCGGCGTGCCGGTGATCGTGACCGCTACCATGCCCGATGGCATGTGGGGCCCCACCATGCCCGAACTGACCAGTGCCCTGCCGGATGTGAAAGTGATCAACCGCACCGTCATCAACGCCTGGGACGATCCCGCCGTGCGCGCCGCCATTGAGAAGACCGGCCGCAAACAGCTGATCATCGCCGGGGTATCCCTCGAGATCTGCGCCAGCTTCCCGGCCCTCTCTGCCAAGGCTGCTGGCTATGATGCCCGGGTGGTGCTCGATGCCTCCGGCACCTTCAACGAAGCCAAGCGCACCACTGGGCTGCAACGCTTGCTGGGGGCCGGTATCCCGGTCACCGACTACGCCTCCGCTGCGGTCGAGATGCTGCGCAGCAACGTCGACCCCAAGGCGCACGATGTCTACAGCGCCCTCGACATGCCTTTCGCCACCCTGGTGTGGCAGATGCAAGAGGGTGCCAAGAAGTCGTAACTCGCCCCGCCTTCGGTCAGATGACCGAAGGCATCTTTTGTCTTCAAGAGGTTATATCGATGACCAGACGCCTGACTCTCTCCACCCCCGTCAAGGGCCAACCGCTGCGCATTGGCAGCGGCTTTGCAGCCAGCCATTTTGGCGAACACTTTTTCAACGGTCTGATAGACCCCGTGGTGATGGTGGATCACTTCCAGATGACCGCCCCCACCTTCGAGCCCCATCCCCACGCCGGGATCTCTGCCGTCACCTATCTGTTCGAGGATTCGACGAGCCCCCACGTCAACTACGACTCCCTCGGCAATCAGGGCCCCATCGAACCGGGCGCGATCCACTGGCTGGCGGCCGGGCGCGGGGCCGTGCATACCGAGCAGCCGGAGGGGGAATCGCCCTATGTCCACGCCCTGCAGATCTTCGTCAACCTGCCTGCCCGTCAAAAGATGATGTCGCCTTTTGCCGTCCACGCAGCCGCAGCCACCATCCCCGAGTTTCATGGCGAAGGGGTGCGAGTACGGGTGGTCGCAGGCCACAGCAACTGGATAACGGCACCACACTCGGCAGAACTACCCCAACCCTTTACCCTGCTCGATGGCCATTGCGCGCCCGGCAGCCGCTTCACCCATCTGCTGGCGGCAGGCTGGAATGCCATGATCTATCCCCTGACCGGATCGCTGACCCTGCTGGCGGAGGGAGAGCGGCACCTCATCCCGGCAGGTCACGGGATGGGTGTCAGCCTGCCTGCCGATGGCGGCGAGGCGGTGGCTCTGCAGCTTGAGGCCACCGAGCCCTGCCACTTCGTGCTGCTCTCAGGCCAGGCGCTCAATGAACCCCTGGTCAAACATGGCCCCTTCGTCATGAACAGCCACGACGCCATTGCAGATCGGCTGCATGCCTATCAGCGCGGCGAATTTGGTCAGCTCAACGATGAGTGGCTGCGCAACGGCCAATATCGGCCATGAGCACGCTCGCTGGCCACCAGCCACAAAGCACGCGCTGGCCTCTGGTCTTCCTCGCCATTTTTGCCGGTGCCAGCGGCGCTCTCTGCCTTGGCAAAGTGCCCGCCGTACTCGGCATACTGCGCAGCGAGCTGGGGCTGACACTGGTCGAAGCCAGCTATCTCGCCTCAGCTTTCAATACGCTGGCGATCCTCTTCAGCCTCTTTCTCGGCCTGCTGCTGACTCGCTGGAGTGGACGGCAAACCGGGGTTGTCGGGCTACTGGTTATCGTCACAGGCGGGGCGTTGGCACTACCCGCCACCGGGCTGGCCATGATGCTGCTGTCGCGCATTGTCGAGGGGATTGGCTTTTTGCTGGTCTCGGTGGCTATGCCCGCCTTTATCGTGGCGGTGACCCGGGAGGAGGATAAACGGCTGGCCTTGAGCCTGTGGGCGGTCAACCTGCCTCTCGGGGCGGCGGCGGGTATGCTGCTCACCCCCTGGCTCACGGCGCAAGGTGGCTGGCGACTTGCCTGGCTGATCCTGATGATCCCGCAACTCTCTGCCCTGCTGCTTCTGCTCGCCAGTCGCTCGGCAGATAAACTGCGGGTCTGGGCATCCCAAAACTCGATCAACTCGGGCCACCCGCTACGCCAACTGACGGTGCTCCGGCAGAAGGCACTCTGGCGCTACGGGTTGGCGTTCACGCTCTACAGCCTGATGCTCTGGGCGCTCTTTGTCTGGCTGCCAACCATGTTGCAAGGCAGCCCCGGGATTGGCCAAAGCCAGATCGCCCTGCTTTCGGCGCTGGCGGTGGTCGCCAATATTCCCGGCAACCTGATGGGGGCATGGCTGCTGCGCCGGGGCGTGGCACGAGATCGGCTCATCAGCTGGGCACTGGGCCTGATGGCACTGTGCGGCATGCTCGCCTTCTGGCCCGGCCTGTCGCCGTGGTGGGCCTATGGACTCTGCCTCGTCCTCTCCCTTTCGGGTGGCATGGCGCCGCCGGCGATCCTCTCGTCCGCGCAGGGAGTGAGTCAGGGGCCGGTGCAACTGGCCATCGTGCAGGGCTTTTTTGTCCAGCTCGCCAACTTCGGTCAGCTGCTTGGCCCCCTGTTGCTGGCGGCCCTGATGACGGACAGCGGCCATTGGGGAAGCGCTCGCTGGCTCTTTCTGGGCGGCTTGCTGCTGGTCGCGCTACTCTATGCCGCGGGCCACCTGCCGGGCTCAAGCATGGCTGCAAAACAGGCTCGATCGCATTCGCGGCAAGATGAAAGGTGACGAATAGAGAGGGAAACATCACAGTTATCGCAGGGAATACTGGCCGGACAAGAGGCTGTTCAGTATGTTAACTGTTTAATCATGCTTAACGGTAGCCACCATGTCTCAAGTCGATCTCAATCTCTTTCGCGTCCTCGATGCGGTGATCCGCTATGGTGGTGTCACCACGGCCGCCGAGATGATGGAGATGACCCCCTCGGCCATCAGCCAGGCCATCAGCCGCCTGACCACCCTGGTGGGCGAGCCGCTGTTTGTCCGCCAGGGACGCGGCATCACCCCCACGGCGCGAGCGCTCAGTCTGCACCACGAGATCATGGTGCCGCTGCACGACATGGAGCGCAGCCTGCAGCGCACCGATCTCTTTGATCCCCAGACCAGTCGGCGCACCTTTCGCATCGCGGGGGTGCCCGATATCGATATCTTCTTCCTGCCGGAGCTCAACAACCTGTTGCAGACCCAAGCCCCCAACTGTCAGCTGGAGTGGAACACCCAGGTGCAGGACGAAGCCCTGCGCCAGAACAGCCTCTATCTGCACAGCGTTGATCTGGTGCTGGCCACCAAGCCGATGGCAGAGCAGGGGATCGAAAACGAGCAGATCATGTCCCAGGCCCTGCGCATCGCCTGCCGCAAGGATCACCCCAGGATCCGCCAAGCCCCCGACATGGCCACCTTCTTCAACGAAAAGCATGTGGTATTGCAAACCAGGCGGCTCGACAGCTTGCTGCTCAACACCCTGACCAAGGCGCCGCTGCCGCCGCGCCAGATTGCCTACGAGAGCGACTCCCTGCTCACCGCCCTTCATCTGGTGAGTCGTACCGACTGGCTCTGCGTCGCCAGCCAGTGGCATATGGAGAAGCTGGGGCAAGCGCTGGATCTGGCCAGCTATCCCCTCCCCTGGCTCTCGGAGGATTGCCCCGTCTACATGAGTTGGCACAAGAGCTCCGGTCAGGATACCGGGCTTAATTGGCTCAAAGATCAGGTGCGGGCCGTCAGTTCGTTTTAAGTATGCTTAACAGTCAAGCATGCCCATCTCCTCATCCGGGCTATCGCTCTTCTCGACAAACCGCCTTATGGATAATTCCCCTTCAGGATAATCGGGGGCCTTTTCTCAACCATTAAGGCGCAGCTCATGACGACATCGTCGTGCCGAAGTAGCTGCGCAGCGCCTCCACCACCCGTCGCACCTTCTCCGGGATCTCCCGCTGCGGCGTGATGGCGTGGATCTCCATCGGCGCCACCCGAAAACCGGGCAACAGTTCGAGCAGACGCCCCTGCGCCAGATCCTCGCCAATTTCTCCCTCCGGTTGCAGCGAGATCCCCTGCCCCGCCAGCGCAAACTGGCGCAGGGGCAACACGTTATTGCAGAGCACCTTGGCCTTGAACCTCACCCTGTGCTCGCCCCCCTTCTCGTCAAGCAGCAGCAAACCGTTGCCCAGCATGTCGCCGCAGAGCCAGTCGTGGGTGGCCAGATCGGCGGGTGTGCGCGGCGTCCCCTTGCGCGCCAGATAGGCGGGCGCAGCGCAGAGCAGCATCCGGGTCTGCCCCAGTTTGCGGGCCACCAGGGTCGAGTCAGGCAAGGTGCCGACCCGCAGCGCCACGTCGATCCGCTCGGCAATGAGATCCCGTTTCTCGTCGTCGGCGATGATCTGGATGGTGAGGCCGGGATGGGCCTGCAACAGCGGCGAGAGGGCCAGCGCCAGCGGCTGGCCCGCCATCCCCACCGGGGCGGTGATCCGCACTTCCCCGAGCAGGGCGTCGCGCACCTCCGAGAGGCGCAGCTCGGTCTCGCTCAGAGTCTGCTGCAACGCCCGACACCCTTGCCACACCACCTCTCCCGCCTCGGTCAGACTGAGACGACGGGTGGAGCGATGGAGCAGGGGCAGTCCGAGCAGGCTTTCGAGCTGGCTGATATGCTGACTGACGGCGGAGGGGGTCATGCCAAGGGATTTGGCCGCCCCTGTCATGCTGCCCGCTTCCACCACGGCGGCGAAGATGGCGTAACGTCTGAGCTGTTCCATTATTAAATCCAGCTTATAAGTGAATGCATTTTTGAGGTGATTATTAAATCATAAATGGCGGCGTAGGATAGCCCCATTCCAACAGTGAAGGAGAGTTCCCCATGAAGATTGCCCTGATCGGTGCCAGCGGTTTTGTCGGTTCAGCCATCCTGAACGAGGCCATCAGCCGCGGCCATCACGTCACCGCCATCGTCCGCGATATCAGCAAGGTGGCCGCCCATCCGCAGGTCACAGCCGTGGCGGTGGATGCCCAAAACCCGCAGGCATTGGCCGAGGTGCTCAAGGGGCACGATCGGGTGATCAGCGCCTACAACCCGGGCTGGACCACACCGGATATCTACGACCAGTACCTCAAGGGCGCCAACGCGATCGTCGCAGCAGCCAAAGCGGCCAACAGCTGGCTGCTGGTAGTAGGTGGCGCCGGCAGTCTGGAGGTTGCCCCCGGCGTGCAACTGGTGGATACCCCTGAGTTTCCGGCCGAGTGGAAACAGGGGGCGCTGGCGGCCCGCGACGGTCTCACCGCCCTGCGTCGTGAAACCACCCTCGACTGGCGCTTTGTCTCTCCCCCGGTGTTCCTCGAACCGGGCGAGAAGCGCGGCGGCTATCGGATTGGTGGCGATCAGGTGCTGTTCAGCGGCGAACAGCCTGCCGGGATCACCGCCGGTGATCTGGCTGACGGTGTGCTGAACGAGGCGGAAAAACCGGCTCACCAGCGCCAGCGTTTTACCCTGGGTTACTGAGAGCCCGCAACCGGTTAAGGCCAGAATGCGCGGTCACTCGCCTGCGCACCCGGTCAGGTGAACACCCGCTCAACCAGAAGGGAGGCATCCGCCTCCCTGCTGTTTTGGCCATTTTCTGTTTTGGTCATTTTTACCGCTTGCAGCATGCCTCTGGTTATCACTCTCCTTCCCATCATTCCCCATTCCGCCCTTAATGGCTGAGCAAAAAGCAGCCAGCCCATTACACACCGAATTCCATTTCGAATTTTGTATATAACTAAGAATAATTTGTTGTTTCCGTCTTATAACACCGAACAGTAGCATCCCCTTCATTCCAGATGGCGCCACACCGCAAGCGCATACCGCCACACTGTCGCGCCATCCCGTTTGCCGCTCATCAAGCCTGCCCGCACCAGAGGCAGCAGAAGAGATGGCGCCAGAGATAACGAAAGAGTGAGGAGGTGCACATGGAACATTCACCACTGCCGATCATCGATCTGGCTGCCCTCAACGGGGCACCCGAGGTGCGTCGCCCTATGCTGGCCCGGCTGGCCGCGGCCGCCCGCGATGTGGGCTTTTTCTATCTGGTCGGCCACGGCTTGAGCAAGATTGAGATGCTAGAGACTCTGGCGCTGGCAGAGCGCTTCTTTGCTCTGCCGGAGCAGGAGAAGATGGCGGTGCAGATGGTCAACAGCCCCCACTTTCGCGGCTATAACCGGGTCGGTGCCGAGCTCACCCGAGCGCGGCCGGACCTGCGGGAGCAGTTCGATATCATGAACGAGGCGCAGGCTCTGCCTGCAGCCCTGATCCGTGAACCCTGGCAGCGGCTGATCGGCCCCAACCAGTGGCCAATCGCCCTGCCAGAGATGAAAGACCATCTGTTGGCGTGGCAGGATCGGCTGAGCGACATCACCCTCACCCTGCTGGCCGCTTTTGCCGAAGTGCTGGAGCAACCGGCCAACGTGTTTGACGACAGCATCCGCGGCGCACCCTACCAGCACATGAAGCTGATTCACTACCCGGGGCAAGAGGCGGGCGGCAGCAGTCAGGGGGTCGGCGCCCACAAGGATCCCGGCTACCTGACGCTGGTGATGCAGGACAATCATTCGGGGCTTGAGGTCGAGACGGCCAACGGCTGGATCTCCGCGCTGCCCCTGCCGGGAGCACTGGTGGTCAATATCGGCGAGCTGCTGGAACTGGCCTCCAACGGCTATCTCAAGGCGACCCTGCATCGGGTAGTAAGCCCGCCGCCCGGCGTATCGCGCCTCTCCTGCGCCTTCTTTATGGCGGCGCGGCTCGATGCCACCGTGCCACTGCTCACCCTCTCCCCCGCGCTGGCAGCGCAGGCGCAAGGGCCGGAGAGTGACCCGACCAATCCGCTCTTCTATCAGGTGGGGGAGAACGTGCTGAAAGGGCGGCTGCGCTCCCACCCGGATGTGGCGGCCCGTCACTATGGGGAACCCGCTCGCCTCCCGCGCACTGAAAGCGAAGCGATACCGGCCTGAGCAACGCAAAGATGCGCAGGCGGGTATATGCATAAGCCACAAGCAGCATGCACATACCCGCACTGACAAAAACAACAAGCAACGAACAACAAAACAAGTCATGGCCAGAGCCTGGCCATCACGGAGCAACACGATGAAATTCAAGACCATGAGCGTACATAGCGGCCAGCGGATCGACCCACAGACCGGCGCCCTCACCACCCCGCTCTACCAGAGCAGCACCTTCAGCTACTTCAACGCTCAAGCGGGCAAGGATCGTTTCGCAGGTCAGGCCCCCGGCTTTATCTACAGCCGCTTTGGCAACCCCACCACCGCCGAGCTGGAGCAGAAGCTGGCGGCGCTGGAAGGGGCTGACGAAGCGCTGGTGGTGGCGAGCGGCATGGCGGCGGTAAGCGCCATCATGTATGCCCTGGCCGACAGCGGCGATGAGGTGGCTTATATCGGCCCGCTCTACGGCGGCACCGATGCGTTCCTCAAGCAGACCTTCAGCCGCGCCGGTATCAAGATCACCGCTTACGAGAGCGATCGGGATCTGCTGGCCAACATCCGCCCTGCTACCAAGGTGGTACTGTTCGAAACCCTGACCAACCCCACCCTCAAGGTGGTGGATCCGCGGCTGGTGGTGGAAGCGGCCCGCAAGGTGGGCGCCATTACGGTATGTGACAACACCTTCCTCACCCCCTACCTACTGCGTCCGCTGGAACTCGGGGTCGATGTGGTGATGCACAGCGGCACCAAATATCTGGGCGGCCACGGCGACATCATCGCCGGGGTGGTGGCGGGCTCTCACGCCCTGATGAAGTCGATCCGCACCGTGGCCCTCAAGCATATCGGCTCCCCCATCGGCCCGCAGGAGGCCTACCTGCTGCAACGCGGGGTCAAGACCCTGCCGCTGCGGATGGATGCCCACCTGCACAATGCCCAGAAAGTGGCCGAGTTTCTGGCGGCACATCCGGCGGTGAAGAGGGTGATCTACCCGGGGCTTGCCAACCATCCGGGCCACGATGCTCTCAGCGCCTTCGCCAGCGGCTTTGGCGGCATGGTGAGTATTGAACTTGAAGGCGGGTTTGAGCGCTGCGCCACCCTGCTCGATAACCTGCAACTGTTCGTGCAGGCGGTGAGTCTGGGGGATCTCGAGAGTCTCGCTTGCCATCCAGCCAGCACCACCCACGCCGCCATGGACGAGGCGAGCCGCCTCGCCGCCGGGGTCAACGACGACCTCATCCGCTTCAGCATCGGGGTGGAAGATGCGGACGATCTGATCGCCGATCTGGCCACCGCGCTGGCGCAGATCTAACCGGGCGCGCTTTTACTCGCCGACAAAACAGCGGCGAGTGATATGCCTCAAACACAACAACGGCCCATCAAGGGCCGTTGTTGTTTGTTGCGCTATGGAAAGACGGGATTTACTCCTCCCACACCACCACCTGGGATGAGGGCCAGCGATCCCCGACCTGGGCGTACTTTTGCTCCAGCAGGTGACGCTTGATCTTCATGGTGGGGGTCAGCACGCCGTTCTCGATATTCCAAGGGGTTTTCACCACCAGAATGCCGCGAATTTTGGCATGAGATTCCAGCTGATCGTTGACCCGAACCCGCGCCGCTTCCAGCCTGGCGTTGACCTCCTCCCGATTGCCCTTCATGGCGCTCTCGGCCAGTTGCACCAGCGCAATGGGCTGGGGCATGCCGTAACCAATCACGCAGAGCTGTTCGATAATGGGCTCCTGCCCCAGCAGTCCCTCGATGGGCACCGGCGCCACATACTTGCCCTTGGCGGTCTTGAACACATCCTTCATCCGGCCGGTGATGGTGAGGTAACCCTCCCGGTCCAGCTTGCCCATGTCGCCGGTGTGGAGCCACCCCTCGGCATCGATGGCCTCGGCGCTGTGCTCGGGATCCTTGTAGTAACCCAGCATCATCCCTTCGCAGCGGCAGAGGATCTCCCCCTCCTCGGAGATCTTGATGGTCACCCCGATCCCCGCCTTGCCGACGGTGCCGATCTTGTCGGCGCGGAACGGGTAATTGATGGTGGAGTAGGCGTGGTTCTCGGTCATACCCCAGGCTTCAGTCACCTTGAGGCCGATGCTCAGATACCACTCAAGCAGCGCAGGGGAGACAGGCGCAGAACCGCAGCCCAACACCCGGGCCTGATCCAGCCCAAGCCCCTTTTGCAGCTTGCGTTTGATCAGGCCGGAGATAAGCGGGATCTTGAGCAGCAACTCCAGTTTGTTCTGGGGCAGCTTCTCGTGGATCTTGATGCGGAACATGGCCCACAGCCGTGGCACCGAGATAAAGACGGTGGGACGGCAGCGTTTGACATCTTCGATAAAGGTGTCGAGGGATTCGGGAAAGGCGATGGTAGCGCCGCCATAGAGGCTGCCGCCGTAGATGTAGACCCGCTCTGTAATGTGGGCCAGCGGCAGGTAGGAGAAGCCCCGATCGGCCTGGCTCAGGCTCACCGTCTCCACCAGCTTCTCGCACGACCAGGCGTAACGCTCAACGCTCAGCATGGCCCCTTTCGGCTTGCCGGTACTGCCGGAGGTGTAGACCAGACTCAGCAGGGAGTCAGGGGCCTGCACCGGGCTGTCAGGGATCGGCTCATGCGCCTCCAGCAGGTCATCCCACTGGTGGCTGGCCGGCATGGTGTCGTAGGGGAAGGCGATGCGCAGCAGATCGGCAGGTACGCCAGGCTCCTGACTCTTCCAGTCATCCAGCTTGCCGACGAAGATCGCCTTGGCCTCGCTGTGGCGCAGCACATATTCGATGGTGTCGACGTTGGCAGTCGGGTAGATGGGCACGCTCACATACTGCCCCATCTGCATCGCCAGATCGGCGATAAACCACTGGGCGCAGTTCTTGGAGAGCAGCGCCACCTTGTCACCGGCCACCAGACCGAGGTGACGCAAGGCCGTCACCATCCGCCGCGCTTCATCGGCCACTTCACCCCAGGTGAAATCGACATATTCGCGGTTGATGGTTTGACGCAGGTAGGTTCGATCAGGACACTGCCGCTCCCAGTGATAGAGCATCTCGAGCGGCAGTTTATTGGCAATGCGTGAGGAGGAGGCCATAGTTTAATCCCTGAAACAAAAGGCGAAACTTATTATTAACCTTTCACTAACTTCAGGGGAAGAATAAACTCAAACTTCAGTTTGAATTGTGTATCCGATCAAGCTTCTGCGTCTTGTTGCAAACGACTCCACATCGCCTGCACCAGTTTTTCATCCTCTTCAGATAGCTCACCTTGCAAGATCGCCTCGTTGAGGCTGCGCAGCACATAGCTCTTGACGTCCCGCACCAGGGTCTTGCCTTCCAGCTCGGCCCGGGCAACGGCCAATGAGATATGACCTCGCAGGTAACCCCCCGCAAACAGCTCATCGTCGGTCGCGGTGGCAACCATGCTGTCGATCAGTCCCAACAACTTGTGCTCAAAATCGTGAATCGTCATGTAACGCAGCCTCATTTGCGGCAAAAAATTCGGGGGTATGGAACCGCAATCCGGTTGATTGCAGCTCTCTGGCGCCAGGCCAGCAGCGTCCTTGGCGTCCTATTCCGGGTTGGCCACCGGGTAGATGACCTGATCCTTGTATCCCGTGGTTATTCGCAGATAACCACGCAACGCCCGGTTTAATTCGGGATCATCGGTGTCCACCAGCAGCGGCCTGCCCGCAAGGGCGGCAAGCTTGGCTTTGGTTGCCAGCACCTGGATATTCTCCAGCCCGACACACCGAATCACCTCAGGACTCAATTGCTGATTTCCGCGCCCGAACAGATGTCCCTGTCCGCCGATCAGGGTAATGATCAGTCGGCAGCGACGGCCGCGGATCCGGGTCAGGATCTCGGCGGCGCTGAGATCCTGCCCGATAAGTCGGCCATTTTCCACCAGATCCACACCGAGCAAAGTATTTTCCAGACCGAGCTCTGCCATACAGGCTGCCACCGTGCTGCCGGAGCCCATCAGATAGAGGGTATCGGGCTCCATCTGCTCCACCACACCGGCGGCGAGATCCGCCAACACCAGCTCTTCGGACTCCTTTCCCCCCTGCTTGACCGCCTGCACATAACGCAGATCACCGGGCACCTTCAGCTGGCCGTAGTGGCGGGCCCGCACCTTGCCCGCGCGAAACGCCTCCTCGTCGATGTCGCGCACCTCGGCATCGATCAGGCTGAGCAATTCCCCAGCAATCATCCGCGCCACCACCCGCCCGCTGGCTGCGGGCGTCACCCCGTAGACGCCGGAGTGGATCTTGCACCCCGCGGGAATGCCGAGCACATGGCAGGACTCCCCCACCGCGGCGCAGATATCCCGCGCCGTGCCATCGCCACCGGCAAACAGCAGCAGATCGACCCCGGCTTCGCGCATCAGCCCGGCGGCGTGGCGGGTATCATCGGCCGAGGAGCTCTCCCCGGCCGGTTGATAGATGACTCGACAGGGTAGTCCCAGAGATCGGGCCACCGCCTCCCCCATCTCTCCCGCTACCGTCAGCAGTTCAAACGGGACGCTCAGCTCGCACAGTGGCAACAGAGCTTGCCGCGCCCGATCCTGCGCCTTGGGCACGGCACCACGAGCAAGCGCCTCATCCACCACGCCGTCACTGCCCTTGAGCCCCACTGCGCCACCAATCCCGGCAACCGGATTAATAATGAACCCTAATCGAAACATGCCAGCCTCCCTTGCGATGGTCACCATTTTTATCTTTTCCCCCCTCTGGGACAAGCAGTGGCGCCCCTGCTAGAATGCGCTGCTTCAATTTTCCAACCAATTTTCAACCAAGGTTCAATCATGCTGGAATGGGTTCTTGATCCCTCTGCCTGGGTCGCACTCGCCACCCTTACCCTGCTCGAGATCGTGCTGGGCATCGACAACATCATCTTTATCTCCATCCTGGTAGGTCGCCTGCCGGAGGCGCAGCGTCAAAAAGCGCGCATTCTGGGTCTGGGGCTCGCCATGGGTACCCGGATCCTGCTGCTGCTCTCGCTGGCCTGGGTGATGCGCCTCACCGATCCGCTCTTCACCGTGCTGGGTGAAGCCATCTCCGGCCGTGATCTGATCCTGCTGCTGGGGGGCCTGTTCCTCATCGGCAAGAGTGCTCACGAGATCCACGTCACCCTGGAAGGGGCGGCCGAGCCGGAGAGCGTCAGCAAAGCGGCCTCGGGCTTTATCAGCACCCTGATCCAGATCGCCATCCTCGATATCGTCTTCAGCCTCGACTCGGTGATCACCGCAGTCGGTATGGCCGATCACGTGCCGGTGATGGTGCTGGCCATCATGATCGCCGTCTTCATCATGATGTTTGCCGCCAAATCCATCGGTGATTTCGTCGACAGCCACCCCACCATCAAGATGCTGGCCCTCTCCTTCCTCACCCTGGTCGGTTTCGCCCTGATGGCCGAGGGGATGGACCTGCATATTCCGAAGGGCTACATCTACTTCGCCATGGCCTTCTCGCTGGTGGTGGAGATGATCAACATCCGCCTGCGCAGCCATCACGACAATAACGGGCAAAATAGCGCGCAGTAACCCTGCCCCACATGCCCTCGCGACCCCAGCTGTCGCGATCAAAAAGAGCGCCGATCGGGCGCTCTTTTTTTTTATGGGTAACGAAACGATGAAAGGGTTATTGATCGCTGATGACGATGGCAACCCGGCGGTTGGCGGCCCGGCCCTCTCTGGTCTTGTTATCCGCCAGCGGCATGGTCTCGCCACGGCCATGGATCTCCAGATTGGCTGGCTTCATGCCGACCGAGACCAGCACATCGGCCACCGACTGGGCCCGCTTCAGGGAGAGCTGCTGGTTGTAGCTGCTCTCGCCGGTATTATCGGTGTGGCCATCCACCCGCGCCTTGTCCAACCCTACGCCAAGCAGTGTTTTACCCAGTTTTTCAACGGATTGGCGAGTCTGGGGATTGAGCGCCCCCACGTTGTTGGCAAACAGCACCCGGTTGGCCAGATCCAGCGTCCACCCCTCATCGGTCAGATAAAAGCCCTGCTCCTTGAGCACGGCGATCTGCTCCGGGGTCAACCCCTTGGGGGCACTCTGGCAACCGGCCAGCAGTGACAACATCAACCCCAGCAGGGTCACTTTCAACAGGTGGGTGATCTTCATGGTTTGCTCCTTGTTTATGTTGTTATGCTTGCCAGTCAGGCGATGGTTTGCTGTTCGCTGCGGCGCGCCCGTTTCGCCAGATACATGGCTGCATCGGCCTGATCACACAGCACGCTGGCACTCATGCCCGCCTGATAGACGGCAAAGCCGACACTCACCTCTGCCACCAGCTGACGACCGTCACGCAGCGCCACCGGTTCGCTCATCGCCTGCTGGATGCGGCCAATCACCTCTTCCACCTCATGCTGTCGCTGGAGTGGACCAACCAGCACCGCAAACTCGTCACCACCGAGGCGAAACACCAGATCATCCGGACGCAACTGATGTTGCACCCGTCTTGAGAGCGCGATCAGCACATCGTCACCGGCGTTGTGCCCCAACGTGTCATTAATTTGCTTGAAACGATCGCAGTCGAGATAGAGCAGCGCAAACCCCTCTTGCTCGCCGAGGGAGATGGCCTGCGCGAGCCGCGCTTCAAACAGGGCGCGATTGGGCAGTCCGGTGAGGGCATCGTGAGTCGCCTGATGGAGCAGGCTGGCATTTTCGCGGGCCTGCTGGGCCTGCCAGGCTTGCAGCTCGTCCAGCAGGGAGTTGAAGTCATCCCCCAGCTCGTTAATCTCGACGATATCGGCCGGTGGCGCCCGCATCCCCAGGGTGCGCTGTCGGCGTACCGAGTGGGCGACAAGTGCCAGTTTGCGCAGCGGTGCGGTGATGGAGACCTGCATCCGGTCGGCCACATAGAGTGCCACCATGGCGCTCAGCATCAGGCAAACCACCATCACTAGCAGCGCCGAGAGCAAAAACAGCAACAGATATTCACCGTGGCCACGCAGCTCGATGGTGGCGATCTGCTCACCACCCCGCAGCATGGGGAGCTTGACAGGCCCTGGCATCAGCAGTTGGGCCAGATAGTCTTCGAGCGTCACCAGCGGGTTGCTTCTGGGGCGTTCCCAACTGGCAAGCAGCTGACCATTGGTCAGCACGATAGTGGCTTCGGCCACCTCTTCCTTGGCAACGATACCACTGAGCGCCTCGCTCGCCGCCTCCTCATCGTGGAACACCACCGCCGCCTCGGCGCTGTAGCTGATGGCGCGGGCTACCAGCTCCAAATTGTGGTCGGCGTAAAAACGCACTACCAGTAGGGCCACCAGTGTAAAAAAGAGTCCCGCCACGCTGACGGCTGTGATGGCGGCCACCAGATGGGTTCGCCCCAGGCTCTGACGCAGGGTCAGACGGCGGGGAGCCGCGCTCACCTGTCGTCTCATGGGACCCCCTTGTCGGCATGAGCCAGCTTGAGCACCGCGGGATGCACCCGCACGCCGCTCAGGGCCAGGGCATCGAGGTTCACTTTAAACCGCACCCGCACGCTGTCCGGCGAGGTCTGCAGGCAGAACACCGAGCTGGTGGAACAGTCGTGGTTGTATTCGCTGATGCTGAGCACTGGGTGTCCCTGCAGGCGGGCAAACAGCGCAATCCGGGTCGGCTCGTCGAGTACCCCCAGATAGAGCACATCGCAGTGATCGCTGATGGCCGGATCGCTCGCCTCGTAACGATGGACCTGCACGGTACGGCCATTGGCCTGACGATCGATGGTAAAGAGGGCGCCGGCATATTCGGTCGGCGCCGCCACGCACATGCGCAGTACCGCAGGCTCGGTGGGCCAGCGGGTGTAACTCATGATATCGAGCACCAGCTCCCTGACCGCCGTCGCCCGGCTCTCTGCGGCCGTTTCCGCCAGCGCGCGGGGCAACAGCAGGCCAAACGCAACCAACAGGAGCGCCAGACGGGCAGTTAAACGGGGGGAAAAGAGTAACAGCATGATCGGGAGGTAGTCGCCTTGACAATACCGCTGCTATGGCATTGCGGTTCGGGTACATGAATCCAGATAGTAAGTTGGCTGACACTGGCCTGACAAGTCTCACCCCGCCATCAACTACAGAGTTCGTGTAAAGAAAACGCAGAGCCCGTCTGGTAACGGGCTCTCTGGTGGCAGGCAGCAAGGTGGAAATCACTTCTTGCTGATGCCGTATTCCCGCAGCTTGTTGGCGATGGCGGTATGCGACACGCCCAGGCGTTTGGCCAGCTGGCGCGTCGACGGGAAGGCGGGATAGAGCCGGGCCAGCAGCTGGCTCTCGAAGCGCTTCACCGCATCGTCGAGATTCCCCTCAAACCACTCGTCGATCAGCGGCATGGTATCGGCCGCCACCGGCAGGTCGATCTGCTCGGGCCCCAGCTCATCCCCTTCCAGCAGGGTCATGGCACGGTAGAGACAGTTGCGCAGCTGGCGCACGTTGCCCGGCCAGCGGTAGGCGGTCAGGTAGTCGGCCATGTTGCGGGTAAAGCGCGGACGGGGTCGCTGCAACTCGCTGGCAAAGCGGGAGACAAACTGCTGGGCCAGCACCATGATGTCCGCCTTGCGCTCGCGCAGGGGGGGCAACGCCAGACTGAGCACGTTGAGACGGTAGTAGAGATCCTCGCGGAAGGTTCCTTCGTGCACCAGATCCAGCAACTGCTTCTGGGTAGTGCAGATGAAACGCACGTTGACCTTCACCTCCTGCTCGTCACCGACCCGGCGGAATACCCCATCCTGCAACACCCGCAAAAACTTGGTTTGCAGATGGGGAGACATGTCGCCGATCTCGTCCAGCATCAGGGTGCCGCCGCTCGCCAGCTCCAGCACGCCGCGCTTGCCCTCGGTGTTGTTGCCAAAGGCGCCGGGGGCATAACCAAACAGCTCGCTCTCGGCCACGTTATCGGGCATGGCAGCGCAGTTGAGGGCCATAAAGGGGTGGCTGGAGCGCAGGCTGGCCCCGTGACAGGCACGGGCCAGCAGCTCCTTGCCGGTACCGGTCTCACCGACAATCAACAGCGGCGCGTCCTGCATCGCCAGTTTGCGCGCTTGCGACAGCACCTCTTTCATCTTGGGGCTCTCGGCCTGCAGATGCTCGAAGCCCCCCACTTCCACCGCATGAAGCGCGCTGAAGTGCAGGCCGACCCGACGGGCAGATTTGAGCACCACCACGGCCCCGGCCAGCGCCTGCTTGCCGCGGGCTTCTGCCACGAACAGCGGCATCAGATCTGCCAGATACTCTTCGCCATTGAAACTGAGCTTGCAGGTCTGCGGCTTGATCTCGCTCGCCTCCAGCCAGCGGGTGAAGGAGAAACCCTTGACCAGCGAACCGAGCGCCACGCCGCGTACCTCCTCCACCGGCAAGCCGAGGGTGGTGAGGGCAGACTGGTTGGCCTGGGTCACCTTGCCCTTGCTGTCGAGGGAGAAGACCAGATCCGGCAGCGCCTTGAGCAACGCCTCAATCTCGTGATGCTCTCGCTCGGAAGGCATGTAGGGGATGGTCTTGACGTCGTAGACGCCGGGAATGCGGCGGATCTCCGGCATCAAATGCTGAAAATCACTGAACTCCAGCTCGGGAAAGTTGAGATAGATGATGCCTGAGGTATCGATTTCGATGCCGCGCAGATCGATATTGTGCTCCACCAGGCGGTCGAGCAGTTCCCGGGTCAGGCCCAGGCGGTCTTCACAGCTGACTTCAAGACGCATTCGGGACACACTTCCTAGCTAACTCTATGAATGAGCGGATAATACAGTCTCGATCCCCCCAGTGCGAGCGCCAGCCCATAAAAATGCGGGCCCGCCCCGCTTTCGCAGGCAGGCCCGGGTCAACCGATGACGCTGGTGTGGGGCGCCATTACCGGAGCAACTGATCGGTACGCGCCGCCATGATGAAGTCGTTGCGATGCAAACCGCCGATCTTATGCATCCACCAGCTGACGGTCACCTTCCCCCATTCGGTCAGAAATGCAGGAAGGGGGATACTCCGCCTCAACCTGTTCTCAGATTATCTGGGCAATTGGTCTGTACGCGCAGCCATGATGAAGTCGTTGCGGTGTAATCCGCCGATCTTGTGGGTCCACCAGCTGACGGTCACCTTCCCCCACTCGGTCAGGATGGCCGGATGATGGAACTCCGCTTCCGCCAGCTCCCCCAGGCGGTTGGTAAACGCCAGCGCCTCCTTGAAGTTGCGAAATGTAAATTCTCGCCGCAGTTGCAGCGCCCCCTCCTCCACCAGCGGCTGCCAGTCGGGAATAAGCTGCATCAGCTCGCGCAGCTCCTCATCGCTCACCTTGGGGGCATCGGCGCGACACGCTTCACACTGCTGGCTGGCCAGTTCGGACATGGGTTACTCCTGCTTGAATTAATGAAAATGAAATAGGGTTGTTTGCTTTTGGTCAGCTCGCCTGTTTGCCAACGGGAACCTCAAAGCGCGGCGGATAGAGGCCAAGCCGACTGGCCTCGGCCAGAGCAGCCATGATCTCCTCCCCGGTCAGCTGGTAGAGATGATCGAGACTCGGCAGCACAAAATAGGTGGGCTGCATGATGTCGATGCGATAGGGGGTGCGCAGCACAGTCAGTAGATCGAAGGGTTGCAGCAGCGGCTTGCCGGAAAGGGCATAGGCGGTCTCGCCAATGGAGGAGAGAATGCCGCCACCGTAGATACGCAGCCCGTCCGGCGTCGCCAAGAGGCCAAACTCCACGGTGAACCAGTAGAGCCGCGCCAGAAAAACTCGCTGCTCCTTGCTCGCCTGCTGCCCCAACTGACCGTAGAGGTGGGTGAAGTGGGCAAAGGCCGGATTGGTCAGCATGGCGCAGTGGCCGAAGATCTCGTGAAAGATATCCGGCTCTTGCAGGTAGTCGAGCTCGTCCCGGCGCCGGATAAAGGTCGCTACCGGAAACTGGCGGTTGGCTAGCAGGGCGAAGAAGCGATCGAACGAAATAAGCGCAGGCACCGCCGCCACCGACCAGCCGGTCGCAGGCTGCAAGACGGCATTGATCTCGGCCAGCTGGGGGATGCGATCACGGGGCAGCCCCAGTCTGTCGAGACCGGCCAGATACTCGTTACACCCCTTGCCATCGAGAGCGGCGAACTGACGTTCGATCAGGATCTGCCAGGTACCATGCTCCTCGTTGCTGTAGTGGATCACCCCGTCAGCATCCGGCTGGTGGGCGGTGTAGAAGGTTGCCATAGCGGTTCCATCCTCTGGCGCCACATCAGGCGCCTTGCCGTTTCATCACGGTTTCACTGTAACGAAATGGCAACAAAAAAAGCAGCCGACCCATGAGTCGACTGCCTGAAACAGTTGTAAATAAATTGTGACAAGCCGCTAACCAATCCCCACTACAACTTGACCATGATATGGCGCGGCACAGTGTAATCCTCCAGCGCATAGAGGGAGAGATCCTTGCCGTAGCCCGACATCTTCATGCCGCCGTGGGGCATCTCGGAGGTGAGCATGAAGTGGGTGTTGATCCAGGTGCAGCCATATTGCAAGTGGCTGGCCACCTTGCTGGCGAGGCTCAAATCCTTGGTCCAGACCGACGAGGCGAGGCCATAGTCCGAGTCGTTGGCCCACTGCACCACCTGCTCGGCATCGTTGAAACGGGTCACCGACACCACGGGGCCAAACACCTCGCGGCGCACGATCTCATCCTCCTGCCGGGCCCCGACAATCAGGGTCGGCTCGAAGAAGAAGCCGTTGCCGGGACGGATCTTGCCCCCCGCCGTCACCTCCACATGACCGCTGCTCTGGGCCCGCTCGACAAAGCTGGCGACCCGGTTGCGCTGTCTGTCCGAGATAAGCGGCCCCATCTCCACACCCTCCTCGTACTGACTTCCCACCTTGATGGAGGCCACCGCATCGGTCATGGCGGCGACAAACTTGTCGTAGATCTTGCCCTGGGCATAGATACGGCAGGCGGCGGTGCAATCTTGCCCTGCATTGTAGAAGCCGAAGGTGCGAATGCCCGCTACCACCGCCTCCAGATCAGCATCGTCGAAGATGATCACCGGTGCCTTGCCCCCCAGCTCAAGGTGGGTGCGCTTCATGGTGCGGGCGGCGCTTTGCAGGATCTTCTGGCCGGTGGCGATATCGCCGGTGAGCGACACCATCCGTACCAGCGGGTGCTCCACCAGCGGTGCCCCCACGCTTTCCCCCCGCCCGCAGATGACGTTGATAACGCCGCGGGGGAAGATCTCGCTGGCCAGTTCGGCAAGACGCAAGGCGGTGAGCGGGGTCTGCTCGGAGGGTTTGAGCACCACCGTATTGCCCGCCGCCAGCACCGGCGCCATCTTCCAGGCCGCCATCATCAGCGGGTAGTTCCAGGGGGCGATACTGCCCACAACACCTATGGGGTCGCGGCGGATCATGCTGGTGTGCCCCTCGAGATACTCCCCCGCCAGCGGCCCTTGCAGACAGCGGGCCGCCCCGGCAAAGAAGCGGAAGCAGTCCACCACCGCAGGCAGCTCGTCATTGAGCACAGCCAGATAGGGTTTGCCGCAGTTGAGGGATTCGAGCGCCGCAAACTCCTCGGCGTGGCGCTCGACGAGATCCGCCAGACGCAGCAGCAGGTTGCTGCGGCTTGCCGGGGTGGTGCGGCTCCACTGGGCGAAGGCGCGCTGGGCACCGTTCACCGCCCGGTTCACCTGTTCGAACGAGGCTTCGGGTACGGCGGCGATCTGCTCGCCATTGGCCGGGTTGAGAATGGGTTCGGCCTGCCCCTCGCCGGTCACAAACTGGCCATCAATCAAGAGTTGGGTAGAGAGTTTCATGGTTGCATCCTTGCGCACGCGTTGAGTCATCATTTACCACTGCCAGCGACATCATGGGTGTCGCGAGTGAGGTAGTAGGCAAGCAAAATAGGGATAGTGGTGAAGGCCACTATGATGAGGGCCACCACGTTGGTGACCGGCCTGTCACGGGGACGGATCAGCTCCTGATACATCCAGATGGGCAGGGTGGTCTGCTGGCCCGCCGTAAAGGTGGTGACGATCACTTCGTCAAAACTCAGGGCAAAGGCCAGCATGCCCCCCGCCAGCAGCGCCGTGGCCAGATTGGGCAGGATCACGTAGCGCAGGGTCTGGAAGCCGTCGGCCCCGAGATCCATCGACGCCTCGATGAGGCTCTGGTTGGTGCGGCGAAAACGGGCCAGCGCATTGTTGTAGACCACCACCACACAAAATGTGGCGTGGCCGATAACGATGGTCCAGAAGCTGAACGGGATCTCCATCAAGCCGTAGGCCGAGCGCAGCGCGATACCGGTGACGATACCGGGCAGCGCGATGGGCAACACCAGCAACAGCGACACCACCTCCTGACCGAAGAAGCGGCTGCGGGCAATGGCCCCTGCCGCCAAGGTGCCGAGGATCATGGCCGCCAGCGTCGCCAGCCCCGCTACCTCCAGCGACAACTGGATAGCACGCCACACATCGGGGCGATTGAGGGTCACCTCGAACCATTTGAGGGTGAGCCCGGGGGGCGGAAACTGGTAACTCTTGCTCTCGCTGGTGAAGGCGTAGAGGAAGATAAACAGAATGGGAAAGTGCAGGAACAGAAGCCCGCCGATGGCGGCGTACTTGAGCAGGCCCGAAGGGCGCTCTCCCTGACGGCTCATTGAGCTAGCTGACATGACGGCCTCCTTGCTGCCGGTTCAAAGCGATAGGGTCAAAGCGCATCAAAAGCCCCCAGTCGTTTCGCAATCGCCAGATAGATGGCGATGATAAGGATCGGCACCAGCGAGAAGGCGGCGGCAAAGGGCAGATTGCCCGCCGTTCCCTGCTGCATGTAGACCACCTGACCGATATACATGGTCGAGTTGCCGATGATGCCGGGGATGATGTAATCACCTAGGGTCAGCGAGAAGGTGAAAATGGAGCCCGCCACCACACCGGGCAACGCCAGCGGCAGGATCAGGTTGCGAAAGGTCTGGGCGGGTGTCGCCCCCAGATCGCTGCTCGCCTCCAGCAGGGATCGCGGAATACGCTCCACCGCCGCCTGAATGGGCAGGATCATGAAGGGCAGCCAGACATAGACGAACACGATAAAGGTGCCGAGCCGCGAGAAGGAGAGCGACGGGCCACCGATCACCGGCAGGGAGAGGATGGCATCGAGCAGCCACTCCAACCCCATGCTGTCCGCCAGCCAGCTCACTACCCCCTCCTTGGCCAAGATCAGCTTCCAGGCGTAGACCCGCACCAGATAGCTGGACCAGAGCGGCAGCATGATCCCCACATAGAACAGCGCCCGGGTCTTGCCACTGGTGTAGCGTGCCATGTAGTAGGCAACCGGAAAACCGAGCAGGGCGCAGGCCAGGGTCACCAGCAGCGACATGCCGACGGTGCGGCCGATCACATCCAGATTCTCCGGTCGCAGCAGGGCGACGAAGTTTTGCAGCCCCAGCTCGTGGCGCACCTGACCGCTGAACTCGTCCAGCCCGAACAGGGAGTTGGAAAGCAGCATCAGCAAGGAGCCGACATAGATGATGCCGAGCCACATCAGCGGCGGCCCCAGCAGGATCGCCAGCAGCAGGCCGGGCCGACCATAGAGCAGGGTCGAGAGGCGCCGCAGCGGCCTGAAACGGGCAGGTTCGGGCTGATGGTTCATGGCAAGACTCGCACTGTGAGGGGCACTCATGGCTGCGCCCCCTGATGGGCGCCGCTCAGGCGATGGATGGCCTGCTCCGGCCAGCTGAGGCTGACCCTGCTGCCACGGGCCAGACGGGCCTGCCCCTCATTGGGGTGGTTGACGATGATCTCGAGCTGCTCCCCGAGATCAACCCGATAACGGACGAAGGGACCCAGATACTCCACCTCGCGGATCTCTCCCGACCAGCCCGGCGCACCCGCCTCAGCGAGCCGGATCCGCTCCGGGCGCACCATCATCTGGCTGCCGTCGCCGCACAGCCGTCTGGCCTGCTCCCCTTCGAACAGATTGACGGTGCCAACGAAGCGGGCCACAAACGGCGTCGCCGGAGCGTCGTAGATGGTATCGGGGGCGGCAATCTGCTCGATCTTGCCCTGACTGAAGATGCAGATCCGGTCGCTCATTGAGAGCGCCTCCTGCTGATCGTGGGTGACGAAGATAAAGGTGATGCCCAACTGGCGTTGCAACGCCTTGAGCTCAAGCTGCATCTGCTCGCGCAACTTGAGATCGAGGGCCCCCAGCGGCTCGTCCAGCAGCAGGATGCGTGGCTGGTTGATAAGCGCCCGGGCGATGGCGATGCGCTGGCGCTGGCCGCCGGAGAGCTGGCTTGGGCGGCGCTTGCCGACCCCAGGCAGTCGCACCAGCTCCAGCATCTCGTCCACCTTGCGGTAACGCTGTGCCTTGGCGACCCCCTTGAGCATCAGGCCATAGCCGATGTTGTCGCGCACATCCATGTTGGGAAACAGGGCGTAGTCCTGAAACACGGTATTGAGGTTGCGATCGTAGGGGGGCACGGTGGAGCAGGGTTCGCCAAACAGGCGGATCTCCCCCTCGCTCGGGTACTCAAAGCCCGCGATCATCCGCAGGCAGGTGGTCTTGCCGGAACCGCTCGGCCCCAGCAGGGTAAAGAATTCCCCGGAAGGGATCTGGAAAGAGATGTCGTCAACCGCCTTCACCTCGCCATAGTGGCGACTGACCCGGTCAAATTGTACGGCGTTCATGGGGCGTCCTTGTCTGTACTGGGATTGGCCGGACTCCTGTCCGGCCCGCTTGATTATCCGCTCTCGGCAGTCGTGCAGAGGAGGCGCAGCTCCCCTGCCGTTGGCAAGGTGGCAACGGTTCCGACCACCTTGCTCACCCCACCTTAGCGGCCGCCCAGAATGGCGATATAGTCGGAAACCCAGCGGTAATAGGGCACGCAAGTTCCCTGGCTCTTGCACTGGGAGACCGGAGTGCGCCAGAAGCGAACCCGATCGAAGTTGTCGATACCGTTGGTTTTGCACCCGGTCGGGCCCAGCAGGGCATTGCCCTCACAGGCGGCAGGCACCACAGGCACCGAGCCAAACCAGGCGGCGAGATCCCCCTGCAGCTTGTTGCTCAGGGAGTGTTCCAGCCACTTGTAAGCGCAGGTGAGGTTCTTGGCATCGCTGTGCACCATGCTGGTATCGGCCCAACCGGTCACTCCCTCTTTCGGCACAGTGGTGGCGATGGGCTGCTTGTCGGCGATCAGGGCATTGGCCTGGAACGGCCAGGAGCCTGACGCAACCACCCCTTCGTTCTTGAAGTCATCGATCTGGACGAAGGCATCATGCCAGTAGCGTCCCACCAGCTGGCGCTGCTTGCGCAGCAGATCGAGGGAGGCCTTGTACTGATCCTCGTTCAGCTCGTAAGGATCCTTGATGCCCAGGGCGGGCTGATGGGTCATCAGATAGAGGGCGGCATCGGCGATGTGGATCGGGCCGTCAAAGGCCTGCACCCGCCCCTTGTTGGACTTGCCATCCGCCAGGGTCTGCTCCTCGAACACCACGTTCCAGGAGTCCGGTGCCTTGGGGAACACCTTGGTGTTGTACATCAGGATATTGCCGCCCCACTGGTAGGGCACGCCGTAGTGCTTGCCATCCACAGTGTGCCAAGGGGCATTTTGCAGCCGGGGATCAATCTTGCTGTAGCTCGGGATGAGCGCCAGATTGAGCGCCTGCACCTTGCCACCGGCAATCAGACGCAGACTGGCATCGCCGGAGGCGGTCACCAGATCGAAGCCCCCCTCGTTCATCAACGCCACCATCTCGTCCGAGGTGGCCGCCGTCTTGACGCTCACCTTGCAACCGGTCTCTTTCTCGAATCCGGTCACCCAGTCGTAGTTCTTGTCGGTCTCGCCACGCTCAACGTAGCCAGCCCAGGCCACGATATTGAGCTGGCCTTCACCCTTGCCGAGCTCGGTCGGGGCAGCCTGGGTCTGGCCTGCCAGCAGCGCCGGAACAAGAGCCAGCATCAGAGGGGTCAATTTCATCATGCACTCCTTGCATTGTGTTGACTTGCATCAGGTGAAGGAACGCCACCATGGGCGTTAACATCCTGTTAACCAGCAATGAGCTTAGGGGAGTGGCAATACGATGAATATTTCAATTTTTGATGGCTCAGGTATCAGCTAAATCGATATCGAGTGCAGATGAATCTGATTTTTGGTGGCTACCCCGCAAGAGATGGCTAGCGAGGGAGCGCCTGACGGGCCCGCAACCGGCTCTGATCCCGCGCAATATCGATAAATTCCCGCGCCGTCCAATCCAGCCGAGAACCACGGCGCCACACCAGCCCGATATCGATGGCGGGAATGGGCTCCTTGATGGGGCGCGCCTCGACCCGCTCCTGCTCCAGCGACCAGGGGCGATAGGCAAAATCGGGCAACAGGGCGACCCCGAGCTGGCTGGCGACCAGACTGCGCACAGCCTCCACCGACGCGGTGCGCAGCACGATACGGGGGGAGATGCCGTAGCGGCGCAGGCCGCCACCGATGATCTGATCGAGCTGATCGGCGGTCAGCGAGATCATCGGCTCCTCCCCCAGCGCGGTGAGCGAGAGGGTCGACTCGGCGCAGAGCGGGTGGTTGGCGGCCAGCCAGAGCCGCAGCGGCGAACGGGTCAGCAATTCGGTATCAAACGCCTCTTGTCGGATGGTACGGTTGGTCATCAGGATCCCCACATCCACCTCGCCATTGACGATCTGGTGCTCCAGAAAAGGCTGTTCATCCTCCTTCACCTCGATCTGTACCGCCGGAAAGGCACGGCGAAAGCGGCCAAGCGCCTCTGAGAGGTAGTAACCCGCCACCAAGGTGGTCACGCCGATGGTGAGTCGCCCCTGATCCTGCTGGGCCACCGCTTTGAGGGAGTGGCTCGCCTCGGTCATGGCGCCGAGAATACGGCGGGCGTGGAGCAAAAACTGGTGGCCCTGAGTGGTGAGGGTGACGCCACGCGGGTTGCGCTCGAATAGCGGGGCGCCGAGCTCGGTCTCCAGCTCGCGAATGGCGCTGGTGACCGCCGACTGGGAGATATGCAGCTCGGCGGCGGCGCGGCTCACTGAAAAACTGTCGGCCACGGCAACGAAATAGCGGATCTGGCGAAAGGTAAAGTTCATCGGGCATCCTTGCCGATTGGTTCGATGAGTGTGATTGGTAAGATTGACTGCCAGCTTAACCGTAAACGGGCGTCTCGCCAAAACCGGGCACTGCTGCCAACTCAATGATCTGCCGATTAAAACCATGCCCCTGCGGCTTGGCGAGCACGACAGGGGCATGGGTCATCGCAGCAAGGTGCAGACAGGGCTATCAGGATTTGTTGAGATACCCCGCCAGCTGGCCGATCAGCCGCTTGCGCAGCTCGCCGAGTTTGGGTTTTTCGTCCGCACACCAGGGCAGCGGACGGCACGCTTCGATGGTGCGCAGGCCAAGACGGGCGGTGAGCAGCCCGGCCCCCACCCCTTGCGCCGCGCGGGCAGAGAGCTTGGCGGCAAACTCGGCGCCCAGCAAGTCCATCCCCACCTCGGTCACCAGCTCGGTAGCACCGGCGTAGAGCATGTTGCGAAACACCTGACGGATCAGACGTATGCGGCTCCAGTAGCCGAGCTCGATGGCGTAGACATCGGCGATATCCTCGATCATCCGCAGGTTGCGCCACAGCATCAGCATCATGTCGACGGTAGCGAGCGGGCTGAGCGCCACCAGCACAGCGGCCTCCCCCGACCATTTGGCCACCCGCGCCTGGGCCAGCTTGTCGCGTTCGCTCAATACCAGCTGGCTGTAGAGGGTCAGCACCTCCCGATCGCTGTGGCTCTCATCGAGCTGGGCCAGCCAGGTTTGATACCCCTCGCGCCCCTTGTCGCCACTTTTGACCGCCAACCCTTCGCAAAAGGCCAGCCCCTGCCCGACTCCCTGATGAGCCAGCAGATCTTCTGCTCGCGAGCGCACATCCTGACGCCGCTTGAGGGTGCGCAGCCGCAGCCACTCGCGCCCCACCACGCTGGCGGTCCCCGCAGCGACCAGCGCCGAGGCCGCCAGCCAGGCGCTGCCCCAGAGCGGGGTGGTGAGAAATTGATCGTAAAGAAAGGCACCATACTGGCCCAACGAGAGCAGACCGACTGCCCCCAGCCCCCACGCCAGCAGCCGATGGCGGCGGCGCGGTTTGCTGACGAGGGCGCTCTCCACCTCGGTGAACTCATCCAGCTCATCTAGACGCTCGAAACTCGCCTCCTCCAGCCGCTGGGCTGGTGCGGGCGGTCGCTCGCCACTGGCCACCGTCAAGGCAGGCTCAAGGATCACCTTGCCCTGCAGCGGCGGCCGCTCTTTTATCTGATCGTTCATCGCATTGTTCTCCTGTGCGCAGCCTTCGGCTCAGGTGCCAAGACCGCACACCGTTATTCGAGGTGATCCCCGAGCAGAAACTCCAGCGCCGCATCGAGCCGGATATGGGGCAGCGCCTGATGGGGGCTCATGGGCATGGGGCGAAACGCCTGAAAATCAAAGCCCTGATTGTTCCACCACTGCGCGGGTGGAATATGGGGCGGCACCTCCCCGGGGAACAGCAGCAGCGGCTCACCGCTCAGGCTGGTGCCACGGATGGCGGGGAACTCGCGGCCATTGGCCACCCCCTTGCCCACCTCGGTCGCCTTGATGGCGGCGAGCGCCAGACACTCGGTGGTGATCCCCTCAAAACGGGCCTGACCGCGGCCGCTGCGTACCAGATGCTGGAGCAGGGAGACCATGGGCGCATGCTGTTCGGGGGTGACGTGATCGGCCTTGCTCGCCACAAACAGCAGCTTGTCGATACGGGGCGAGAAGAGTCGCCGCCACCAGTTGCTCTTGCCGTAGGCAAAGCTCTCCATGATGCGGGCGATGGCCTGCTGCATGTCGCCAAAGCTGGCCGCCCCGGCGTTGAGAGGCTGCAGGCAATCCACCAGCACGATCTGGCGATCAAAGCCGGCAAAGTGCTGCTCATAAAAACCCTGCACCAGATGCTGTTTGTACTGCTCGAAGCGCTGCCTGAGAGTGGCGTAGAGGGTACCATCGGCGGGCTCGCTGTCAGGCATCTCCCACACCCAGGGGACAAATTGCAGCATGGGGGCACCGGCATACTCCCCCGGCAACACGAAGCGACCGGGTTGAATAAGGTGCAATCCCAGCTCCTGTTTGCAGGCATGCAGATAGGCGGTGTAGCGCTCGGCAAGCTCAGCCACCGGCCGCTCTTCGAAGCGCTGATCGACCTGCCACCCGGGTGTCAGCCAGCTGGCGGCAAGAGCCTGCAGCTCTGGGCGACGAAGCTGCTCGCGCACCTGTTCGCTCCACTGCTCGTAGCTCATCTCAAGGAGCGGCAAGTCGAGCAGCCACTCCCCGGGGTAGTCCACCAGATCCACGTAGAGGGTGGAGATCTCCCCCAGATGCTTGCGCAGAGGGTGACGGGTGCGATAGCGGATTTCGAGGCGCACCTCGGCCACGCCGCGGGTGGGCTCGGGCCAGGCAGGTGGATCGCCAAACAGGGAGTCGAGGCCACGCTCGTAGGCAAAGGTGGGGATGTGGGCATTGAGCTGCGGCACCCGGCGGGCGCCGAGGATGCGCCCTTGACGCAGGGCATCCCACAACGGCAAACGGCCATCGATGGCCGCGTGTTCCAGCTGGTTGACCAGCGCCGTGATAAAGGCGGTTTTACCGCTGCGAGAGAGGCCGGTCACCGCCAGCCGAATATGGCGATCCCGCACCCGGTTCACCACGTCATTCGCCTTGTGTTGCAGGCGAGTCAACTTCTGTTCCAGTTTATTGAGTATCAAGGCTTGACCCGTTCTCCCTTGGTGGTTGCATCTGGATAGCTGGTGTCGATGGTGGCGCATCACGGGAGGCGCCGCCATCGACATGGGGGCTTCAGCAAGAACTACAGCTTGCGAAATTCCCGCTGCAGGGTGAACTCCCTGGAGGTCACCAGCTTCTCGATCCGCTGAACTCTGGGCTCCAGCGCGTCAAGTTCCTGCGCGATACGGCCCAGCGCCTGATGAGGGGTGATCCCCGCCTGCCAGCTGCGCGCTTTCATCCGCACCTCGGCAAAGTCGGCATCCTCTTGCGAATAGAGTGTGACCGGCTTTTTATCGAGCAAGAACCAGGCAGCGATATAGGCGGTGAAGGTAATAAAACCGGCGAAGATAAGGCCACTGATGGCGAGCAGCCGCACGATCCAGGTCTCCACCCCGAAATACTCAGCCAAACCGGCACAGATCCCGGCTATCTTGCCACGCTGGGGATCGCGATAAAGGTTACGCCCTTCACGACTGACACTGCTCATACCTTGTTTCTCCAACCGGGTACTTCCGCATCCAGAATCGACTCCAGCGCCCCTACTCGCTCCTGCATCTTCTCGGTGCGAGCCAGCAGCCCTTGCAGCTGTTCCCGCTCGCTATCGGCAAGACCGGCGCCAATCCGCCCCTTGGCACGATAGTGCAGCACCAGCCAGATGGGAGCCACCACCACCATGAAGACCACCATGGGAACCATCAATACGCCCAGCAGATCTTCCATCTGTTACTCCCCCTGTTTGCCTTCGCTTTTGCTGTCGCCCTGACCCAGCTTCTGGCGCATGGCTTCCAACTCGCGGCTTATCTGATCGTCCACTTCCAGCTCGGCAAACTGCTGCGCCAGCGCCTTGTCGGACTGACCCAGATCGGCGCGCGCTTCCATTTCGTCGATGCGACGCTCCATCCGCTCAAACTTGCTCACCACCGCCTGGCTCTCGCCACGGGCTACCTGGCTCTGCACATTGAGACGGCTGCTGGCCGCTTCAGTGCGAATGGCCATCGCCTTTTGACGGGCGCGGGCATCTTCCAGCTTGGCTTCGAGCTGGCGGATCTCCTCACCCAGCTTCTCGATACCGCTGTCTACCGCCTGCTGCTCGCGGTAGAGGGTCTCTGACAACTCGGTCTGTTTCTTCTTCTCGATAAGGGCGGCGCGGGCCAGATCTTCACGCCCTTTGGTCAGGGCCAGCTCGGCCTTGGCTTGCCACTCGTCGACCCGCTCCTGATGACGGGCGACCTGACGGCCAATCTCTTTCTGGCTGGCGAGGAAGCGAGCCAGATTGGAGCGCTCCTTGACCAGCTCGTCCTCCATCTCCTGGATGATCAGGCGCACCATCTTCTGGGGATCTTCTGCCTTGTCGAGCAGGGCCGTCAGGTTGGAATTGATGATGTCGGCCAGACGGGAAAAAATACTCATGATTGCACTCCTGTTATTGGCATGGCTGGCATGGCGTTGTTTCTCCATTGACAATGGCAACTTGTGTGCCAATCTGGAACAAAATTTAACTTGTTGATTTATATGGGGCAGAATAGCCGAATTGCAAGATGTCTCGCGCAAGAGATGATTAAAATCACCAACTTTTGGTAAGATTGACCAGCTTTTACAACTGACAGGGATCACTATGACCACGGCCACGGAAAGCCTGCTGGGGGAATCCAACGCATTTCTCGAGATCATTGAGCAGGCCTCACGGCTCGCCCCGCTGCGCAAACCCGTGCTGATCATCGGTGAGCGGGGGACGGGCAAGGAGCTGATCGCCCACCGCCTACATTATCTCTCGGCGCGCTGGGATCAAAGCTTTGTCACCATCAACTGCGCCACCCTGAGCGAGAGCCTGCTGGAAACCGAGCTGTTCGGTCACGAAGCGGGATCGTTTACAGGCGCGGCCAAGCGCCATCAGGGCCGCTTCGAGCGGGCCGATGACGGCACCCTGTTCCTTGACGAGCTGGCCACCACCAGCGCCCGGGTGCAGGAGAAGCTGCTGCGAGTCATCGAGTATGGCGAGTTCGAGCGGGTGGGTGGGGCCAAGCCCCTCAAGGTGGATGTGCGACTGGTCTGCGCCACCAACGAGGATCTCCCTGCGTTGGCCGACAAGGGGCAGTTTCGCCACGATCTGCTCGACCGGCTCGCGTTTGATGTGATCACCCTCCCCCCCTTGCGGGAGCGGCGGGAAGATATCCTGATGCTGGCGGAGCACTTCGCCCACAGCATGACCCGGGAGCTGGGCTATCCGCTGTTTGCCGGTTTCTCGCGCAAGGCGACCCAGTTGCTGCTGGATTACCACTGGCCGGGCAATGTGAGAGAGCTGAAGAACGTGGTGGAGCGCAGCATCTATCGTCAGGGCAATCCCCAGCTGCCGCTCTCGACCCTGGTGCTCAACCCGTTTGATTCCCCCTGGCGACCACAGGTCACGCAACCTGCGCAAGAGGACCGAAGCGAGGTACAATCTGCATCCCCCCTCGCCTTGCCGCTCGATCTCAAGCAGGCGGTGGCGGAGTACGAGATTAATTTACTCAAGCAAGCGATGCAGCAATCCCAGTATAATCAGCGCAAAGCCGCTCAACTGCTGGCCTTAAGCTATCACCAGTTCCGTGGCATGCTACGCAAATATCAGCTGCTGGATGGCGATAACGATGCAGAACAAGAATGAAGGAGCGCGGTTGATGCCGACTCCAGCAACACGCCAGCCTTCGCGCTGGCACATTTGTATCAAAACGTGCGTACAAAACCCCTATAAGAACATGGTTCAACAATGAGAATGCTCACACCCTTGCTGCTGGGTCTGCTGGTGCTGGTCACCGGCTGCCAGAAGCAACCCGAGGCCTCCAAAACCGGACTCATCTATTGTGCTGAGGGATCCCCCCTCTCCTTCAATCCCCATGTTTCCAACTCCGGGGTGACACTGGATGCCAGTGCCCGTCCGCTCTACGACCGCCTGCTGGAGGTGAACCCCAACACCCTGGCGCTGGAACCAGCGCTCGCCACCAACTGGCATGTCAGCGAGGATGGCCTCACCTATACCCTGACCCTGCGCAAGGGGGTGACGTTTCACCATACCCCCTGGTTCAAGCCCACCCGCACTTTCAATGCCGATGACGTGGTCTTCACCTATGCCCGCCAGCTGGACGAGCAGCACCCCTATCACAATGTGTCCGGGGGCGATTACCCCTACTTCTACAGCCTGGGGCAAGATCTGCTGATCAAGCGGGTGAGCAAGAAGGGGCCGCAGACGGTAGTGTTCGAGCTGAACCAGCCGAACGCCTCCTTCCTCGCCACTCTGGCCAGCGACTATGCGGTGATCCTCTCCGCCGAATACGCCGAGCAGATGTTGCAGGCGGGCACGCCAGCCCTGCTGGATAGCCGCCCCATCGGCACCGGGCCGTTCAGCTTCAAGGAGTATCGCCACAACGAGTTCATTCGCTATCTGCGCCATCCCGGCTACTGGGGTGGCGATGCCAAGATTGAACAGCTGGTCTACGACATCACCCCCAAATCCGCCAAACGGCTGGCCAAGCTGCTGACCGGCGAGTGCGACGTGATGAGCACCCCTTCCGCCAGCCAGCTCTCGGTGATCAAGCAAAATCCGGCGCTGAGCCTCTCGGTCCAGTCGGGGATGAACGTCGCCTTTTTGGCCCTCAATACCCGCAAGCCGCCGTTCAACAACGTCAAGGTGCGTCAGGCCATTGCCAGCGCCATCAACATCGACAACCTGTTGCAGGCGGTCTATTTCGATACCGGCCTGCCCGCCAACAGCCTGCTGCCGACTCTCTCATGGGGGTACAACCCCAGCCTGCCCGAGCGCAAACCCGATCTGAAACGGGCGCGCCAGCTGCTCAAGGAGGCGGGTCTGGAGAAAGGGTTCGAGATGCAGGTGCTGGTGCAACCGGACGCCCGCCCCTACAACCCGGATGCGGTCAAGACCGCCCAGCTGATCCGCAGCGATCTGGCCAAGGTCGGGATCAAGCTCAAGATCGTGCAACGGGAGTGGCCGGTGATCGAAGGCCGCCTCACCAAGGGGCAGTACGACAGTCTGCTCTCCGGCTGGATTGCCGATAACGCCGATCCGGACAACTTCTTCCGCCAGCTGCTGAGCTGCTCGGCAGTGGAGCGCGGCAACAACTACAGCCGCTGGTGTAGCCCGGCCTTCGATCAGTTGCTGGATGATGCGGTCACCACGCCCCAGCTCTCGTTCCGGCTGCGTAACTACTACTATGCCCAGACCCTGCTCAACGAACAGCTGCCGCTGATCCCGCTGGCGCACGCCTTGCGTACCCAGGTCAGCCGCAGCGACATCGAGGGGCTGACGCTGATGCCCTTTGGCGGCACCTCCTTCAACCAGGCTCACAGGGAGTAAGCATGCTTCTATACACCTTGCGCCGCATCAACCTGCTGCTTATCACCCTGCTGGCGCTGACCTTTGTCGCCTATCTGCTGGACTATCGGCTGATCGGCCATCAGCTCAGCTTCTGGAGCGGCTATCCCGACTTCCTGCGCCGCATTTTCGCAGGTGACCTGGGGCTCTCCAGCGTCTCCGGGCTGCCGGTGCTGGACGAGATCCGCCACTACTTCCCGGCAACCCTGATCCTCTGTCTGGCGGCGTTCGCCATCTCGCTGCTGGTGGGCATTCCCCTCGGCACCCTGGCGGCCCTGTCCCAGGGAAAGACGCTGGATCTCTCCATCATGACTGCCGGTCTTATCGGCTATGCGGTGCCGGTGTTCTGGCTGGCACTGCTGGTAGTGATGCTCTTTTCGCTGGATCTCGGCTGGTTGCCAGCCTCCGGGCAGATCAGCCTGCTCTACGACGTGCCCCCCATAACCGGCATCGCGGTGCTCGATGTGCTGCTCAGCAACGAGCCCTGGCGGCAAGCGGCGCTGCATGATGCCCTGCGCCACCTGATCCTTCCGTCACTGGTGCTGGCGGTGGTGCCCACTACCGAGGTGATCCGCCATGTGCGCAGCTCCCTCATCGACGTGATGAAGCAGAACTACATCAAGGCGGCGGCGAGCCGGGGCCTTTCCAAGGCGCAGATCGTTTGGCGCCATGGTCTGAAGAACGCCCTGCCGCCGGTACTGCCGCTGCTGGGTCTGCAACTGGGTAGCGTGCTCACCTCCGCCATGATCACCGAGGTGGTGTTCGAGTGGCACGGGATCGGCCGCTGGCTCATCAGCAGCATCGCCCTGCAGGATTACGCCGCCATTCGCGGCGCGACCCTGGTGGTGGCCAGTTTCGTGATCCTGACCAGCGTCAGCACCGAGTTGCTGACCACCCTTATCTATCCGGCACGGCGCAAAGAGTTGTATGCCAAACAAGATTGAACGCGCTCATGGCGTGACCAGGAGCCAGGTATCCTATGCAAGATAAATCGAACATCTATCCCGAGCTCAAGATCCTCTCGCCCCTTGAGCAGACGTGGGCCTCCTACAGCCGCAATCCGCTGGCGATGGCAGGGCTTTGGTGCTTTTTGCTGTTGCTGCTCATCACGCTGGTGGGGCCGCTGGTCGTCCCCTACGGCATCGATGAACAGCACACCGACAAGCTGCTGCTCGCCCCCTCCTGGGCGGCAACCGGCAACATCGACTACTTCCTCGGCACCGACGATCTGGGGCGCGACATGCTCTCCCGGCTGGTAGTGGGGGCGCGCCTCACCTTCGGCTATGCGCTGGTCGTGGTGGTGATCGCCATGGTGGTGGGCTCCGCCATCGGTATCCTCGGCGGGATGAGCAAGGGGCTTAAATCGAGCGTGCTGCACCACCTGCTCGATACCCTGCTCTCCATCCCCTCCCTGCTGATGGCCATCATCATGGTCGCCATCATGGGGCCGGGTTTTGGCAATACCCTGATTGCCATTACGCTCGCTTTGATCCCGCCCTTTATCCGGGCCACCTATAACGCAGTGCATGCCGAGATGCAGAAGGAGTACATCACCGCCAGCCGCCTCGATGGCTCGCCTCCCTTCCGGATCATGCGGCTGGCTATTTTGCCCAACATCGTCGAAACCCTGGTGGCCCAGACCACCCGCACCTTGTCGGCGGCCATTCTCGATATCTCGGCGGTCGGTTTTCTTGGCCTCGGCGCCCAATCTCCCCAACCGGAGTGGGGCACCATGCTGGCCGATTCGAGCGACCTTATCTATCTCGCCCCATGGACCGTCACCCTGCCCGGCATCGCCATCCTGTTCAGCGTGCTGGTGACCAATTTAGTTGGTGAAGGCATTCGTGAAGCACTCAAAGAGGGGAATGACTGATGCCGCTGCTCGATATTCGCAATCTCACCATCGAGATCGACACCCCGCAAGGCAAGGTCAAGGCGGTGGACAAGGTGAGCCTGACCCTGACCGAGGGGGAGATCCGCGGTCTGGTGGGTGAATCCGGCTCCGGAAAAAGTCTGATCGCCAAGGTGATCGTCGGCATCGAGAAAGACAACTGGACGGTTCGTGCCGACCGGATGCGTTTCAACGACATGGATCTGCTGACCATGGCACCCAAGGAGCGCCGTCGCATCATGGGCCGCGAGATCGCCATGATCTTCCAGGACCCCATCAGCTGTCTCGACCCCTCCGAGGAGATCGGCACCCAGCTGGAAGAGGCGATCCCGACCGATTCGTTCGAGGGACAATTCTGGCAGCGCTTCCAGTGGCGCAAGAAAAAGGCCATCGCCCTGCTGCACCGGGTAGGCGTCAAGGATCACCGCAAGGTGATGCGCGCCTATCCCCACGAGCTGTCGGATGGCATGTGCCAGAAGGTGATGATCGCCATGGCCATTGCCAACCAGCCGCGTCTGCTGGTAGCCGACGAGCCCACCAGCGCCATGGAGTCCACCACCCACTCCCAGATCCTGCGACTGCTGGACAAGATGAACAAGCTGGGCAATACCACCATCCTGATCATCAGTAACGATATCGCCGCCATCGCCAACCTGACCGATACCATCAACGTGATGTACTGCGGCCAGATGGTGGAAGTGGGCACACGGGAGCAGATCCTCGAGACCCCGCATCACCCCTACACCGATGCGCTGCTCAAATCGATCCCCGACTTTGACAAGCTGGTGCGCCACAAGTCGCGCCTAGAGACATTGCCCGGCGTCATCCCGCCGCTGCAACACCTGCCCATCGGTTGCCGTCTGGGGCCGCGCTGCCCCTACGCCCAGAAGCAGTGCGTGCAGACCCCCCTGATGAACAAGATCAAGGGCCATCAGTTCAGCTGTCACTTCCCGCTGAACATGGAGGAGCCAAAAAAATGATGACCGTTAATGCCCCCATGAAGGAGCCCCGCTTGTGATCGAGCCATCCCTGTTGCAGGTCAGAGGCCTTAGCAAAACCTACCAGAACCGCACCGGTCTGTTCCGTCGTCAGGCTGTGGAGGCGATCAAGCCCCTCTCGTTCGACCTCGAAGTGGGCCAGACCCTCGCCATCGTCGGCGAGGCAGGCTCCGGCAAGAGTACCCTCGCCCGCATTCTGGCTGGCATGATCGAACCCACCAGCGGCGACATCGCCATCGACGGCCAACTGATGGTGCATGGCGATTACCAGACTCGCTGCAAACTGCTGCGGATGATTTTTCAGGATCCCAACACCTCGCTGAACCGCAAGATCCGGGTCGGCCAGATCCTGGAAACCCCACTGCGCCTCAACACCGAGATGACTGAAGAGGAGCGCCGTGAGAAGGTGGTGCAGACCCTGCGTATGGTGGGGATGCTGCCGGATCACGCCCTGTTCTATCCGCAGATGCTCTCCTCCGGTCAGCAGCAGCGGGTGGCGCTGGCGCGGGCACTGATCCTCAACCCCAAGATCGTGGTGGCCGATGAGGCGCTCTCCACCCTGGATATCTCGGTACGCTCCCAGATCATCAACCTGCTGCTGGAGATGCAGGAGACCATGGGACTGAGCTATGTGCTGGTAGCCAACGATCTGGGCATCGTCAGCCATATCAGCGACGAAGTGCTGGTGATGCACGAAGGTCGGGTGGTGGAGCGCGGCAAGACCCTTAAAGTGTTTGCCGATCCCCAGCATGAGGTGACTCGCCGTCTCATCCAGAACTACAACAACGAATACCGCAAATAGAGAGGCGCTGGCCACCTCCCTCACCGCTGTGTTTTGCCGAGCTCACACGGCGGGATCAAAAAAGCCCACTGCATGCAGTGGGCTTTCTGTTACCGGCGTTGCTGCTTAGGCTTGCAGCAGCAGACGGTTGATACGGGAGACGAAGCTCGCCGGATCGTTCAGTCCGCCCTGCTCGGCCAGCTGGGCCTGTTCGTGCAGCAGGGTGACCCACTCACCGAACAGTGCCTCGTCTTCAATGGTGTCGAGTTTCTTCACCAGCGCATGGTCAGGGTTGAGCTCCAGAATGTACTTCTGCTCCGGTACCGGCTGGCCGGCCGCGCGCATCAGCTTGATCATCTGGGTGCTCATACCGTAGGCGTCGGTGACGATGCATGAGGGGGAGTCGGTCAGACGGTGGGTGACCCGCACCTCTTTCACTGCATCGCCCAGGCTCTTCTTGACCCGCTCCACCAGACCGGCGTTGGCCTTTTCGGCCTCTTCCTGGGCCTGCTTGGAGGCTTCGTCTTCCAGATCGCCGAGATCCAGTTCGCCACGGGTGACGGAGATAAGCTGCTTGCCGTCGAACTCGGTCAGGTGGCTCATCAGCCACTCGTCCACGCGCTCCCACATCAGCAGCACTTCGACACCCTTCTTGCGGAAGATCTCGAGGTGCGGGCTGTTCTTGGCAGCGGCATAGGAGTCAGCAGTGATGTAGTAGATCTTCTGCTGGCCTTCCTTCATGCGACCAACGTAATCCTCGAGAGAGACGGTCTGGGCTTCGCCCTCGCCAGCGGTGCTGGCAAAACGCAGGAGCTTGGCGATCTCTTCGCGGTTGGCGTAATCCTCGGCCGGGCCCTCTTTGAGCACGTTACCGAACTCTTTCCAGAACTTGGCGTACTTCTCGGCATCGTCTTTCGCCAGCTTGGAGAGCATGGTCAGCACGCGCTTTGAGCAAGCCTTGCGCAGAGAGGCAGTCACCTTGTTGTCCTGCAGGATCTCGCGGCTGACGTTGAGCGGCAGATCGTTGGAGTCCAGCACCCCTTTGACGAAGCGCAGGTAGGTCGGCATAAACTGCTCGGCGTCATCCATGATGAAGACGCGCTGCACATAGAGCTTCAGACCGTGCTTCTGCTCGCGGTTGTAGAGGTCGAACGGTGCGCGGGCCGGTACGTAGAGCAGGCTGGTGTACTCCTGCGCCCCTTCCACCCGGTTGTGACCCCAGAGCAGCGGATCTTCAAAGTCGTGAGCAACGTGCTTGTAGAACTCCTGATACTCCTCGTCCTTGATATCTTTCGGGTTGCGGGTCCAAAGTGCCGTGGCGCGGTTGACCTGCTCCCACTCGCCCGGGGTGCCGACGATGGTCTCGCCATCCTCTTCCCGATCCGGGGTACCCTCTTTGAACATCTCGACCGGTACGCTGATGTGGTCGGAATATTTGCCCACCACGGAGCGCAGACGCCAGTCGTCGAGGAACTCGTCCTCTTCGGCACGCAGGTGCAGGATGACGTCGGTACCGCGACCAGCTTTGGTTACGTCAGCGACGGTGAAGGAGCCTTCCCCTTCCGATTCCCACTGTACGCCCTGCTCCGGAGCAGTACCGGCGGCGCGGGAGACCACGGTCACCTTGTCGGCCACGATAAAGGCGGAGTAGAAACCGACCCCGAACTGACCGATCAGCTGAGAATCCTTGCCCTGATCGCCGGAGAGGTTTTTGAAGAATTCTGCGGTGCCGGACTTGGCGATGGTACCCAGATGCTCAATCACCTGATCACGGGTCATACCGATCCCGTTATCGGAGATGGTCAGGGTACGCTTCTCTTTGTCCACCACCAGACGCACACGCAACTGGCCGTCGTTTTCGAACAAAGAGGCATCGGAAAGCGCCTTGAAGCGCAGCTTGTCCGCCGCATCGGAGGCGTTGGAGATCAGCTCGCGCAGGAATACTTCTTTGTTGGAGTAGAGGCTGTGAGCCATCAGGCTCAGCAGTTGTTTGACTTCAGTCTGAAAGCCGTGGGTTTCGGCATGAACACTTTGGGTCATGGACCAATCCTCAGAAACATCGGGTTGAACATATGCCCAACCTAGATGGGGACAGCGATCCAAATATCAAGGGGGCGAATGTGCAATCCTGCTCATTCGCCCCCTGTTGGCGTGTAACCGCCGATTTTATGTTCAGTTTTTCGCGACTTACCGCCACCCGCCCCTTACTTGAGGCGCTGGCGCCCCATCAGGGAGTGGGAAAGCGTAGTGCCATCCACCAGTTCCAGCTCGCCCCCCACCGGCACCCCGTGGGCGATGCGGCTCACCTCCACCCCGGCCGCACGGGCCATGTCGGCGATATACCAGGCGGTGGCATCCCCCTCGATGGTGGGATTGGTGGCGAGGATCAGTTCGCTGATGTGCTCTTCCTTCAACCGGCGCTCGAGAATATCGAGCCCCAGCTCCTCCGGGCCGATGCCGTCCAGCGGCGACAGATGACCCATCAGCACAAAGTAGCGACCGGAGAACTGGCCGGTCTGCTCGATGGCCGCCACGTCCGCCGGGCTCTCCACCACGCAGAGCAGGCCATTCTCTTCCCGCTTGGGATTGGCGCAGATATCGCAGCGGTCGTTCTCGGTAAAGGTGCGGCAGTGGCTGCAGTGGCCAATCTCGGTCAGGGCGCGAGAGAGCAGCTGGGCCAGCCGCAAACCGCCGCTGCGCTCACGCTCGAGCAGGGTAAAGGCCATCCGCTGGGCAGACTTGGGCCCCACCCCCGGCAATACCTGCAGGGCTTTCATCATCTCATCGAGCAGGGGACTGAACTTCATAACACTCCTTACACGGGCCTGCCCTCGCCACCACCAAGGCCACGACGGGTCAGCAAAACAGGATAACGCCATTGGCGCAGGACTATACCCGAGCCCGCCGCCCATCGCCATCGGCTTGCCCACAGCGCCCGCAAAAAACCCAGATAGCAAAAAGCCCTGATGTTTCCATCAGGGCTTTGCAATGTGGCGGTGAGGGAGGGATTCGAACCCTCGATACGTTGCCGTATACACACTTTCCAGGCGTGCTCCTTCAGCCACTCGGACACCTCACCAAATTTTGGTCTGTGGTTTAACGTGTTCAGCCAACACGATGTTCGCTGCGCTGTTGCGCTGGAACGGGGCGTAATTTAGGGGAAAGCCCCGCCCGCGTCAACGGCTTTTTTCACCTGGCGAACCGTTCGAACACTTAATGCACAGATTCCGGTGCAACCTGGATTTCCGGCAGGTTGAGGAAGCCGGAACGTTCGCATTCGGCAACCAGTTCGTGGGTGGCAGCGATGGTGCTTTGCACGAACAGCAGGAACTGCTCGACGCTGAGTCCGGCCTTGGTAAAGACGGTGTGGCCGACCACCAGCCGCGGCAGGTTGTCATCGATGATATCGAGAAACACCTTGAGGGAGGGGTACTGCATATTGAGTCGGCCCAGTTCGGCAACCAGCGGCAGCATTGCGGAGGGGCGCACTTCCAGCTCGGAGGAGAACAGCAGGCCTTCCTCTTCCACGAAGATCCGGCTCTCCTGAATACCATCGACCGACTGCAAAGAGACAATGTGGATACCGTGACACTGGTCGCAGACATAGTGCTCGATTCGAGCCTGTTGCAACCAACGCATTATCATTTCGGAGCTGGGGATATTCATCATTTCCACGACAAGATTGGGATCAAGGGGCGCAGTCTAAACCAATTTGCTATCAACAAAAAGCACGCCAACCCGATAACCCTGCGGCTCGCTTCTTTTTGGCAAGCGCTATGCATATACTCAGCCAAATCCACGATGACGCTTGCCCCACAGGGGGCCCCATGACTATCCAAGAAAAGTATCGCCTTCATCTGAAATCACTCTCGGATGAGCTGCTCACCCTGCAAAAACCCATCCGCATTCTGGATGCCATCAAATGGCCACGCCATCTGCAGGATCGCTTTCTGGCAAGCGGTGGCAGGGAGCTGCCCGCTATCGACAGGCACTTCTATGATGCCCTCCCCCTCGGCTTCGATCCGCGCAACAAGTATCTGGAGCTCAAGGAGCTGCGGGACCGGATCCGCAGAAAACTGGGGCCACAGGACGATCTTGGCCGGATCCTGCAAGAGACGGTCGATCAGTACATGGTAGTGATCGAGATGCTGCGCCAGCGGGGCCAACCCGATTTTCAGCGTTACAGCCAGCTGCTTTATGGCTCTGCCAGCGATCACCTGCGCGGGGATCGCAAGACTCTCAAGGAGCTGGGCGCCCGCCTGTGCGATATCTTCTCCCTGCCCGGCGCGCGCCATCTGGTGCGCCCCTACCCCAAGGAGTTCGAAGGAGAGGCCGCGGTCGCCAAACTGCAGGGCAAGCTGTCGAGCTACTTCAGTGACGGCACTGTGCAGGTGAAGCTGAGCGATGGCATCGTCTCCGATGCCGCGGCCGGTGGCGACTACATCAAGCTCAACTCCCACGCCCGCTTCTCCGAGCTGGACTTGCAGGTGCTGGAGGTACACGAGGGGTGGGTCCATGTCGGCACCACCCTCAACGGTCGCCAGCAGCCTTATGCCACCTGGCTGAGCGCCGGTTCACCGCGGATCACCGCCTGTCAGGAGGGGCTGGCCGTCCTGATAGAGACCCTCACCTTCAGCTCCTTCCCGGATCGGGCCAAGCGCATCTCCGATCGGGTGATGGCCATCGACATGGCCGAGCGCGGCGCCGATTTTATCGAGGTGTTTCAGCACTTTGTACAGCAGGGCACCAGCGAGCACGACGCCTACAAGATCACCCAGCGGGTCTTTCGTGGCGGCATGGTGGACGGCGGCGCCTGCTTTACCAAGGATCTCTCCTACGTGCGTGGCTATGTGGAAACGGTCAACTTTATCCGCAGCGCCGTGCTGGAAGGGGTGCCCGAAATCCTGCCGATGCTGTTTGTCGGCAAGGTGACACTGGATGACATTCCGGTGCTCTATCAGCACTATCTGGAGGGGCTGATCGCCGCTCCCCGCTATTTGCCGCCGATGTTTCGCGATCTCACCGGCCTCTATGTCTGGTTCGGTTTTGCCTCCGGCATGTCACTGGTCGATATCGGCCGGGTACAGCACCATTTTCGCCAGCTGTTTCAACGCCTGCCGGTGGCCGACCCCATCATTGCGCCGGTGGATATCGAGATCGACTAAACCACAGCGATACAAGTTGGGGAAAATAAAAAGGGCGCCAGATTGGCGCCCTTCTCGACGATTCAAACTGTCGCAGCCGACTTACTTGTAGGCCCGACCTTCGAGATAGTGTTTGCGACAGAGCGACACATAGCGATCGTTGCCGCCGATCTCCACCTGTTCGCCATCACGCATCACCTGACCCGCTTCGTTGACCCGGGAGTTCATGTGGGCCTTGTTGCCACACCAGCAGATGCTCTTCAGCTCTTCAAACTTGTCGGCCAGACAGAGCAGATGGTAGGAGCCCGGGAACAGCTCGCCGCGAAAATCGGTCTTGAGGCCATAGGCCATCACCGGAATATCCTGCTCATCGACGATGCGGGCCAACTGGTAGACCTGCTCACGGGTCAGGAACTGGGCCTCGTCCACGATAAAAACATCGATATGTTTCTTCGCATGGCGCGCTTTCACCATTTCAAACAGATCGCAGCTGTCGCTGAACACGTCCACCTTCAGCTCAAGGCCAACCCGGGCACTGATCACCCCGACCCCGAAACGGTCATCGATGGCTGGCGTCATCGCCAGAGGATGCATGCCCCGCTCCAGATAGTTGAAGTGCGCCTGAATGAGCTGGGTGGATTTGCCTGAATTCATGGTGGCAAATTTGTAGTGCAGTGAAGCCATGATACTGTTCCGAAACTGAATTTATGGGGCGCATGCTAACCAAAGCCCCTGACAAAACCAAGGGGCCCGCGGGCCCCTTGCTCTATAAATGTTACGCGGTGGCCAGCATTGGCCGCGCTTTGGCCTTTTTCAGGTGATAGCCGGTAAAGAGCACGAACCAGAGGGCACTGACACTGAAACCGGCCAGGCTGGAGTGCATCAAGCCCATCGCCAGGTAACCGATGGCCGCACCGAAGGCGATGGCCAGTGCATAGGGCAGCTGGGTCATCACGTGATCGATGTGATGGCAACCGGCGCCGGTGGCAGAGAGGATGCTGGTGCTGGAGATGGGCGAGCTGTGATCCCCGAATACCGAACCTGCCAGTACCGCGGCCAGCATCGGCAGCATCAGGCTGATGTCGCTGGCGGCGGCCATGTCACCGGCCAGCGGCAGCATGATGCCGAAGGTACCCCAGCTGGTACCGGTAGCAAACGCCATGGCACAGGAGAGGATAAAGACCACAGCAGGCAGCACTTCGATCGGCAGGTTACCGTTAGCCAGCGAAGCCAGATACTTGCCGGTCTCAACGTCACGCACCACGGCACCTATGGTCCAGGCAAACAGCAGGATGTTGATGGCTGGCAGCATGGCCATGACGCCTTGCGGAGCGGCCTTGATCCAGTTCTTGGCTCCCAGCTTCAGGCGCATCGCCAGACCGATGGAGACCACCAGACTGCACAGGGCACCGTAGACCAGCGAAGAGCCGACGTTGGTATTTTCGAACGAGCCGAGCACGCTGAATGGCAGCCCTTTCTCGCTCAGCACCGCAGCACCGGAATCAATCATGAAATAGATGGTGGCGGCGGTCAGGGTCAGGATCGGCAGAACCATGTCGATCATGCCGCCGTTGCTCTCTTCCGGGCTCTCCATATCCAGACCGATGGGGCGGCCCTTGGACTCATCCCACAGCTTGCCTTCCAGCGCCCACGCTTCGTGTTGACGCATCGGGCCGATATCGAGTTGGAATGCAATCACCACCAACACCATGATCAGGGTGAAGACGGCGTAGAGGTTCATCGGGATCATCTCGACAAACGCAGCGATGGGGCTCTGTTCAGTCAGACCGTGGGCCGCCATGATGCCGCCAACCAGGGCGATGATATAAGCCCCCCAGGAGGAGATGGGCATCAGCACGCAGACCGGCGCCGCGGTGGAGTCCAGCAGATATGCCAGTTTGGCACGGGAGATCTGGAAGCGGTCGGTGACCGGACGGCAGATTGCCCCCACCGACAGGCTGTGGAAGAAGTCATCGATAAAGAAGGCAAACACCATCATGCCAGTCAGGGCTTTGGCGCCCTTGCGGGTCTTGGCACGACGCTCGGCCCACTCGGCAAAGGCACGGGTCGCCCCGGAGACGCTCATCAGGCTGATGAGGCCACCCAGCAGCAGCATAAACAGGATCATGTTGACATTGTCACGATTGAGCGCGCCATCGACCCAGAAGATCTTGAGCACGGTATTCAACATGTAATGCAGGGATTCGAGGGGCGAAAACTGATTGAGCAGCAAACTGCCGGTGACGATGCCCACACCAAGGGACAGCAGCACGCGGCGGGTCATGATAGCCAGCGCGACAGCCAACAGGGGGGGAAGAACGGACCAACCGGAGTCGGCGAAATGACTAATATCCATGATCTCTTTGCACCTAAAGATTACAGGTGGAGATCTACCGAGAGGATCTAAAGAAACAAAACCTATGGGGAGGTCATACTCCTCAGCCCCTTCAGGTAGCGCTCCATAGTGGATGACTATGGCAGTCCTGCACCTATTAGATGCAGAACCAGCAGCCCGGTATGATGGCCTGGCCACTTCGGCGCTGACTCCTTTCCTTGTGCATCACAGGCATCACCCTCCGCACAAATACTCATAGGCAGCGCGCCTCTACTTAAAGGTATTCGCCGCACATTTTATCGAGATGGCAGCTTATAGCAAGTTTTTTGATTAAATAGTCACGATAAACATATCAAGGTCGAAAAATGGTAGTCAAATGATGCAACAACGCCTGTTTTGACGCTATTTTCACCTACTGCGGTTTCATTGGCATCCAATCTCCAAGCCTATTGCAGGCCATATTAAATATCTGTATTGATGTTCCCCACGGATATTATATTTAACCCGGCTTGACTTATTTAAATCGCCAAGCAAGAATCAGCTAGAACATAATATTTTTCTCTGACTCGACGTGGTAACTCCTATGAATGAATTTTTAAAGGTACTGCTTAATATCCGCAGTCTGCGTGCGACCTGCCGCGAACTTTCTCTGGAACAACTGGAAGAGGCACTGGAAAAACTCTCTGCGATCGTTGCTGAGCGTCAGCAGGATGAAGCTGCCGAGCGTCAGGCCCGTGAAGAGCATCTGCGGAAAATTAACGAATATAGCGAAATGCTGAAAGCCGCCGGTATTGACCCGGCAGAATTGGTAAGCGCTGTCGCTACCAACCCCGGCAAATCAGAAAAAGCCAAGCGGGCGCCACGTCCAGCCAAATATCGCTATCAGGATAATGGCGTAGAGAAAACCTGGACCGGCCAGGGCCGTATGCCTTCGGCTATTGCCAGCGCAGTGGCAGCAGGCAAATCACTGGAAGATTTTGCTATCTGACAGCGCTTGCGTTGCCAATAAAAAACCTCGCTAGGGCGAGGTTTTTTATTGCCGCTTAAACGTGAAATATCAGATAGCCGATTGCGGGCGATCTGCTGCCTTGACCCACAGCACTTCACGATCCCCTGCCACGCAGATGAGATAGCGGGCAACGGTAAAGAACCAGTCACTCATCCGGTTCAGATAGGGCAGCACCTCGGGATTGACCCGCTCTTCCCGGCTCAATGTCAGCAGCAAGCGCTCGCAATGACGCACCAGAGTACGCACCACATGTGCTTGCGCCGCGGCACGGGAACCACCGGGCAATATAAATTGGCGCAGCGGTGGCAATGGCTCACTATAACGATCTATCTGCTGTTCAAGGCGATTGGTCCAGGCGGCATTAACCTGCCAAATCGATTCATTCTGGGCGTCGCTGGAGAATGCCAACTCCCCCCCCAGATCAAACAACTCCTGTTGCAACAGCTGTAAATCAGCCAATAAACCGATCTCTTGCGACGGCACGTCACAAATCAGCAAGCCAATATGGGAGTTGAGCTCATCGATATAACCGTAGGTCTCAACCCGCAAATGATCCTTCGGCAACTGGATACCATCGGCCAGCCGGGTCATGCCCTTGTCGCCCTGCCTCGTATATATTCTCATACCGACATCCTGTTAATAATGGGAATAATCATGGATTCGAGTCCATTGAGTTTGATTTCGTAAGCCAACGCCAGCGTCTGGCCCAATTTACCCGCAGGAAAACCGCTGCGCGCCATCCACACCAGATAGGGCTCGGGAATATCGATGATACGCCGCCCCTGATATTTACCGTAAGGCATCTTGTTGGTCAGAGTCAGCAGCACCTGTTCGTCGGATAGCCAATCCATATTAATCGATATCCAGATATTTATGAGTCTGGATTGAGAGTCGCCAGTTACGCGCGATACAGGTATCCATCGCCAATTGGGTGGCCCGTGGTTTCTGGCTGATCGGCTGCAAGGCAATGACCACATCAGGGCGCAGGGTAGCAGTAGCGAGCAGCGTATCCAGCTCTTCAATATGGTGCTCGGTGGCCACCGGATGCTTGATCTCGTTGGCCCGCTCCAGCGCCGAGACCAGCACAGGCAGCCCCCCTTTCATGCCAATTTTGGGGGAGACGGTCACCCAGGTCTGCTCATGGGTCTTGATCTCGCTGGTGCCACTGGTTTCAATCTGCACCTGATAGCCCGCCGCCAGCAGGGCTGACGAGAGTTCGTGCAGATCGTAGAGGCAGGGCTCGCCACCGGTGATCACCACATGGCGCGCCTGATAACCCAGATCGGTAAAGCTCTTGATAATCTGCGTGGTGCTGAGTTGGCTCCAGCAATCGGATTCATTGGAGCGATCAAGCACCGCCTCCTTGCCCACTTCACGAGCCGGATCAACAACCCAGGTATGACGGGTATCGCACCAGGGGCAGCCCACCGGGCAACCCTGCAGGCGAACAAAGATGGCGGGCAGGCCGGTAAAGATGCCCTCCCCCTGGATGGTCTGGAAAATCTCGTTGATTGGGTAGTGCATCTCGATCACGGCTTGTTGCAAAAGTCGCGGATTATACCCCAAGCCACGGCAAGACGCAGGCTCACTCTGCGCTTTTCTCACCCAGCCCGGTTTTCTCAAATAGTCTGGCCATGATGCCCGCCTTGTCGGCCAGATAGTTTTTAAGACCGCGACTGCGCAGTTCACACGCAGGACACGTGCCGCAACCGTCACCGGCAATGCCGTTGTAGCAGGTCAGGGTCTGCTGACGCACAGTATCAAGGTGACCATAGTGATCCGCCAGTGCCCAGGTCTCGGCCTTGTCGAGCCACATCAAGGGAGTTTCGAAACGGATGCCGCGATCCAGCCCCAGCGACACCGCCTGATTGAGGGCCTTGACGAACTCGTCACGGCAATCGGGATAGCCGGAGAAGTCCGTCTCGCAGACACCGGTGATCACCGCTTCGGCGCCCACCTGATAGGCATAGATGGAGGCCAGGGTCAGGAACAGGATATTGCGACCCGGCACGAAGGTGTTAGGCAGGCCATTATCCTGCAGCTCGCAGCTGACCGGGATGTCGTCACGGGTCAGGGCAGAGACCGCCAGCTCATTGAGCAGCGTCACATCCATCACCTTGTGGGCGGCGATCCCCAGAGCACTGCCCAGACGACGCGCGGTGTCGATCTCTTCCCGATGGCGCTGGCCATAGTCGAAGGTGATGGCGTGCACTTCATCATACCGGGCCAATGCCTGTACCAGACAGGTGGTGCTGTCCTGACCGCCACTGAAAACCACGACTGCTTTTTTCATCTTGATAACTCCTTGAATTGTCACGCGCGGCGGCCTTCGGCAAAGTCCTGCCACTGGGTATTCAACCGATTGAACAGGGTCAGCAAGGGCGCATAGCGCTCCGGCCTCCCCTCCCACCGGGACAAGAGGTGATAGCCCGCCTCTATGGTAGAGAGGGCATCGGGAAAGGGTTTCTTGCGAATGGCATATTGACCGGCAATGGCACCAATGCCGATGCGGGGCAAGCAGGCCAGTGCCGGGTTGCTCTGCAACATGCGATAGGCTTTGCGCCAGGTGCCGTCAAGCAAGATAAAGGCGACTGATGCGGAGCCAGAGGATTCACTCTCCCACTGTTGGCGAAGATCGGTCAGCGAAATGGCATCCTCATCCGGCCAGAGCAAATAATAACGACGGGATTGGTCAGCCAGCAGCACATTGAGCCACTCATCGCGGGAAAAGTCCTCCCCCACATGGATCTCGCACTGTTGCAAAGAGGCCGCCAGCAGTGCCGCGGTCCCCTTGGGATGTGCCACCTCGTTGGGGTGCTGCAAGATGTAGAGGGGCGTGTGATTGTCAACCGGCACAATATAATCGCACAGGCAGGCTTTGAGGGCTCGGGTGCAACGTGTACAGTATCGACTGTTCTTGTCGTTGGACTGTTTCATGTTGTCAGACAAATCTGGATTGCTCTGGGTTATCACGCTCTCTCTCACCAGCTTGCTACTCTTCTTTACCGTTCCCAATCTTCAGCTCTCCTTCGATCGGCCCTTGATCGCCGGGGGCGAAGGGTGGCGGATCATAACAGGCAATCTGGCTCATACCAATCTGTGGCACCTGCTGCTCAATCTGGGCGGCCTCGCCATCCTCTATAGCCTGTTTCGCGACTATCTGGGTGGGGCTCGCCTGCCGCTGCTGATGTTGCTGCTCTGGTTGGCAGTGGGCTTGGGGATCTGGTGGTGGTGCCCGCAGACCCAGTGGTACATGGGGCTATCCGGCTCGCTGCATGGCCTGTTTGTCTGGGGGGCAATGCAGGATATCCGCCACGGACGCCGCACATCGGGCTGGCTACTGTTGGCAGGGATGGGGCTCAAGCTGGCGATGGACTTCTACAACGCAGGAGAGAGTCCGATATCCACCCTGATCAATGCCAGGGTACACATCGGCTCTCATCTTATCGGGGCCGGTGCAGGCCTGTTGCTCGGCCTGCACCGTGTATCACTGAGTGAGCCTGTTACGCACCAACCAGCTCGGCATTGATGCTGGCCAGCATGGCGGCCGGATCGGCAGCCTGTGTAATGGGGCGACCGATAACCAGATAATCGGACCCCGCCTCGACCGCCGCTTTCGGTGTCATCACCCGGCGCTGATCCCCGGCCGCTGAACCGGTCGGGCGAATACCCGGGGTCACCAGCTTGAAATCTTCGCCCAGCAAGGCTTTCAACTCATGGGCCTCGTTGGCAGAGCAGACCACCCCATCCAGACCGGATGTTTTGGTCAAGGTAGCCAGCCGGATCACCTGCTCGGCAGGGCTCACATCCAGACCAAGAGGGATCATGTCGGACTGCTCCATGCTGGTCAGTACGGTCACCCCGATCAACAATGGCGCCTTGTCGCCATAAGGCAGCAGCGCCTCTTTGGCGGCACGCATCATCCGCTCACCACCACTGGCATGCACGTTGACCATCCAGACACCGAGCTCGGCACTGGCTGCCACGGCTTTGGCAACGGTATTGGGAATATCGTGAAATTTCAGATCCAGAAAGACATCGAATCCCTTGGCCACCAGCTGGCGTACAAACTGCGGGCCAAACAGGGTAAACATCTCCTTGCCTATCTTGAGACGGCACTGGGCCGGAGAGATACGTTCAACGAACGCTAAGGCATCTGCCTCGTGCTGATAATCCAGCGCTACCAGTACTTTGGGATCTTGCATCTCACATCCTATTGCTTGTTATTCACCGTCCAGACCACGGATCGGCTTGATGGAACCCCACTGGCGACAAGACGGGCACTGCCAGAACAGCGAGTGAGTGGCAAAGCCGCACTGCCGACACTTGTGGGTTGACTTGATTTTGATCTGCTCGCCGACCAGTTGTTGCAGCAGCTCGAGGCTCTCCTTGGCAGGCCCCTCCTCCGCACTGGCCAGCTGAAAACCCACCAGCTGGTAAAAACCTTTCATCGACGGATGACGACGCAGCTGACGCAGCACCAGCGAACGGGCCTGGCTCAGGCCATCACGCTCTTCAACCAGCTTGGCAAGGGCCAGGGTCACGCTGACACCGGCGTGATCCTCCACCGCCTTCTCAAGCAGCGGGATCAACGCAGGCGTGCGCCCCAACTGCTGATAGCACTCGAGCAATTTGGGCATTGCCTCGGAGGCAAAGTCGATATCCTGCTCGAACACCCGCAGCAGCTCCTTGCTGGCCTGCTCATACTCCCCTTCCGCCATGGCAAGCTCAGCGAGGCGCAAACTGGCCCGGGCACATGCCGGATTGATACTGAGCGCCCGTTTGAGCTTGGCCAGCCCCTCCCCTTTATTGCCCTCACGCAGCGCGATTTCAGCTTGCTCGCAATAGAAATGGGAAATGGGGTCGGCCAGCTTCTTGCCCTGGAATTTTTGCAGACGCATCGCCACATCGATGGCCTTGTCCCAATCCCGCAACTGCTGATGGATGATCAACAGCTGTGCCAGCGCCGTCTCTTCATAGTCGCTGTCGTCACACAGCTCATTCCAGAGCGCTTCCGCTCGGTCCAGCAGACCGGCAGCCAAAAAGTCGCGCGCAAGCTCCTGCAGGGCAAGCTGTCGCTGCTCCCGGGTCAGTTGGCGGGTTACCAGGTTCTGGTGGATCTTGATGGCACGATCGACCTCCCCACGCTGGCGAAACAGGTTGCCGAGGGAGAGGTGTGTTTCGATGGTTTCACTGTCCACCTCCAGCAGTTGGATAAAGAGATCCACCGCCTTGTCGGATTCATCGGACAGCAAATAGTTGAGGCCCGCCACATACTGGCGGGAAAACTGGTTACTCTGTTTTTGGGTGTCCTGGCGAACACTCCTGCGACCCATGTACCAGCCATAACCGGCGGCGATGGGCAACAGCAGGAAAAGCAGTTCAAGCATTGAGGAACATTATTCCTTACCCGGTGACCGGGCCAGCTCCAACTCGCGGGATTGACGACGCATGGTGCGGTTGAGGGTGCGGTTTTGCATTTTCAGGCGCAGGAACAGCAGGCCGAATACCAGCCAGCCCAGCAGAAAGCCGCCAGCGAAGAAGAAGCCCAACAGCATGGCAAGCGAAAACTCACCCTGAGCGATCAAGTAATTGAACTGAACCAGCTGGCCATTTTGTGAGCCCAGCGCCAGGGTCAGAACAAACACCAGCACCAGCGGAATGAGGGCCAAAATACGCTTCATAAGAGCTCCCTGTCAGTATCTAATGAGAGGCTGATTATCCTTAAAATCGCAGGCAGACTCTAGAGTGAATGGGAAAAGAGTTTAAGAAACAAGACGATTGGCACAGGAATCGGTGCCAAAAAGAAAAAAGGCATACCCGAGGTATGCCCATTTCTGCATTATTCAATGATGTTGACGCGCTCGCGCAACTCTTTGCCTGGTTTGAAGTGCGGGACATATTTCCCGGTCAGTTCAACCTTGTCCCCAGTCTTGGGGTTGCGGCCCACACGGGGCGCACGATAGTGCAGTGAAAAACTGCCAAATCCGCGGATTTCAATCCGGTCGCCGTTTTGCAAGGTCGACGCCATCTGCTCAAGGATCTCCTTGATGGCGGCTTCGACATCCTTGGCCGGCATATGCATGCGGCTGGCTGCCAGTTGTTCGATGAGATCTGATTTGGTCATAACGTTAAATCTCCTTCCCCGATCACATGCAATATTCATTTTGCCAGGATAAAAAAGGGCGGCGCAATGCCGCCCTTTTCTTGCATCAAGGATTACTCACCCTTGGCGGCTTTGAACGCTTCCATCATAGCATTGCTGAACACAACTTCTTCTTGCTGGTTCAGGTTATCGATAGCAACACGCTCATCAGCCTCGTCCTTAGCACGGACAGACAGGCTTACGGTGCGGTTCTTACGATCAACGCCCATGAATTTAGCTTCAACTTCGTCACCAACAGACAGCACCAGAGTGGCGTCTTCTACGCGGTCACGAGCAGCGTCGGAGGCACGCAGGTAGCCTTCTACGCCATCAGCCAGTTCGATAACGGCACCTTTGGCATCAACCTCGGTAACCTTACCCTTCACGATAGCACCTTTCTTGTTGTCAGCCAGGTACTTGTTGAACGGGTCTTCTTCGATCTGCTTGACACCCAGGGAGATGCGCTCACGCTCCGGATCCACTTGCAGAACAACGGCTTCGATCTCGTCGCCTTTCTTGAATTCACGCACGGCTTCTTCGCCCTGGTTGTTCCAGGAGATGTCAGACAGGTGAACCAGGCCGTCGATGCCGCCATCCAGACCGATGAAGATACCGAAGTCAGTGATGGACTTGATCTTGCCGGAAACACGGTCGCCTTTGGCGTGAGTTTCGGCAAACAGCTGCCACGGGTTGGATTTGCACTGCTTCAGACCCAGAGAGATACGACGACGCTCTTCGTCGATGTCCAGAACCATCACGTCAACCACGTCGCCAACGTTAACAACTTTGGACGGGTGGATGTTCTTGTTGGTCCAATCCATCTCGGATACGTGTACCAGGCCTTCAACGCCTTCTTCGATTTCAACGAAGCAGCCGTAGTCGGTCAGGTTGGTCACGCGGCCAGACAGACGGGTGGTCTCCGGGTAACGCTTGGCGATAGCAACCCAGGGATCTTCGCCCAGCTGCTTCAGACCCAGGGATACACGGGTACGCTCGCGGTCGAACTTCAGAACCTTGACAGCGATCTCGTCGCCAACGTTGACGATTTCGGAAGGATGCTTAACGCGCTTCCACGCCATGTCGGTGATGTGCAGCAGGCCGTCAACACCGCCCAGATCTACGAATGCACCGTAGTCGGTCAGGTTCTTGACGATACCCTTAACTTCTTGACCTTCTTGCAGGTTAGCCAGCAGGCTTTCGCGCTCGGAGGTGTTCTCGGTCTCGATCACGGCACGACGGGAAACAACAACGTTGTTGCGCTTCTGGTCCAGCTTGATGACTTTGAACTCGAGTTCTTTGTTTTCCAGGTGAGCGGTGTCACGGATCGGACGCACGTCAACCAGAGAACCCGGCAGGAAGGCACGGATGCCGTTCAGTTCAACGGTGAAACCACCCTTGACCTTGCCGTTGATGATACCGATAACGGTAGCTTGCTCTTCGTAAGCCTTCTCAAGCTGCAGCCAGGCTTCGTGGCGCTTGGCTTTTTCGCGGGACAGCTTGGTTTCGCCGAAACCATCTTCGATAGAGTCCAGAGCCACGTCAACGGTGTCGCCGACGTTGATTTCCAGCTCGCCCATGGCGTTCTTGAATTCTTCAGCCGGGATAGCGGACTCGGATTTCAGACCGGCGTCAACCAGTACGAAACCGTTCTCGATAGCAACGACAGTACCCTTGACGATGGAACCTTGACGGGTTTCAACGGCGTTCAGGGACTCTTCAAAGAGTTGAGCAAAAGATTCGATCATTGTTTATGTCACAAATGAAACATCCACTTGCAATCCGGCACAAGCGGGGCTGTTTTAAATAATCTGCGCCATCCTTGGTGCAGACGACCGGATGTCAGCTTGCGCTGGCATCACCAAGTTGTTGCTCTGCATAGGCGAGTACTGTTGCCAGCACTTCATCTATGGTCATGGCGGTAGAGTCTACCACCAGAGCATCTTCTGCCGGTTTCAGGGGTGCAGTAGCGCGATTTCTGTCGCGATCGTCACGTTCCCGAATCTCGGTTAAAAGACGCTCAAAGTTAACATCAAAGCCCTTATCTTGCAACTGCTTATAGCGACGCTGGGCCCGTTCTTCGGCACTGGCGTCGAGGAAAATCTTTACCTCGGCCTCAGGGAAAACCACGGTCCCCATGTCACGACCATCGGCAATCAGACCCGGGGCCTGACGAAATGCCCGCTGACGGCGCAACAATGCTTCGCGCACCCGGGGGAAGGCGGCGATTTTACTGGCAGCATTACCCACTTCTTCGGTGCGGATGGTGCGGGAGACATCTTCCCCTTCCAGGATCACCTTGACCAGATCGCCCTCAACCTGAAATTGCACATCCAGATTGGCAGCCAGTGGCACCAGTGAGGCTTCACTGTCCAGCTCTACATCGTGATGCAGGGCGGCCAGGGACAACACCCGATAGATGGCGCCCGAGTCCAGCAAGTGCCAACCCAGCTTCTCAGCAAGCAGCTGACACAAGGTGCCTTTACCTGCACCACTGGGGCCATCAATTGTCATTACGGGGGCCATCTGAGGCATAACTTCTCTCCTGCACTGTGTTGCTCCCATCCCGAAGGGGTGGGTTAATGGGCGCCGATTATACCCGAATGTGGTGAGCCTGGCAGTCATCAATCCGCACAAAGGGCCAAAACCCCGCCGGACAGCTGTGCTTGTATCTCATTTGGAGATTTCATTAAGCAATGCAGGGACTTGTTCTTATGGTCGTTCCTGACAAGGCGCGCTAAACTGGCCCCCTTTTTTGAGCCGTTAGTAGTAAGGAGCAACCTATGAGCAGCGTTACCCTCGTGGCCAAATCCAAATTGCCAACCCCTTGGGGCACCTTCACGCTGGTAGGTTTTCAGGAAACCGGCACAGGCAAAGATCACGCCGCACTGGTGATGGGCGACATTACCGGTGAAGAGCCCGTGCTGGGCCGGATCCACTCAGAGTGCCTGACCGGCGACGCCCTGTTCAGCCTGCGTTGTGACTGCGGTTTCCAGTTGCAGGCGGCCATGGAGAATATCGCCAAAGCCGGTCGTGGCGTGTTGCTGTATGTGCGTCAAGAGGGCCGTGGTATCGGCTTGCTCAACAAGATCCGCGCCTATCACCTGCAGGATCAGGGGGCCGATACCGTGGAGGCCAACGTGGCCCTTGGTTTCGCCGCCGACATGCGCGATTACACCATCTGCGCCGACATGCTCAAGCAGCTTGAAGTCAAGTCTCTCAAACTGATGACCAACAACCCGCGCAAGATGAAAGCCATGGAATCCTTCGGTATTCCGGTGGCCGAACGGGTTCCGTTGCAGGAAGGACGCAATCCCCACAACGAGTTCTATCTGTCGACCAAGGCCAACAAGCTGGATCATATGCTGAAGAAGTGAGCCAGCATTGACGAATGCCAGATAGTCAAACGCCTCCCATTGGGAGGCGTTTTTCTTGGGATGACCACACATCAACCCAAGCTATCTAAGTGGTACGGTCAAATTGGCCAGCAGAGCTTCAAGCTCTTCGCCAGTGCGGGCAGCACAGTATTGTTCGACCCGCTCGCGGGTCAATTGCGGCGCGAGACGTTCAATCAGATCGTAGAGATAGCCGCATAAAAATGCCCCTCTGCGCAACCCGATAGCGGCCACACCGCCTGGTAGCCAGGGCGCCGTTTTGAGCACCAGATCCCCATCGCGCTGGGGCTCCCAGGCAAAGGTTGCCATCACCCCTATACCCATCCCTTGTCTGACATAGGTCTTGAGCACATCGCTGTCGCTCGCACAGCAGGCGATCCGGCTCTCGGCATGAGCACAATCAGTGCCATGTGCAGCAGAGAGCGCCCTTCCATCGGTCACCAATGCAAACTCCACCAGCTCGGCCGGGGTCAGCGATGTTGCTTTGGCCAACGGATGATCCTTGGGTAGCACCAAGCCCCGTTGCCACTGAAAAGAGGGGAGCACAAGCAGATCGCTCCCCTCCTCCGGTTCATCCGCCAGCAGCAGATCGGCAGCGCCATCATGCGCGGCTGCGCGGCACTGCGTCGCACTCCCCTGCATCACAGTTACGGCAACTTTGGGAAAGCGGGCCATAAACCCCTTGAGGATGGCGGGCAGAATATAACGGGCTTGCAGATGAGTAGCCGCAATGGTGAGGGTTCCCTGCTCCGGATGCACATGCTGCCTGGCCATCACTTTGATGGTGGCGACCTTGTCCAACACCTCGGCGGCCACTTTGATCACATCCCGACCGATGGGGGTGATCTGGGTCAGGTGTTTACCGCTGCGCTCGAAGATCTGGATCCCCAGCTCATCCTCCAGCATCCGCACCTGTTTGCTGATCCCGGGCTGGGAGGTAAAGAGGCTCTCGGCGGTGGCCGACAGATTCAGCCTGTGGTTCGCCACCTCGACGATATAGCGCAATTGCTGCAATTTCATGGTGTAGCCCTCAAGCGAACCCACCGTTAATAGTAACAAACTTTCAGCAATGGCCCGCCGCCATCAGGCCGGGCGATCCTTGAGTAGGAAATCACGCAAGGCACGGTTGGCCATGGAGAGCGGATCGCCACGCCGCCACGCCACACAGAGGTCGAGGTAGATGGGCGGGGCGAAGGGCACGCCACTCAGATCCGGCTCCTCTTCCAGCACCATCCGCAAGAAGGTGGTCACCGCAAAACCTTGCCGTACCACCGCCTTGAGCAGAGGGATAAGATTGCTCTCGAAGGCGATATCGGGTTCAACGTCCAGGCTCTGGGCTAGCGCCTCCATATGCTCTCGGTGGTAAAAACCACGGCGAAACAGCGCCAACTCCTGAGCAAAGAACTGCGAGAGGGTGACGGCCGATGCGCCACGCAAGGGGTGATCGTCCCCCACCACCATCAACATCTCTTCGCTCAGCAGATGCGCTCCCTCGATGGCGGGGGGCAGATCACTGGTGATGAGAATGGCCAGATCGAGGGAGCCATCCACCATCCGGCTGAGCAGCTCACGGGTGCCGGCCTCTTCGACCCGGATCTTGAGGCCGGGATAGCGATGCTTGAAGGCCATCAGACGAGGGGGAAAATAGTAGGAGCCCATCATGTAGGGGATCCCGATCCGCACCTCCCCCCGCTCCAACCCCTTGAGCTCGGCCATCTCGGCCTCGGCCTGATGCATCTGCAGCAACAAGCGCTCGGCATGGCGACAGAGCACCTCTCCCTCCGGGGTGAGCCGTACCGCCCGGTCCTGTCGATCAAACAGCCGCAATTCGAGCTGCTGCTCCAGCTTGGCGATGGCCATGCTGATGGCGGGCTGTGCCACATGCAGACTGTTGGCTGCCTTGGTAAATGAGCCGGCATCCCTGACCGCCAGCAGATAGGTGAGCTGTTTCAGATCCATGTATCAATTCATCTTATGAGATGGATAATTTAAATATATTATATTTATAACCGCAAGGACTCTACCCTGACCAAAAGTAGTCAGGACAATACGCAATGATTGAAGTTGGAAGTCGCGAGTGGATACGTGCAACCCTGGCCCTCAGCCTGGGCTCTTTTCTGGTGTTTCTGAACCTCTACCAGACCCATCCCCTGTTACCCCTGATTGCCGAGGTCTTCTCGGTCAACTCCCTCTCGGCCAGCTGGACCCTGGCAGGATGCACTGCAGGCCTCGCCGCCTCCCTGCTGATCTGCGCCAGACTGGCGGATCGCCATGGCCGTCGGCAAGTCATGCTGGGGACACTCACCCTGGCGATCCTGCTCTCACTGTTAATCCCGCTGGTTGAGCAGTTTGGCACCCTGCTGCTGCTACGCATCCTGCAGGGCGCGCTGCTGGCAGGACTGCCCGCGACCGCGATTGCCTATATGGGGGAAGAGTTCAGCAAACGGGCGCTCCTCTCGGCGGTGGGGGTCTATATTGCCGCCAACTCCCTCGGTGGCATTGCCGGTCGGGTGGTCGGCGGTCTGTTGGCGGGCTGGTTTGGCGACTGGCAGCATACCTTTCTGGGGATTGGTGTGATCAGCCTGTCACTGCTGCCGCTGGTCTTCTGGCTGCTGCCCCATCAGACCCGCTTTGTGGCGAGCGCCCCCGTTCGCGGCCAATTTGCTCGCGCCTTGCAGCAACACTTGACCAATCCCTTGCTGGTAGGGGCTTACCTTATCGGCGGGCTCAACTTTATGGTGTTTCTGAACCAGTTCAGCTATCTCACCTTCTTGCTGGCCAAGCCCCCCTTCTCCCTGCCCACCCAGTGGCTCGGCATGCTGTTTCTCACCTATCTCTCGGGAACGGTGGCCTCCTCCTTGAGCGGCCGCTTTGCCAACCGCTGGGGGGCACAACGGATGCTGCTAGTGGGGATCGCGCTGATGGCTATCGGCAGTCTGTGGCTGCTGCAGGGCAGTCTGCTCGGGATCCTGAGCGGCTTGCTGATCTCCAGCTTCGGCTTTTTCCTGGCACACGCCTGCGCCAGTGCCTGGGTCGGTCATCATGTCGAACACAACCGCGCCCTCGCCTCCTCCCTCTATCTGGTGGCCTACTATCTGGGGGCGAGTCTGGGTGGACTTTACCTGCACCCCTTCTGGAAGCAAGGCGAGCTGGGCGGTCTGGTCATGGGAATTGAACTGGTCCTCATCCTGACGGCGGGCTTGAGCCTCTGGCTCGGCCGTCTCAAGCAGCGAAGCCAATCGCCACTGCCCGCCCAGCACCCCCACCGACACGGGTAACGGGCTCAGCGCAAACAGGGTCACCCACGAGCAGATGGCGCTCTCGCAACCCAGCACCGCCAGATAACAAAAGGGGTCAAACCGGTGACCCCTTTTGCTGCGTTATTCAAGAGCCTGTCAGGCTCGCACGGTATTTAGAGCAGGATCACTCCTGATCGAAATAATCCGCAGGCACCGCGACCACAGCACCGGTCGCCACCTCTTCGGCGATCACCTCAGCCAGCGGGCGCAGATGAAACTTGATCTGTCCGGAGGGCAACATCAGGCCAATATCGGGGTTGCGGATATCCTGCATGTTGCCGGTTTTGAATGGCAGCTCGGGATAGCGCGCTACCAGATCTTGCAGTGAAGTGACCACCAGCTCGATATGTTCCAGCCCCGCCTGATGGGCGCGACCCGGTTTCGGTGCAGCCAGCTCTATACAGGATACCTGTACCTCACCAGCCAACAGCGGCTGATGCAACTGATAGGTGGCGATGGGACGTCCGCCAATCATACCCTCCACCAGCAAGGTACCTGCCTCAGCCAGCACAGCACATAGCGCGCGGTACTCCTGCAGGGTAGCCGCTCGATAACAGAGGTGATCGACCGTTGGCCGGGAAATGGTGACGCCAGTGGCGGCCAGTTCGGCCAACAGCTGAGAAACAAATGGGGCCATTGGCCCCAGTGTGGAATCGAGTGGGTGGGACATGCTTACCATTTCTTCTTGGGTTGAAACAGGACATCGAGCTCGTCAGCTTCCTTGTCCTTGATGTTTTGCAGATCCTGCGCGCTATTTTGCTGCTGCAGCTCTTCAAGCTCCTTGAGCCCCTGACGCATATCTTCTTCACGGGCCAGCAGATAGGGATCCTTGTCGCCCACGCTCGCCATGGCCGACAGACCCTTGGTATAGAGCTGGCGGCAAGTACCATATTGGCCCTGAATGCGGGCATCCATCGCCCGCTTGACCAGATTGGAGATGTTGATCTTGAGCTGCATCAGCTCGAGGCGGCGCTCTTCCTGGGCAAACCCCTGAGGGTCAATCTTGCCCTTGTTGTGCTCGACCCGCAGCACAGCCCGCATCTTCTTGACCAACTGCAGCATCTGGATCGCCTGACGATCGGACTCCGGGGTCTTGAACTGCCCCTCATCCTGCACGCTGTAGTTCTCCTGCACATTTTTGATCTGGGTCTGCACATCAACGATACGCTGCTTGATCTGATTGTTCGGCATCACCTGGGCGATGGCGCGATAGGCATCGAGGATCCGGTGCTGCAACAGCAACACCATGTTCTTGGAGAAAGGCACCAGATTGACGTTCAGCAACACCTCTTCGGTCTCGTCAGCCACCGTCTTGTGTCTGGCAACGGCGTGACGCTTGTCCGCCTCTGCCTTCTGCTTATATTGCTGCACCACGTTATAGGCGATAACCAAAAACAGGAGTGCGCCAATAGACAGCAATACCAAAGTTAAAATCATAGGATGTCCAAACCCCTGTTCCTATCCAATTGCGTGATCCTACAACAGCTTACCCACTTAAGGTAGCCTGCAGATCCCCCCTTGCCCACGATTTGTCACCAAGCTGTGCCCCCGGTCTCAGGGAGAGATTGCAGGATCAGGGGATGATGACCATGACGGTCACCTCCCCATAGTATCGCCCATCAGCGCCATTACTTGAGGTTAAAGCCCCGCGATTGCAGGAATCCCAGCATGAAAGGTCGGGACTCCTTGCCCAGAATGGCGCGGATCTGGCCGCTCCAGGTCTGCTGCTTGTTGTTGCTGCTACGGGCCTGATAGTAGTCCGCGATTTGCTGATCGTACTGGGCCAGCAGGTCGCGATCCAGCTCGTGCTGGTAGCGCTCCTGATGCACCACCAATCCCCTGGGCAGACGGGGTTTCTGTTCCGGCTGCTGGGCAGGATGACCAAGGCAGAGGCCAAACAGCGGGATCACCTGATGGGGCAAGCCGAGCAGTTCGCTCACCTCGGCCGGATGGTTGCGAATGCCGCCGATATAGACCCCGCCCAGCCCCAGCGACTGCGCCGCCAGCAAGGCGTTTTGCTCCATCAGGGCGCCGTCGATGGCTCCGATCAGCAACTGCTCCGCATAGCCGGTCTGGGCCTCGGGCACGATCTGGGTGTGGCGGTGGTAATCGGCGCAGAACACCAGAAACTCGGCCGCCTGCACCACATAGGGTTGATTGCCCGCCAGCATGGCCAACTGCTGACGCGCCTCGGGCTCGCAGACTCGCACAATACTGGTCACCTGCAAAAAGCTCGAGGTTGAGGCGGACTGGGCGGCGGCGAGAATGGCATCCAGCTGTTGCGGGGCGATCGGCTCGGCAGTGAACTGACGAATGGAGCGATGGGAAAGGATAAGATCGATGGTCTGATTCATGGCACCTCCAAAATGAGGTAACACCATAGCGAAAAAAACGAGGGAGCCCAAGGCTCCCTCGCACACCCAGCTTAAGGGGCCGGATAGACGTAAGGGGCTTGCAACCCGAGCGGGAAGCCGAGCGCCCAGTAGAGCAGCAGGAAAATCGTCCAGCTCACCAGGAAGGCAAGCGAGTACGGCAGCATCATGGAGACCAGAGTACCGATCCCGGTGCTCTTAACATACTGCTGGCAATAGACCACCACCAGCGGGAAGAAGACCATCAGCGGGGTGATGATGTTGGAGGCGGAATCCCCTACCCGATAGGCCGCCTGGGTCAGCTCGGGGGAGATCCCCACCGCCATCAACATGGGTACCAGGATCGGACTGATCAGCGCCCACTTGGCCGAAGCCGACCCCACCACCAGATTGACGCTGGCGGTCAGCAGGATCATCCCGACGATGGTCACTTCACCGGGCAGCGCCAGCGCATGAAGCACTTCGGCACCGGAGAGGGCCAGCAGGGTGCCCAGGTTGGAGTCGCCAAACGCCTTGATAAAGAGCGCGCAGAAGAAGGCCATCACCATGTAGGAGCCCATCTTGTTCATGGTGGCCGACATGGCATCGATCACATCCTTGCCACTCTTGAAGCTGCCTGCGACAAAGCCGTAGACAATCCCGGGCAGGATAAAGAGCAAGAAGATGAGCGGCACAATGGACTTCATCACCGGCGCGGCGAAGGTGGTCAGGGAGCCATCGGCAGCACGCAGCGGTGAATCGCTCGGAGAGAGCGCCAGCGCCAGCAGCACGATAGCCGCCAGCATGGCAAACCCGGCCCAGTTGAAAGCCCGGCTCTCTTGCGCGCTGTAGCGCCCCATCTCGTCGGCACTCTCCAGATCCTCGTTGAGCGCCACGTGCTTGAGGCGCGGCTCCACCACCTTTTCGGTGATGAACCAGCCGACGCAGATGATCAGCAACGAAGAGGCACCGGTAAAAATGATGTTGCACAGGGTGTTGACCATGTAGTCAGGATCGAGCAACTGAGCAGCGGACTGGGTAAAACCCTGCAGCAGCGCATCCCCGCCGGAGGGCAGGAAGTTGGCGGCAAAACCGCCGGAAACGCCGGCAAAGGCAGCGGCGATCCCCGCCAGCGGATGGCGTCCGGCAGCGTGGAAGATGATGCCACCGATGGGGATCACCAGCACATAGCCCGCATCTGCGGCGGTGTGGCTGACGATCGCTACCAGGATCAGCATGGGAGTGAGAAAACGGGCAGGCGTCACCTTCAGCAACTTTTTCAGACCGGTATTGATAAAACCGGACTGCTCGGCCACCCCGACCCCGAGCATGGCCACCAGCACGATCCCCAGCGGGGCAAAGCCGGTAAAGGTCGTGACCATGGTAGAGAGAAACTCGGCCAGACCGGCACCGGTCAGCAGGTTGTTGACCACTACTGCCTCCCCGGTACGGGGGTTGACCAGATCAAACTGGAATTGTGACAACACCCAGGAGCCGACCCAGACGATCAGCAAGGCGTAGAGGAACAGCATGGCGGGGTCGGGTAATTTGTTCCCGGCTTTCTCGACGCCATTGAGGAAACGGTTCAGCCAACCTTTGGGAGGGCTGGCCGGACGGTCATTGACAGCAGCATGACTCATTATTGCGATACTCCTTTCCCTAGAAACGAGGTCGCATGCTAGCAATTCCAGTCAATCCGTCTCATGACCGATCGCAAAAGAATGATTAATTTTGATTAAATATTGCGGAATAAAATCCCAAGTTGTGGCCTAACGCACACTTGTTACTCTGCCATCACGGCATCTAGCAGTGGATAACGCCCGACCTGGCACTCCACCACAAAACCGCTCGCCTCGACTTGCGCCACTGTAAGCGGCTTGCTGAACAGATATCCCTGGAACACATGGCACCCCTGGGTCTGCAGGGCGGCCAGCTCGTGAGGCTCCTCCACCCCTTCCGCCATGATCCCCAGCCCCAGATTGGTGGCCATGGCTGCAGTCGCCCGGATCACCGGCAAGTTGAGACCGACCACGAAGGAGCGATCCAGCTTGATGTTGTTGATCGGCAACCGGTTGAGATAGGCCAGCGAGGAGTAGCCGGTACCGAAATCATCGATGGCAATCTTGATCCCCTGCTCGCTCAAATCGTCGAGAATGCCGAGGCACCCCTTCATATCGAGCATCAGCACGGTTTCGGTCAGCTCCAGCGTCAACAGGGAGGCATCCACCCCGTGCAGCTCCAGCTGCTGGCGAACTTGCCCGGGCAGCGCCGACGAGAGCTGGAAACCGGAGAGGTTGACGGAGACCGGCACCCGCTGATGGAAGCGCTTCTGCCAGCTGGCTACCTGTGCCAGCGCGGTGGAGAGCACCCAGCTGCCGATCTCGCGGATCAGCCCCATCTCTTCGGCCAGCGGGATAAATTCCACCGGCGACACATGGCCGAGCACCGGGTTGTACCAGCGCAGCAGTGCCTCGTAACCGATCAGACGCCGTTTGGCGGCATCGACCTGCGGCTGGTAACAGAGGCTCAGCTCCTGACGGCCGATGGCCTTGGCCAGAAACTGTTTGAGATTGAGCTTGCGCTGCAGGGTCTGTTGCATGCTGGGGGTGAAACGCTGCCAGCGCAGCCGCCCCATCTGCTTTGCCTGATACATGGCCATATCGGCACGGGTGATAAGGTTGTCCCCGTCATCCGCATCATCGGGATAGATGGCGATACCGATACTGCCACCGATGGTCACCTCCGGCAGCCCGCTCAGTTGCAGCGGCTTGGTCATCTGGGAGAGCATCTGATCGGCCACCTCTTGCGCCCGATCCCCCTGATTGCCCAGCGGCACCAGTGCGGTGAATTCATCGCCACCGAGGCGAGCCAGCTCCACATCCCGCGGGCAAATCTGTTTGAGGCGACCGGCGACCCGCTCCAGCAGGCGGTCTCCCGCCTTGTGGCCGTAGTTGTCGTTGACCAGCTTGAAGTTGTCCAGATCCATGAACACCAGCGCGAAACGCTCCCCCAGCCCACAATAGGCCTCAAGGGATTTCATCAAGCCATACCGATTGAGCAGGCCGGTCAGGGAGTCGTGCCAGGCGAGGTGGCGATGCTCCAGCTCTTCGAGTTTGCGATCGGTAATATCCCGCATGGTGAGCAGAATGCGGGCCCCCTGCTGGATATAGCGGAACTGATACTGGAACCAGCGCATCCCCTTGAGGGTTCGGCACTCCCCCTCGGTCACCACTTCATCGAGACGGGAGAGCTTCTGGTAGAAGCTGTCATCATTGCCGGAGAAAACCTGGGAGAGCTTGGCGATCTGGTGGCCGAAACACATTTCGAAGTGATAGTTGCCACTCTCGAACACACCATGGCTATCGAACAGGCAGGCAAGGGTATCGCCGGTTGCCAGCGAGGACTCCTGATAGAGGGTATCGGAGTCGAGCACCGCTTCGGTCATCATCATCAGACGGCCAGCCAGCTGAATGCCAGAGAGGCGTAGATAGATCTGCTTCTTGACCCCCTTTGGGGAGAGGGTCCACCACTCGTTGTAACTGCGCCCCTGCTGAAAATCACCCAGATAGCGCTGTAGCAGCAGATCGATGGCGGTTGCCATATCGGCAGAGAAGTCGCGGGAGCAGAGTTCGTCGAGAGACGTCGCCTCCCACACGGAGAGCGCGGCGCTGTTTGCCCAGAAAATATGGTGATGCTCGATGTCATAAACCCAGATCGGGGTATGCAGAACATCCATCGTCTTCAGTAACCGTTCGTCAAGCGTATTCATCTGGTCAAGGTCATTCATGCTGGATGGTCACTGGTTAACCGGAAAACAGATCTGGCAAACCGCTAGCTGCAGAATGCAAGGTGCAAATACCTCTCGGCCATTATCCCTTTTCACATAGCCAAGAGCGGACAAAACTATTTCAGATATCAACAACAGGGCAGCCTGTACGGCAATACTACAAAGGACTCAGCCAAGGACCCTGTTAATCCAGGCAAATCATATAGTCGATTTTTAACTTTTTTCCCCAGTAAAAACAAGCACTAAGAGCTATCCACTCGAGACCTTGAAAGAGCAATTGCATATTTGCTGCGACAAATTTGTTATTAACATTTAAATCAATGGTGGAAATAGTCATCACTCTCTGTCACAAAGCTTCCATTAATTAACCAAGCGGATGGATAAACAGCCAAAAAAACGCCAAAACGGACAAAAATAGTTCACTAAGGCGGAATTGATATACCCCAAATTCATTTTTCAACAGGCAATGAGCAAAACCCGAATATATGATCTGCATCACATTGGCAGTGGATGGCAAACCACCCCGGCTGAGTACGCAGAGCAACCCGGCGCCCTTCCATCAGGTTGCAATATCGGCCTTCGCCTGCGGTTATAGCTGAACAAATCAGGGAATATGGCAAACATCACTGCCGCAGTACCATTTGGCATCGTGCCGGAATAATCACCAGCTCGGGGAAACTGAGATGACGGGCGGGTGGATAACTGGTATCAACAGAAATCGAATCCAGATCAATTAAACGCTGAATTACCCTTGCCAACCCGGAACGCTCTTTTTATGGTTGCCCCCTTGTTACACCCAGAACAGCGTTTATGAAGCACATCGAAGAGTTCTACCTGTTCGTCAAGGTGGTGCAAGAGGGAGGATTCTCCCACGCTGCAGCCGCACTGGGCATGCCAACAGGCACCATCAGTCGACGCATTTCCCAGCTGGAAGAGCAACTGGGTTGCTCCCTGCTACATCGCTCTACCCGCAAGCTCCGCCTTACCGATGATGGCCTCAGATACTACGAACGTCTCTGCACGCCACTCGCACAAATCGAGCAGGCCACCAGCGAGATCCAGGGTCAAGAGGCCGATATCACAGGGCTTATCCGGGTAGCGGCACCCATCGCGCTCTCCAACACCATCCTCATCGATATGCTGGCCGAATTCGGGCTGCACTATCCCGAGGTACAGTTCGATATCACCCAGACCAATGATCACCAGCACCTGTTCGACAATGATCGGGACCTGGTGTTCTTCAACGGTGAGCTGCCCCAGTCGCTGCCCAATGCGATCTGTCTCGGCCATATCGAGTACGGCCTGTTTGCCTCACCACTCTATTTGACCAAGAAGGGCACTCCCTCCCATCCCAACCAGCTGGAAGAGCATGATCTCATCTACTGCTGGCCTCACCAGCACTGGCAGCTGACCGACAAGGATGGCCAGAGCGTCTGCATCAAACGCAGCGCCAAACTGACCGTCAACCAGACCCAGGCCGCGGTACGCGCAGCCCGGCGTCATCTGGGGATCGTCAACGCCCCGCTGCACTATCTGAGCAGCTTCCTCCATGACGAGCAGCTGGTGCCGGTACTGACCGACTGGCAAACCGGCAATCGCCCCTTCTACATGTTGTGTTGCCAGCACCAGTTCGCTCCGTTGCGTGTTAAGATGTTCGTTGAATTTGTTGAAAAATACTCAGCACGCTATCGCAATCGGCAGTGGGACAACCAATTTTCACAAGGTGATAGCCTCACCCATTGCATCTGACCGTTAGCGGGCCACACTTATAGCATCCCTTGCCAACAGAGCCTGCCTAACGCCATGAATGTATTGATATGTGATGACTCCGGGTTTGCCCGCAAACAGCTGGCGCGGGCGCTCCCGGCCGACTGGAAAGTCGATTTGCACTACGCAGCCAATGGTCTCGAAGGGATCGAACAGGTGCTGATGGGTCATGGCGATCTCATCTTCCTCGATCTGACCATGCCGGAAATGGACGGTTACGGCGTGCTGGAGACCCTCCAACGGGAGGGGTTGCGCAACAAGGTGATCGTGGTCTCCGGGGATATCCAGCCAGAGGCCTATCAACGGGTCATGGGGCTGGGGGCGCTCGATTTCATCAAGAAACCCGCCGCCCCAGAAACCCTGCTCGCCCTGCTCAAACAACACGGTTTCTGGAGTGCCGCCCCGAGTGGTCAACCAAGCGCCCCCGAGCAGCTGACAAGCGGCGTGGTAGCCGATGCAGGCGTCAAGATCACCCCCGAAATCCGCGATGTCTATCAGGAGCTGGCCAACGTCTCCATGGGTCAGGCAGCCGACTTGCTGGCTCGTCTGCTCAACGCCTTCGTGGTACTGCCTATCCCCAACGTCAACGTGCTGGAGGTCTCCGAGCTGCATATGGCCCTCTCGGCCGCTGCGGATTCAGATACCCTCTCCGCCGTCTGTCAGGGGTTTATCGGAGCGGGGATCGCCGGTGAAGCGCTGATCCTGTTCCATGACTCCAGCTTCAAAGATTTGGCCAAGCTGATGAACCATCAGGGGACGCTGGACCGCACCGCCGAACTGGAGCTGCTGATGGATACCGCCAACGTGCTGATCGGCGCCTTCCTGCGCGGCTACGCCAACCAGCTCGACACCCCCTTCAGTCAGGGGCACCCGGTGGTGCTCGGCCAGCACAGACCCATCAACGAGCTGATCAACACTAACAAGAGTCGCTGGCGCCGCACGCTCGCCATCGAGATCAACTACCGGATCCAGGATTACGCGGTGCAGTGTGATCTGCTGCTGCTGTTTACCGAAGATTCCATCGCCACCATGAACAACAAAATCATGCACATGCTCTAGGAGTGACTATGGAAATCCGTGAATTTCATTGGTTGATGAACATAGTCCAGAACCTGGACGTAGGCCTGGTGGTGCTCGACAAGGAGTACAAGGTTCAGGTGTGGAACGGCTTTATGGAGAGCCACAGCGGCCGACTGGCCAGTGACGTGCGCGATGGCGTACTGTTCGAGCTCTTCCCCGATGTGGACAGAGCCTGGTTCGAGCGCAAGGCCAACATGGTCTTCAAGCTCAATAACCGCGCCTTCAGCACCTGGGAGCAGAAGCCCTATCTGCTGCGTTTCTCCAACTACCGCCCCATTACCGGCTCGGCCCCCCACATGTTCCAGAACCTGACCCTGGTACCACTGGCCGATTTCGGCGGTCAGGTGACTCACATTGCGGTGATGATCTACGATGCCACCGATGAGGCCATGCTGATGAGCGGCCAGCGGCAGGCTTGAGCTTGCTGCAAATAACAGAGGGCGCCGCGGCGCCCTCTGTTATTTCGGTATAAACAGGTCTCGGTATAACCTCTACCTCACCAGCCGTCTCAACGCGCTCCGAGATACTCGGTGAAGGCGTCGATCACCTCTTCAATATCGTCATCGTTGATCTGCAGATGGGTCACCAACCGCAGCTCGCCGTAACCGGAGAAGAGGATCCCCCGCTCCTTCATAAAAGCGAGCAGAGGGGCCGATTCCCCCTCATGCAGCCGCAGGAACACCATGTTGCTCTGCACCAGCGAGAGGTCGAGCTCGATGCCCGGCTGTGCAGCCAACCCTTCGGCCAGCCGTTTGGCACGGCGGTGATCATCGGCCAGGCGGGTCACATGCTGCTCGAGGGCAAACAGACCGGCTTGCGCCAGAATCCCCGCCTGACGCATGCCACCTCCCAGCATCTTGCGTAGGCGGCGCGCACGGGCGATGAAATCGTGGCTGCCCACCAGCAGCGAGCCCACCGGTGCGCCCAACCCCTTGGAGAGACAAATCGAGATGCTATCAAATGGAGCGGCGATCACCTCGACCGGGGTCTCGCTGGCCACGGCGGCGTTAAAAAGCCGTGCGCCATCGAGATGGAGCTTCAAGCCACGTTCAGCAACAAATGCCCCCATCTCCTGCAGATAGGAGAGCGGCAGCACCTTGCCGTTGTGGGTGTTCTCAAGGCAGATCAGGCGAGTCTGGACGAAGTGGGCATCATCAGGGGCCAGCGCAGCCTTGATATCATCGAATGCCAGCGTGCCATCGCGCTGCATCGGCAAGGGTTGCAGGGCTACGGAGCCCAGCACGGCACTCCCCTGCGCTTCATAGCGATAGATGTGAGCGGCGTTGCCGAGGATGGCCCCCTCACCGCGCTGACAGTGGCTCATCACCGCCAACAGATTGGACATGGTGCCGGACGGCACAAACAGCGCCGCCTGTTTGCCCAGCAATCTGGCCCCAAAGGCCTCCAGCGCGTTGACGCCCGGATCTTCACCATAGACATCGTCACCGACTTCGGCGTGGAGCATGGCTTGACGCATGGCGTCAGTAGGCTGGGTGACGGTGTCACTTCGTAAATCGATATAGCGCATGAGATCCCTCCTGAAACAGGAGAGTGACGTTAGCCATGCGCCCCTCGCTTGGCAAGGGGCGCATGAGCAGAATGTGAAGCCAATAGACGTCCATAGAACCCGCAGGCGGGATTTACCAAGGCAGCGGCTGACCGTTGAGATCCAGTAGCTGACCCGATTGGGTCAACGATAACCCCTTGATGAGATTGAGCAGTTTCACCGCCACCTCGGCAGGCTCCTGCAATTGCTCCGCAGGCAACTCGCTCAGAAAGGGGGTGTTCATCGGGGAGTCCATCAAGCCGGGCGCCACCGCCACCACCCCCGCTTGCGAGAAACGTTGCGCCCACTCGAGGGCCAGAGTTTTCACCCCCATGTCGAGGGCCGCCTTGCTCATCCGATAGCTGTAACGTCCCCCCTCCAGATTGGAGGTGATGGAGCCCGCCAGATCGGAGATGGCACAGAGCCACAGCGGATGGTCATTGCCCATCAACCGACTGAAACGGGCAGCCAGCGCCAGTGTTGGCCAGGCATTGGCCAGCAGGCTGTCGCACAGCCACTTGGGGTGCACCTCTTCGACCCGCCGCTCTGGCATAAAGCTGACATCGTGCAACAGGCCGATGGTGTTGATTACCACAGTGGGAAGCGGATCGGTGTCGTAGAGGGTAAACAGGGCGTCGAACGAGATGGCGTCCACCTCTTGCAGCGGGAAGAAAGCCCCCATCTCGATCCCTTTTGGATAGGTGCGCCCGGCCAGAAGGAAGGACTCCCCCCTTGCCATCAGCTCTCTTGCCAGCGCCGAGCCCAGCGCACCACTTCCGAGGATCAAGTAGCTCATCGCCCATTCCATGGAGAGTTCTCTTGCTTAGAGCGTATCAGAATAATCAACCGGCCGTGACACGACCAAAGGGTAATATGCCCCTCATCACGCTTCCCCCAGATGGCGACCAAACTCCCGCGCCAGCGCCAAGTCGAGAAAACCGTCCGCTTTCTTGTGGGTGCGCAAAAACTGGTAATAGGCAAGCAGGGTGACCAGTGCCTCCTCATCGGGCAGCCCCACCCCGGGTTGCTGCTCGCCCAGCAGTAGCTGCGCCGCTGCCAGCGCCTCCCTGTCTACCACTTCCGCCTGACGGTAGAGATAACCGCAGCCGGTTGCCAGCCACTCCAGCGAGCAGTTGGCCCCCATGGCGATCTGGTTGGCCCGCGCCAGGCCAGGCTCGGCTCCCTTCAAATATTTGCGGATCAGCGCTTCACTGAGCCCCACCTTGCGGGCAAACGCGCTCACGCTCATCTCCCCGATCAGGCTCTGCAAGCGCTCGGCAAATCCTTCCATCCAACTCTCTCTCCTACTCTGCGATCAGAACCAAAGTTCGAATCATGCCATTGCCCATTATTGCTTTGCCAGCCACATGAGGCCAAGATGCCCGCAGTCATCTATGTTGCACATCGTTTTCGCATCGTGTTTTTCAAGGAGTCAACCATGTCTGTATCCCGTGTCGCCCTGCATCCGCAAGGCCCCACCTTCTCTCGCCTCATCATGGGTTACTGGCGCCTGATGGAGTGGCAGCTCTCTCCGTCCGCTCTGCTCGATCTGATGAAATATCATCTGGATCTGGGGGTCACCACCATCGATCACGCCGATATCTATGGTGGCTACCAGTGCGAAGAGGCCTTTGGTCACGCCCTGCGCCTCGAGCCTTCCCTGCGCAGCCGGATGGAGATCGTCACCAAGTGCGGTATCGCCCTTACCGCCAAGCCGGAGCATGCTCTCAACCACTACAACACCGGCAAGGACCATATCATCGCCAGCGCCGAGGCCTCGCTGCGCAAGCTCGGCACCGACCATCTGGACCTGCTGCTGATCCACCGCCCGGATCCCCTGATGAACGCTGATGAAGTGGCCGACGCCTTTATCACCCTGAAACAGGCGGGCAAGATCAAGCACGCCGGGGTATCCAACTTCACCGCCCGTCAGTTCGAGCTACTGCAATCGCGCCTCCCCTTCCCGCTGGTCACCAACCAGCTGGAGATCTCGCCGCTTCATCAGGAAGGGACCCTCGATGGTACCCTGGATCAGTGCCAGCAGCTTGGCATCAAGCCGATGGCCTGGTCATGTCTCGGCGGCGGCCGACTGTTCAGCGATGACGCCTATGCCCCGCTGCGTGCCGAACTGGAGCAGATCCGTCAGGAAGTGGGCGCCCAGACTATCGAGCAGGTGGTCTACGCCTGGGTAATGATGCTGCCAAGCCAGCCGCTGCCATTGATTGGCTCCGGCAAACGAGAGCGGATTGCTGCCGCCGTGGCCACCGAATCCATCGTCCTCAATCGCCAGCAGTGGTTCCGCATCCGCAAGGCGGCGCTCGGTTACGACGTCCCCTGATAACAGCAAAACGTCCAGAAACAAAAACGGCATGGGGGAAACCCATGCCGTTTTTTTATTGCCGAGGCACCTTAGCGGTGGCGCTGTTGCGGGCGACCACGGGGAGCATCTGTCTTCGGTTTGGCCTGGTTGACGGTGATGGTACGGCCACCGACTTCTGTGCCATGCAGACCAGCGATGGCCTTTTCGGCATCACCATTGACCGGCATTTCAATAAAACCAAACCCCTTTGACTGGCCGGTATCGCGGTCGATGATGATATCAACCTTGTCGACCTGTCCAAACTGGCTGAACAGGGTTTTCAGTTCGTCGGCCGTCATCCGGTACGACAGATTTCCTACGTAAATCTTCATGCCATCCACTCTCGATTCAAGGTGCCTTCTCTATGCAATTCCCAGCATAACGGTAAGGGCACAACCCCTATGCCGGACCTGCCATGGCTTCATGCCGTGGCCTTCTCCACACTGTCGTCAAGTGATTGATCTCTTGGGTTAACAGTGCAGACAAGATCAATTCGAGTCACTGGCAGTATCTGAGCTTTGCCGGGAATTGTCGAGAAAATAGTCGACTCAGGCCGATTGCAGATCTGACAACCGTTGCGCCAGCATCCGGCGACCGTGCCAGGCCCGTTTAAAGCCGAAGCGATAGACAGACGGGCTCACCAGATGGAGCTCCCCCGCCTTGAGATCCAGCAAGGCCATAGCCGCCGCCAGCTCCTCTTCACTCAGTTGCAGATCGAGGCTGAAGTCGAGCCACTGGCCGTCGTGACCCACTCGCCGCTCCCGTTCGAGCGCCACCAGCTGGCTGCGGGGCAACGCCAGCGCCTCATCCTTGTTGCCATTGAGCAGATAGATATGCTGTTCGTCCCACCCCAGCTCCGCCAGGCGCCAGGGCTGCCAGCTGCGGGGCAGCGACACCATGATCCCGGTGATGCCACCAAAGAGCACGCCCACCCAGTTGAGCAGCACCATGGCGCCCCAACCATCCCACAAGGAGGCCGCCACCACGCCCCAACTCACCAGCAACAGCAGAAAAATGACGCAGCGATAGCGAACCGCTGGCGGCATCAACAGCTGCACCTGCGAACCGGCAAGCAAGGATGTAATACGCATGAAAAGCTCCTGTCATCACGAAATGGCGCCATTGTGAATAGCCATCAGGATGCTGACAAGGGGGTTTTCTTTGTCATCCCCCTATAAAATCAATACCATGGCGTAAATGATTCTCAGTGGAACCCGCTTCTTGACCAGCTCGCAACCCTGTGTGCGCTTTTGTGGCGTCGACAAATTCTATGGCGATTTTCAGGCTCTTCATCACATCGATCTCACCATTGAACGGGGAGAGAAATGGGTTATCTGTGGCCCATCAGGCTCGGGAAAATCGACCCTGATCCGCACCATCAACGGGCTGGAGGGGATCGACGACGGCCAGCTGTTCCTGTTTGGCGAGCCGGTGACCCCTTCCTACCTGCGCCGCCTGCAAGGTCGGGTTGGCATGGTGTTTCAGCAGTTCAACCTCTTCCCCCATATGACGGTGCTGGAAAACCTGATGGTGGCGCCGGTGCATACCCTAGGGTTGCGCCCTGAGGAGGCCAAAGCCCGGGCGCTCGGGCTGCTCGAGCGGGTGCGCATTCAGGCACAGGCCGACAAGTACCCCCACCAGCTCTCCGGCGGCCAGCAGCAGCGGGTCGCCATCGCCCGCTCCCTCTGCATGCAACCCGAGCTGATGCTGTTTGACGAGCCCACCTCCGCCCTCGACCCCGAGATGATCCGCGAAGTGCTCGATGTGATCCGCGAGCTGGCTGACGAGGGGATGACCCTGATCTGCGTCACTCACGAGATGGGCTTTGCCCGTCAGGTGGCGGATCGGGTGCTCTTTATGGATGAGGGGAAAATCATCGAGTCGGCCCCGCCCGCTCAGCTGTTCAACGCCCCTCGTCACCCGCGTACCCGGGCCTTCCTCGAACAGGTGCTCAGCTATCATGGCTAGGCTCAATCGCCCCCGCCTGCTCGGCTGGTTGTCAGGCACTGTGATGCTCTGTGCGCTACTGGGCTGTGCACTCTATAGCGGCGCTCGCCAGATGGGCTATGAGTGGCAGTGGCCGCGGGTGTTGCCCTTTCTCGGCGAATGGGATGAGGGAACCTTTTATGCCGGCCCCTTGCTAAACGGCCTGCTGGTCACTTTGCAGGTAGCGCTGCTCAGTCTGTTGGGCACGATGGCTGTCGGGGTGTGCGTGGTTAGCCTGCGGCTGTTTCCCTCCAGGCTCGGCCCCTGGCTCGCCATCGCCTATCTGGCGCTGGTGCGCACCACGCCCCAGTTGGTGCAGCTCTATATTCTCTATTTCTTGCTGGGCCCCATGCTGGGATTGGCCCCCCTTGCCTGCGCCGTGTTGAGCCTCTCCCTCTATCAGGGGGCCTTCACCGCCGAAGTGCTGCGTGCAGGTGTACAGGCCATTCCCAAAGGACAGTGGGAGGCAGCCCAGTCGCTTGGCTTGTCACGGGCCATCACCCTGCGCAAGGTGATCCTGCCCCAGCTGGTGCGCATCACCTTGCCGCCGCTCACCAACGAGCTGGTCTCCCTTATCAAACATTCGGCGCTGGTGAGTGTGATCGCCATCTTCGATCTGACCAACGAAGGGCGTACTCTGGTTGCCGATACGTTTCTGACCTTTGAGGTGTGGTTTACCGTGGCCGCCCTCTATTTGCTGTTAACCCTGACGCTGTCAGCCTGTTCGCGGGTGCTGGCCCGTCACCTGAATCCGGATCAACAAGGACGCTAACCATGAATCTGTCATTCAAGACCACCCTGTCGGGCGCTGCCCTGCTACTGACAAGCCTGCTCACTCCGGCACTGGCACAAACTGCCCCCTCCGACACCCAGGCACAGATCGAGCAGAGCGGTACCCTGCGGGTCGGCATGTCCACCTTCGCCCCCTGGGCGATACGCGACAAGCAGGGGGCCCTGATCGGTTTCGAGATTGACGTGGCCCGTCGCCTCGCCACAGATAACGGCTGGCAGGTAGAGTTCGTGCCTACCGCCTGGGATGGCATCATCCCCTCCCTGCTGGCGAAAAAATATGACGTCATCATCGGCGGCCTCACCATCACCCCCGAGCGGGAGAAGAGCGTGCGCTTCACCCAAGCCTACTCCCATTCGGGGGTGCAGCTGGCCGCCTCCAGCACGCTGGCCAAAGAGAAGAAAACCGTGGCGGACTTCAACCAGCGCGGGGTGATCCTGGCGGTACGTCGTGGCGCCTCACCGGTACAGGTGGCAAAAGAACACTTCCCCAAGGCCACCCTGCGCCAGTTTGATGACGAGTCACAGGTATTTCAGGAGGTGCTGAACGGCCGCGCTCACGGCGCCCTCTCCTCTTCCCCGAAACCCGAGCAAGAGGCGCTGCGCCACCCGGATGCCCTCTTTATGCCGTTTGCCGAGCCGTTGGCACAAGGCGATGAAGGCTTTGCCCTGCGCAAGGGGGATGATGCCCTGGCTGAACAGTTCAACGAGTGGATCGCCGCCCGTCAGGCCGATGGCTGGCTCAAGGCGCGCCATGACTACTGGTTCAAGTCGCTGGCGTGGGAAGCGCAGGTCGCCAACCCCTGATGCTGATTGCTCTAAAAGAGACCATCCGGCGCATCGTCCGTGGGGCATGTCGGAACATCAACTGGCTGGATGGGGCGATCGCCCTGATCCTGCTGCTGGCTGGCCTCTGGCTGACCAGCCGCTTGCACATCGGGGTAGCCTATCAGTGGCGCTGGCATGAGGCCTTCGATCTGCTGTTCACCCCTGGCCCTCACGGCGAGTTGCCCTACTTTTTCAGCGGTCTGCTCACCACCTTGCGCATCGCCCTGCTCGGCATGGTGCTGGCGCTGCTGCTCGGCACTGCGCTGGGGGTAGCCGCCTTCAGCCGCCGCCCCTGGCTGGTGATGCCCGCGACCCTGTTTATCCAGCTGATCCGCAATCTGCCGCCGCTGGTCTTTATCTTCATCTTCTACTTCTTTATCGCCAACCAGCTGCTGCCTGCGAGCGGCCTCTCACGCTGGCTCGGCACCGTATCACTCTCCCCGTGGCAAGAGGCGCTGTTTGGCCCACCTGCCCGCTGGGAAAACCTCATCTCAGGCACCCTCTGCGTTGGCATAATCAGCGCAGCCTTCGTCGCCGAGATCGTCCGCGCCGGGCTGGCCGCCATCCCCCGTGGCCAGTGGGAGGCGGCTCAGAGCCTCGGGCTCTCTCCCTGGGTGCGGCTGCGCCATGTGATCCTGCCGCAGGCCATGCTGCTGATGCTCCCCCCCCTCACCGGCCAGCTCATTGCGCTGGTGAAGGATACCGCCATTGTTTCCCTTATCTCGGTGCAGGAGCTCACCTTCGTCGGCACCGAGATGGCCAACTCCAGCGGACTGGTCTACGAGATCTGGCTGCTGGTGGCCGCAGCCTATTTATCTATATGTTTGAGTCTGTTCGTATTGCTGAGCCGACTCGAAGCAAGACAAGGAGCACGCACATGCTGACGTCCCTGTTGCTGGCGACCGTATTGCAGGCAGAAGCCATCGGCGGTTATGCCGCCGGTTGCCTGAAAAACGGCGTATCCCTGCCCCTTGAAGGGCCGGGTTATCAGGTGATCCGCACCAAGCGGCTGCGCTACTACGGCCACCCCGACCTCATCCACTATCTGCAAGCGCTGGCCAACCAGACCCGCATGGCCGGGCTGCCGGATCTCTACATCGCCGATCTGGCGATGGCCCGTGGCGGCCCCTTTACCTCCGGCCATCGCAGCCATCAGACCGGACTTGATGCCGATATCTGGTTTCGCATGGCCAACCGCCCCATCAGCAAATGGGAGCAGGATGCCCCCAAGGAGTGGGCGCTGATCGACGAACCCAGCTACAAGATGTTGCCGGGTCGCTTTGGCCCCCAGCAGCTCACCCTGCTGCGGCTGGCGGCCAGCAAACCCGAGGTGGCCCGCATCTTCGTCAATCCGGTGATCAAATCCGCGGTCTGCCAACAGGCTGGTAACGAACCCTGGGTCGCCAAGCTGCGCCCCTGGGTGGGCCACTTCAGCCACTTCCACGTGCGGCTGCGCTGCCCGGTGGGCAGCCCCGATTGTGAACCTCAGGCCCCCATTCCGCCCGGCAATGGCTGTGGGGAAGAGCTGGCATCCTGGCTCAAAGACAAGCCCCAGCTGCCCAAGGTCTCCGGCATCAACAAGCGACCTGAACTACCTGCTCGTTGTGGCAACTGACCCCAAGCTGGTATGGTGGTGCACGCTTGGTCGTACACCATCCATGGCGCACTATCGACTCGAAATACCAAAGGAGAACAACAAGATGGCCACATCACTCTGGCGCAGAATCACGCAGAGCCTGTTGACCCTGACCCTGCTGCTCGGCCTGACCGGCTGCGGCATGAACAACATTCCGACCCTGGATGAGCAGGTCAAGGCGAGCTGGGGACAGGTTGAGAACCAGTATCAGCGCCGTGCCGACCTCATTCCCAATCTGGTCGCCACCGTCAAGGGCTACGCCAGCCATGAGCAGGAGACCCTCAAAGCGGTCACCGATGCCCGTGCCCGGGTCGGCAGCGTGCAGGTGAGCGATCCTGCCCAGCTCAAGGAGTTTGAAGCGGCGCAGAACCAGCTCTCCAGCGCCCTCTCCCGCCTGATGGTGGTGGTAGAGCGCTACCCCGAGCTGAAAGCGGATCAGCAGTTCCTTGCCCTGCAGGCCCAACTGGAAGGAACCGAGAACCGCATCTCGGTGGCACGCCGCGACTATATCGAGGCGGTGCGCCAGTTCAATACCGAGATCCGCACTTTCCCCGGCGTTATCTGGTCCAAGCTGCTCTACTCGGATCTGGAAGCCAAACCCAGTTTCAGTGCCAAACCCGGTGCCGATGAGGCGCCCAAGGTCAGCTTCCAATGAAGATGATGCTGCGCTGGTTTCTTCCCTGTCTGCTGCTCTGGGCCAGTGCCCTGCAAGCGGCACCCGACTTCCCGACGCTGAGCGGACGGGTGGTGGATGAAGCCAGTCTGATGTCCCGCAAACAGGCCCATCAACTGACCCAGCAACTGGCGGCCTTTGAAAAACGCAGCGGCATCCAGCTGGTGGTGGTCTCTGTCGACAGCCTCGATGGGGAGACTATCGAGGAGTACGGCTACCAGCTCGGTCGCCACTGGGGGATCGGCCAGAAAGACAAAAACAATGGCGTGCTGTTGCTGATCGCCCAGGATGAGCGCAAGGTGCGGATCGAGGTAGGCTATGGATTGGAAGGCGCCCTGCCCGACGCCATCGCCGCCAACATCATCCATGGCCGCATCCTGCCCGCCTTCAAGCGCGGCGATATGGTGGCCGGGATCATGGCGGGCAGCCAGAGCATCATGAAGGCACTCGCCGGAGAATATCAGCCGGTCGAGCAGCCAAAGAGTGACAAGGGTGGCGGCCCCTGGCTGTTTATTCTGGTGGTGATTGCGATGATCGTGCTCCACAACCTGCGCGGCGGTGGTGGCGGTGGGCCGGGAGGACGACGTCGGTCGACCTACATGGCCGGTGGATTGGGTGCCGGCTCCTTTGGTGGTCGCTCCGGCGGCGGATTCAGCGGTGGCGGCGGCAGTTTTGGCGGCGGCGGAGCCTCCGGTGGCTGGTAACAGGAGTAAAGAGACAAATCATGATTTCTAAACAGTTCTTCCACACGCTTCAGGCAAAGGTGCGCGAAGCGGAGCTAGAGACTGATGCTGAACTGGTCACCGTGCTGGCCCCGGCCAGCGATGGCTATCGCTACATTCCCACCCTCTGGGCGGCGCTGCTGGCGATGCTCACCCCGCTGCTGGTGTTCCAGCTCGGCTTCTGGCTAGGCTGGTACGAAATCCTGCTGGTGCAGTGGTCGGTCTGGCTGCTGCTGAGCCTGCTGTTCCACTGGACCCCCATCAAGATGCGGCTCATCCCGAAGAAGGTTCGCCAGCACCGGGCGGCCCTGATGGCTCGCCTGCAATTTGTCGAGCAAGGGCTGCACCGCACCCGCGACCGGCTCGGGGTGCTGATCTTCGTCTCGGCCGCCGAGCACTATGTAGAAATACTGGTGGATGATGGCATCGCCCAGCATATCGACAACGGCCAGTGGCAGGAGATCATCGACGACTTCGTGGCGCGAGTGCGCAACAGGGAGATCGAACAGGGTTTTCTGGAGTGCGTGGAGCGCGTTAGCGCCATTCTGACCGATGCCTTCCCGGCCACCCGGGATCAAAACGAGCTGCCGGACAGTCTGATCATTCTCGACAAGCCCTGATCCGGTTTAAAAAACCGGCATTCTGCGCAAGGGTTAGGCATTCGGAAAAGATTATGAAAAATAAGGGGAAAAGTGGTTGACCCACACAGCCCTTTCCCCTAAATTACGCCCCGTTCCAGCGCAACAGCGCAGCGAACGAAAATTTGGTGAGGTGTCCGAGTGGCTGAAGGAGCACGCCTGGAAAGTGTGTATACGGCAACGTATCGAGGGTTCGAATCCCTCCCTCACCGCCAAATTTAAAAAAACCGACCTCAGGGTCGGTTTTTTGCTTTCCGGCAAACACCTATGCCGACAAGTGAGCCAGAGCCACGCAGCGGCGGATCATCCACGCACTCATCCCCCGGTTTGAAAAGCCCTGATGGAACATCACTGCTTTTCGTATTGCCAGCTCCCGCCCCTTACCTTGCTTTTGTGATTGCCCCACCCAACAAGCGCTCCTTCCTGTCACAACAGGAGCAACAAGATGATTGCAATGCCATCTTATGGCCGCAACACGCCTTCTTTTATGGACGTTACCCAGCGCCCATTAATTGCTCAGCGATTGGATTTCATTTTGAAAAACTGATACTTAAGTAGCTACACTAGCCATTATCAACATGCAGGGACGTGTAAAAAATGAGCTTGATTGGCTTGGTACTGGCGTTGATCGCCATCCTTGGCGGCAACATGATCGAGGGTGGTCATCCCAGTGCACTGCTCGATCTGCCCGCATTTCTTATCGTGATAGGTGGCACCATAGGTGCTGCGCTGACCCAGTTCCCTTTCTCCGTCGTCGGCAGCACCATGAGGCGTTTCAAATGGCTGCTCTCTCCCCTCAAACTCGACCTGCTGGAACAGGCCCAGTTGCTGGAGACCCTGGCAGGCAACGCCCGCCGCAGCGGTATGCTGGCGCTGGAAGGGATGATCGAGGAGATCAAGGATCCCTTCCTGAAGAAAGGGGTGCAGATGATGGTCGATGGCTACGAGAAGGCCAAAATCCATGAGGTGCTGGAGAACGAGATCGAATTTGAACAGGAAGATCTCGAACAGACGGTCAAATTCTATGAAGCCATGGGCGGCTACTGCCCGACCATGGGGATCGTCGGCGCGGTATTTGGCCTGATCCACGCCATGGGTCTGCTGGATGCCCCCGACAAGCTGGGCGGCGCCATCGCGGTGGCCTTTATCGCCACCATCTACGGGGTATCCGCAGCCAACCTGATCTTCTTGCCGTTCGGCAACCGCTACAAAGGGTTCGCCCACCAGATCCGCCACTACAAGGAGATGACCCTGACCGGCATTCTCTGCATCGTGGATGGCGAATCCCAAGCGCGCCTGCAAGTTACCCTCGAACCTTATCTGGGAGGTCATGGTGGCCAAAAAGAAAAAGGCTGAAGCACCGGAGAACCACGAACGCTGGCTGGTCTCCTATGCCGACTTCATGACCCTGCTGTTCGCCCTGTTTGTGGTGCTCTACTCCTTTGCCATGGCAAAGCAGTCCGAAACCCGGGTGCTTATCCAGGGCTTTATCGAGTCGCTGGGTAAAATCGGCCTCATCTCCCCGCCTGCCGGCTCACCCCTGATGCAGGGGGGCACAGGGATTCTCGAGCCAGAATCAAAAACTACGCCGAGCAGCCCGAAAGAGGAGACTGTGCTGGAGAAAGATGCCCCCATGGCGGCATCGGACCCCTTCAACGAGACCATAGGTGCCTCGGAAAAACCGAGCGCCACCGAAGCCTGGCCCCACAAGACCCGGGAGCAGGAGTGGGTGCAGGTGACCAAGCAGAAGCTGGAGCAGCAGCTAAAGGCCCAGATTGAATCGAAGGATCTGGAGGTCGAGCAGCTTGGCAGTCAGCTGGTGATCCGCATCGGCGAGAAGGCGCTGTTTCCCGCCGATTCGGCGTTCCTGCAGCCCCAGTTCATCCCGCTGGTCAACAAGATCGCCGGCATTTTGGCCAACATCCCGGGGGAGGTAGTGGTCACCGGTCATACCGACAACTCCCAAGCGCCGGTGGAGCTCTATCGCAACAACTGGGAGCTCTCGGTGCTGCGGGCCTCCTCCATCGTGCAGACCATGCTGACCAACCCCCAGCTCGATGCCAGACGAGTCATCGCTCAGGGTGTGGCCGACACCCAACCCCGCTTTGCCAATGACACCCCCGAACATCGCCAGGCGAACCGCCGGGTCGATATCACCCTCTCCCAAGGCAAGGCCGCAGAAGAGTCGCTGCAACTGCTCAAGCCCTGATCCCCTCCGCTCCCGCTTCGCGCGGGAGCCTCTTTTTTAAAAACAAATAACTCAATAATATCAACACCATAAGATCTTAATGATAATGATTGCCATTTATTGTCAAGTGGTCAGGCCTCTGCAATAATGCCGCCCCTCAGGCTTAAATAAAAACAATTATCATTATGAACAAACTGCTTCAGGCATGGCCGGCACTCCTGTGTGCCTCCGCTGGCGCGGCCGATCTTCCCCCTGTGGAGAAGGCTCGCAGCGACGACACCATCATTGTCACCGGGCAACGGGTACAACAGAAACTCTCCGATGTTTCCGGCTCCATTACCGTCATCACCCAGGAAGAGCTGGACCGTCAGGTCGCCAGCGAGCTGACTCATGTGTTTCGCAAGATCCCCGGTGTCTCGGTCACCGGCTCTGCCGGGCGACCGCAAAACATCAGCGTGCGCGGCATCGGTGGCAACCGTATCCTGCTGATCAAGGATGGGGTGCGCGTCAGCGACGGCTTTGGCGCCGACAACATCAATGACAAGGTGGGTCGCTTCAACTTCGACCTTGATGACATCAAGCAGATTGAGGTGGCCAAGGGGGCCGGCTCCTCTCTGCATGGCTCCGATGCCATCGGCGGCACCGTGGTGATGAATACCAAGCAGCCGGAAGATTATCTGCAACAGCAAGATAGCTATCTGGCGGCCAAAACCCTCTACGGTGGCGACAGCAACAAGAAGAAGCTCAGCATGACCGGCGCGGTGCGGGCACTGGAGAGCGAACATCTGTTGCGCCTCTCCGGCTGGCGTGGCAACGAAACCGCCAACTTTGAGGAGAATCGCATTCCGGCGGATCTGGATGGCATGAGCGCCTCCACCAGCAGCCGCCTCCCCCTCAATGCCCATCACGCTCTGCGGCTGGAGCTGGACTACTACGAGGATCACGCCAAACGCCAGATGGGGCCCAAAGCGGTGCCCCAACCCGATGGCAGCTGGGACGTGGTCGGTTTTCAGGAAGATGGCGATCAGCGCACCCAGGGCGGCAAGTTCAGCTGGGAGGCCAACGATCTGGGCATGATCGATACCCTCAACTGGAGCTTGTTTGGCAACCAGTCACGCAACGAAGCCAACCAGCGCCAGTTGCTGCGCAACGATGCCCTGAGCGGCTATCCCAGATATCGCAGCCAGCGCACCCTCTCCACCTTCGAGGAGCTGCGCCTTGGCAGTGAGCTGGAGCTGCAGAGCAAGCTGAGCACCGGCTCGCTGGATCACACCTTCAGCTACGGTGTGGAAGTGGAGCAGGCCAACCACGAGCGGCCGGTCAGCAATCTGACCCTGGAAGATGGCATCACCACCCAGGGACAGAAAGCCCCCTTCAGCAAGGCCGAGACCCGCCGCGATGGTATCTGGCTGAGCGATGTGATCGATCTGGGCAACTGGCAGTTTACCCCGACCCTGCGCTTTGACCGCCAGCGCCTGCGCGCACCGGACAGCAATCTGGCCGAGAACCACAGCGACCACATCTCCCCCAGTGTGGCGGCCAGTTACCGCTTCAACGAGACATGGCGCAGCTGGCTCAGCTATGCCAACGGCTTCCGCGCCCCCGCTTACGATCAGGTTTACGGCAACATTCCTCACTACTTTGCCATGCCGCCGTTCGAGATCATTGCCAACCCCAACCTCAAGGAGGAGACCAGCCACAGTCTGGAGTGGGGAGTGAATGGCCAAAGCGACAACTGGAGCGTCAAACCGGCCGTTTTCTACAACCGCTACTACAACTTCATCGACTGGCGCCAGACCGGTTTTCGCCTCGATGACGGTGTCTTCCTGCGCCAATATCGCAACGTTGCCAAAGCAGAAACCTGGGGCGCCGAGCTGGCCGCCAGCCTCTGGGTGAGCGACGAGTGGGAGCTTTCGACCAATCTGGCCTGGATGGATGGCAAGGATCACCGCGGTGAGCCGCTGCGCACCCAGACACCGCTGGAAGGCAACACCACCCTGCGCTGGCAACAGCTCGACTGGGGGGTTGAGCTCAGTGGCAACTATGCCGCAGCCATGACCAAGGTGCCCCAGTGCGCCAATGCGCAGACTGGCTACAACGGTGCCTGCCAGAGCAGCGCAGGCTGGTTCAGCCTGGACCTCACCGGCGACTGGCAGATCACCGAAGCGCTCAAGGTCAATGCCACCATCGGCAACCTGCTCGATACCCGCTATGCCCGCTATCAGGATGTAGCCGGACTCCCGGCTGGTAGTGACACCTCTCTCTACAGCCAGAGCGGCCGCTACCTGTCAGCCAGCCTCAGCTATCGTTTCGTGGGGATGTGATGAAACATCATGCAATCATGGCGGCCCTGTTGACCGCCCCGTTGGCGTGGGCGCAAGAGGCCACACCTCCGCCAATTGAGTCCCACCCCCACCTGATTTCAGGCAATCCCGCACGCCAGGATCCCTACTTCTGGTTGCGGGACGAGAGCCGCAGCAACCCGGCCATACTCGCCCTGCTCAAGCAGCAAAATCGCTGGAGCGAGCAGCAACTCGCCGCGCAGCAGCCGCTGGAGGCAACCTTACGCGCCGAATTTACCCGCCATCCGGCGGGGGAATCTGTGCCAGAGAACTGGCTTGTGCGCGGCGATCAGGCATGGCTGCTGCGCCCGGATGGCTCACTCTGGCAACGCCACGGGGGCAAGGTGCAACAACGACTTCCCGCTAGAGCGGGTGAGGGCTACTACGACGCGGGCGGCTGGGCCCTGAGCCCGGATAACCGCACACTGGCCATCGCCGAAGACAGGCGCGGCGATCTCGACTATCAGGTCACCCTGCTCGATCTCCAGAGCGGCAAGGCGCTGGCCAGTTTGGCGCAGCGCAGCGCTGATCTCGCCTGGTCACAAGATGGTCGCACCCTCTACACCATCGCCAACGAGCGCTACACCCTACGCCCCTGGCAGCTGCGCGGCTGGCAGGATGGCCAGGAGCAGATTCTCTATGAGGAGCAGGATCCCGCCTGGCTGCTCAGCCTCTATCGCACCACGGATGGCCAGCATCTGGTGTTGCAGGGCAACAACCACGACAGCTCGGAGCAGTACCTGCTCGACTCGGACAAGCCGCAGCAGATCAAACCCCGCCAGCGCGGGGTGGAATACTATCTGGACAGCCAGTCTGGCTGGGTGATCAAGAGCAACCGGGAGGGGTCGTTTGCCCTCTACTCAGCCAGCACGCCGCTCGGTGAGTGGCAGCGCCTGTGGCCCGCCAAAGAGGAGGATCTCGGCGATCCCGAGAAGTGGCGACTGTTTGATCGCCATCTGGTGGTGCAGTTTCGCCAGCAGGGGGAGGATTGGCTCGCCCTGCTCGACCGCAACGGCCATGAACGCCAGCGCCTGCCGCTGGCCAGTGGCGCCGGTACCGGCTGGCTGCAAGGAGAACATGACCCGGCCAGCGACCGCATTCTGGTGCGTAGTCAGGGCTTGAGCCAGCCCCCCGGCCAGCGCTGGCTGGATTTGACCAGCGGCCACTGGATCAACGACCAGCACACCGCAGGCAATAAAGCATTGCCCTATCAGAGCGAGCGGCGCTGGATCACCTCTGCCGATGGCACCCGGGTGCCTGTCTCGCTGGTGTGGCGCAAAGATCTGGCCCCTCGCGCTGTACTGCTCTATGGCTATGGCGCCTATGGCACGCCGATGCGTCCCTACTACCAGAAAGAACTGTTAAGCCTGCTGGATCGGGGCTTTGTCTACGCCATCGCCCATGTGCGCGGCGGCGGCATGCTGGGGGAGCAGTGGACCCGCGACGGACGGGGCATCCACAAGCAGAACGGCATCAGCGACTTTATCGCTGCCGGTCAAGCCCTGCGCCACTGGTCGCCCGACTCAGCTCCCCTGCCCCTGTTTGCCATGGGGGGCAGCGCGGGGGGCACCCTGGTTGCTGCGGCCCTCAACCAGCAACCGACACTCTTTAGCGGCGCCGTGTTGCAGGTTCCCTTCGTCGATATGCTCGGCACCATGAGCGATCCTGCCCTCCCCTTGACCCGTCAGGAGTACCAGGAGTGGGGCAATCCGGCCAAGCCCGCAGAGTATCAGGCGATGCGCCGCATCAGCCCCTACGACAACCTGCACCGCGCCCCCTACCCGCCCCTGCTGGTCACTACCGCCCTGCACGACAGCCAGGTGCCCTACTGGGAGCCGGTCAAGTGGCTGGCCCGCCTGCGGGAGCACAGCACGGGCTCCGGCCCCTACCTGCTGCTGACCGAACTGGAGGGAGGCCACCGCGCCGGTGGTGGCGATCGGGCTCGTGAATTTGCCTTCTTGTTGCATCTGGCGGGGATCAATCAATGACCCTGCCGCTGATTGGGAGTACCACTATGAAACCCCTGTTGCCCGCCCTCTTGCTGGGGCTGGCTGGCTTTTCCACTCAGGCCGCCGAACTGCGTTTTGTCGAACAGGACGCCCCGGCCGATACCCGCCTCTGGCTCGAACAGCAGCTCGGCGTCACCCTGAGTGATGCCCCGGCCTATCAGCGCCAAGGCAAGCTGGGCCACTATCTGCATTATCGCCAGCAGCTCAATGGCACACCGATCGCCGGCCTGATGGCCGCCGTCAGTCTCGATGAGCAGGGTCGCCCGTGGCGCCTTTATCACAATACCCGGCTGATGCAGGCACAGGCGGCTCCATGTGATGAGGCAAGCCGCGCCGGGGTGGATGCCTATACCGCCACGCTGGATGGTACGGTGTGGCAATTCGCTGGCAGTGACGAAGCCCAGCCCTGGTACTGGCAGGATGGCGACACACTGACTGCGGCCTGGCGTCTGCTGGCGGTGGAAAGCCAGCCGGGCAACAGCAAAAGCAGCCACTGGCAACTGTTTGTCACCTGCGATGGCAGCGCCCTGCTGGGGCGCACGCTGCAAGAGGCCAACAGCCGTGCCGAAGCGGCCCCGCTGGCAGGGGAAGCGGCCACGGTGCAGGCCCGCATCTTTGCCCTCGACCCACGCACCCAGCTGCAAGATGGCAATTTGCTGTGGCGCCACGATCTGGTACTGGACAACGGGGCCTATCGCACCGTCCCGCTCACGGTACAAAAGGTGGATGACACCTACCAGCTGAGTGGCCCACGCGCCCGGGTCGTGGATGGCACGGCGCCGGAAACTGCCCCCTTTAGCAGCCCTGATGCCGATGGCTTCCAGCTGGATCACCAGCAGCCCGCCTTCCTCGATATCAATGGCTACTACCATCTGGATCTGGCCCAGCGCCATGTGGAATCCCTTGGCTACCCAACGCTGATGGGCGGCCCCCTGGCCATCGATACCGATGCCGGGGAGCAGGACAACTCTCTCTATGACCCCTTCCTGCGCCGGTTGGAAATTGGCCGGATAGGGGTACCCGATGCGGAAGATCCCATGGTGATCTGGCACGAGTTTGGCCATGCGGTGCAGCACCATATCCTGCCCGACATGGGAGAAGAGGGTGACTGGGGCGCCATCGGCGAGGGCTTTAGCGACTATCTGGCCGCCAGCTGGCGCCAGCGCAGTCCAGAGGCTCGCCAGTTCGAGCCTTTCATGGTCTTCAACTGGGACGCCAGGATCAGCGGCCGGACGCCCCGTCAGCTCGATGATCTGCGGGCGCGCTATCATCCGGGCTTCCTCTATCCGGCTCACCTCACCATCAACGGCAGCAACGGCGACCAGCTGTGGGGCACCCCGCTCTTCACCGCGCTGCGCCAGGCCGTTGAACAATATGGCGAGGTAGCCCGTGACGAGTTCGATACCCTGCTGATTGAATCCCACTTCGGCCTCGGCCCGCAGGTGCGGATGCCCCAGCTGGCGCGGGTCACCGTGGATACCGCCAACCGCCTCTATCCGGACCGCAGCTATGGCAAGCTGCTGGAGCAGGCCTTCCGCCACCACGCCCTGCTGCCCACTCCCATCGCGGCCCGTCTTGCCGATGACAGCTACCTGCTGCCCGGGGAGAAAAAGAGCCTCGCCATCGAATTGACCAACCAGAGCGGCCGCCCCCTGACCGTGGCTGACGCCAGCCTGCTCCCTAGCAAGGGGCTCATGGGTGACGGTCACTGGCAGGGAGAGCTCAACGCCGATGGCACCGCCCGCTGGACCCTGCCGCTGGAAGCAGCGAGCAACCTGACCTGTGGCGAGGCAGTCACCTTGCCGCTGCAGTTCCAGCTCACCCTGCCCAGCCCCACCGAGCGCCAGACCCGCCTTGACCTGCAACTGCCGATCGGTGAACCGCTCTGGCAGCGGGCCATCGGCCAGGGTGGCCAGATCAAGGATGCGGTGAGCGATGAACGGCACGGCCTGTCCCGCTTCACTCTCACCCTGCCCGAGAGCAAGGCCCGTATCGACAGCGGATTCGTGGTCGCCCTCGATCTGGAGCACAGCAAACTGGAGCAGCTGGAGATCTGGCTCACCTCCCCTTACGGCACCCGGATCAGCCTGTGGAACAAGGGTTACGCCAGCCATACCCGGCTCAAGGGGGAGTTCCCCCGTGAACTGGTACCGTTCGAATCACTCGATAAGCTGCACGGCGAACCTCTCGCTGGCCGCTGGCTGCTGGAGATCAACGACACCATCGCCGGTGACACCGGTCAGTTGCGCAGCTGGCGGGTCGCCCAGCAAGTCGGCGCCCGCTGCGACAAGGATGAAGCCCTGCCCAACACCGGCATCATTCCCCTTGAGCAGGATGAAGGGGGTGGCGGCACGACTTCCCCCCTGCTGCTGTTGCTGGCCCTCTGGCCCCGCCTCTGGCGCCGGAGCACCCCGCGCCGCTGAATTCTGCACCACGGGGGTTACCGCCCCCGTGAACCTGTGACCGACTCAAGGAATGTGAAGTGAAACCATCCGTACTGGTTATTGCAACCCTCTCAGCCCTGCTCAGCGCCTGTGGCGGCGGGGAAGATAACGCACCACTGGCGATCCCGGACTACCGAGTCGATGTCGCCCTGCCGACTGCCGGTACCCTGTGCGCCGATCTGGATCAGAACTGGCAATGTGATCCTACCGACCCTGCCGTCAGCGGCGAAGGAGTTGTGGCCCTGGTCAGCCGTTCGGCCAACATCGTCAACTCGCCCCTGCTGTTCGTACCGAGGAGCGGAGGCCTGCTGCTGGCACATCCGGCCGCCAAAGGGGATCCACAACGGCTACAACCGACCCTGCTCAGCACCCTGTGGCAGAGCCGCATTGCCGAAGGGGTGGCAGCCGATCGCGCACTGTCACTGCTGCTGGCCGATCTCGCGCCGCTGCAACCGGGCAGCGACCGCGTGGCCCTCGCGGGCCTCGGCCAGTTTGATCAGGCGCTGCAGCAGGTGGCGATCAGCTTGCAGCAACAGGCCCGCGTACGACTTGCCACCGCCAAGGAGACCCAATTGCTCACCACCAGCTATCGCGCCATCAGCCTGATGCTGGAGCAATTGGCTCAGGAGTGGCAGCGCAACGGCCAGTTTGCCGAAGAGACCCAAAGCGAGCTGCTGACCCTGCTGGTGCAGCAGCAGCCACGCAACCTGCTGACCGTCACCGGCGTCACCACCTTCAGCGATGGCAACGATCCGCTGCTGGAACAGGAGCCCGACGACTATCCGGGACAAGATGCCAGCTGGAATCGCACTCGTCCCCAGCTTGCCTATCGCAAACTCGATGATCTCGGTCAGGTTCTCCCCGACAACGCGCCGAGCTGGCAGTGCGTCAAGGATCTCAATACCGGTTTGGTGTGGGAGGTCAAATCGGACGATCCCTTGAGCCCGGCCTGGAAAAGCAGACCCTTTGCCTATGAAGATGAGCAGTTCAAGGCGACCGCAGGCGAGCAGCAAGCGGCCTACCAGCATATTCATAAGAGGATCGAACAGCTCACCGCCGAAGGAGATCTGTCGGCCCTCGCCCGGGCACAGGCGCTGACCACCATGCTGACCACCCGCGCGTATCAGCAGTGGCTCAATGGCGAGCAGCGCTGCGGCATCAGCCAGTGGCGGCTGCCCACCATGGGTGAGCTGATGTCACTGATGCACTACGGCAGCCTGGCCAAGGACCCGCTGGGTCAGCGCATCATCGTGGATACCCGTTACTTCCCGGATATCGCCTCCTCGGAAGATGACACCTACCATGGCTACTACTGGAGCGCCACCAGCAACACCGCCCAGCGCTTCTCCGGTGGCCCCATCAGCAAACGCACAGTCCTGCTCTTGGGAGAAGATGCGGGCACCACCTATCCCGCGCTGGTGCAGCAAGATACCTATATCGAGCTGATGCAGGTACGACTGGTCGCCACTCCCCAATAATCCGAGGAATATCATGAGCCTTTATCGCTTTTCGTTCGCCATGATGGCACTGATGGCCCCCCTGGCCCACGGTGCTGCCATTTGTGATGACACCATGGATCGCACCGCCCCCTCTGCCCGTTTTCTTGACCATGGCAACGGCACCGTCACGGATCAACACACCGGCCTCACCTGGATGCGCTGCAAACTGGGACAGACATGGAGTGGCAACAGTTGCCTGGGTGAACCGACCGTTTACTACTGGCAGCAGGGGCTGCAAGTGGCGGAGCGGATCCGCAGTGACAGCAGTCATGCTCTCTATCACTTCGGCGGTATCAGCCAGTGGCGTCTGCCCGACATCAAGGAGTTAGCGACCCTGGTCGAGCATGCCTGCTACAAGCCCTCTCTCAATGAAGCCATTTTCCCGCGCGCCATGGCGGGGGGCGGTAAAGAGGTCAATGAGGGCTATGTCTATCTGATGAGCAGCACGGTAACCTCCGCCAATGGTCAGCGGGCGTATCTGGATATCACCTCGGGAGATATCGGTCTTCGCTCCATTGGCGCCTACCCGGATCAGGTCTTGCTGGTCGCCAATAAACCCTGACCGCCCCACGCTCGAAACCGGAACGCGATGACAGGAGAGGCTTGCGAGCCTCTCTTTTTATTGCTCTTGCCGCTCCCCTATCTCACCCGCCATCACGCTCTTCTCCCGCCTGTGCCCCCTGCCCGCGATACCGACCTGATCCTGCTTCGCCCGCGGCATTTACCCCTTTCAGGTGATGACGAGGAGCAGCTCTCTGCGCTTTACAGGCCTTTCTCGCCCGCCATAACCAGCAAAAAAGTGCGCTTCTTAACAAAATTTAATTACCGGTTAACCGATTAATAATTAACCCGTAAAAATGACATGTAAATCAGTGCGAAAGTGTCATAATGCGTAACATTATTGTTAAGTCGCTTGATTAATTTGGTTAGGAAAAACCTCTATGTTTGCTGATATTTCTGCTCAACATTGGGCTTTTGCCATTTATGTCATCGGTGCCATCACCATCTGTCTGGTGATGATAGGCCTCGCCGCCCTGCTGGGAGGTCGTGCCTACGGCCGCACCAAGAACAAGCCATTTGAATCTGGTGTCGACTCGGTCGGCAGTGCCCGCCTGCGTTTTTCCGCCAAGTTCTATCTGGTCGCCATGTTCTTCGTCATCTTCGACGTCGAGGCGCTCTACCTGTTTGCCTGGTCTGTCTCCGTGCGGGAGAGCGGCTGGGTCGGCTTTATTGAAGCCACCATTTTCATCGGACTGCTGCTTATCGGCCTGATCTACCTCTGGCGCATCGGCGCACTGGACTGGTCACCGCGCAAACCGCAGCTGAACAACAAAAACAGTGATTGAACCACAGACCCTTTCCTTGAGGTTGCACCATGAAGTACACCCTGACCCGGATTGACCCGGATGCACCCGTTGAGCGCTACCCCCAGGAGCAGCGCCAGACCGTCGATGACCCACTGGCGCAAGAAGCGACGCGCGGCATCATGATGGGCCGCCTCGAGGAGGTGCTGCAAGACACAGTCAACTGGGGCCGCAAAAACTCCCTCTGGCCTTACAACTTCGGCATCTCCTGCTGCTACGTGGAGATGTGTACCGCCTTCACCTCCCCCCACGATGTGGCCCGCTTCGGCGCCGAAGTTATCCGCGCCTCGCCCCGTCAGGCCGATTTCATGGTGATTGCAGGGACCCCCTTCATCAAGATGGCGCCAGTCATCCAGCGCCTGTATGAACAGCTGCTCGAACCCAAGTGGGTGATCTCCATGGGGGCCTGTGCCAACTCCGGCGGCATGTATGACATCTATTCAGTGGTGCAGGGGGTGGACAAGTTCCTGCCGGTCGACGTCTACATTCCGGGTTGCCCGCCCCGTCCCGAAGCCTTTTTGCAAGCCCTGATGCTGCTGCAGGACTCCATCGGCAAAGAGCGCCGCCCCCTCTCCTGGGTGGTGGGCGATCAGGGGATCTACCGTCCCCAGATGCAGGCCGAAAAAGAGCGCAAGCGCGGCGAACGGATCAATGTGACCAACCTGCGCACGCCGGATGAGATCTGACCATGAAACTGACTCGTGATTTTCCCAGCAATTACGCCATGGCCCAGTGGCAGCCCAGCGACCACAAGGATGCCAAAGTCATTGGCGAACTGTTTGCCCACTTCGGGGCCGAGCACTTCACCGTGCAGACCACGCGCACCGGCGTGCCGGTGGTCTGGCTTCCCCGCGAACTGCTTCAGGATGTGATGGGCTTTTTGCGCAAGGTGCCCTCCCCGTTTGTGATGCTGTTTGATCTCAGCGCCACCGATGAGCGGCTGCGCAGCCATCGCGACGGTCTGCCCCAGAGCGATTTCACCGTCTTCTATCACCTCATCTCCATCGACCGTAACGCCGATGTGATGTTGAAAGTGGCGCTGGCCGAGAGTGACCTGCATCTGCCCACCATCACCAACCACTTCCCCAATGCCAACTGGTACGAGCGGGAAGTGTGGGATCTGATGGGCATCACCTTCGATGGTCACCCCCATCTGACCCGCATCATGATGCCCAAGAGCTGGCAGGGTCACCCGCTGCGCAAGGATTACCCGGCGCGCGCTACCGAATTTGATCCCTTCATGCTCGATGCCGCCAAACAGGACATGGAGCAGGAGAACCTGCTGTTCAAACCGGAAGAGTGGGGCCTGGCCCGCGGCAACGAGAATGAGGACTACATGTTCTTGAACCTCGGCCCCAATCACCCCTCTGCCCACGGTGCCTTCCGGTTGGTGTTGCAGCTCGATGGCGAGGAGATCCGCAACTGCGTGCCCGACATCGGCTACCACCATCGTGGTGCCGAGAAGATGGGCGAGCGCCAGTCCTGGCATAGCTACATCCCCTATACCGACCGGGTCGAGTATCTGGGCGGGGTGATGAACAACCTCCCCTATGTGCTGGCGGTCGAGAAGCTGGCTGGCATCAAGGTACCGCAGCGGGTCGACATGATCCGGGTGATGATGGCGGAGTTGTTCCGCATCCAGAGCCACCTATTGTTCCTCGGGACCTATATCCAGGACGTGGGGGCCATGACCCCGGTCTTCTTCACCTTCACCGACAGGCAGAAGATCTACACCATCATCGAAGCGATCACCGGTGCCCGCATGCACCCGGCCTGGTTCCGTATCGGCGGTGTCGCCCACGACCTGCCGAAGGGATGGCAACGGCTGGTGCAGGACAACCTGTTGAGCTGGCTGCCCAAGCGGCTGATGGATTACGAAAAAGCAGCGATGCGCAACAGCATTCTGCGCGGTCGAACCATAGGCGTCTCTGCCTACACCACCGAGCAGGCGTTGTCCTGGGGCACCACGGGGGCCGGATTGCGCGCCACCGGCCTCAACTTCGACGTGCGCAAGTGGCGCCCCTACTCCGGTTACGATCAGTTCGACTTTGAAGTGCCGGTCGGCAGCAATGGCGATGCCTACGACAGAGCCACCGTGCGGATCGAGGAGATCCGCCAGAGCATGTCGATCATCGAGCAGTGCATGAAGAACATGCCGGAGGGCCCCTTCAAGGCGGATCACCCCCTCACCACCCCGCCGCCCAAAGAGCGCACCCTGCAGCACATTGAGACCCTGATCAACCACTTCCTGCAAGTGTCTTGGGGCCCGGTGATGCCCGCAGCCGAGTCGTTCCAGATGATCGAGGCGACCAAGGGGGTCAACAGTTACTACCTGACCAGTGACGGCTCCACCATGAGCTACCGGACCCGGATCCGCACCCCGAGCTTTGCTCACCTGCAACAGATCCCCTCGGTGATCAAGGGCAGCATGGTGTCGGACCTCATCGTCTATCTGGGCAGTATCGATTTTGTTATGTCGGATGTGGACCGTTAAGTGATCCGCCCTCCCGGCCATGGCCGGGAATTGGGATCGCCGGACGAGCAGTAAAAGGACAAGCCACCAAAGGTCAAGTCATGAGCCAGCAATGTCAGTGTCACAATAATCAGACCCCACAGGGGCAAGGGGCATGCAGCAGCAAACAGGACGACTTCGTTCTGAGCCAGGCTGAACGCGATGCCATCGAACACGAGAAACACCACTACGAAGATCCCCGCGCCGCCAGCATCGAAGCGCTCAAGATCGTGCAGCAGGCCAGAGGCTGGGTACCCGACGGTGCCATTCACGCCATCGCGGCCGAGCTCGGCATTCCCGCCAGCGACGTGGAGGGGGTTGCCACCTTCTATAGCCAGATCTTCCGCCAGCCGGTAGGCCGTCACATCATCCGCGTCTGCGACAGCATGGTCTGCTACATCAATGGCCATGAAGATCTGATGGCCGGTCTCAAGGAGGTGATGAACCTCGGCCCCGGTCAAACCACCCCGGATGGCCGCTTCACCCTGCTGCCGGTCTGCTGCCTTGGCAACTGCGACAAGGGGCCAGCGATCATGATCGATGACGACACCTATGGCGGCCTCGATCCGGTGACCTTACTGAAAACGCTGGAGGCTTACCCATGAGCCTGCCGCAGAACAAGATCCTCGCCTCTCTTGGCTCCGCCAATCGCACCCCGCGAGCCCCCGAGACCCACCCGCTCACCTGGCGGCTGCGGGACGACGGCCAGCCGGTGTGGCTGGAGGAGTATCAGGCCAAACAGGGCTATGAAGCCGCCCGCAAGGCGCTCGGCCAGATGAGCCCGGACGAGATTGTCAGTACCGTCAAGGATGCCGGTCTCAAGGGGCGTGGCGGCGCGGGCTTCCCCACGGGTGTGAAGTGGGGGCTGATGCCCAAAGACGAGAGCATGAACATCCGTTACCTGCTCTGCAACGCCGACGAGATGGAGCCCAACACCTGGAAAGATCGCCTGCTGATGGAGCAACTGCCCCATCTGCTGCTCGAGGGGATGATCATCAGTGCCCGGGCGCTCAAGGCCTATCGCGGCTATATCTTCCTGCGCGGCGAATATGTGGATGCTGCCATCCACCTGCGCCGGGCGGTGGAAGAGGCAAAAGCTGCGGGCCTGCTGGGCAAGAACATTCTGGGATCCGGTTTTGACTTCGAGCTGTTCGTCCACACCGGCGCCGGTCGCTACATCTGTGGCGAAGAGACGGCCCTTATCAACTCGCTGGAAGGGCGCCGTGCCAACCCGCGCGCCAAACCCCCCTTCCCCGCCGTCTCCGGCGTCTGGGGCAAACCCACCTGCGTCAACAACGTCGAGACTCTCTGCAACGTCCCCGCCATTATCGGCAACGGGGTCGCCTGGTATCACGGACTGGCGCTGCCGGGCTCGGAAGATCACGGCACCAAGCTGATGGGCTTCTCCGGCAAGGTGAACAACCCCGGGGTCTGGGAGCTGCCGTTTGGCATCACCGCCCGCGAGCTGTTTGAAAATTACGCCGGCGGCATGAAGAGCGGCTATCGCCTGAAAGCCTGGCAACCGGGCGGCGCGGGAACCGGCTTCCTGCTGCCGGAGCACCTCGATGCGCAGATGTATACCGCTGGTATCGGCAAGGTCGGCACCCGGATGGGGACTGGCCTCGCCATGGCGGTGGATGACTCCATCAGCATGGTCTCCCTGCTGCGCAACATGGAGGAGTTCTTCGCCCGCGAGTCGTGTGGCTGGTGCACGCCCTGTCGCGATGGCCTGCCCTGGAGCGTCAAGCTGCTGCGGGCACTGGAACGTGGCGAAGGGCAATCCGGCGATCTGGCGACTCTGGAACAACTCTGCGGTTTCCTTGGCCCGGGCAAGACCTTCTGCGCCCACGCACCGGGCGCCGTCGAGCCGCTCGCCAGCGCCATCAAATATTTCCGCTCCGAATTCGAGGCCGGGATCAAAGGCAGCGGTGATAACCGCAAGCCGGTCAAAGGGATCCAGCCCAATCTGCTGGGCGAGCGCTGGTAACGACACCACAGATTTCACAAAACAGGTTTCAGGGAAGTTGTATGGCAACCATTTATGTAGACGGCAAAGAGTACGAGGTAGACGGAGCAGATAACCTGCTGCAAGCCTGTCTGTCGCTGGGTCTGGACGTCCCCTATTTCTGCTGGCATCCGGCGCTGGGTAGCGTTGGCGCCTGCCGCCAGTGTGCGGTCAAACAGTATCAGAATGCCGATGACAAACGCGGTCGTCTGGTCATGTCTTGCATGACCCCGGCCACCGATGGCAGCTACATCGCCATCGAGGATGAAGAGGCTAAAGAATTTCGCAAGAGCGTGGTGGAGTGGCTGATGACCAACCACCCCCACGACTGCCCGGTGTGTGAAGAGGGCGGCGCCTGCCACCTGCAGGACATGACGGTGATGACCGGCCACAACAGCCGTCGCTACCGCTTCACCAAACGCACCCACCAGAATCAGGAGCTGGGCCCCTTCATCGGTCACGAGATGAACCGCTGCATCGCCTGCTACCGCTGCGTCCGTTACTACAAGGATTATGCCGGTGGCGAGGATCTCGGGGTCTATGGTGCCCACGACAACGTCTATTTCGGGCGGGTCGAGGATGGCACCCTGGAGAGTGAATTTTCCGGCAACCTGGTGGAGGTCTGCCCCACCGGCGTCTTCACCGACAAGACCCACTCCGAACGTTACAACCGCAAGTGGGACATGCAATTTGCCCCCAGCATCTGCCAGCAATGCTCCGTGGGCTGCAACATCAGTCCGGGCGAGCGTTATGGCGAGCTGCGCCGCATCGAAAACCGCTTCCACGGCAGCGTCAACCACTACTTCCTTTGTGACCGTGGCCGCTTTGGCTATGGCTATGTCAATCTGGCCGACCGCCCGCGCCAACCGCTGCTCAAAGATGGCAACGACCAGCTGACCATCACGGTCGATGGCGCCCTCAACCGAGCCGCCGATGCCCTACGCAGCGCTAGCAGCCTCATCGGCATCGGCTCGCCCCGCGCCTCGCTGGAGAGCAACTTTGCCCTGCGCGAGCTGGTGGGTGAAGCCAACTTCTACGCTGGCGTCGAGCAGACCGAGTGGGCCTGTCAGCTGAAGATGCTGCAGATCCTGCAACAGGGCGGCGTGCCAACCCCGAGCCTGCGGGACATGGAAGAGGCCGACGCCATTCTGCTGCTCGGCGAGGATGTCACCATGAGCGCAGCCCGTATCGCGTTGGCGCTGCGCCAAGCCGTCAAGGGCAAGGCCCGCGAGCTGGCCCGCAAGATGAAGGTCGATCTGTGGCAAGTCGCCGCCGTTCAGACCCTGGGTCAGAACGAGCGCTACCCGCTGCTCATCACCAGTCTCGACACCACCCGTCTGGACGATGTGGCGGCCGACAAGCTGCACGCCCCCTATGCCGATCAGGCGCGCATTGGCTTTGCCATCGCCAACCTGCTCGACCCGGCCGCACCGGCCTTGACCGATCTCGGCCCCGAACAGCAGGCACAAGCGACTCGCTGGGCCGAGCTGCTCGGCAACGCCAAGAAGCCGCTCATCATTGCAGGCTCCAGTGCCCGCGATGTGGCGCTGCTTGAGGCGGCCAGCAACATTGCCCGCGCCCTGAAAGGCCGTGGACAGGAAGCCAACATCGCGCTGGTTGGCCAGGAGGCCAACTCGCTGGGTCTGGCCATGCTGGGCGCTCAAACCTTGACAGACAAGCCACTCGAAGCCGCCCTTGCGCGTATCGAGTCAGAAGAGGGGTTGGCGCTGGTCACCCTGGAGAACGATCTCTACCGCCGCGCGCCGCGCAACCGGGTGGATGCTGCACTGGCACGGCTGCAGCACCTGCTGGTCATCGACCATCAGGCGACCCCGACCGCCAACAAGGCTGATCTGGTGCTGCCAGCGGCCAGTTTTGCCGAGGCCGATGGCACGCTGGTGAACATGGAAGGGCGCGCCCAGCGCTTCTTCCAGGTCTATGCGCCCGCCTTCTACAACGCCGATATTCAGGTGCGTGAAGGGTGGCGCTGGCTGACGGCGCTGCAAGGGGCGATCGAACGCAAGCCGCTGCGCTGGCAAAACTTCGACCAGGTCAACCATGACTGTGCCACCAGCAATCCGCTGCTGGCTACCATGCTGGAAGCGGCGCCCAACGCAGGCTTGCGGATCCGTGGCATGCGACTGGCCCGTGAGCCGCATCGTTACAGCGGTCGCACCTCCATGCTGGCGGATCAGAACGTCAGCGAGCCGCGGGTAGCGCAAGATCCCGACTCCCCCTTCAACTTCTCCATGGAAGGGTATGCCGGAGCCCGTCAGCCGCTGCCGCAAGTACCGTTCGCCTGGGCGCCGGGCTGGAACTCTCCCTCCGCCTGGAACAAGTTCCAGGATGAAGTGGGTGGCAAACTGCGTGCTGGCGATCCGGGTCGCCGTCTGCTGGAAGCAACAGACCCGCAGGCAGAAGGCAAGGAGCTGCTCGGCTGGTTCACCACCATCCCTGCCCCCTTCAAGGCCGCAGAGGCGCTGCAAGTGGTCAATTATGCCCAGCTGTTTGGCGGCGAGGAGCTCTCCGCTCGCAGCCCGGTCATTCAGGCCCGGATGAACGAACCCGAGCTGGTGCTCAATCCCCTTGATGCGCAGCGTCTGGCCCTCCACGGGGGCAGTCAGGTCTCCTTCTCCTGGGGCGGTAGCCACTGGCAACTGCGTCTGCGGCTTAGCGAGCAGCTGAGCGCCGGTCTGGTGGGGCTCCCCCTTGGGGTGAACGGCCTGCCGACGGCCCTGCAACAAGCCTCAATCACTAACCTGCAGGAGGTGATCGCATGAGCGAGTCGCTGATCGATCTGTTGCTGGAGGTGGGCAAGGCACTGATCGTGCTGGTGGGGATCGTGGGGGCTGGCGCCTTCATGAGCTTCATCGAGCGTCGTCTGCTGGCCCTGTGGCAGGATCGCTACGGCCCCAACCGGGTGGGGCCGTTTGGTCTGCTCCAGCTGGCCGCCGACATGATCAAGATGTTCTTCAAGGAGGACTGGATCCCGCCGTTCGCTGATCGGCGGATCTTTATCCTGGCCCCCATCATCGCCTTCACTGCCTTTATTCTGGCGTTTGCGGTGGTGCCCATCACCCCCACCTGGGGCGTGGCGGATCTCAATGTGGGGCTGCTCTACATCCTGGCCATCGCGGGGCTGGCGGTCTATGCGGTGCTGTTCGCCGGCTGGTCGAGCAACAACAAATACTCATTGCTCGGCAGCTTGCGCGCCTCGGCCCAGACCCTCTCCTACGAGGTGTTTCTCGGACTCTCCCTGATGGGGATTGTGATCCAGACCGGCAGTTTCAACCTGCGGGATATCGTCGAGGCACAGGCAGACTTGTGGAACGTGGTGCCCCAGATCCTGGGCTTTGTCACCTTCCTGTTTGCCGGTGTCGCCGTCACCCACCGTCACCCGTTCGATCAGCCAGAAGCCGAGCAGGAGCTCGCCGACGGCTATCACATCGAGTATGCGGGGATGAAGTGGGGTCTCTTCTTCGTGGGCGAATATATCGGCATCGTGCTGATCTCCTCGCTCATCGTGACCCTCTTCTTCGGTGGCTGGCATGGTCCCTGGTTGCCCCCCTTCATCTGGTTTGCCCTGAAGACCGCCTGTTTCATGGTGTTCTTCATCCTGCTGCGGGCCTCCCTGCCTCGCCCGCGCTTTGACCAGGTGATGTCGTTTGGCTGGAAAGTCTGCTTGCCGCTGACCCTGATCAATATGCTGGTCACCGCGGCAGTTGTACTGATAAGTACGCAGTGAGGCACTCAATATGAAAATTGTTAGCATTATTCAGGGTGTCGGCACCCAGTTACGCAGTCTGGCCATGGTCTTCTCCCATGCCTGGCGGCCCCGTGAAACCCTCAACTATCCGGAGCAGGCAGTCTATGCGGCCCCCCGCTACCGCGGTCGCATCGTGCTGACCCGCGACCCCGACGGGGACGAGCGCTGCGTGGCCTGCAACCTCTGCGCGGTTGCCTGCCCGGTCGGCTGCATCTCGCTGCAAAAATCCGAGCGGGAAGATGGTCGCTGGTATCCGGAGTTCTTTCGCATCAACTTCTCTCGCTGCATCTTCTGCGGCCTGTGTGAAGAGGCTTGCCCCACCACCGCCATCCAGCTGACACCGGATTTCGAGATGGGTGAGTATCGCCGCCAGGATCTGGTGTACGAGAAGGAAGATCTGCTGATCAGCGGGCCCGGTAAATACCCGGACTACAACTTCTATCGCATGAGCGGGATGGCCATCGACGGCAAGCCGAAAGGGGATGCCGAAAACGAAGCCAAGCCCATCGATGTCAAGAGCCTGCTGCCCTGAGGAGTCAATCATGGAACTGGCATTTTATGCCTCGGCCCTGGTGGCCATTTACAGCACGCTGCGGGTGATCAGCACCAGCAATCCCATGCATGCGCTGCTCAATCTCATCATCTCCCTCATCGCCGTGGCCATGATCTTCTTCTGCCTGGGTGCCGCCTTTGCGGGCGCCCTGCAGGTGATCGTCTACGCCGGCGCCATCATGGTGCTGTTCGTGTTCGTGGTGATGATGCTGAACCTGGGGAGTGCCCAGGCACAGGAGAAAAAGTGGCTCACCCCCATGACCTGGGGGGGCCCAGCCCTGCTCTCGCTGATCCTGCTGGGCTTTCTGGCCCACGGCATTCTCGGGGTGACCGGGGGCCTGATCGGAGTGACCGAGGTGACCGCCAAGCAGGTGGGTGTCGAGCTCTTTGGCCCCTATGTGCTGGCGGTGGAGCTTGCCTCCATCCTGCTGCTGGCGGGTCTGGTAACCGCCTATCACCTGGGTCGGGAAGAGAAGAGCGGTGAAGTGCTCTCCGTCCCGCGCTCTGCTTCCCGCTCTGCACAAGAAGGAGGTCAGCAATGAATGGAATCCCTATGGAGCACGGCCTCCTGCTGGCCGCGGTGCTCTTCTGCATCGGCTTGTGCGGTCTGCTGATCCGCCGCAACCTGCTCTACATCCTGATGAGTATCGAGATCATGATGAATGCCTCGGCACTGGCGTTTGTGGTGGCGGGTAGCCGCTGGGCCCAGGCCGATGGCCAGATCATGTATATCCTGGTGATTTCTCTGGCGGCAGCGGAGGCCAGTATCGGCCTTGCCCTGTTACTGCTGCTCTATCGTCGTTACCACACCCTGAACGTGGACACTGTGAGCGAGATGCGCGGATGAGCCTCTTATATCTGACTTTTCTATTTCCGCTGCTGGGATGGCTGGTGTTGGCCTTCTCCCTCGGCCGGTTTGGTGAGCGTACCTCGGCGCTGATCGGGGTAGGCTCCATTGGCCTGTCGGCCCTCACTACCCTGTGGGTGGGCATCGACTTTCTGGGCAACCCGCCCGAGGGGGGCGTCTATGTCCAGCGCCTGTGGCAATGGATGGCGGTGGGCAACTTTACCCCGAGCTTCTCGCTGGCACTGGATGGCCTGTCGCTGACCATGCTGGGGGTGGTGACCGGGGTGGGTTTCTTCATCCACCTGTTCGCCTCCTGGTATATGCGCGGTGAAGAGGGCTACTCCCGCTTCTTTACCTACACCAACCTCTTTATCGCCAGCATGCTGTTTCTGGTGCTGGCCGATGACCTGCTGTTTGTCTACCTCGGCTGGGAAGGGGTAGGGCTGTGCAGCTATCTGCTGATCGGCTTCTACTACAAGGATCGCAACAACGGCGCAGCGGCCCTCAAGGCATTTGTCGTGACCCGGGTGGGTGATGTCTTCCTCGCCATCGGCCTGTTTATCCTCTATCGGGAACTGGGCACCCTCAATATCCATGAGCTGCTGGTTCGTGCCCCGACCCTGTTTGCCGAGGGCTCCCCTGCCCTGTCGCTGGCCTGCCTGATGCTCCTGGGCGGTGCGGTCGGCAAATCGGCCCAGCTGCCGCTGCAAACCTGGCTGGCAGATGCGATGGCTGGCCCGACCCCGGTCTCCGCGTTGATCCACGCTGCCACCATGGTGACTGCTGGTGTCTACCTGATTGCTCGTACCCACGGCCTGTTCCTGCTGGCGCCAGAGATCCTCCATCTGGTCGGGCTGGTTGGCGCCATCACGCTAGTGCTGGCAGGCTTTGCCGCGCTGGTTCAGACCGATATCAAGCGGATCCTCGCCTACTCCACCATGAGCCAGATTGGCTACATGTTTCTGGCACTGGGTGTCGGCGCATGGGAAGGGGCCATCTTCCACCTGATGACCCACGCCTTCTTCAAGGCGCTGCTGTTCCTCTCCGCCGGTGCCGTTATCGTTGCCTGCCACCATGAGCAGAACATCTTCAAGATGGGTGGCCTGCGCAAGAGTTTGCCGCTGGTCTACGCCTGCTTCCTGGTGGGGGGCTCGGCGCTGGCGGCGTTGCCGCTGGTCACTTCCGGTTTCTACAGTAAGGACGCCATCCTGTGGCAAGTAGAAGCATCGGGCCAAAGCGCGCTGCTGTGGGCAGGTCTGGTAGGGGCATTCCTCACTTCGCTCTACACCTTCCGGCTAATCTTTATCGCCTTCCATGGCAAAGAGCAGACCAAAGCCCATGCGGGTCACGGTCTGGCTCACCATCTGCCGCTGCTGGTGCTGCTGGTGCTTTCTACCGGCATAGGCGCGCTGATCACCCCGCCACTGGCAGGTGTACTACCCGCAGGCCCGGGGGACCATATCGAAGAGGGTCGCCATGCGCTGGAGGTAGCCTCTGGCATCATCGCCATCGCTGGCATTGTGCTGGCTGCGTTTCTGTTCCTTGGTGAGCGCCGTCTGGCCACCGCCATTGCCAACAGCGCGCCAGGCCGGCTGCTCAGCACCCTCTGGTTCAACGCCTGGGGCTTTGACTGGCTCTACGACCAGCTGTGGGTCAAACCCTATCTGCTGGCGACCCGTCTGCTGGCCCGAGACCCGCTGGACTGGATGATGGGCCTGCCCGCCTGGTTTGCCCTGCGGGGCAACCAGCTGCTGGCCTGGACAGTCACCGGCAAGTTGCGCTGGTATGCCGCCTCCATGGGGATCGGCGCCGTGCTGGTGCTGGCGCTGTTGCTGTTGGGGTAACGCGATGAACAACACGAAGACCGAAACAGCCGGGCTGTTTGCTCTCCCTGATGGAACAGGGAGCGCAATCTCATATGAACTTGAACGAGAGCTGATACCGTGACCTTACTCTGGATCTTGCTAATTCCTTTTATCGGCGGCTTGCTCTGCTGGCAGATGGAGCGTCTCGGCGGGCAGTTTGTCCGCTGGGTTGCCCTGCTCTCCATGAGCGCCAGCCTGCTGCTCTCCTGTGCCATCTGGCTAAGTGGTGATTTCTCCCTTGCCACCACGGGTCTCGACAGCGCGGGCGTCACCGGTGCTGCCTCCGCCTGGGCCGCCGAGTGGCACCTGCCGTGGATCCCCCGCTTTGGCATCTCTTTGCATCTGGCGGTGGATGGCCTGTCGCTCTTGATGGTGATCCTCACCTGCTTTATCGGGGTACTGGCCATCCTCTGTTCGTGGAAAGAGATCGTGCAACGCATCGGCTTCTTCCATCTGAACCTGCTCTGGATCCTGGGTGGCGTGCTCGGCGTCTTTATGGCGCTGGATCTGTTCCTCTTCTTCTTCTTCTGGGAGATGATGCTGGTTCCCATGTACTTCCTGATTGCACTCTGGGGCCATTCGGTCACTGACGGCAAATCACGGATCAACGCCGCGACCAAGTTCTTCATCTACACCCAGGTGAGCGGCCTTATCATGCTGGTGGCCATCATCGGGCTGGTGCTGACCCACCAGCATGCCACCGGAGTCTTCACCTTCAACTATCTGGAGCTGCTCAATACCCCGATGAGCAAGGGAGTTCAGTGGCTGCTGATGCTGGGCTTCTTTATCGCCTTCGCGGTCAAGATGCCGCTGGTACCGCTGCACGGCTGGCTGCCGGATGCCCACAGTCAGGCGCCGACCGCAGGCTCGGTGGATTTGGCAGGTATTTTGCTCAAAACCGCCGCCTACGGTCTGCTGCGCTTTGCCTTGCCGCTCTTCCCCGAAGCATCCGCCGAGTTTGCTCCCTACGCCATGGTGCTTGGCCTGATCGGTATCGTCTACGGTGCCATCGTGGCCTTTGCCCAGACCGACATCAAACGGCTGGTAGCCTACACCAGCATCTCCCACATGGGTTTTGTGATGATCGCCATCTACTCGGGTAGCGAGCTGGCCCTGCAGGGCGCCGTGGTGCAGATGATCGCCCACGGTCTCTCGGCTGCCGGCCTCTTTATCCTCTGCGGTCAGCTCTACGAGCGGTTGCACACCCGGGATCTGCGCCAGATGGGCGGCCTGTGGGGACGCCTGCGCTATCTGCCCGGCGTGATGCTCTTCTTCTCGGTCGCCTCTCTGGGCATGCCGGGCACCGGCAACTTTGTCGGCGAGTTCCTGATCCTGGTCGGCAGCTTCCAGGTTGCCCCTGTCATCACGGCGGTCGCCACCTTCGGTCTGGTACTGGCCTCGGTCTACTCTCTCATCATGTTGCAGCGTGCCTGCTTTGGCCCCGCCAAGGATGAGAGCATGCTCAAGGGGCTGGATCGCCGCGAGCTGACCATGATGATGGTGATCGCGGGCCTGCTGGTTCTGCTTGGCCTCTATCCCCAACCCGTGATTGACACCGCCAGCAGCAGCCTTATCAACGTGCTGCACTGGTATCTGCTGCCGACTGCTGGAGCCCTGCAATGACTTTCTCTGCTTCCCAACTGCTGGCACTGCTTCCCCTGCTGTTGACCACCGGGGCCATGGCAGCCCTGATGCTGGCCATCGCCTGGCGCCGCTGTGTCACCACCGCCTTTACCGTGACCATTGTTGGCCTCAACCTTGCTCTGTTCTCGCTGCCCATCGTGATGGCGCAAGGGGATCAGGGGGTCACCCCGCTGCTGCAAGTGGACAGTTACGCCGTCTTTTACATGGGACTGGTGCTCATCGGCGCCCTGGCCACCTGCACCTTCGGTCAATCGTGGCTGAAAGCCTACCCGGACAACCGGGAGGAGTTCTTCCTGCTGCTGCTGATCGCCACCGCTGGTGGTCTGGTGCTGGCCTGCTCCCGTCACCTCGCCTCCCTCTTTATCGGGATTGAGATGCTGACCCTGCCGATGTTCGGTCTGGTGGGTTACGCCTACCGCGAGCGCCACTCGCTGGAAGCCGCGGTGAAATACATGGTGCTCTCTGCCGCCGCCACCGCCTTCCTGCTGTTTGGCATGGCGCTGCTCTATGCACAGGCTGGCAGCCTGAGCTTTGCAGCCCTGGGGCAGACCCTGGCCGAGAGCCCGGCTCACCATCCGCTGCTGATGGGCGGTTTGGGGTTAATGCTGGTCGGCTTTGCCTTTAAACTCTCCTTGGCCCCCTTCCACCTCTGGACCCCGGATGTCTACGAAGGTGCCCCGGCACCGGTCGCCACCTTCCTCGCCACCGTAAGTAAGGTGGCGGTCTTTGCCGTGCTGCTGCGCTTCTATCTGGCGGTACCGGCGGCGAGCGATCCCATGATCCACTGGCTGCTGGCAGCCATGGCGGTCATCTCCATCCTGGTCGGCAACCTGCTGGCCCTGGTGCAGACCAACGTCAAACGGATGCTGGGTTACTCCTCCATCTCCCACTTCGGTTACCTGCTGGCGGTGATCGTGGCGAGCCGATTCGGCCAGATGCCGGTGGAAGCAGCCGGGGTCTACCTGCTGATGTATCTGTTCACCAGCCTGGGAGCCTTTGGCGTGGTGAGCATGATGTCGAGCCCCTATCGTGGCAAGGATGCAGACTCCCTGCACAGCTATCGCGGTCTGTTCTGGAAGCGTCCTTACCTCACAGCCGTGCTGACGGTGATGATGCTCTCTCTGGCGGGCATCCCGATGACCCTCGGCTTTATCGGCAAGTTCTACCTCATCGGCGTCACCGTCGAGGCGCAGCTCTGGTGGCTATCCGGTGCCATCGTGCTCGGCAGCGCACTGGGTCTCTACTACTACCTCAAGGTGATGGTGACCCTCTATCTGCGCGAACCGGGTATGCAGCAGCGCGATGCCAGCGCAGACTGGGCGCTCTCCTCCGGTGGAGTGGTAGTGCTGCTCTCTGCAGCGCTGGTGGTGTTGCTGGGGCTCTATCCCCAGCCGGTCATCAGCCTGGTACAAGGGTTCCAGCACGCGGTCTTGCAGTAACCTTTACCGTCGCTACCCCTCATTACCCGCAAAACCGGCAGCCTTGGCTGCCGGTTTTCTATTTGCGTAACAACAGCATCGCGCACTCCACAGGCCAGCAAATGACAGATCAGTCAGCGAGGGTGATACCCATCATGGTTTTTGCCATACAACCAGAACCGGGCGAGATCCTCATACCCTCTTGAATTCCTTATTGATATATTGGTTATATTCTGGAATGGAGTTCAGATTGATGAAGCAACACTACGTTTGCCAATTTAACCCGACAGAACTGGCCGCCACGCTGGCACCCTTGCAAGGAGGCAAGCTGACCATACTGCTGGCCGAACAGGATTGCGCACAGGTTCCCCTGTTGCAGCAGTTGTGCCGCGACTTCAACATCGCCCTGGATGGCGCCATTTTCCCCCAGCTGATCGGTGCGCAAGGATTGTTGCCGCAAGGGGCCTGGCTACTGCCCAGAGCCAACCCCTATCACGCCACACTGCTGCCCCTGACACCGCAGGCCAGCGCAGTATCCCTTGCCCACCGGATTGCGGAACAGGTGGAGAACATGCTGGCCACCTGGCCAACCCCTTCGCCGCCACCAACCCTGTTTCTGACCTTCGACAACCTCATTCCCAATATCGCCTCCATTCTGGATGCGCTTTATCTGCAACTGGCCAATCGCGTCAACTATGCCGGCGCCAACGCAGGCAGCGGCAGCTTCACCCCCCTTGCCTGCCTGTTCGACAATCAACGGCAACTTGCCTACGGGGTCAACTGCACACTGCTGCCCAGCAACAGCTTTCCCTTTCTGGAACATGGTTACCAACTCTCGGCCCAACCGATGCTGGCCACCAGCAGTGAAGCGAACAAGATTGCCTACATCGATTGGCAACCGGCCTTTCAAAAATATCAGGGGCTGATCCGCCAGCAATTCCAGCACACTATGGTGCGCAAGGAGCTCTACCGTTTCGTGGTGCACATGCCACTGGGCCTGCTGCGGGCCAACGGGGATGTGATTGTCAGGATCCCCGTCGAGGCAAACGATGACGGCGCCCTGCTCTGCGCCGGCGAGGTCGCGGAGCACAGCATCCTCACTCTGCTGAAGGCGCCAGAGAGTGCCACCGAACATGCCTGCTTACTGGCCAGGCGCCTCAACCAGCAACAAACCCTCACCCGGGCACAGTTGCTGGAGGTCTACTACTGCGCAGGACGCCAGCTGCACTTCGACCAGCAGACAGTGACCGAGCTGCACACCCTGCTGACTCACTCGGGGGCCGGCGATCTGGCAGGAGCCCTCTCCCTTGGCGAAATTGGCAGCGTGCGCCACGGGGATTACCCCCAATTTCATAACGGCGCCATTCTCTGTAACGGGGCATTGATATGAACAACGACCACGCCATGGCCATCGTCTGCGATCTGGCGCTCTGCATCGGGCGTGAAGTGACGCTGGATGCGCTGCTCACCAAGGTACTGCAACGTTTTATGCATCACTGCGCCACGCCGGTTGGTGCGGTATTGCAGCAACAACGGGAGGAATACAAGCTGCTCAAGGTGATCGGCGACGAGCAGCTTCGCCAGCACACCGGCACCACCCTGGCCCTGCCTGGGTGGGTCAGCGAGGAGGAGCACTGCCTGCTGCAACAGACGCTCCCCCTGCCGGGCAGCCGCCCCTACCAGTTTGCCTATCGGCTCAAGGTTGAAGGGGGTTATCTCATCTTGCTGCTCGCCCCCCAGCCACATCAGCAGATCGTACCGGTCTGCCATCTGTTCAGCCCGGTGCTTGGCAACCTGGCCCGCGCCATTTCCCTCTGCAAGGACAGCGAGCTGCTCGCCCTGCGTCAGCAGGCCGAACTGAAGGATCTGAAACACTTCAACGAATCCCTGCTCAAGGCCATCCCGATCCCTGTGTTCTACAAAGATATCGAGGGGCGATTTCTGGGCTGCAACCAGGCCTTCAATCAGGTGATCGGCATCGGCAAGGAGGCGCTGCTGGGTCGACGGGTCGAGGAGCTGCTGCCAGTCGGGCTTGCCGAGGCCTACAGCATGCGGGAAGCCGAGTTGCTGCGAAGTCGCCAGCCCCAGTGCATCGAACAGCAGTTGCATGACCGCAATGGCATGCGCTATCAGGTCATCTGTTTCAAGGATCTCTTCTATGACCATCAGGGGATGGTTGCCGGCATCATCGGCACCCTGGTCGACATCACCCGCCTCAAGGAGAGCGAGCGCCACCAGCGTGAGCTGCTGTTCCAGACCATCAGTGCCCTCGCCAGCGCCATCAGCCACAAGGATCGCAACAGTGCGGGCCATGAGCTGAGGGTACGCGATTTGGCACTGGCCATCGGGCAGGCCATGCAGCTGCGGCAAGAGCGGCTGGATGCGCTGGGACTGGCGGCCATGGTGCACAATATTGGCCTGCTGCAGATCCCTACCGAGATCATCACTCGCCCCCGTGAATTGCGGCCGGTGGAGTTCGAACTGATCAAGCAGCACCCCCAGGCCGGCCACGATATTCTCAAACAGATCGACTTCCCCTGGCCCATCGCCACCATAGTGCTGCAGCACCACGAAAACCTCGATGGCAGCGGCTATCCGCAGGGGCTGGCGGGCAACGCCATTTCCCTGGAGGCGCGCATTATCCGGGTGGCCGACTCGCTGATCGCCATGACCTCCCATCGCCCGTTCCGCCGGGCCATGCCCCTGAGTGACGCCTTTGCCGAACTGACCCGCTATGCCGGGATCCATTACGATGAAAAAGTGGTCAACAGCTGTATCGTGCTCTGGCAGACCGGCTACCACTTCGGCCCTCCCATCAGTCAACTTGCAGACAAGGCGGGATAAGATGTCCGAACTCCTCACCTCCTGTGCACTCCCCCACCCACTGACCGATGCTCTCCCCTCCTCGGCGCTGTTGCTGACCCAGGTGATGGATCAGCTTCCCTATCGGGTGCTGCTCAAAGACACCCGATTCAGCTACATTGCGGGCAACCGCCTGCTGGCGGCGGATCTCGCCCTCTCCCCAGAGGCACTGGTGGGCAAGAATGACTGCGACTTTTTTCCCCCCGAACTGGTACAGCGCTATCGGGAGGATGACGCCCGAGTCATGCGCGAGGGGATACACCAGCACATCGAAGAGCCCTATCTGAAGGGGGGAGAAGCCCGCTGGCTCAGCACCACCAAATTTCCCCTGCGTGATGAGGCGGGGGTCATCGTGGGGGTCGGCGTCTTCTTCGAAGACATTACCGAGCAGAAGTGGCAGCAGGAGAAACTGCAACAGTACACCTGGACCCAGCAGGCGATCAGCCGCGCCCACCACGCCCTGCTCAAACCGGGCGATGAGCCACAACTGCTGCAGGATATCTGCGATGCCATCGCCGTCGATGACCGTTTTCCGCTGGTCGCAGTGCTGCAAGGCCAGCCCGAACTCGCCCAACCGCCGAGGATCGTGGCGCAGGCAGGCAGTGCCGATGCCTCGGAACAAACGCTGTGGTTGAACGATGAGGCCCTCACCCAAGCCATCCTCCACCAGCGGCGTCTCAATCAGGTGATCTTCCACGAGCGGCCCCATACCGGCCACCACCCGTTGCGCTCCCGCCTGCTGATCCCCTTGCCACTGCAGGAGGATCTGGCTGGTGCGCTGATCATTCACAGCGACCAGCCACGGTTGTTCAGCCAGGAGGAGGAGCAGCTCTTCATCCAGCTGACCGACTACCTCACCTATGGCCTGCAGGCGCGCCATACCCAGCAGGCTTATCTGCGCTCGCAACAGGAGAAGATCTTTCATGCCCGCCAGCTGGAGCTGGCACTGGAAGATGCGCTGGGTGCCATCGCTGCCGTGCTGGAGCAGCGCGATCCCTATACCGCTGGCCATCAGAAACATGTGGCCAAGCTGGCCCAAGCCATCGGCCGGGAGCTCAGGCTGGAAGAGAAGCGGCTGCGGGGGATCTATCTGGGCGCCATGGTGCACGATATCGGCAAGATCCAGGTACCGGCCGAAATTCTCACCAAACCGGAGCGCCTCACGCCGCTGGAGTTCGAGCTGGTCAAGGAACACCCCGCCATCGGCTATCTGGTGCTCAAGGATATCGACTTCCCCTGGCCCATCGCCCGGATGATCCACCAGCACCACGAGTATCTCGATGGCTCCGGCTATCCGCTGGGACTCAAGAGGGATGAGATCCTGCTGGAGGCCCGCATCCTCACCGTCGCCGATATCGTCGAATCCATGTCCTCGGATCGCCCCTATCGCGCCGCCCTCGGCATTCCCCAGGCCAGGGAGCAGATCATCCAGATGCGCGGCCATCAGCTCGATGCGGATGTGGTGGATGCCTGTCTGCGGATCCTCGACCGGGGAGACTTTATCCCCCAACCGCTCGGCAAGCCGTAACGACACGGATTAAAAAACCGGCCAATTGGCCGGTTTCTGTTTTTATGCGCTGGTGCTGTCTCTATTAACCCAGACGAACCCGGGCGTTGCGGAACATCCGCATCCAAGCGCCGTCCTCGCCCCAGTTGTCGGGGTGCCAGGAGTTGGCCACGGTGCGGAACACCCGCTCCGGGTGCGGCATCATGATGGTGGCGCGACCGTCGGTGGTGGTCACGGCGGTGATACCATCCGGCGAGCCATTCGGGTTGGCCGGGTACTGCTCGGTCACGCTGCCGCGGTTGTCGACAAAACGCAGCCCTACCAGACCGCTCTGCTGCAGTGCGCTCAGGTGAGCGGCATCGCGCACCTCGACACGCCCTTCCCCGTGGGAAACGGCAATGGGCATCACCGAGCCTGCCATGCCGGCGAAGAAGGCCGATGGGGACTCCTGCACCTCAACCAGACTGAAGCGGGCCTCGAAGCGCTCGGAGCGGTTGCGCACAAAGCGCGGCCAGAGATCGGCACCCGGGATGAGTTCTCGCAGGTTGGACATCATCTGGCAACCGTTGCAGACACCCAGAGAGAGGGTATCGCCGCGCTCGAAGAAGCGCTGGAACTGCTCGCGGGCGTTGTCATTGAACAGGATGGACTTGGCCCAGCCTTCCCCCGCCCCCAGCACGTCACCGTAGGAGAAACCGCCACAGGCCACCAGGGTCTGGAACTCCTCCAGCTTGATGCGACCGGAGAGAATGTCGCTCATGTGCACGTCCACTGCCGTGAAACCGGCACGATCGAACGCCGCCGCCATCTCCACATGGGAGTTGACCCCCTGCTCGCGCAGCACCGCCAGACGGGGGGAGACCCCGCGGGCAATGTAAGGGGCTGCCACATCCTCGGACGGGTTGTAAGTCAGCTTGGCATGCAGACCCGGATCGGTGGCGTCCTGACGGGCCGCGTGCTCACTGTCGGCGCACTCGGGATTGTCGCGCAGGCGCTGCATCTGCCAGCTGGTCTCACCCCAGATGGTGCGAAGTGCGGTACGGCTGGCACGATAGACCTCCTGACCGCCCCGCTGCAGGGTGATGAGGTCCCCTTCGCGCACGGTACCGAGCACATGGGAGCAGGCCGCCAGACCGTGACCGGCCAGCAGGGTCATCACCGTCTCTTTGTCTTCACGACGCACCTGAATGACGGCGCCCAGCTCTTCGTTGAACAGCGCCGGCAGCAGCTCGCCGCCGATGCGATCAAGCTGGATGTCGAGGCCGCAGTGGCCGGCAAACGCCATTTCGGTCAGGGTGACGAACAGGCCGCCGTCGGAGCGGTCGTGGTAGGCGATCAGTTTGCGATCGGCCACCAGCGCCTGAATGGCGTTGAAGAAGCCCTTGAGCTGGACCGGATTGTCGAGATCCGGCGCCTTGTCACCCAGCTGGCGATAGACCTGCGCCAGCGCCGAGGCGCCGAGGCGCTGCTTGCCATTGCCAAGGTCGATGAGGATAAGGTCGGTTTCACCGAGATCGGTACGCAGCTGCGGAGTAACCGTGTTGCGCACATCCTCGACCCGGGCAAAGGCGGAGATGAGCAGGGAGAGCGGCGAGGTGACGCTGTGCTCCTTGCCATCCTGCTGCCAGCGGGTCTTCATGGACATGGAGTCCTTGCCCACCGGAATGGTGATGCCCAAGGCCGGGCAGAGCTCCTCACCTACCGCTTTGACCGCCTCATAGAGACCGGCATCTTCACCCGGATGACCGGCAGCGGCCATCCAGTTGGCGGAGAGCTTGACCCGCTTCAGCGACCCGATATGAGCCGGCGCCAGGTTGGTGAGCGCTTCCGCCACCGCCATACGAGCGGAGGCGGCGTGGGAGAGCAGCGCCACCGGGGTACGCTCGCCCATGGACATGGCTTCGCCGTGATAGCTGTCATAGGTGGCAGCGGTGACGGCGCAATCGGCCACCGGGATCTGCCAGGGGCCAACCATCTGGTCGCGATTGACCAAGCCAGTCACGCTGCGATCGCCGATGGTGATAAGGAAGGACTTCTCCGCCACGGTCGGCAGGCGCAGTACCCGCTCGGCCGCGTCACTCAAAGTGATGCCATCAAGCTGGAGCGCTTTGCCTTGGGCAGGCAGGGTCACCACGTCGCGGTGCATCTTGGGCGCCTTGCCCAGCAGCACGTCCAGCGGCAGATCGATGGGCTGATTGTCAAAGTGGCTGTCAGAGAGGGTCAGATGCTTCTCTTCGGTCGCGGTACCGATGACGGCATAGGGTGCGCGCTCGCGCTCGCACAGCGCCTTGAACAGCGGCAGCTTGTCCTGCGCTACCGCCAGCACGTAACGCTCCTGGGATTCGTTGCACCAGATCTCCAGCGGGCTCATGCCCGGCTCGTCGCTCTGGATGGCGCGCAGATCGAAACGACCGCCACGCTCACCGTCGTTGACCAGCTCCGGCATGGCGTTGGAGAGACCACCCGCCCCCACGTCGTGGATAAAGACGATAGGGTTGTCGTCACCCAGCTGCCAGCAGCGATCGATCACCTCCTGGCAACGGCGCTCCATCTCGGGGTTATCACGCTGCACCGAGGCAAAGTCGAGATCTTCGGCTGACTGGCCGGAGGCCATGGAGGATGCGGCACCACCGCCCAGACCGATGTTCATCGCCGGGCCGCCCAGCACGATCAGCGCCGCGCCAACCGGGATATCCCCTTTCTGGACATGCTCGGTGCGGATGTTGCCGATGCCGCCCGCCAGCATGATGGGCTTGTGGTAGCCACGCACCTCGACGCCGTTGTGGCTCGGCACCTCCTCTTCGAAGGTACGGAAGTAGCCGAGAATGGCCGGACGGCCGAACTCGTTGTTAAACGCGGCGCCGCCGAGCGGCCCCTCCTGCATGATGTCGAAGGCACTGACGATACGGCTCGGCTTGCCGAAATCCTGCTCCCAGGGCTGCTCGAAGCCGGGAATGCGCAGGTTGGAGACGGAGAAACCGACCAGACCCGCCTTGGGCTTGGCACCGCGACCGGTGGCTCCCTCGTCGCGGATTTCGCCGCCGGAGCCGGTGGCTGCGCCCGGGAACGGGGAGATCGCGGTCGGGTGGTTGTGGGTCTCCACCTTCATCAGGATGTCGACCTGTTCCTGGTGATACTGGTATTCGCCGTTGGCCGGGCTCGGGAAGAAGCGGCCCCCCTGGCTCCCTTCCATCACGGCGGCGTTGTCTTTATAGGCAGAGAGGACATGATCCGGCGTCTGCTCAAAGGTGTTCTTGATCATCTTGAACAGCGACTTGGGCTGCTGTTCGCCATCAATGGTCCAGTCGGCATTGAAGATCTTGTGACGGCAGTGTTCGGAGTTCGCCTGGGCGAACATGTAGAGCTCGATGTCGTTGGGGTTGCGACCCAACTTGGTGAAATTCTCCACCAGATAGTCGATTTCGTCGTCGGCCAGCGCCAGACCGAGCGCCACGTTGGCTTCGGCCAGGGCTGCGCGACCACCGCCCAGCACATCCACCTGGGTGAAGGGGCGCGGTTCGTGGTGGGCAAACAGGGCGCTCGCCGCTTCCATGTCGGCAAACACCGTCTCCATCATGCGATCGTGCAGCACGGCCGCCACATCGGCGCGCTGGGCGGCACTCAGCTCACCCGGCCCCTTGATGGTCAAGTAATAGGCAATACCACGCTCCAGCCGCTTGACCTGTTTCAGGCCGCAGTTGTGGGCGATGTCGGTTGCTTTGGAAGACCAGGGGGAGATAGTGCCGGGGCGGGGGGTAACAAGAAACAGCTGACCGCTGGGGGTGTGTTCGGGGATGGTCGGGCCGTAGCGCAAGAGCTGGCCCAAGGTCGCTCGCTCGGGGGGAGAGAGGGGGCTTGTCAGCTCGGCAAAGTGCACATACTCGGCATAGACATCCTCTATCTCTACTCCGCTCTCTACTCCACTCTCGTTTCTCATCTGTGCGAAGCGTTGCAGCAGTTTTTGGACACGAAAATCAGACAGTGCTGGGGCACCACGCAAGATATCCATATGACCTTTCTCACCAAGTTTTAAAGTGGGGGGGAATTGAGACGCGCGTATTATAGGGATCTGGCTCACAGCGGACAAACGTTTTTCTCACTTCGTGCAGTGTGACTCTGCGCACACTCTCTGGTATAAAGGTGCCTCTTTTTTGACAAATGCCGATTTTTTCAACAAAGGTACTCACCTACTTGCGCTGCATTTTTCGACTGTTTATCGGGCTGTTGTTGACGCTGACACTGGTTGGCTGCGACTTCTATAGCCCCTCCAGCCAGCTGGAGCAGATCCGCCAGCGAGGCGAGATCCGGGTTGGCACCATCTATGGTCCCACCTCCTATTACCAGCGTGACGACCTCGCCCAGGGGTTCGATTACGAGCTGGCGCAAAATTATGCCGACTGGTTGGGGGTGAAACTCACCATCATCCCGGTCGACACCACTGACCAACTGGTCACCCTGCTGAAAAAGGGCAAACTCGATCTGGCGGCTGCCGCCATCATGGTCACCCCCGAACGGCGCGAGCTGTTTCGCTTCGGCCCGGGCTTCTATCAGGTCTCTCCCAAACTGGTCTACCGCAACGGCAAACCCAAGCCGGCCTCATTGAACGATATCAAGGGCAAGCTGGTGGTGGCCGCCGGCTCCACCGGTGAAGATCTGCTCAAAGAGATGAGCAAAGAGAATCCGAAACTAGCCTGGAGCACCAGCGACAACGCCGATGTGGAGGAGCTGCTCAAGCAGGTGGTGGATGGCAAGATTGACTACACGGTGGTGCAGGATACCGTGCTGGCCCGTACCCAGCGCTACTACCCGGAGCTCACCGAGGGGCTGACCCTGGCCCAGAAGCAGACCGTTGCCTGGGCCATGAGCAAGCTGCCCGATGACAGCCTCTATGCCAGCGTGATCGACTTCTTCGGTCAGCGCTTTATGGATGGTGCCATCGCCAAGCTGGACGAGAAGTACTTCGGCCACGTGCAGAACTTCGACTTTGTCGATACCCGTACCTTTCTCAAACGCGCCAAGAGCCTGCTGCCCAAGTACCAGCCGCTGTTCCAGACTCACGCCAAGAATATCGACTGGCGTCTGCTCGCCGCCATCAGCTATCAGGAGTCCCACTGGGACCCGCAGGCCCGCTCCTACACCGGCGTGCGCGGCATGATGATGCTGACCGAGCCCACAGCCAAGGCGATGGGAGTCAACGACCGGCTTCATCCGGAAGAGAGCATCAAAGGTGGCTCCCTCTATCTGCAACAGATGATGGAGAAGGTGCCGGATTCGGTGCCCGATGACGAGAAGGTGTGGTTTGCCCTCACCGCCTACAACATCGGTTACGGCCACATGATGGACGCCCGCCGCCTGACCAAAGAGCTCGGCAAGAATCCTGACGCCTGGAGCGACGTGAAAGAGGTGCTGCCGCTGCTGCAGCAAGCGCGCTGGCACCGCAAGGTACGTTACGGCTATGCCCGTGGCAGCGAGGCGCGCAACTATGTCAACAACGTGCGCCAGTATTACCAGAGTCTGCTCTGGCTCGACAACGAGCAGCAGAAGGCACATCAGCGGGAGAGTCTCGACAACGACAGCGAGCCCGAGCTGGCCGAGCGCCCCACCGCCATCGCCGAAGTGGTCAATCAAATCACCATGCGCTAACCAGCCATTATTCGGCTGTTTTCACGCAAACTTCTCTGTTACCATCGATTCACATCGGAGCCTATCCGAAATCGCATTGTTTTCATTATGTTGAGAGATTAAATAACAGCAATTTCGGATGGGCTCCATCAATGACCCAAGGCCGGGATGGCCACCTGAGTTGGGAGGAGACCAAGATGCAAAAACGTAGAAAAATCAGTCTGGTCAGAAAAGCGAAGTGCAGCTGGAGCCCCAGACGCAAACTCAAGCTTAATGACATCAAGCGCAACCTGTGGCGCAGAAATCGATCCTATACCCTGCTTATTGCAGAGCACACAGCATAAACCCGGCATTCGCCGGGTTTTTTTATCTTCTTTCTCACCTGAATGCTGTTTTACACCAGTGCCGCCTTGAACTGTACCGACCGCTTGGAGATCAGCGAGTTGCAGTGGTTGCAGAAGTAATCCACCGCGCCGCACGCCTTGAGACGCTCCAGCTCCTGCTGGCAGGTGGGGCAGATGGCAGTAACCCGAACAGGGGCCTGGCACTGGCCACAGGTTTGCTCCTTGCTGCGGGTATCCAGTTCAGCCTGGCATGATGGACAAAGCAGGGCTTCCATAATCAACTCCTCGAAAAGTGGATCTGCCATGGTCTTGTTCCATGGCAGATCCCCCTCACCTTATTCCTCACCTTAACATGGCGAGGATAACAAAGCGGCTGCCGGTGAGGGCAGCCGCAAGGACTTATTTCTTCTTCATTTTCAGCAGGCGTTTGCGCTGACGTTCCTGACTCAGGGTCATGGTGTTTTTCTTGCCTTCAAACGGGTTGACCGACTCCTGGAACTCGACCCGGATCGGCGAGCCCATGATCTTGAGGGACTTGCGGAAGTAGTTGATCAGATACCGCTTGTAGGAGTCCGGCAAGTCGTTCAGCTGGTTGCCGTGGATCACGATGCGCGGTGGGTTGTAGCCACCGGCGTGGGCATACTTGAGCTTGACGCGGCGACCATTGACCATCGGCGGCTGGTGATCTTCCTGCGCCATCTGCATGATGCGGGTCAGCATGGCCGTGCTGGTACGACGGGTGGCGGACTGGTAAGCCTCCTGAATGGATTCAAACAGATGGCCGACACCGCTGCCGTGCAGGGCGGAGATGAAGTGGACGCGAGCGAAGTCGATGAAGCCCAAGCGACGATCCAGCTCGTTCTTCACATCCTCTTTCACCTTCTGATCCAGACCATCCCACTTGTTCACCACCAGCACCACGGAGCGACCGGCGTGGAGCACATAGCCAAGGATGCTCAAGTCCTGATCGGTGATGGTCTCCTGGGCGTCGATCACCAGCAGGCAGACGTTGGCATCTTCGATGGCTTTCAGGGTCTTGATAACGGAGAACTTCTCAACCGTCTCGTGCACCTTGCCACGACGACGCACACCGGCTGTGTCGATAACCACATACTTCTGCTCGTCACGCTCCATCGGAATGTAAACGGAGTCACGGGTGGTGCCGGGCATGTCATAGACGATGACCCGATCTTCACCCAGCATACGGTTGGTCAGGGTAGATTTACCGACGTTGGGACGACCAACGATGGCGAACTTGATGGGCAGGTCAGCGAACGGGGTCTCCTTGGTGTCCTCTTTGGTATCGAGTTCACCGGCAGCCACCATGCGCAGCAGGGCTTCTTCGTCGAAGTCCTCCTCTTCCTCATCCTGCGCATCTTCATCGGTAGCGGAGTCGACCAGGGTCTCCAGATGGGGAGCCAGGGCCAGTTCCAGCAGGCTCAGCACGCCACGACCGTGTGCGGCCGCGATCTGGTAGACCTCGCCCAGCGCCAGACCGTAGAACTCGGAGACAGCGGAATCACCGTCGATACCGTCGGTCTTGTTGGCCACCAGAAATACCTTCTTGTGGGCCTTGCGCAGGTGCTCGGCAATGGCTTGATCCGCCGCGGTCAGACCGGCACGGGCATCCACCATGAACAGCACGACGTCCGCTTCTTCGATGGCCAGCAGGGATTGCTCGGCCATCTTCAGCTCGATCCCCTCTTCGGTGCCATCGATACCGCCGGTATCGACCACGATAAATTCCAGCTCGCCCAACTTCGCCTGACCGTATTTACGGTCCCGGGTCAGACCGGGAAAATCGGCAACCAGGGCATCCCGAGTACGGGTCAAGCGGTTAAACAGGGTGGATTTCCCCACGTTGGGGCGGCCCACCAGGGCTACTACAGGAGTCATAAAAGCCTCATTCTCAAGACGACAAAGGCTCCGGGTCCGAAGACCAGGAGCCGGATATTCACATTATCGGACGATCAAGGACGCTTGAGGGCGTACAACTTGCCGTCACGGCTCTGCACATACAGGGTCTCGCCATCCACCAGCGGGGCGGCATAGAGACCACTGCTATCGAGCTGCTGCATCGCCTTGATGGTACCGTCGGTACGATCAAGCCAATACAGGTATCCTTCCACATCACCCACCACCACATAGTCACCGAAGATGACAGGTGCAGTGACGGTACGATTTTCCAGCTGGGTGTTGGACCACAGCTCCAGACCGTTGCGACGGTCGATGGCAAACAGGTGGCTGCGACTGTCGGTCAGCACGATGGCATTACCGGTCATCGCCAGATCGCGATAGCCGGAATACTTGCGCTTCCACACTTCATCGCCGGTCATCAGCTTGCGCGCCATCAGCTGACCGTTGTAGGCGATGGCGTAGAGCTCATCACCGGCAATCAGCGGGCTGGCATCGACGTCAACCATACGGTCCAGCTCGGTGGCACCGCGCGGATCAGCCACCTTGGACTGGCGCACCGGCTGGCCGTTGCTCAGCAGGGCGATGCCCACCTTGCCATCGGCACGACCGTAAATCACGGCGCCGTTGGTGATCACCGGTGCACCGGCACTGCGCAGGGTCAGCGGCGGCTGCTCTTCGGAGAGCGACCACTGCATCTTGCCTTCATCAGTGTCGAGGGCGATCAGGCGACCGGAGGTGGTCAACACCACCACGCGGCCATCTTCCACCGCGGGGCTTGCCACCACTTCGCCGGGCACATTGGTCTGCCACAGCACTTCACCGTTCTCTTCGTTCAGGGCGTAGACCACCCCGTTCTCGGAGCCGAGGAACAGCTTGCCGTAACGGGAAACCAGGCCACCGGAGAGACGAGCGCTACGCTTGTCGGCGTTGACCGGCAGATCGGCCAGATCGACGGTCCAGAGGCGATCGCCACTGGCACGGTCAAAGGCGCTTACATCGCCGTCGCGGGCAGCCGCGTAGATGCGATCCTCTTCCACCACCGGCTTGAGCTGGGAGTAGAAGTCACCGATGCCATCACCCACAGTAGATGACCATGCGGTGTCGGCAGTGAAGGCAGATTCAACCTTGGGCAGCGGCGCCATCGGATTGAGATCCTCTTCGGAACTGAACAGGGAGCAACCCTGCAGAGCGAAGGAGACCGCAGCCCCCAGCGCCACCATCTTGAATAAATTACGCATCCGGTGCCTCACCAGTCGCTACGGCCGGCAGGGCCAGATCGTCCATTTTCAGCTTGAGCTCAGCGCTACCCTGCAGGCCGCCGGCATCGGCCGCTGCCTGATAGGCATCACGAGCCTCTTCGGTCTTGCCCTGCTTTTGCAGCACATCACCACGGGCTTCGGCTACCTGCGCCTTGAAGGCCTCATTCTGGATGGTTGCCAGCTTGGCCAGCGCTTCATCTGCCTTGCCCTGATCATTCAGCACCCGGGCCAGACGCAGCGCCGCGATGGGACGAATGCTCTCGTCACCCGTGGTCGCCACCAGCTCCAGCTGCTCGGCAGCCAGATCCAGCTTGCCCGCCTTGACGGCAGCGGCAGCCAGTTGCAACGCGGCCAGTTCACCGTAGGAGTCACCCTTGTTGGCGGTAACAAACTGCTGTGCCTGCTCGAAACCGGCGGCATCGCCCTTGGCCAGCTGCTCAATCACCTGGTTGTAAGAGTGGGAGGAGGCCTCCATGGTCTCTTGCTGGTGCTGGTTGTAATAGCGCCAGCCGAACAGACCGACCAGACCGATCACGGTCCCGGCAATCACCGAGTTTCCGTTCTCTTTCCACCACTCCTTGATAACCTCAACCTGTTGTTCTTCGGTGGTATAGACTTCCACAGCTTACTCTCCTTTGGCTGCCAGCAGGGCAATGGCGGCGTCAACCTTGACGGTCTGTTGCTCGGCCTGACCACGCAGATATTTGATAGTGATCTCCCCGTTTTGCACCTCGGTCTCACCAAGGATCAGGGCGATTGCCGCGCCGCTCTTGTCGGCACGTTTGAGTTGTTTCTTGAAGTTGCCACCACCGCAGTGGCTCATCAGGCGCAGGTCCGGCAGGGCATCGCGCAGACGCTCGGCCAGCTGGAAGCCAGCCTGTTCGGTCCCCTCGCCCACCATCGCCAGATAGACATCCACCGCCGGGCGGATATCGGCGTTGAGCTCGAGAGTTTCCAGCATCAGCACCAGACGCTCCATGCCCATGGCAAAGCCCACGGCCGGGGTCGGTTGACCGCCCAGCTGCTCTACCAGACCATCGTAGCGGCCACCGGCACAGACGGTGCCCTGGGCACCCAGACTGCTGGTGACCCACTCGAACACGGTCAGGTTGTAGTAGTCAAGACCACGCACCAGACGCTCGTTCACTTCGTATTTGATACCGGCAGACTCGAGCAGGCGCTTGAGCCCCTCGAAGTGGGCCAGGCTCTCTTCGCCCAGATGGTCGAACAGACGCGGGGCACCCGCCAAAATGGCCTGCACCTTTTCATCCTTGGAGTCGAGCACCCGCAGCGGGTTGCTGTACATGCGGCGCTGGCTCTCTTCGTCCAGCTGCTCCTTGTACTGCTCCAGATAGGCCACCAGCGCATCGCGGTAAGCGGCACGCTCGGCGCTCTGACCCAGGGTGTTGAGCTGCAGGGTGACATGCTCGCTGATGCCAAACAGACGCCACAGACGGTGGGTCAGCATGATCAGCTCAGCGTCAATGTCCGGCCCGTTGATGCCAAACAGCTCGACACCGAACTGGTGGAACTGGCGATAACGGCCCTTCTGGGGACGCTCGTGACGGAACATGGGGCCCATGTACCACATCCGGCGTTCCTGGTTGTAGAGCAGACCGTGTTCGATACCGGCACGGACGCAGCTGGCGGTCCCTTCCGGACGCAGGCTCAGGCTGTCGCCGTTACGGTCTTCAAAGGTGTACATCTCTTTTTCGACCACGTCGGTCACTTCACCGATGGCGCGCTTGAACAGATGAGTCTGCTCGACAATCGGCATGCGCACTTCGCTGTAGCCATAGCTTGCAACGACCTGGCGCAGGATCTGTTCAACCTTCTGCCATACCGGGCTCTGCTCCGGCAGGCAATCATTCATACCGCGAATAGCTTGGATCTGTTTTGCCACGTTGATACTCGAGAAAAAGAGGTAAAATTTGGCCGCATTATAGGGATTTTCCCCCCCAAGGTAAAATCAGGGAATCCGGATGCGGGATTTAAAATCAGTCACCTGGAAAAAGGGCCACCCAATGTGGCCCTGTTTCGCTCACTCCTTGTCCATCGGGATCCGGTTGGCGGGATCCAGCATGGCGGCGCGGGCGCGAATGCGGCGCTCCAGAGTTGGAATGAGATCCTTGTTGTCGAGCCGATCGACCCGCTGGCCTCCCTCATAGAAGGCACTCTTGTTGGCGGCACCCGCCAGACCAAGGTCGGAGACCAGCGCTTCGCCCGGGCCATTGACCACACAGCCGATGATGGAAACATCCATCGGGGTGATGATGTCTTCGAGCCGCTCTTCCAGCGCGTTGACAGTGGCGATCACATCGAACTCCTGCCGTGAGCAGGATGGGCAAGCGATAAAGTTGATGCCACGGGAGCGAATACGGAGGGATTTGAGGATATCGAAACCGACCTTTACCTCCTCCACCGGATCCGCCGCCAGCGAGATACGCAGGGTATCGCCGATGCCGTCGGTAAGCAGCATCCCCAGACCGATGGCAGACTTCACCGCGCCGGCACGGAAACCGCCCGCTTCGGTGATGCCAAGGTGCAGCGGCTGTTCAATCTGCTTGGCCAGCAGGCGATAGGCACCGACTGCCAGGAACACATCGGAGGCCTTGACGCTCACCTTGAAGTCCTGGAAATCGAGACGATCGAGATAGTCCACGTGACGCATGGCGGACTCCACCAGCGCCTCTGGGGTCGGCTCGCCGTACTTCTCCTGGATATCTTTCTCCAGCGACCCGCCATTGACCCCGATACGGATCGGGATATTGAGGTCGCGTGCACAATCGACCACCGAGCGCACCCGCTGCTCGTTGCCGATGTTGCCCGGGTTGATACGCAGGCAGTCGGCACCGTACTCGGCCACTTTCAGGGCGATGCGATAGTCAAAATGGATATCGGCAACGATGGGGATGCGGGTTTGCTGTTTGATGAGCCGGAAGGCTTCCGCCGCTTCCATGGTGGGCACGGAGACACGGACGATATCGGCACCGACCCGCTCGATCCGCTGGATCTGCTCGATGGTGGCGGCGACATCTGTGGTCTTGGTGTTGGTCATGGTCTGCACGGTAATGGGGGCATCGCCCCCAACCGGTACATTACCAACCATGATCTGTCTGGATTTACGACGAATGATGGGTGATTCGTGAGAAGACATGGGAAACAGATTACTCCTGCGGCAGTGAGAAGCGGGCTGTACGGCCGTTGTTGTAACGGCTCATATCAAACGACTGACCCTTGTAGTCAAGCTTGACGGCCATGGGCGCGCCAATGATGAACTTCAGGGGCTCGGCGCCTTCCAGCACCAGCTCGTCGTTGGCCTTCTTCAGACCACTGAACAGGGTCTTGCCGTTGGCATCCTTCACATCCAGCCAGCAATCGGCGGTGAAGCTCATCTTCAGTTGCGGCGCCGTCGCCGGATCAACGACAGCCTCTTCAGATTCGGTGCCATTGGCGCCGGATACCGCTGCATCGGTCGCAGTGCCGACAGCCGCGCTGACATCGGTCGGGGCAACAGCCGCAGAAGCAGGCGCCAGGGTAGCCGTCGCATCGGAGACCACCGCAGGGGCAGCCACGTCCGTGGCGGCCGGTGCGATGGCAGCGCCTTCGGCCGGAGCTGTGTTGATCGCATCGGGCGGCGTGATAGCAGGTTCAGCCGGAGTCGAACCGGTTGCACTCATCTCGGTGGCTGCCAGCGCTTCATCACCGGCGGAGCGACGGGAAGTACTCTGCCACCACCAGGCGACCGAGAGCGCAATCAACACCAGGATCACCAGCCAGGTCACCACCTTGAGCCGACTGTCGTTGGCTTGCTGGCGGGAGCGACGGGAGAAGCTCTGCATGTCGATATTGTCGGGAGGAGTCAGACCCAGCTTGTCGTAAGCAGCCAGAATGGTCTCGTCGGGGATCCCGACCAGCTTGGCATAGGTACGCAGATAGCCCCGAATAAAGGTATGGGAGGTGTGCTTGTCGTAGGTATCCGATTCGATAGCGGCGATCAGGGTCAGACGAAGGTGAATGCGGGACGCAACCTGTTCTCGTGTCCAGCCAAGCTGTTCACGGGCGTTGCGCAGCAATTGGCCTGGGCCTACTGCCTGGGAGTCGTCTTGGAAATCGTGTTGCTGTTCAATAGTCATTGGCTAAATAACGCTTGGCTTGTTGCGAAGTGGGATATTGCCTTACCAGCTCAGTCCCGAATTGGTGAAGTAATGCCGGCTTGTCCATCGCCTGTGCCAGCCGAAGTCTCAACCAGAGACTCTCCTCGTTCTCGTCTGACACATCGGCAAAACGGGCGAGGTAGGACTGCACATCAGGCAGCTTGCCATCTTTCATGGAAAGCTCGGCCAAGTCCAGCAATAACCCTGGATTGCGGGGATTATACCCCAAGGCCAGGCGATAGTACTCGCCTGCTTTATCATTTCTGCGATTTTGCAGCGCACAAAGTGCCGCATTTTCATAGGTATCGGCAATTTTTACGTAACCTGGCTGAATAACAGCCTGGTTGAACGCCTGATCTGCCTCGGCATACCTGCCGCGATCACAGAGGAAGGCACCATAGTTGTTCATTGCGTCAGCATTGGACGGATCCATGGCAAGGGCGTTCTTGTAATGGGTCTCGGCTGCCTTGAAATCTCCTACCTTCTGGTAGAAGTAGGCAAAACCGATCTGGATCTGGGGGTTGGAGGGGTCATACTGGAGGGCGCGGTCAAGATTGAACTTGGCCTGCTCGGCATTGCCCTGACGCAGGTACTGGATACCCAGGTCTAGGCGGGTTTGGGCAGCCGCCTTGAGGTCAGGACCCACTTCACGCTGGGTCGAGTTCTGGCCAGCGTAAGTGGTCTCGGTCACACAGCCTGGCAGCGCGCAGAGCGCTGCCACTACGATCAATGTACGTGTATCCATTCCCTGTCTATACAATGGCTTAGCATTTAAACCATTTTGACGGAAATCCCATCCTGTTGCATCCGATTTTTGATAGTTCGCTTGGTACGGTCAATCACGTCACCCACCAGCTGACCACAGGCGGCATCGATGTCATCACCACGGGTCTTGCGGACAATCACGGTGAAACCGTACTCCATCAGCACCTTGGAGAAGCGATCGATACGGCTGTTGCTCGGCTTGCCGTAAGGGTTGCCCGGGAAGGGGTTGAACGGGATCAGGTTGATCTTGCTCGGCGTGTCCTTGAGCACCTTGGCCAGCTCGTGCGCATGCTGCATATCGTCATTGATATGATCGAGCAGCACATACTCGACGGTCACCCGACCACCGTTGGCATTGGATTTGGCCAGGTAACGACGGACACCGGCGAGGAACTCCTCGATGTTGTACTTGTCGTTGATCGGCATGATCTCTGAACGCAGCTTGTCGTTCGGGGCGTGCAGGGAGATAGCCAGCGCCACGTCGATCTGGTCACCCAGCTTGTCCAGCGCAGGTACCACGCCAGAGGTGGAGATGGTCACCCGGCGCTTGGAGATGCCAAAGCCGTAGTCATCCATCATCAGACGCATGGCGGGCACCACATTGGCGAGGTTAAGCAGCGGCTCGCCCATCCCCATCATCACCACGTTGGTGATGGGACGCTTGCCACCGACCACGCGGGCCGCACGCCACACCTGACCGATGATCTCGGAGACTTTCAGATTGCGGTTGAAGCCTTGTTGAGCCGTGGAGCAGAACTTGCACTCCAGCGCACAGCCAACTTGAGAGGAGACGCAGAGGGTCGCGCGGTCATCTTCCGGGATGTAGACGGTCTCGACCTCCTGATCGCCCACCTGCAAGGCCCACTTGATGGTGCCATCGGCAGAGCGCTGCTCGCGGCTGATCTCGGGCGCCTTGATCTCGGCGATTGCCTTGAGGCGCTCTTTGAGCACCTTGTTGACGTTGGTCATCTGATCGAAATCATCACACCCAAAGTGATAGATCCACTTCATGACCTGATCTGCCCGGAATGGCTTCTCGCCCAGTTCGACGAAAAAGGCACGCATGGCATCCCGATCAAGATCCAGCAGGTTGATTTTTGTTTCGCTCATCAATGGCCTCAGTTCAAACACTTCATCAATTATTGGCTGACGACGTCAGGGGGCGGCATTGTACAAATAATGGGTCTGGCTTTCCACCTGGAGAATAGAGGGATATTGCGTAAACGGCGAAAACAACAAAGGGAGCCGAGGCTCCCTTGGGTCATCATCCACAAAAATCAGCCGCGCGGGCAGATCTCGTTGTCAGAGAAGAAGTAGGCAATTTCGCGGGCAGCGGATGCAGGTGCATCAGAGCCATGCACTGCGTTGCGATCGATGCTCTCGGCATAACAGGCACGCAAAGTACCAGCCAGCGCCTCTTTCGGGTTGGTAGCCCCCATGATCTCGCGATTGCGACGGATGGCGTCTTCCCCTTCCAGCACCTGCACCATGACAGGGCCAGAGGTCATGAAGCTGACCAGATTGTCATAAAAAGGCTTGCCCTGATGCTCGGCATAGAAACCGGCAGCCTGTTCACTGCTCATGTGCAGCATTTTGGATGCCACCACTTTCAAGCCTGCGCTTTCGAAACGGCTATAGATGGCACCGATCAGGTTCTTGCTGACAGCATCCGGTTTGACGATAGAGAAGGTACGTTCGATGGCCATTGATATCTTTCCTTAACTACAGAGTTTTATTGTTAGAATCCATGTTCGCTGGCGATTATACGTAAACAAAAACCGGAAAAACACACAAACAAGCAACTTTTTATTAAACATCACTCCCTTGCAATCAACATCCACACTCATCTTGACCGAGCAGAGCCGGAAAATATGTGCGCTTGCGCACGATAGTTACCTTAAGCCGCCAAAACCCCATCTTTTGTTCACAATTCGAACAGCATGAAAAAGGCACCCTAAGGTGCCTTGTCTCGCCTATTTGGCTTCCGCCAGCAGGGCCCGCGCTATGGTGCGCATCCCCAGAGTATTAGCTCCCGGCGCCCAGAGGGCATCGCCGTTGTCACTGAAGCAGGCGGCCAGATCGATATGCAACCAGCCCATCCCTTCGTTGGCAACGAAACGGGAGAGGAAACCCGCAGCGTTGGAGGCGCCACCCGGCCCGCCCCCCTTCACCGGACGGCTGTTGGCCGTGTCGGCGTAATGGGAAGGGCACTGCTGGCGGTGCCAGGGCTCCAGCGGCAGCGGCCAGGCAGGCTCATGCTCAGCATCGGCATAGGTCATTGCGCGGCTTACCAACCCTTTGTCGAGGCCGAACAGAGCATTGTAGCGCCCACCCAGCGCCATCACGGCTGCGCCGGTCAGGGTCGCGGCATCGATGATCAGCGGTGCGCCGGACTCGCTCGCCAGTTGCAGGCCGTCGGCCAGCACCAGCCGCCCCTCGGCATCGGTATTCACAATCTCGACCGTGGTGCCGTTCTTGTAGGTGAGGATGTCGCCCAGCTTGTAGGCGTTGCCGGAGACCAGGTTCTCAGCGCAGCAGAGGATCAGCTTCACCCGCTTATCGAGCCCGCGCAGCATAGCCAGCGCCAGCGCACCGGTGACAATCGCCGCACCACCCATGTCGCACTTCATGGTGAGCATCCCCTCGGAGCTCTTCATGGAGTAGCCGCCGGAGTCAAAGGTGATCCCCTTGCCCACCAGCGCTGCCGCTACCGGCGCCTTGGGGTCACGCCCCGGGTTGAAGTCGAGCTCCAGCAATACCGGTTCGCGCGCACTGCCGCGGCCCACCTGATAGAGGCCGACCCAGCCCGCCTGTTGCAGCGCTTCGCCTTTCAAAATGCGATGACTCACCTTGTCCGGCGCCACCTCGGTAATAAAGGAGGCAGCTTCCACCGCCAGCTCCAGCGGGCCCAACTGCTCCGGGGTGGCATTGGTCATCTCGCGCACCCAGCGGCCGCAGAGCCAACGCGCTTCCAGCTCCTCTCTGTCCTCTTCCGAGGACATGGCCCACTGCAGTTGCACCTCCGCCTTGGGGGTTTGCAGCCCTTGGGCAAAAGCCCACTGCTGTTCACGCTCCCAGTGACCAGCCAGGGTCACTTTCTGGATCCCTTGCTGGCAGAGGCGACGGGCCGCCTGCTGGATATCGAGCAGTGGATTGGCCGTCACCAGATGGATCACCATGCCGTCGGCACGGTGAGAGAGCAGCGCCCCCTCCCCCCACTCGGCCGGTGCAAATTCACGACTTAACCAGACATTCATGCGGTCACCTCCTGCAGCCAGCGTGCGATGGTGCGCAGACCGTGCCCCTTGGCGCCGGTCGCCCAGAGATCGTTGCCCGATTTCTGATAGGAGGCCGCCAGATCCAGGTGCACCCAGCCCTTGCCCTCATCGCGCACGAAGCGGGAGAGAAACGCAGCAGCCGTGGTGGCACCGGCTGTGCCCTCTGCCGAGGCGACGTTGCCCAGATCGGCAAAGGCCGAGGTGAGCTGGCTGGCATGCCAGGGCTCCAGCGGCAGCGCCCACGCCTGCTCGTTTTCCACCTTGGCGGCGGCCAGCGCACGCTGCTGTTCGGTCTCATCGAGGGCAAACACCGCATTATAATCGCGCCCCAGCGCCATCTTGGCGGCGCCGGTCAGGGTGGCTGCGTCAAGGATATAAGCCGCACCACTGTCGGAGGCCGCCATCAGGCCATCGGCCAGCACCAGACGACCTTCCGCATCGGTGTTCTGGATCTCGACCGAAACCCCATTCTTGTAAGTGAGGATGTCGCCCAGCTTGAAGGCGTGGCCGGAGACCAGGTTCTCGGCGCAGCAGAGAATGAGCTTCACCCGCTGGTTCAGACCGCGGCTGATAGCAAGCGCCAACGCGCCGGTCACCATGGCGGCACCGCCCATATCGGACTTCATCGGCAGCATGTTGTCAGAGGACTTCATGGAGTAGCCACCGGAATCGAAAGTGATCCCCTTGCCCACCAGCGCCGCCACCACGGGTGCATTGCGATCACCGGTCGGGTTGTAGTCAAGCTCCAGCAGCACAGGCTCGCGCTCGCTGCCACGGCCAACCGACCAGATCCCGATATGGCCGGACTCGCGCAGCGCTTCACCGGCGGTGATGCGAGCTGTAACCTGATCCCCGGCCAGACCACGAATGAGCAACAGGGCCGATTCCGCCAGACTCATGGGGTAGATCTCTTCCGGACAGCCATTGGTGATGTCACGTACCCAGCGAGCCGCCTTGAGCAGCGCATCCAGTTCACGGGCTTCCGCGTCGCTCTGCTGGCCGAAATCCAGTTCACGCGCACCCTTGGCGGCGTAGAAACCCTGGGCGAACGCGTAGCGACGCTCCAGATCCCAGCCTTCACCGACCAGCATCACCCGCTTGATCCCGCTCGATTCGAGGCGACGGGCGGCGCGCTGAACGGTGCGCAGAACATCCTTCTCCTGACCCGCGGCACCAAGATGGATCAGTGCCTCGTCGCCATTGAAACTGAGCTGGGCGCCCTCGCCCCAATAGGCGGCCGCAGCCTGGGTGGATAACGCTACCTTCATCATGTCAGCCATCGTGTTTGCTTCCTTTTTACTGGCACTATGTATAAGCACTCTTTATGGGAAAGAGCTTATTGGCAAAGAGAGAATAACGAATACAAAAAAGGCCGTGCCCCCTAGGGTCACGGCCTTCCACCATATCACTGAAGCACCACAGGATGCTGCACGTGCAATTCACTCATGTGTAATTAATGGCGTTCAGAGGCAAGGTTCAGGGTGTACTTGGGCAGTTCCACCACCAGATCCTCGTCTGCCAGTTTTGCCTGGCAGCTGAGGCGCGATTCCGGCTCCAACCCCCACGCCTTGTCCAGCATGTCGTCTTCCAGCTCGTCACTTGGCTCGAGCGAGTCAAAGCCCTCGCGCACCACGCAGTGGCAGGTGGTGCAGGCACAGGATTTCTCGCAGGCATGCTCGATTTCGATACCGTTGCGCAGCGCCACATCCAGAATGGTCTCGCCGCTTTGCCCCTCGAGGGCGGCGCCATCCGGACAGAGTACGGGATGAGGAAGAATGATCAGTTTTGGCATATTACACCTTGTTGACGTTTTGTCCGGTCAGCACCTTGCGGATGGAGGCGTCCATCCGGCGGGCTGCAAACTCGCCACTGACAGCGTCGGCTGCCTCAATGGCTTCTTTGATTTGATGGGTTGCGCCGCTGTTGCGCATGGTCAGCAGATGGGCGATGGCGGCATCAATCTCGGCACGCTCGGCAGCATTGAGCAGGGCATCGCCATCGGCGGCCAGCGCCGCATTGAGACTCTCGACCACCCGGTCGGCTTCAACCTGCTGCTCGGCCAGCATGCGGGCATCCATATCCTGCTGGGCATTCTCGATGGAGGCACTCAGCATGTTGAGGATATCCTGCTCCGCCAGCCCGTAAGAGGGCTTGACCTGGATCTCGGCCTGCACGCCGGAGGATTTCTCCATGGCGCTGACCGAGAGCAGACCATCCGCATCCACCTGGAAGGTGACGCGAATATGGGCGGCGCCGGCTGCCATCGGCGGAATACCAGTCAGGGTAAAGCGGGCCAGGGAGCGGCAATCGGCCACCAACTCGCGCTCACCCTGTACCACGTGAATGGCCATGGCGGTCTGACCATCCTTGAAGGTGGTGAACTCCTGGGCGCGGGCAACCGGAATGGTAGTGTTGCGCGGGATCACTTTCTCGGCGAGACCACCCATGGTCTCCAGACCCAGCGATAGCGGGATAACGTCCAGCAGCAGCATCTCGGCATCGGGCTTGTTGCCCACCAGAATATCGGCCTGGATGGCGGCGCCAATGGCGACCACCTTGTCAGGATCGATGCTGGTCAGCGGCGTACGCTGGAAGAACTCGCCCACCAGTTCACGCACCAGCGGCACCCGGGTGGAGCCACCGACCATTACCACTTCCAGCACTTCCACCTGCTCGAGACCGGCATCGCGCAGGGCGCGGCGACAAGCCAGCAAGGTCCGTTTCACCAGCGGGGTGATGAGTTCATCAAACTGGCTACGGCTCACTGAACCCTGCCAGCCAGCAAAGGTGCACGCCACCTGCTCGGCATCGGTCAGACCGTGTTTGACGGCCGCGGCCACATCCAGCAGCTCGCGCTGCAGATGGGCATCCAGCTCGCCGGAGAGGCCCGCCTGCTCCTTGATCCAGTCCGCCAGCAGGTGATCAAAATCATCGCCGCCGAGGGCGGAATCGCCGCCGGTCGCCATTACTTCAAACACACCGCGATGCAGACGCAGGATAGAGATATCGAAGGTACCGCCCCCCAGATCGTAAACCGCGATCACCCCTTCCTGACCGGAGTCAAGGCCATAGGCAATCGCGGCCGCGGTCGGCTCGTTGAGCAGACGCAGTACGTGCAGACCGGCCAGACGGGCCGCATCCTTGGTCCCCTGACGCTGGGCATCATCGAAATAGGCGGGCACGGTAATGACCACGCCATCTAGATCGCCCCCGAGTGTCTGGGCGCCACGCTCGGCCAGCTTTTTGAGAATTTCGGCCGATACCTGCACCGGATTGACCAGCCCCTGACGGGTTTGCAGTTGCGGCATGCCATTGTCGGCGGCAACAAACTGGTAAGGCTGCTGGCGGGTATCGATATCGGCCAGCGCCTTGCCCATCATCCGTTTGACCGAGACGATGGTGTTGTGAGGATCGAGCGCCGCTTCGCGCTTGGCATCAATTCCGACTCGAATGGCGTCGCTTTGATAGTGCACCACTGACGGGAGCAGGTCGCGCCCTTGCTCATCGCAAAGGGTATCGGCGTGACCACTGCGAACCGCAGCGACGAGAGAGTTGGTGGTGCCGAGATCGATGCCGACGGCACGTTTGTGCTGATGAGGAACAGCGCTCTGGCCGGGTTCGGCGATTTGCAGTAATGCCATGGGTAATGAAACTTCCAGCGTTAAAGGATCAAGACTCGAGAAGCGAGTCTTCGAATCGTTCCAGCTCTTCGAGGAGCTTGTCGACAAACTTGAGTTTGCGAACGCAATCAGCGGCAACGAGATCTTTGCCGGCGGCAAGAGACTCGGTCAGCTGCTGCATCAACATCTGGTGATCATGCCTGATCTCGCTGCGAAAATCCTTGATGGCGCGCTCAGGGTCGGCGTCATCTTTCAAGTCGGCCAGACGCTCGCGCCACTCCAGCTGCTGCATCAGAAATGCGGTATCTTGCAGGGTCTGCTGTTCACCACGGATATCAGTGCCACGCAGGGAGAGCAGATATTCTGCACGGCGCAGCGGCGCCTTGAGGGTGGTGAATGCTTCGTTGATCTGGGCGGCACGTTGCACAGCAGCCAGCTGCTCCCGTTCGGGGGCGGTGGCAAAACGATCAGGATGGAATTGGGTTTGCAGCTGGCGGTAGGTATCAGCCAACTGACGGGTATCGAGCTCAAAGCCTTCAACCAGCCCAAACAGCTCGAAATGATTCATGCAAACCTCTTGGAAACGTTCGCCACTACCTCACTCGCCCCTGGCAAATGAGATGTGGTTGAACGGGTCATGGACAACCCGCTCAACCACAGACGAAGGATCATTGACGTCAAACAGCTCAGACACTGAAGCTTTCGCCGCAACCACACTCGCCTTTGGCATTGGGATTGTTGAACTGGAAGCCCTCGTTGAGGCCCTCCTTGACGAAATCCAGCTCGGTGCCATCCAGATGGATCAGGCTCTTGGCATCGACAATAATCTTGACGCCCTGCTGCTCGAACACCTGATCCTCATCGGTCAGTTCATCAACGAACTCAAGCACGTAGGCCAGACCGGAGCAGCCGGTGGTTTTGACGCCGAGGCGCAGGCCAATGCCCTTGCCCCGGTTAGCCAGAAAAGAGGAAACCCGTGCCGCGGCGGCATCTGTCATGGTAATAGCCATACTGCTCTCCGGCGCTTAGAGACCTTTCTTCTGCTTGTAATCGGCGATGGCGGCCTTGATGGCGTCCTCGGCCAGAATGGAGCAGTGGATCTTCACCGGTGGCAGGGCCAGCTCTTCGGCGATATCTGTGTTCTTGATGCCAGCCGCTTCGTCCAGGGTCTTGCCCTTGACCCATTCGGTCACCAGGGAGCTGGAGGCGATGGCAGAACCGCAGCCGTAGGTCTTGAACTTGGCATCTTCGATGATGCCTTCGTCGCTGATCTTCAGTTGCAGCTTCATCACGTCGCCACAAGCGGGCGCACCGACCATGCCGGTTGCAACGCTGGGATCATTCTTGTCGAAACCACCGACGTTGCGAGGATTCTCGTAGTGGTCGATTACTTTTTCACTGTAAGCCATATCTCACTCCTGCTAATTCTGTTGCTCACTGAAGTAATCAGTGATGAGCCCATTCGACCGTGTTCAGATCGACGCCGTCTTTGTACATCTCCCACAGGGGGGACATCTCGCGCAGACGACCGATGGAGTCACGAATAAGCTTGACCGCGTAGTCAATCTCTTCCTCGGTGGTGAAGCGACCCATGCTGAAACGGATGGAGCTGTGTGCCAGCTCGTCGTTCAGACCCAGTGCGCGCAGCACATAGGAAGGTTCCAGGCTGGCGGAGGTGCAGGCCGAACCGGAAGAGACCGCCAAATCTTTCAGCGCCATGATGAGGGATTCCCCTTCCACATAGGCAAAGCTGACGTTGAGGTTACCCGGAACACGCTGATCCAGATCGCCATTGATGTAGACGGCTTCAATATCCTTGATGCCATTCCACAGACGCTGGCGCAGAGCCAAGATGCGCTCGCCTTCACTCACCATCTCTTCTTTGGCGATGCGGAAAGCTTCGCCCATCCCGACGATCTGGTGGGTAGGCAGAGTACCGGAACGCATGCCGCGCTCGTGGCCGCCACCGTGCATCTGGGCTTCCAGACGAACGCGGGGTTTGCGGCGAACAAACAGTGCACCGATCCCTTTCGGACCATACACCTTGTGCGCTGAGACGGAGAGCAGGTCCACTTTCAGTGCTTCCACATCTACCGGGATCTTGCCCACACTCTGAACGGCATCCACGTGCAGCAGGATCTTGCGGGAACGGCACAACTCGCCGATGGCGGCAATGTTCTGAACCACGCCGATTTCGTTGTTCACATGCATGATGCTGACCAGGATGGTGTCATCACGCATGGCATTCTCGATCATCTCGATAGTGAACAGGCCGTTTGGCATCGGCTCAAGATAGGTCACCTCGAACCCTTCACGCTCCAGCTGGCGACAGGTATCGAGCACCGCCTTGTGTTCGGTCTTGGAGGTGATGATGTGCTTGCCCTTGCTGGCATAGAAGTGGGCAACACCCTTGATGGCCAGGTTATTGGATTCGGTCGCACCGGAAGTGAAGACGATCTCGCGGGGATCGGCACCGATCAGCTCTGCCACTTGATTACGGGCCAGATCCACCGCCTCTTCGGCTTGCCAGCCAAAGCGGTGAGAACGGGAAGCCGGATTGCCGAACAGGCCATCCATGGTGAGACACTGCATCATTTTTTCTGCGACACGCGGGTCCACCGGACAGGTTGCCGAATAATCAAGGTAAATAGGCAGTTTCATGTTTTTCTCCGTCACAGTCCGGGTCATACAGAGTCCCGCTGTGGAAAGCACGTTTATAGTTGGACTTTCAAGCTCACATCGCCGTGTTCTGCCCGATCAACCAGGGACAACACGGTCTTCATTTGTTCATCTTGCTTGCCGGCAATGCGGCGCACATCGGCCTGCCGTACCAGCTCGGCCAAGGTGATATCCCCGAGGAAACTGGAGATCCGCTCACTCAGGTCGCGCCACAGGGAGTGCGTCAGACACTGGGTACCACCGTGGCAGCCGCCCTTGCCGAGACACTTGGTGGCATCGACCGACTCATCGACCGCGGTGATCACCTGACCAACCGAAATCTCGCCTGGGGCCAACCCGAGGCGATAACCACCACCCGGGCCACGCACGCTGCTCACCAGACCATGTTTGCGCAGGCGGGCAAAGAGCTGCTCGAGATAGGACAACGAGATGCCCTGGCGCTCGGAAATATCGGCAAGGGGGACGGGCCCCTGCTCTGCATGCAGCGCCACGTCTAGCATGGCGGTTACAGCGTAACGTCCTTTTGAAGTCAGTCTCATGTGCCTTACCGTCTTGCGAAGCAATTTAATGGGGCACATGGTCACATACCCGACCAAAACAGTCAAGTATATGGTTGAGTAAATCAGTCGGATTAATCCGGTACGCGCGCTTTCTGTACCGAGGTCAGAATTCCGCGCAGAATGTTGAGCTCTGCCGCTTCCGGCCGAGCCCGATTGAACAGGCGACGCAGCTTGCTCATCACATGACCCGGATGGTCATCGGCAATAAAACCGGTCTTCATCAGGGTTTGTTCCAGGTGCTGATAGAACCCTTCCAGCTGGGCGGCACTCGGATAGACCATCTCATCTTCAGGCTCGGCGGCCTGCCCCTGCAGCCAGCGCATCCGCACTTCGTAGCAGAGAGTCTGCACCGCCATGGCCAGATTGAGGGAGCTGTAATCGGGATTGGCCGGAATGGCCACGTGGTAGTGGCACTTTTGCAATTCGTCGTTGGTGAGACCGGTGCGCTCACGACCAAACACCAACGCGACCGGGTGCAGCATCCCCTCAACCACCGACTTTTCGCCGGCTTCACGGGGATCGAGCATGGGCCAGCTCAGGGTTCGAGAGCGGGCGCTGGTGCCAATGACCAGACCACAATCGGCGATCGCGTCGTCCAGTGTCGGGACGATACGGGCATTGGCAAGCACATCGCTGGCACCAGCCGCCAGGGCGAAGGCATTGTCATCCGGCAAGGCTTGCGGATCAACCAATACCAGCTGGGTCAACCCCATGGTCTTCATGGCGCGTGCCGCAGACCCCATGTTGCCGGTATGAGAGGTGTTTACCAAAACGATACGAATCTGATCCAACATGCCCAGTCAATCTTCAGTCAAAAATGGCGCGCAATTGTAACATAAGAGAACACCATGTTGGCACCGTAAAAGCCGAGCCATTTCAGAACAAAACTACCCGTTTGTATAACAAACCAGCATGAGGGAAGTGAGAGGGGGGGCTAAACTTGATGGATATCCGATAAACGGCACAGGAGACACCACGCCATGCTTCCTCCCTTTATCTATGAGAGATTGCCCAGCCTCTACCTGCTGGCAGCCATTGCCATTATTACGTTGAGTGAACGGCCCCTGCTCTGGTTTGCAGGCACCTTGCTGTTTATCGCCGGAGCGGTGACCTGGATGATGCGCTCCAGCTACCGACGTACCGATCTGATTATCTTTCCGAGCAAACGCTGGCTACAGCCGGAGTGGCTGTATGAAGCGCAACCCTTTATCTGGCTGGCTGCGGGGCTGGCCATGTCACAGCTGCCCGCCCCTGCGGCACTCATCGCCTTGGTGCCCTGTCTGTGGGCCTGTCGCTGCCTCTGGGCACGGCACCATTATCGTCGCCATGCCCATGGGGTGATTGTCCACTTAAGACGGGATCCCGCCCGGCGCCGTCTGCACCGGAGCCTGCGCTGACTCTGTGCGGGCGCGTTCGATAAACGTCGCCAGATCCATCAGGGGATACTTCATCAGGCTTGGCAAGCCATCGAGATCCAGACTGTCCATCAGGTTTTTCACCTCAAGGCCCAGTTCGGTATCCCCTTCTATCTTCAGCTTGCGCTGGAAAAAGAGCGAGTCCGGATCCTCTTTGCGACCGGCAATCAGGATCAGGTCGTTGGCCGTACCGCTGAAGCAGACATCGGCCTTGTCACACTCGCGAGCTACCACCAGCTGGCCATTCTGCTCACTGATAAACCAGCACAGCTCCAGATCAGAGACTTCGACTTTCAGCCACTTGTCTGCCAGAAACTCGAAATCGCCATCTTCGATAGCCTCTTTGAAAACCCGGGCCAGCAAACTCTCCATCAGCTGCTTTTGCAGATTGAACGGAACCAGCTTGAGGGGATGGCGCAAGAAGCGCGGAGCCTGTTCGACCAGGCGGCGTTGCAGTTGTTGAAACACGATAGACTCCCTTTTTTGCGCATTCAAACACAGGGAGAGTGGCAAGATCATGTTGGAAATCAAACTTGTGCAGGGTTACCTCAAGAAGGGTAAAGCCACACAAAGCTGCCTCAGGTCAAAAAGCGGGAGTGCATGGCTGCATACAATCAGGGCTCGTTTGCCCTTCATATGCACTCTCGGAGCGTACCAATGGAATTACTCTGTCCGGCAGGCAGTTTGCCGGCACTGAAAACCGCCGTGGATAACGGGGCCGATGCCGTTTATATCGGTTTCAAGGATGACACCAATGCCCGCCACTTTGCCGGTCTCAACTTTACCGACAGCAAACTGGAGAAGGCGGTGGATTATGTGCATCAACATGGTCGCAAGCTGCATATTGCTATCAATACCTTTGCGCATCCCGGGGCCGATACTCGATGGAAACAGGCGGTTGATCGCGGAGTGGCCCTCGGCGCCGATGCGTTAATCATCGCCGATCTCGCCGTGCTGGAATATGCCAGCCGCCACTACCCCGAGATGGAACTCCATGTCTCGGTGCAGGCCAGCGCCACCAATGCCGCCGCCATTCGCTTCTATCAGCAGCAATTCAATGTCACACGGGTGGTGCTGCCCCGGGTGCTCTCCATGCATCAGGTCAAGCAACTGGCCCGCGAAACCGATGTTGGCCTTGAGGTATTCGCCTTTGGCAGCCTCTGCATCATGGCCGAGGGGCGCTGCTATCTCTCCTCCTACATGACTGGCGAGAGTCCCAACACCGTCGGCGCCTGCTCACCGGCCAAGTTCGTCCGTTGGGAAGAGACCCCGAATGGTCTCGAGTCGCGGCTCAACGAGGTGCTGATCGACCGCTATGGCCCGGGCGAAAATGCTGGCTATCCGACCCTGTGCAAGGGGCGTTTCGACGTGGATGGCCAGACCTACCACGCGCTGGAAGAGCCCACCAGTCTCAATACCCTGGGTCTCCTGCCAGAGCTGTTCAAGACTGGGATCCAGTCGGTCAAGATTGAAGGGCGCCAGCGCAGCCCCGCTTATGTGGAGCAAGTGACCCGGGTCTGGCGTGCAGCCATCGATGCCTATCAGGCCAATCCCGAGGCCTATCAGGTTAAAGCTGAGTGGGATGCCCAGCTAGCCCGCGTCTCCGAAGGTAGCCAAACTACCCTCGGCGCCTACCATCGTCAGTGGCAATAAGGAGTCCACCTATGCAATTTTCTCTCGGGCCTCTGCTCTTCTACTGGCCCAAAGCCGATACCGAATCCTTTTACCATGCCGCTGCCGACAGTCAGGCCGACATCATCTATCTGGGCGAGACGGTGTGCAGCAAGCGGCGCGAACTCAAAGTCGATGACTGGATTGCGCTGGCCCGTCAGGTCGCCAACTCCGGCAAGCAGGCGGTGCTCTCGACCCTCGCCCTTATCTCCGCCCCTTCCGAGCTCAAGGAGGTGAAGCGGCTGGTCGACAATGGCGATCTTATGGTCGAAGCCAACGATCTCGGTACGGTGCAACTCGCCTGGGAGGCTGGGATCCCCTTCGTCTGTGGCCCCGCCATCAACGCCTATAACGCCGATGTGCTGCGCATGCTGCTCAAACAGGGGATGAAACGCTGGGTCATGCCGGTGGAGCTCTCCCGTGACTGGCTGATCCAGCTCAATCAGGATCTGGGCTCCCTGCGCGACCAATTTGAGGTGGAGGTGTTTGCCTACGGCCATCTGCCGCTCGCCTACTCGGCGCGCTGCTTCACCGCCCGCTCCCTCGACAAACCGAAAGACAACTGCGAGCTCGCCTGCATCAACTACCCCACCGGACGACTGGCCAACAGCCGCGAGGGACAACGGGTGTTCAATCTCAACGGGATCCAGACCCAGTCCGGTTACTGCTACAACTTGGGTAACGAGCTGGCTGGTATGGAAGGTCTGGTGGATGTGGTCAGACTTTCACCGCAAGGGATGGAGACGCTGGAGATGGTGGCCCGCTTCAAAGCCAATCGGCAGGGCCAGGCTCCCCTCCCCTTGCAGCAAGGAAGCGACTGTAACGGCTACTGGCGCCAGATCCCCGGCATGAGCCTGGTGGAGTAAACCCGCCATTCGCCCAACAAAAAGGCCTCATCGCGAGGCCTTTTTTACCACTATCTGGCAGTGGATCAGGAGGGCTGATCACTCTTGTTACGAGCGCTCTGGGCACCTGGCGGCAAGGGTTTGCGCGCCATCAACTCCAGCTCCAACAGCGCATAGCGGTGCTCAATGAAGTCATAGACGTTGTTGGATAAGGCCAGCTTGAAGTAGCTGATGGCCTCCTTGCGGTTGCCTTTGCCCAGCTCGAACTTGCCCAGATAGAAGTAGGTTTCACACAGGCGCTCGGCAAGCTCCCGGTTATCCTTCACCCCTTTCACCACGTTGCCCATCAGCTGGGAAGCGTTGATCTCGCCGGTATAGAGGCGAACCAGATCCCAGTTCCAGGCGTCGTCATCGTACTTGTTGAGACGCTCGCGCATCCGGCTCATGGCGGCCGACGGGTCGAGTTTCTGCTCAGCCAGATAGAGCCAGATCACCCGATAGGGGTCTTCCGGCTGCGCCTCGTAGAAACGCTTCATATCGGCCGCGGCCAGCTCGGGACGGTTACCGTAATAGAGGGCGATGCCACGGTTGAGATAGGCATAGTCATAGTCCGGCGCCAGTTCGAGGGCGGAATCGAACGCATCATAGGCTTCGTCGTAATTCTGCTGCTGTACCAGATAGACGCCGATGAAGTTGTAGGCCTCGGCGAAATCCGGTTTCTCCCGCAGGGCACGGTTGAAATCGAGCCGCGCGAGGGAACGCAGACCAACCCGATCAAACACCACGGCACGCTCATAGAACAACTCTGCCCGTTGCTCGGTGGTCAGTTCCATTTCACTGAGCATCTGCCCGAGTCGGGCGAGCGCCAGCTCACTCTGGTAGGAGACCTGCAGGGGGGTCGCCAACACCAGTGAAGCAGGCTGCGGCTTGGGAACCTTGGGGGTGTTAACCTGACTGCTACTGCTGCAACCCCACATGGGAAGCAACAACAGGATACCGAGGAGGTATCCAATCCCTTTCCTGACGTTCAATGAACACTCCGACGCTTACGCTTGACCCCGCATATGGTAAAGGTCAACTGCCGCTTTGTCATGTAGCTGTGCCCCTCTACCTCAAATAAATCAGGATTCGACAGGGTATCCGGCATCGCACCAACCGCGAAAGCCGCCGTCGACGCTGATCACCTTGCGATAACCCATCTGTTGCAGGTTGTCCGCCGCCAGAATTGAGCGAAAACCACCACCACAATAGAGGTAGAGCTCGGTCTCGAGATCCGGGAACTGGGTCTCGATATCCCGCTCAATCACGCCACGACCCAGATATCGGGCACCGGGCAGATGGCCCCTGGCCCACTCGCTCTCTTCCCGCACGTCAATCAGGTGAAACGTGCGCCCTTCGTCCTGCCAGCGCTTGATCTGGTGAACATCGGTTTCGGTGATGCGGGAGCGGATCCCGTCAACCAGCGCCAAAAAACGGGGATTGTGATGCATGACAAACTCCTGTTGTTTAAATCATGTGCGTCAGCAAACGACACGCAGAGATAAGAAAAGAGCGCCATGAGGCGCTCTTCACTGTTACGGCAGGATTTCCTGTTGGTCCGCACCCTCTTTCTCTACCTGGGTGGGCAGCATGTGCTCGCGCTTGACGCCGAGGAACATGGCAAACGCACTCGCCACATAGATGGAGGAGTAGGTACCGAACGCCACACCGATCACCATGGCCACGGCAAAACCGTGGATCAGCGCACCGCCCTTGAGCAGCAGCGCCAGCACCACGATAAAGGTAAGGCCGGAGGTGATGATGGTACGACTCAGGGTCTCGGTCATGGAGAGATCCAGAATGTACTCGGTATCCCCTTTACGCACCTTGCGGAAGTTCTCCCGCAAGCGGTCGAACACCACGATAGTATCGTTAAGGGAGTAACCCACCAGGGTCATTAGCGCCGCCAGTACTGTCAGGTCGAACTCGTACTGGAAGTAGGCAAAGACACCTAGCGTGATCACCACGTCGTGCACCAGGGAGAGAATGCCCCCCAGCGCCAGACGCCATTCGAAACGCACTGCCACGTAGGCCAGGATACAGAGGATAGAGGCCAGCATCGCCAGCGCACCGTCTGTCGCCAGTTCATCACCCACGGAAGGGCCGACGAACTCGACGCGTTTGAGCACTGCGCCCTCGTCGAGCTGCTTGGCCGCCGCCAGCACTTCGTTACCCTGTTGTTCTACCTTGACCCCCTCTTTCGGGGTCAGGCGGAACAGCACATCACGGCTGGAGCCAAAGTGTTGCAGGGTTGCCCCTTCAATCTTCTGCTCTTCCAGAGCGTCGTGGATCTTGTCCAGGCTCACCGACTGCTGGAACCCCACCTCGATAGTGGTACCACCGGTAAAGTCCAGACCCCAGTTCAGGCCCCGATCAAACAGGAAGAACAGGGCTACCACCATCAGCACGGAAGAGAAAACCACACCCGGCTTGGCATAGCGCATAAACGGGATCGGTTTTTCAAAATGTAGAATCTGAAACATCTCTCTATCCTCAGATGGGCAGCTTGTCGATACGCCGTCCACCCCAAGCCAGGTTGATAATGGCACGGGAAACTGTGATGGCAGTAAACATGGAGGCGGTCAGACCAATGCCCAGCGTCAGGGCAAAGCCCTTGATGGCGCCGGTGCCGATACCGAACAGGATCACGCAGGTGATCAGCGAGGTCACGTTGGAGTCGGCGATGGTGGAGAATGCCCGATCAAAGCCCAGATGGATGGCTTGCTGAACACCCCGACCGTTGCGGATCTCTTCACGAATACGCTCGTAGATCAGCACGTTGGCATCCACCGCCATACCCAGCGTCAAGACGATACCGGCGATACCCGGCAATGTCATGGTGGCCCCCGGAATCATCGACATGATGCCGACAATCAACACCAGGTTCATACAGAGCGCCAAGTTGGCAACCCAGCCGAACGCGCGGTAGTAGATCCCCATGAACAGCACGATCACCAGCATGGCCCAGCCGATGGCTTCCATACCGCTGTCGATGTTCTGTTGACCCAGGCTCGGGCCAATGGTGCGCTCTTCCACGATCTGGATCGGGGCGATCAGGGCACCGGCACGCAGCAGCAGCGCCAGGTTGTGGGCTTCGTTGGCGTTGTCGATACCTGTGATACGGAACTGGCTGCCAAGACGCGACTGGATGGTGGCGACGTTGATCACCTCCTCCTGCTTGCGGAACTTGCGCTTGCCATCCGGACCCGGTTGACCGACCGGCTTGTACTCGATGAAGACGGTCGCCATCCCTTTACCGACGTTGTCCTTGGTAAAGTTGGCCATCTTGTTGCCACCCTGGCCATCCAGCTTGATGTTGACCTGGGGACGGCTGTACTCGTCGAAACCGGACTGGGCACCCACGATGTGGTCACCGGTCAGGATCACCCGCTTTTGCAGCACCACGGGACGACCGTTGCGATCGTTATAGACCTTGGAGCTGGGCGGGACACGGCCGTCGGCCGCAGCCTGGATGTCGGCAGTCTCATCGACCATGTGGAACTCCAGGGTCGCGGTCGCACCGAGGATCTCCTTGGCACGGGCGGTATCCTGAATACCGGGCAGTTCAACGACAATGCGCTCGGCGCCTTGCTGTTGTACCAGCGGCTCGGCCACGCCCAGTTCGTTGACCCGGTTACGGATGATGGTGATGTTCTGCTCGAGGGCGTACTTCTTCACTTCCTTGATCTTGGCTTCGCTCAGACCAGCCAGCAGGATGAACTCATCCCCTTTCTGCTCGGTAGTGAAGGACAAATCAGGGTTCTGACGACGCAGATGAGAAACGGCGCGTTCCTGATCGGCTTCGTCACGGAAGATCACCTGCACCTGATCTCCGACCCGGCGTACGCCGGAGTAACGGATCTTCTGGGTGCGCAGCTCGGAGCGGAAATCCTGCACCATCTGCTCTTGCTGCTTGGTCAGTGCTTCGGCCATGTCCACTTCCATCAGGAAGTGCACACCACCGCGCAGATCAAGACCCAGCTTCAGAGGCGCCGCACCGATGGCTTCGAGCCAGGCGGGAGTGGAAGGTGCCAGGTTGAGTGCGGTAATGAAGTTGTCGCCCAGCTTGTTGGCAACGATATCGCGCGCCTTCAGCTGGTCTTCGGTGTTCTTGAAACGGATCAGGATAAAACCGTGCTCGAATGCAGCATGTTTGACCGGGATCTTGGCCGCTTCAAGGGTCTCTTTAACCAGATCAAGAGTATCTAGCTTGACTTCGGCACCACGGCTGGCAGAAACCTGCAAAGCCGGATCTTCGCCGTAAAGATTGGGGGCTGCATATAGAAAACCGATGGCGATCACCAGGATCACCATCAGGTATTTCCACAGCGGATAGCGATTCAACACGCTGCGCTCCTTGGGAGATTAAAGGGACTGGATAGAACCCTTGGGCAGAACGGCAGAGACGAAGTCCTTTTTGATGGTGACTTGAGTCTGGTCGTTCAGGGCGATCACCAGGTAATCGCTGTCTGCAGCCACTTTGGCAATTTTGCCAACCAGGCCACCGGAAGTGAGCACTTCATCACCCTTGGACAAGGAGCTCATCAGATTGCGATGATCCTTGGCACGCTTGGCCTGGGGACGATAGATCATGAAGTAGAAGATCAGGCCGAATACGGCCAGCATGATGATCATTTCCATACCACCACCCTGTGCACCCGGTGCTGCGCCTTCTGCATACGCCTTGGAGATAATGCTCATTTAACAACCTCTTATTGATGTAGATTTAAAAAAACAAAATTATATGTTGTTGTTATTTAACGTCATTTTCAGCTAACGGAGGCACAGGCTTCCCTTGCCGACGGTAAAACTCTGTTACAAAGTCGTCTAATTTACCCTGCTCGATCGCGTCCCGCAAACCCTGCATCACACGCTGGTAGTAACGCAGGTTATGAATCGTATTCAGACGGGCACCGAGGATCTCGTTGCACTTGTCCAGATGGTGCAGGTAGCTACGGCTGTAGTTCTTGCAGGTGTAGCAATCGCACTCGGCATCCAGGGTGCTGGTGTCGTTGCGGTGGTGGGCATTGCGGATCTTCACCACGCCATCGGTGGTGAACAGGTGGCCGTTGCGGGCGTTGCGGGTCGGCATGACGCAGTCGAACATGTCGATACCACGGCGCACCCCTTCCACCAGATCTTCCGGCTTGCCGACACCCATCAGGTAGCGCGGCTTGTCAGCCGGAATTTTCGGGCAGACGTGCTCGAGGATGCGGTGCATGTCCTCTTTGGGTTCGCCCACGGCCAGACCACCGACCGCATAACCGTCGAAACCGATCTCCAGCAGCCCCTTGAGGGAGACATCCCGCAGATCTTCGTAGACCGAGCCCTGAATGATGCCGAACAGGGCATTCTTGTTGCCCAGCGCATCAAACTTGTCGCGGGAACGCTTGCCCCAGCGCAGGGACATCTCCATGGACTTGCGCGCTTCTTCATAAGTGGCCGGGTACGGGGTGCACTCGTCGAAGATCATCACGATGTCGGAGCCCAGATCGTACTGGATCTCCATGGACTTCTCGGGGTCGAGGAAGATCTTCTCGCCATTGATGGGGTGACGGAAGTGGACGCCCGCTTCGGTGATCTTGCGAATATGTCCCAGGCTGAACACCTGGAAACCACCGGAGTCGGTCAGGATCGGGCCCTGCCAGTTCATGAAGTCATGCAGATCGCCGTGGGCACGCATCACTTCCTGACCCGGACGTAGCCAGAGGTGGAAGGTGTTACCCAGCAGGATCTCGGCGCCGGTTTCACGCACTTCTTCCGGGGTCATCCCCTTGACGGTGCCGTAAGTCCCGACCGGCATAAAGGCCGGTGTTTGTACCACACCACGTTCGAAGACCAGTTGACCGCGACGGGCACGGCCGTCGGTGGTTTTCAGTTCAAATTTCATTGCTACCTCGGCTGCGTCAGATAAACAGTCTGACAATAGGAGGGCCGCGCACGGCCCGGTAAATAAGCTGAAGCTTATGCTTCAACCTGGCGACGGGTGACGAACATGGCGTCCCCGTAGCTGAAGAAACGGTACTGCCCGGCCACGGCTGCCTGATAGGCCGCCATCACGTTGTCATAACCGGCAAAGGCGCTGACCAGCATGATCAGGGTCGACTCCGGCAGATGGAAGTTGGTGACCATGGCATCGACAATCTGGAACTTGTAACCAGGGAAGATGAAGATATCGGTGTCACTAAAGAAGGGCGCCAGCGGTTTGCCCTGCGCCAGGGTGACCTTGGCCGCGCTCTCCAGCGAACGGACCGAGGTGGTGCCAACGGCAATCACCCGACCACCACGGGCACGGGTGGCCGCGATGGCATCTACCACCTCTTGCGGCACTTCCGCATACTCGGAGTGCATGTGGTGATCTTCAATCTTCTCAACCCGCACCGGCTGGAAGGTCCCCGCCCCTACATGCAGGGTGACGAAGGCCGTTTCAACCCCTTTGGCCCGAATTTTCTCAAGCAGCGGCTCATCAAAGTGCAGGCCGGCGGTCGGCGCGGCGACGGCGCCCGGCTTTTGATTGTAAACGGTCTGGTAGCGCTCCTTGTCGGCATCCTCGTCGGGACGGTCGATATAGGGGGGCAGCGGCATGTGGCCGATGGCCTCCAAAATTTCCAGCACCGGACGCGGGTCGAGGAAGTGGATCTCGAACAGAGCGTCGTGGCGGGCGCGCATCTCGGCTTCAACGCCACCATCCATGATCATCCGGGTGCCGGGCTTGGGCGCCTTGGAGGCACGGACATGGGCCAGCACGCTGTGCTCGTCCAGAATGCGCTCGACCAGTACCTCCAGCTTGCCGCCGCTGGCCTTCTGGCCAAACATGCGCGCCGGAATGACACGGGTGTTATTGAATACCAGCAGGTCACCCGGATTGAGCTGATCCAGCACATCCACAAATTGACCGTGGCGCAGGGCGCCAGTCTGACCATCGAGCTGCAACAGGCGGCTGGCGGTACGCTCTGCCATCGGATAGCGGGCAATCAGCTCGTCTGGCAGATCAAAATGAAAATCGGATACTTGCATCTTTCACCTCGGGGGGAATCGGCGGCTAGTCTAGTTATCCCCATCTTCCAAGGCAACCCAAAAGACCAAAAACCCAAGAGAGACAAGGGGTAGCGAGCAATATTGAGACACACCTCCGGTTAATGATTCTTTAATGTTCTGTATTGACCCTGATCATGTTTTGCCAGTTGGGGCTGGGCTAGGGTGAAAGCAGATACACAAGGAGGCCCACCATGATGACCCTATCCGAAATCATGACCGAACATCCCTTCACTCTGGGTCCGTCAAACAGTGTCAAACAGGCGATGGACCTGATGCAGCAGGAGCGGATCCGCCACATTCCCATCGTCGACGAGCAGCATCACCTGCTGGGGTTGGTAACCCTCACCGATATCCTGGCCACCCGGGAATCCAAGCTGCTGCTCATCAGCCCGGAGCGGGAAGCAGAATTTACCGACAGCGTGCAACTCGACGAGATCATGACACGGCAAGTGGCGAGCGTAGATCCTCACGCCGGCATCAAGGAGGCAGCACTCTACCTGCAGCGCCACAGATATGGCTGCCTGCCGGTACTCAAAGGACGCAAGCTGATCGGCATTGTCACCGAGTCGGACTTTATTTCCGTGGCCATCAACCTGCTGGAATTGATGGAAGAGCAGGAACCACCTACCGACTTTTGACAGATTTAGCTGTAATTAAATTACAATAAAAGCGTTTTCAGCCGTCAAAACAAGCTGAAATGATGAAACACTTTCATTTTGATTGAAAAATTACACCAAATGCTTGCCTTGTGATCTGCGTCACACTATCATCCCTCTCATGCAATAGTTGCCGAGGGGGAGACGAGGGATTGTGCACCCATTATCTTCCTCTCATATGTCTGCAAGTTTGCACACCCCGTAGTTAGTCTTTGCTGTAAAGCATTTGTTTATATAGCCATTCCTTGTTTGATGACCCGGCCCTGTCGTTGCGATAGCGCCGGGATTTTTTTTATCTGCGCCTTTCGGCCTCCCCTTGCCAGCACATCCCCATCGCTGCGACCAACGGCCTCAACCTCCTCGCCACCTGTTTGCACCACCGTTTATCTCATCGCGTCATCGTGGCTCTGCACACCCCTTCTTATGCCTTGAAAAGGCGATGCAGCGCACAGACATTGAACCACGACAAGGAGTTATCTCAGTAGGTCAGAGATATTCATGTTAGGTACAGCCATAGTGAGCTATCTAATAAGTAGATTTAAGCGATTCAAAATTGCGGCTTTTATCGATTAACGGAAGCCCCTATGATGAATCCATCGAAAGTTAAGCGCCTCGTCTGGCAAGACTCTTCAACACCAGACCGGCATATGTACATCACCAAGGAGCAATTACATGTCTACCTACATCAACACTGAAATCAAGCCGTTCAATGCTACCGCCTACCACAATGGCAAATTCGTTCAGGTGTCTGACGCTGACCTGAAAGGCAAGTGGTCCGTGGTCTTCTTCTACCCGGCTGACTTCACCTTCGTTTGCCCGACCGAGCTGGGCGACCTGGCTGACAACTACGCTGAATTCCAGAAGCTGGGCGTCGAGATCTACTCTGTCTCTACCGATACCCACTTCACTCACAAAGCATGGCACGACACTTCTGACACCATTCAGAAGATCCAGTACCCGATGATTGGTGACCCGACTGGTACCATCACCCGCAACTTCGGCGTGATGATCGAAGAAGCTGGTCTGGCTGACCGCGGTACCTTCGTAATTGACCCGCAGGGCATCATCCAGATCGTCGAGATCAACGCCGGCGGCATCGGCCGTGACGCACTGGAACTGCTGCGCAAAGTCAAAGCAGCCCAGTACGTTGCCTCCCACCCGGGTGAAGTGTGCCCGGCTAAATGGAAAGAAGGCGAAGCCACTCTGGCCCCGTCCCTGGATCTGGTAGGCAAGATCTAAGCCTCCCGCTTCCAAGACCGGCCCGCATAAGGGCCGGTCTGCTTTCCGGCATTGCCAAATAGGCCTGAAAGCAGACCGACTCACATTTAATGCCAACTCGCCATTACAAGAAGGAATTCGACCATGTTGGATACCAACCTCAAACAACAGCTGAACACCTATCTGCAGTACATCGTCAATCCCATCGAGATCAGCGTGTCCGGCAACGACAGCGACAAATCTGCAGAGCTGCTGGCACTGGCCAGCGAGATCGCCGAGATGTCCCCCAAGATCACCCAGACCTCTGGCACTGCCGCTCGCAAGCCTTCCATGAGTGTCGCGCCGCAGGGCCAAGCCCCGCGCGTTCACTTTGCCGGCATCCCCATGGGTCATGAATTTACCTCTCTGGTGCTCGCCCTGCTGCAAAGCGGCGGCCACCCCTCCAAGGCCGATGCGGCCGTGCAGGAGCAGATCCGCAATCTCAAGGGTGAGTTCCACTTCGAGACCTATATCTCCCTCTCCTGCCACAACTGCCCGGACGTAGTACAGGCCCTCAACCTGATGGCGACCCTGAACCCCGGCATCACTCACACCATGATCGACGGCGCCCTGTTCCAGGAAGAGGTCAATGAGCGTCAAATCATGGCGGTACCGAATGTCTACCTGAACGGCCAACCGTTCAGCCAAGGGCGGATCTCGCTGGAAGAGATCGTCGCCAAACTTGACACAGGTGCTGCCGAGCGCAAGGCAGCCGAGCTGAATGAGAAAGATCCCTACGATGTGCTGGTCGTGGGCGGTGGCCCGGCTGGCGCCGCAGCGGCCATCTATGCCGCTCGTAAAGGCATTCGCACCGCCATCGTTGCCGAACGTTTCGGTGGTCAGGTGATGGACACCGTCGGCATCGAGAACTTTATCTCAGTGCCCTACACCGAAGGCCCCAAGCTGGCCGCCAGCCTGGAGCAGCACGTCAAAGAGTACGGCGTGGAAGTGATCACCGAACAGCGCGCCGCCGCCATCAGCAAAGATGGATATGTGAACGTGGATCTCGCCTCTGGTGCCACCTTGAAGAGCCGCGCCGTGATCCTGGCTACCGGTGCCCGCTGGCGCGATCTGAACGTACCGGGCGAGCTTGAGTACCGCACCAAGGGCGTGGCCTACTGCCCGCACTGCGATGGTCCCTTCTTCAAGGGCAAGCGAGTAGCTGTGATCGGTGGCGGTAACTCCGGTATCGAGGCGGCCATCGATCTGGCTGGCATCGTCGAGCATGTGACTGTGGTGGAGTTCGCCGACACCCTGCGTGCCGATGAAGTGCTGCAGAAGAAGGCTCGCTCCATGGGCAATATCGACATCATCATGAGCGCGCGCACCACCGAAGTGATCGGTGATGGCACCAAGGTGGTCGGTATGGACTACGAAGATCGCACCACAGGTGAGATCAAACACCTGGCGGTGGCGGGTATCTTCGTCCAGATCGGCCTGGTACCGAACACCGAGTTCCTGAAAGGGAGCGAGATTGCCCTGACCCGCTTTGGCGAGATCGAGATCGATACCAAGGGCGCGACCTCCCTGCCCGGCGTCTACGCCGCAGGGGATGCCACCACGGTACCGTTCAAGCAGATCATCATCTCCATGGGCGCTGGCGCCACCGCCGCACTGGGTGCATTTGATTACCTCATCCGCAACCCTGCTCCTGAAGCGACCAAGGCTGATGCTGTAACCGCCTGATAAACCCCGCCAACAAAAAGCCGACGCGCGATTAAGTAAACACGAGCGTCGGCTTTTTTATATCTGCATCGATGTGCAATAAAAACCCCGCAGCAAATGGCGGGGTTGTTCATGACTGGACTTAAACGACGGGCATCACTCCAGCAAGAAAACAGCCTCGATATTATCACTTACCGTGATCTGCTGTTGTTGATAGCTGTTGTCCGCCATATCCGGCGCGGGAGCAGCCATCGCCATGGCCTGCACCACCTTCAGGTTGCGGCTGTAGGCGGTAATGGGCGAAGCATTGCGGTACTCCACACTGTAGACCTTGCCAAGCTTCATACCGAACGCCTTGGCCAGAGATTCAGCCTTGGTTTTGGCATCCTCAACTGCTTTCAAACGGGCCTGCTCCTTGATGACCTGCGGCGACTTCAACCCGTACTCAATCTGGGATACAGACTCCAGCCCGGCTTTGAGGGCGGTATCCATCAGGGGGCTCAATTTATCCAGTTGATAGAGTTTGACCGCCAATTGCCGTTGGGCACGATACCCCAACAATACCGGCTTCTTGTTCTCGCCATACTGATATTCCGGAGAGACCATCAGGTTGCCAGCCTCAACATCGCTGCGCTTGATCCCCAACCCTTCCAGTTGGCTGAAAAAGGCTGCGACCTTGGTATCGACCTGCTGCTTGGCCTTGAGGCCCTGCTTATCCAGTGCACTCACCGCCACATTGAGGGTGAGCATATCGGGTTCGGTCTTCTGCTCGGCATAACCGCTCACCACCAGATGGGGCGCTTGCGGCACTTCAATCGCCAGCAGCGGAGCACTGACAACCAGAGCGGAAAGAGTAAGAAGGGGACGCCACATAGAAAAAAACCTCAATCGGAAAGATTGAGGCCATTATGCCCGTGCAGCTGCGGGATTCATATATCGTGCAAGGGGGGGAGCTGATCCAGTATCTGATTGGTCAGATCGAGACTAATGGTGACCATGCTGCCGGGATCCTGGCTCTGGTTTGCCATATCCAGCGCAGGAGCCGCGCCACAGACCAACACCTCATCATCGAAATGGAACGAGTCCCACGACAGAACGTGTCCTTGCACCGCCTGTCCGATATTGGTGCCACCACTATCCTCCTCCATCGCAGACCAAGGGATGGTATCAGATGGTCCTAGCAAATCTTGCAACAACGGAGAGTGAAAACTGGCCAGCGGATATTCCTGCTGCCCCTGATGATGGCCAACCAGAATCATGTTATGGGCAGACTCGGTATCCATGACCGGCACATAAGTGATAGAGGCAGTAGCGAAGTCAACATAGAGCGAGCCCGCTACATCACCGGCCTCATTCTCAATCTCCATCCCATCCAGCCGATCCCCCGCGATCGAGGCCTGATAGCCAAACTGGCCTGCGCAGGTAATGTTCCCCTGCCCATCCCAGCTATAACGGATGCCATCAATGTCGACCCAGTTGAATGACTGCATGATTAACCCTCTCCTCTACTGCCGCTATCTTATCCATCCCCTTGAGGAAAAAACAGGGGCCAGGCAAGCCCGGCCCCAAGACAGGGTTACGGATCAACCTTCAAGTTACCGTCATCCAGCAAGTGCTTGATGATCTCCTGATTGGAGCCCAGTGAGGCGAGGTCGAGTGAATTCTGGAACTGGATGGTCAGTTCCGGGCTCCCACCGGCCCCGGCAGGATCTATCGTCAACGTCTTGGTCGTCGTGTTGAACTGCAGATAGTTGTCCAGCACGGCTGCCAGATCCTCGTTGTTCCCCACTGCAGGTACGCCGACCAGCAGATCCGAGAGATCCAGTACATCTCCACCATTGTTGGTATCACCTAAAGTGAAATCAGTAATGGTATCGATACTGCCGTCCGCATCCCCCGCCAGCCACTTGAAGCTGTCACTCTCCCCACCACCGGTCATGGTATCGCTGCCAAGGCCGCCGATCAGAATGTCCTTACCAAGGTCGCCCGTGAGTATATCGCTACCAGAACCACCATCCAGATAATCATCACCGACACCTCCAACAAGGGTGTCGTTCCCTTCCTGGCCAAAAAGGATATCGTTGCCACTGCCACCATATAGGGTGTCATTACCACCACTGCGGCTACTCTCCCCACTCAGCTCAGTAATATGGGTCCGGATGTAATCCACCGTCTGTTCACGTGTCCACCCATGACTGGACTCCAGCGTTTCAAATACCAGCCAACCAGAACCTTGGGGCAGATCCAGTCCCAACTCGCTGGCCAGCGTATCGGTATTGAGTACATCGCCAAACAGGATGTCATTGCCAACACCACCATCGGCCACGTCATTGCCGGCCCCCAGCAACACGGTAATCTGATCCCCCTCGGTCAGGGCTGCCGTCAACTGCTCGGCACTGGTCACAATCTGGGCATCGCCGATCGGAGCATTGAAACCCTGCTCGATCCGGATATTGTCTATCCGTACCTCAGCATTCCGGTCATTGGAGCTGTCGAGCAGTTCGAACACAAACCCGTATTGCCCGACAGGCAGTCCATCGGTTGTGATAGTGCTGTAAGCCGTCAAAACAGACGAACTAACGCCAGTAATGGTGCCCGTTTGCACTGGATTGAGCATATCCCAGAAACCACCCTCGAGTTTCACCAACTTCCAGGTGAAGCTGTCGCTGCTATTAACACCATTCAAGGCATACTGGAACTGCAGACTTGCTCCGGCTTGTGCCGCAGAAACCTGGATGGCATTGGCCACGGCGAGCGCCAATATTGTCCTGTCAGAATCAGAACCGGTTCGATCATCCCGGATCCGCAAGCTTCCATTCGTAACAGTATGCGATCCCTGAGCATCACCACTGAGCACCCATCCCGAGGCGGCATTTATGCCGCTACCACTACCAAAGGTGGCCAAGTCAAGGAAGCTGCCTGCCGAGTAAAACTGATCTGCCGTTTCAGTCGTGTTATCAAAGAACTTCAACAAATCCTTGTTAACATCATTGGTCACCCCGATTGCATTGACCTGACTGATGGCACTGAGTGAAACAAAAGCATCCACCGACTCCTTGATCACCTCAAATGTGGTGCTGTTGCCTGGTCCGGCGACCTGATTGCTGTCATTGAGGTAGTAAGTCGGGTTACCATCCGTGACAAAGAATGTCAGGTTCTGGTAACCGGGAGCAGCCTTGCTACCATCATTGAACCACTGCACGGCCTGATTGAACGCGGCTTCATAGTTGGTGCCACCATTGGCAACCAGTGCATCAATGGCATTGGTCAGGTTGCTCACATTACTGGCACCAAGCCCTACTATTGTCACACTCTCGCTGGCATTCGCCGCAAAACCAATCAAGGTGACATTGATCTCACCATCATGATCTTTCAACTGGTTGACCAAATGGGTCAGGGAGGCCTTGAGCATATTCAGTCGTGATCCAGCCATACTGCCAGACACATCGACCACCAGGGCAATATTGTAATTCTTACCCGGGATGAAATTGGTACTGGTGCCTCCGATGTCCCCCACCACAATATCGTGACCAGCACCGCCTGCAACCAGACCATCCAGACTACCGTTGGAGTTGGGCACCTTGTGATCATCATCCGTGCCGGGGGTCCCGGTAGTGTCGGGGGTATCCGAGGTGTTGCTGCCCACAACCAGAATATTGGACGCGACGGGAGGCTCATTGCTCTTGACCGATACAGTAAAGTTGGCGCTGGCTTTATCTCCATCGGCATCAGTCAAGGTAGCACTGAAATCAAGGTCAATATCAGGAGGCGTGATCTTGTCGATCACTCCGAAATTCTCGATCCTCACTGAGTCATTGCCATTCAGCACAAAGCGGACATAAAGCTGGCTGAACTCCCCATCGGGTTCTATGCTGGCCAACTGCATCGACCCTTTGAGTCCTGACAGAACAAGCTCTCCGGAATCGACGACGGTCACGCCATCGGCAGCATAAGCCACCCACTGTATGGTGCTGGTATTGGTGTTGCCAACCCCGTAGACGTTGAAAGAGAGCCCATCAACGGCTGTCGTCGTGGATACCTTAAACCCTTCGTTATTGTCCAGGTTGCCGTTCTTAATCCCGAAACCATTGTTGTTCGGGTTGAGATTATCTGCATCACTCCCCGGCAGATCCTGAGGATTATTGACGCTGCCATTGAACAGCAGACCATCGAACAGGACACCAATACTGCCAGCAGTAACTCCGATCGTCTCAACAGGCCCGCCAGCACCGAACTGTGCTCCGATCGAGAAAGTCTGGGTTGGCTGGGGAGTAACCAGTTCAAAGCTGTAAGTATTGTCGTCACTGAGTGTCAATGTATAGAACACTTTAGGTGGCTGCCCACTACCATCAATGGTTGCTACCAGAGTCTTGCCATCAGTCGACAATGTTTCGGTGATCCCTGCCAAATCAGGCCATCCAGTCAGTTTCAGTCCACCAGTACCCAGAGGGCCATCAGCACCAAAAGAGACGCCAAACAATCCACCGGTGGTAATGTCGGCAACATTCATCACTTCCAGACTTTCGATGCCTGTGATCACGGGCATATCGTCTTCAATAACAACACTGACCTGCTTGGTATCACTCAAGTCACCATCACTGGCTGACATGTTGAAGGTAAATGTCTTCAGTCCTTCCTTATTGTCTCCAAATTCATGATCGATGGGCCCCAGCAAGGTGACGGTATATTTTCCAACCGGATCTACAGATACTTGTATGACAGGGAGCCCTCCCGCTGACCCCACCAGTGTCGCAGACCCCATACCACTCCACACAACTGGTAAACCTCCAGAGCTCAGGCCAGATGGAGCAGAAAGAGTGAACGTAAAGGTATTGCTGTCTATATCTGTCACATTTGCCGTCGCATTGGTCGAGGTGCTGTCGGTAATATCGCCGGGATTGGGTGAATTGTCTGGATTGGATCTCGGCAATCCCTCCTCGGATATGCGCAGATCCGAGACAGTCAGCATGGGAGCATCGTTAGTTGCAGTGACGGTCACGGTGAAGGGCTTGTTGTCTGCCCCGCCCTCGTCCGTGGTCCCCGCCACATTGCCATTCACGACCCCGCTCCAGTCCGCCGGCAAGCTAAAGCCCGGCACTCCCGCTGTGCTCGCACCGCTCCAGCTGTAGCTGCCCGCCACCGCGCCAGCCACCCAGCCTGCCCCCATCAACGCACCTGCCGGGACACCGCTCAGGGTCACCGTCACGCCGGTCACCTGCTCCGAACCATCCGCGTCGCTCGCACTCACGCTCAGCTGCGCCGCCAGCGATACCACTATCGGGTCGTCTGTTTCAGCTTCCACCAGGTCAGTCGCGCTGACACTGATATCCCCTTCCACATTGATGGTGATGCTGCCACTGCTGCTCGCGCTACCTTCGTTGGTGGTCGCCACAACTGTGTAGCTGATAGGCGCGCCACTATTGCTGGTACTGCCCGCCACGCCTGCGGTCGAATAGTCTGCAGGGAACACCAGCCCGAACGCCGGCGGCAATGCCCCCGCCACCACGTTCACTGTCAGGACGTTACCCACCAGGGTGCCACCCACTGCAGTGGTATTCGCAGGCAAATTGTTGAAGGTATACACCAGGCTGGTCCAGGTCTCTGACCCGTCGCCATCGCTGATACTCACTGTGTTGGTCAGCAGCACCTGTACCGTGCCATCCGTTTCGGTCGCACCCGCATTCAGCGCCTCGACGTTGAAGTCGATGTCATGGCCGGCATTGATAGTTACGGTGAAGGGCTTGTTGTCTGCCCCGCCCTCGTCCGTGGTCCCCGCCACGTTGCCACTCACGACCCCGCTCCAGTCCGCCGGCAAGCTAAAGCCCGGCACTCCCGCTGTGCTCGCACCGCTCCAGCTGTAGCTACCCGCCACCGCGCCAGCCACCCAGCCTGCCCCCATCAACGCACCTGCCGGCACACCGCTCAGTGTCACCGTCACGCCGGTCACCTGCTCCGAACCATCCGCGTCGGTCGCAGTAACACCCAGCTGCGCCGCCAGCGATACCACTATCGGGTCGTCTGTTTCAGCTTCCACCAGGTCAGTCGCGCTGACACTGATATCCCCTTCCACATTGATGGTGATGCTGCCACTGCTGCTCGCGCTACCTTCGTTGGTGGTCGCCACAACTGTGTAGCTGATAGGCGCGCCACTATTGCTGGTACTGCCCGCCACGCCTGCGGTCGAATAGTCTGCAGGGAACACCAGCCCGAACGCCGGCGGCAATGCCCCCGCCACCACGTTCACTGTCAGGACGTTACCCACCAGATTGCCACCCACCGCCTCGGTCCCCGCCGGCAGGTTGTCGAAGGTGTATACCAGGCTGGTCCAGGTCTCTGAACCATCGCCATCACTGATACTCACGGTGTTGCTCAGCAGCACCTGTACCGTGCCATCCGTTTCGGTCGCACCCGCATTCAGGGCCTCAGCGTTGAAATCGATGTCACCTTGTGGAGTCACTATCAGCGTCAAGGTTGACGTGACGATATCAGTGCCATCGGTAACCACATAACTCACGGTAGGTACGGCTCCGGAATAATCAGGAGCCGGGGTAAAGGTGAAAGAACCATCACTATTGATGATCAGCGTGCCAATTCCTGTCAGAGTCGACGACACGCCAGCAGGTACGTCTATGTTGCTCCCCCAGCTGTAACTGATGATAGAGGCAGCCTGCGGACCATCGGGGTTGGAACTGTTTGCCAGTAGATTACCGCTTGTAGAGCTATCTTCATCAAGCGAAATGACCTCGCTTTCATCTAGCAGGATATTCTCCAGCGGCTCTGGCTCAAGCAGCGGTTCAGCTGCTTGTTCAGTGTTGATAAACGGCTCGGACTGATAGGTGGTATCAAACCCTGCAGCCGCTATCGTGGCATCGCCTGTTCGATCAATTGTGACGAAACCACCATTACCACTGGCCCCCGCAACCCCACCAATACCGCCACCACCACCGGCCGCTGGTGCCCCACCAGCAGCAGAAGCCTCAAAGTTTTGAGTCGGGTCAACACCCTGCAGAATCGATTCTTGCAATGCGGCAATATCTGAAGGTGCGCCTTCCTGGCTGGCCGCCACTTGCGGTTGAGCAGGTTCAGCGGACTCGGAACCTGCCGGTACATCCGATGCTGGAGTATCGTCATAAGGGGAAAGAGCCAGCTTGGCGTCATCAGCTATGGTCAATTTGGCTCCGGGTTGGAGAATTTCCCCTTTTTGCAGAGGGCGGCTGCTTCCATCAGCCAGCACAATCTCCACATTGCCTTCGATAGCTGAGACAACCACGGACTTGTCGATGATTTGGGTACGCATATCCATTGCTCCAAGGTGACAGATCTTGATGTCTACACCGTAGAAGGAGATAGCGCGCTGTTCCGTTGCAAAAAAACGTACGTTCGAGAGGAATTCAACAAAAGGACGGAAAAAAATCGAAGAGTTGGAATTTCTTAATACAAATCAGAACCCTAGACACAGCCCCATTCAAGACCGGCCTTGAGTTGGTTATAGAAAAATGGCGAAAAGAGAAGTGACTGGTATAAAAAAGGCCCCTATCGGGGCCATTTCCAGCATTTAATTCAAGACAATGGGAAGGCAGGATGAACAAATCCCTGGTAACCATCTATATGCAACTTGGAAAGCAGTTCCACTTGATGTTGATCTTCGACTCGGGTTGCAATAGTCGTCACACCGGCATTGTGTGCGGCGCGACACACTGCAGCCAGGAATGAGGTGTCAGCCCCCGGCTCCATGACCTGACTGGTATAACCGTGATCAACCTTGACATAAGCCGGCGACAACTCCTCCAGATAGCCCAGAGACTGGAAGTGACGACCATAGTGGTCAACCCCCCACTGGAAACCATGAGCTTGCAAGGTGCCCACCAACGCAGCCACGTTGTCTTTATGTTTCATGATGGCAGCTTCAGGTATTTCAAATAACAACCGCTCTTTGAGCTCTGCATACTCGGTCAGATAGCGCGTCAGCCAGGTTAAAAATTCATCCGAGCAGAGCGAGCCAGCAGTGATGTTGATCGCCAGTACCAGATCAGACTGTTTTTGCAGTAATGGAACGCAAGCATCAAGCACCGCCTGGTCAAACTCGCCACCCAATTTGAACTGTTCAATCGCGGGCAAGAACTGACCTGCAAAATAATCTGTGCCATCCCGAGAGATAGAAGCAAACAGCTCGGCATGCAACCTTGCTCCATTATCAAACCGGCAAGCTGGTTGTGCTTTGAAGCGCCAAAGTTGTCGTGAAATGGCATCTTGTACCAGATCTCGCCAGGCCAAACGCCCCATCAAACCTTGCTCGGTCCCCCCTTCCATCACCACAGCACCACGGCGTTCATTGCGCGCCTTGCCAAGCGCATTATCGGCTTTGGTCAACAAGGCAGAGAGATCATCATTGCCATCACGACCGGCAATACCGATGACGGAGAGCGCATCCCCTTCGCCCATTGGATTCACCACCAGATCGGCAATGCGGCTATTAATCACTTCAGCCAGCTCTTTTAGCTGAGTCAGATCGTCAGTTGGACAGAGCAGCGCATATTCCGTCGCGGAGATCCGTGCCAAGGCTGCGCCATCCCACCCTTTTAATTGCTCTTTCAAAGCCTGAGCTATCGATTTGACCATGTTGTCACGGGCAGCAAAGCCTTCATCGCGATAGATATCATCCAGCATGTCGACCGCAACCAGCATGACGCCACCTTGGCCAGCCTCCGCTATCCATGCGTTTACCTGACCCACAAAATAGGCTCGGTTGCCAAGCCCCGACACGGCATCGACATAAACCCGCTCACGCAATTTCTCGGCCTCATCGGCTTGCTCTTTGAACTGCAACGCCAACTTGCTTGAGAGGATGTTGATCGCCTGAACGACCTGCTTCAATTCATGGGTTTTAGGCTCCGGGATCATATGACCGAAATGGTGCAGCTCAATCTCGACGGCTTGATCACAGATCTGTTTGAGTGGCTTGAGCAAGTAGTTGAGTGCTCTCATCAACAAAATTGTGGTGATCAAAAAGCCGACCAGAAACCAGCTCGCCAGCTCGCTCATCCCCCGCCACAACTCGTAATAAGCCTGGCCGGGGTGACCCACTACTTTTAATTTTCCAAGCTGCAACCAGCCAGATGTCAGAATTGATTCGTTGGATACCTCAGGAAAAAGTCCCAAATTTACAAACCACCGCGGTACCCCCTGAATATTGTTGGTATTTTCCTGCTCGATGACATCCTTTGATGCCAGCAGATCAAGGCGAACCAATCGATAATAGCCGCCATCAAAAATAGCCTGGATCACCGACTCGGCACCGACCTTGTCACCGTTTTCCAGATAGGGTGTGAGCGCAAGCCCCAGCGAAGTTGCCGTATTGATGACCGTTGTTTCCTGTTGCTGCGCCAGATAAGTGCGGGTTGAATTGAATTGCACCCAGTATGTGGCCGCAAATAACAATCCAAACAGCAGCAGCATGGTGGCTAATAACTGTCGATAGAGCGTCATAGGTTAATCATCCAAATTCACCACTGGCCGAGCCAATCGCCCCGAGGTCATGCGATTGCGTAAATCATTCCATAATCCCAAGCGGGATGATTGACCAGCCAGTTCCCCTTGGCCTCGTGCCTTCATCAACCACAAGTGACTACCGTTAAAACTGTAAATAGGCACCAGATCACGCCGCTGTGTGGCAGGGCGAATCGAGCCTATCAAATTATCCAAAATAACCGGAACGGAAGAGGGTGTCTCATAATATGCCACCACCATGTGAAACTGGTTGTAATCAAGAGCCTTGACGTACACCATCCGCATTTTATCATCCGGGATCCCAAGCTCGAGCAGCGTAGAGTATTTGGCGATACTGAAATCTTCACAGTCTCCCCCGGCGGCTCCCAAAAATTCTAGCGGGGTTGCCCAATAATCCTTTTTGCGCCACAACTTGATATCGTCAATAAAACGCATCCGATTGAAAAAATTATTTACCCGCTCAAGCTTTTTTTCTTCGCTCAGGGCCCTGCCCTTCGTCTCCATGACCAGCATACGCCAACTGGTTACACGCTTGCCGGCTCTGGCGCCATAGGTCTGCTCCGCCCGTTTGATCAAGTTGAGATCTTCCTGTGGCAGAGGCTGACTGGCACAGAGCAGAAGTGAGAAGGGTAACAGCAAGATCCATAAGGAGTGGCGCAAAGCGCGTAGCGATCGGTATCTCCATTCATTGAGAAGATAACACCATCTGCTACCGGTACCACGCTGGAGTGTCACGTCATATTCCTGCTGCATTATTACTGCTGCACACCTCAAAGCTCGTACAACAACCTGCGTTAGCCAAACATGGTGACTGCCAGCAGCAGTCACCATGTTGGCGTTCATGATCCCTGCGGGATCATGAACAAACGGTTATTGCCTGGCCTGCCATTCAGCGGGTTGTTTGACGCTAAATGCATTGAGCAGGCTGCCTGTCGCGTTGAGAATGCGATAGTCCGCCAGCAGTGCATCATACTCAGCGGTGATATAGCTGCGACGCGCCTCGAACAATTCGTTCTCGGTGTTCAATACGTCCAGCAATGTCCGTTGACCCAAACCAAACTGCTTCTTGTATGCCTGTACGGTGTCATAGCTGGCGTCAACATGCTCTTTCAGGAAGGTCTTCTGCTTGGCCAGCGACTCTTTCGCGTTCCAGGCCAGACGAGTGCCTTCCTCAACCTGGCGAAACGCATTCAAATGAATGTCTTTCGCCTGAGAGTAGAGCGCAGATGTTGCATTACTCTCTGCCACATCAGAACCACCACGGAACAGGTTGTAACGCATGCGCACCATTGCGGTCAGATCATCGTTGCGCCCTTTGACCGCATCGATATCCTCATTCCAGTTCTGATCGACCTCGAATGTTACATTCGGGTAGAAACCGGATTTGGCGCCTTCATGTTGATACTTGGCCGCTTCGATATCCTGCAGGGAAGAGAGCAGGGTCGGGTGGACTTCGGTCGCCGTTTTCAGCGCACTATCGAGGCTGGTCGGGATAAGCTCGGTATTGGGAACCGGCTGTACCAGATCTTTTGGTACCTCGTTCACGACACGAATAAATTCACTCTCTGCGTCGCGATAGTTGTTTTCAGCAGCGGCCTGATTTGAATAGGCCCGGGCAACACGACCTTCAATCTGGGTCTGATCCGCAGTAGAACCAAGCCCTGAATCAGTCCGCTTGCTGATGTCGCTGCGGATTTGTTCGTGGGTTTCCAGGTTCTGTTTGGAGAGTTCCAAAATCTCCTGCTGACGCAGCATATTGAGGTAGACCTCAGCTACTCGCAGCGCGGTATTTTCAGCTTCGGAGATCATCGCCAGACGCTGGGCATTGGCTTCAGCTTCGGTTCTGGAGACGTTGTTGCTGACATCAAAGCCATCAAACAACATTTGCCGCAGACTGAGTCCAGCCTCTTTGCGAGTCATGGAATCATCAATATTGCTGTTGGCGCTGGCAGCGCGGGTAGAAGGGCTGTCAGTTTTTTCATAGCCTACGCCGCCACGCAGATCGATCGTAGGATAATAGCCCCCCTTGGCTCCATCATGCTGATAGAGTCGTGCCTGATACAGATCAAACGCTTCCTTGATCTTGGGATGCGTAGCAAGTGTCTGTGCCACCGACTCTTCCAGAGTCTGGGCCTGACCCAAACTCGGTATCAGGATGCAGCCACTGACCAGCATGGCAACAATCGTTTTTTTCATGTTATCTCCAGTCATGTTTTGTTTTTAGATTGTTGGCTTATCGTTCTCTCAGTGCCGACTGCTTTGCCCGTAAAATCGGCTTAAGCAAATAGTCTAGGACACTTTTTTTACCAGTAATGATATCAGCACTGGCTAACATACCGGGGATGATGGGAAGAGCGTTAAGCTCATCGCCCAAGTAACTCTTCTCTGTTCGAACCCGAACCAGATAAAAGGAGTTCCCCTCCTCATCCTGGATCGAATCCGCACTTATCTGTTCAACCTTGCCATGCAATCCTCCATAGATTGTAAAGTCATAGGCAGTAATTTTGACGATGGCATCCAGCCCCGGTCGCAGGAAGGCGATATCTTTCGGTGACACCTTGGCTTCTACCAGCAAGGTATCCTCCAACGGCACAATCTCCATCAAATCCATGCCGGGCTGAACCACGCCGCCCAGGGTGTTGATCTTGAGTTTCTTGATGGTGCCCTTGAGCGGAGCAATCACGCTGGTCCGGTCAACCCTGTCTCGCAAGCCAACCTGCCCTTCTGATAACTGGCCAAGCCGCCCCTGTTTCTCATTCAGTTCAGTCTGGGAGTCTGCTCTGAACTTCAGCGCAATATCATTACGCTTGGAGATGGTCTCACGCAGTACCGAATTGAGTTTTGGGATCAGCAGACGGTTGCTCTCCAGCTCCCCCTGCATCTCGTTGACCTGCCGCTCAAGCTTGATTAGCTCCACTTGAGGCACTATACCTTCTTTCGCCAACGGACGGCTAATATTCAGTTCCTGTCTGGCCAGATCCACACTGCGATTCACGGTGCGGATCTTGGCATTCAGTTCAATCAGCTCCTGCTCTTTCTGTTCGATTTGCTGACCAAGAATATAGAGCTGGTTTTTCAGGTTATTTAGGCGATCCCGCTGTACAGACCGCTCACGGTGTGCGTATTCGGCAAAGACGGTTTCATAACCATCGGGAAACTGGATTGGCGCTTCACCTACCACGACCTGTTCACGCCACCCCAGTGCCGGGTCGTTTTTCACCTCGACACTGGCCATCTCGGCGCGCAGACGGGCCACATCCCCCTTGAGGGTGACTACCTCTTGTTCCCGTTCTCTAAAGTCGGAGCGGAAACGGGTGTCATCAATGCGCAGCAGCGGCTGCCCCTTTTCGACGATATCCCCCTCTTTGACGAAGATCTCTTTGACGATCCCCCCTTCCAGGTTCTGGATCACCTGCAGCTGACGGGACGGAATAACCTTGCCCTGACCCACGGTGACTTCATCCAGTTCGGCCCAGGCCGCCCAGACGATGGCACTCATGAAAAAGAGGAAACAGCACCATAGCAGGATACGAGCTCCGGTCGGCGTGGTCAGCAGTACAGCTGCCGCGCCGTCATCGACAAACTCCAGATGCTCGGGTGCTGGCAATACCTCGCCGGAAGGCGTCTTTTTGCTGCGCTTGAACCAGTCCATGAGCCCCTTAACCATGGGACACCTCCTGCACGCGCACCTTGCCTTCCTTCAACTGCTGCAACACCACCTCTTTGGGGCCATCAGCAACGATCTGCCCCTGCTCGATGACGATCACTCGCGATGCCACATCCAGCATCGAGGTTTTGTGAGTGATGAGGATCAATGTGGTTTCCGGGCCCAGTCTGGCGAGCTCCTGTTTGACCTGCATCTCGGACTGATTGTCCATGTTGGAGGTCGGCTCATCCATCACCAGAATGGGGGGATCATTGAGCAGGGCGCGTGCCAGCAGGATCGACTGACGCTGGCCACCGGAGAGCTGACGCCCCCCCTCACCTATCTGCCGATCCAGCCCGTTGGGATCCCGGTTGGTAAAGTTGGTGACACCCGCCCGCTTGGCTGCGCGCAAGACTCTCACATCATCCACCAGCGGATTACCCAGCATGATGTTGTCCCGCACCGATCCGAAAAAGAGAATGACATCTTGCGGAACACAGCCGATATTGCGACGGATCACCGCAGGTGGCAGTTGATCGAGTTCAAAGCCATCGATACGTACCGAGCCATCGGTCGGTCGATAAAGTCCCATCAACAACTTCTCGAGGGTCGTTTTACCCGCCCCAATCCGGCCGATAATCGCCACCTTTTCGCCCGGCTGAATGCGCAAATTGATATTGTGCAGCGTGCTGGTTTCCATTCCCGGATATTTGAAGGAGACATTTTCGAATTCAATGCGACCGGCAATCACCGGATGATGGATATATTGCTTGCCTTCCTCCTGCTCACCCGGGGTTTGCATGATTTTTTCCAGAATATCCAATGCAGATTTGGCCTGGTTATAACGGGTCGACAACACGGAGAGTTGCACCATAGGCGCAATGGCGCGGCTGGAGAGCATCACGGCAGCAATCATCCCCCCCATGGTAACCAAACCTTCGGAGATCTGGTAAACACCGACGATCACCAGACCGACCGTCACCACCTGCTGGATATAACTGGCCAGTGAGGACATAGAGTTGGTAATGCGGCGGGTCTGTACGCCCCAGGTGGAAATATGGGAGACGGCCTGTTCCCAGCGATGCTGGAACATGCTCTCGGCACCGAAAATCTTGACGGTTTCCAGCCCGGAAATACTTTCAATCAGGTTGGCGTTCTTCTGGGACGCAAGGCGTGAACCCTCTTCGATGGACTGCTTGAGGGGCTCCTGAATATAGAAGCTGTAGGCGATGAGGATCAGCATGGCGACGATGGGGACCACCACCATCACACCGGCAAACATCCAGATAATAAAAAGGAAGAAGACGGCAAAGGGCAGATCGATAAGAGTAGAAACCGTTGCGGAGGTGAAAAACTCTCGCACCGATTCAAATTCCTGCAGATGTTTGGCGAACGCGCCAGTGGAAGCGGGACGAGATTCCATCCGCATACCCATCACCTTGGCGAAGATCTTGGCGGACAGTAGCACATCAGACTTTTTGCCAGCGATATCGATAAAGTAACTGCGCAACTGCCGCATCACAAAATCGAAGGTAAAGACCACCATAGCCCCGACCGCCAGCACCCAGAGCGAATCAAACGCCAGATTGGGCACAATCTTGTCATAGACGTTCATGGTGAAAAGAGGGCTGGCGATGGCAAACAGGTTGATCAGAATGGAGGCGATCAGCACATCGCGATAGATGCCGCGGGATTCGAACAAGGTGCTCCAGAACCAGTGGCCATCACGGGTTTCCAGCACCTTGGGCGAGCGTTCGTCAAACTTGAACTGCTTCTTCACGTAGAAGAGGCGTCCCAGATACTCATCACCCAACTGGGCTGCTGTCAGCCATTGCGCGGCATCACCGGCCTGTGGGAAAATCACTTTCCCCTGGCTGCGATCTTCGTTCCACTCCAGCAAAATGCAGGCGCCACCACTGCGCATCTGCAATACACAAGGCAGCAGCAAGGGAGAAATATCGGCCAGTGGCTGGATCACTTCACGGGCGGATAACCCGCCCCGCTCGGCAGCACGGCAAAAGAGTGCGGTTGTCAGGCGTCCGGAGACCAGTGGCAACCCGGTCGTCAGGGCATCCTGACTGTTGGGTACACCATAAAAACGGGTCAAGAAGACCAGACACTCCAATAACTCATCAATACGACTTGTTTCTGCTTGCATAGCATCCTGTCACTGCATAAATGAGGTAGATAAGAGCGTTCATCGCTCATATTTCCCTGCTATAGCCACGCTAAAACCGAGTAGCCCTCCCGCTGATGAGACTTATCAGGGGATAAACCTGTCCAGATAGATCGCGACACTCATCCCCAATTTCCCGGCACAGCAGCAATGGCGGCATGATTCGTTATTGGTAAAAATAATCGACTCATCAACACCATGCTAACACTGCAACCAGGGTGAATGTCGGAGTTAATTGATAATGACATTTATTATGGCGCACCACTATATCAACCGGCACGTACCAAAACTATAGTTTAGGGTATGAAGTTTTTTATATAACCCTATGTTTTACGTGAAAATAATAATCTGGTGCTCAATTATAGGTCAGGAAGTATGAAGGGTCTGCCAAACGCGTGACCTTGCGGGCCGCTCAATGAGAGTGCTTTGGCAATATCCGCCATGGCAGTCCAGCGGTTTTCACACCAGGCTGGCGCCAACAGAGTCGGACGGCGCGCGGATGCCGAAATCCGGTGATACACCACCTCGGGCGGCGTGTGCTGGATCATGGCGACAGCGGCTTCCACATACTGCTCCAGCGTCAATACCTCAAGGCGCCCCGCCTGCCACGCCTTGCCGAGAGTACTGCCCTCTACCACATGAAGCGGATGCAGCTTGATCCCCTCAACACCGGTCTCAACGATACGATGCAGGGTATCGAGGCTGTCCATCGGCACCTCCCCCGGCAGGCCGACGATCAGATGAGCACATACCTTGATGCCGCGCTGATGGGCACGTCTTACCGCATCCTCATAGGCGGCATAACCGTGGCCGCGGTTGATCCGTTGCAGGGTCTTGTCGTTGGCACTTTGCAGCCCGAGCTCCAGCCACACCTCGTAGCCCCGGGCCTGATAGCCCGCCAACAGATCCAGCACCGCATCCGGTACGCAATCGGGGCGAGTGCCCACGCAGAGCCCCACCATATCGCTCACTGACAGCGCCTCTTCATACATCCGCTGCAGATATTCGACCTCGGCATAGGTACTGGTATAGGCCTGAAAGTAGGCAAGATAGCGCTTGGCACGGGTGACTTCGTCCCGGCGAGCCAGCAGTTGTTGCACCACGGAGAGTTGCTGAGCCGACTCGTCAGCAAAAGAGGATACGTTGCAGAAGGTGCAGCCACCACGGCCCAGGGTGCCGTCACGGTTCGGGCAGGTGAAGGCCCCGTGGATGGAGAGTTTGTGGATCTTCTGACCATGACGCTGCTTGAGATCCTGACCGAATGTATTGACGAGTTCGTGTAACTGCATGACACCTCCGCTAAAGGAGCGCCATTGTACGAGCTTGCGCAAAACAGGGGCTGAGCTGGATCAAGCTAGCGGAGAGGGTAAAACATATAAATACCCGACCAATTTTGAATAAATATAGAGAAAAAGCGCAAAAAAAGGATTTTTACAGTTCTTTGACGATTTAAACAATAAACATCCATATGAAAATGAGACCTGATAACCCACTGTTGAATAATGAAAAATTCAAAGAGACCCGACAGCACACAATTGCAAGCATGGGATATTGAAAATGTGATCCCTTCCGCTGTCGGCCACATCGGGTTGGTAAAATTACTACATTCGCCCATCGTCGCCGAGCGCACCATTGAGCCCGTCAATGGCGATATATTTAACCAACAAAATCAAACCAAACAGAATAAACACTCCATAACTACGAGCCAATCCCCCTAACCCGACATTTTGTTATGCGAATGTAACCATGAAGACAAACCTGACCTGCGATTGACCTCGCCAGAAAATCCCATTAGTTTGGAGATTCGCCACGTCAGGCAGACGGAACCACAAGAGCCAATCGCAATTTATGCAGTCAGGTGATGACTGTGCGATACAAGGCCGAGCAAGGGAGAAATGCAATGTCACTATATGATCCAAAGCTGGAGAGGGATAACTGTGGCTTCGGCCTGTTGGCCCACATGGAAGGGGAAGCCAGCCACAAGCTTGTCCGTCTCGCGATGTCAGCATTGGCTCGCATGCAGCACCGCGGCGGGATCTCCGCCGATGGCAAGACCGGCGATGGTTGCGGTCTGCTGCTGCAAAAACCGGACAGCTTCTTCAGAGCTGTCGCCGAGGAGAAGGGATGGCACCTTGGCCGCAACTATGCGGTCGGCATGCTGTTTCTCAACCCTGACCCCGTATTGGCCCAGCAGACCCGCGACATCATCGACGAAGAGCTGGAAAAAGAGACCCTGAGTCTGGTCGGCTGGCGCAAGGTGCCCGTCGATACCAACGTACTGGGTACCATCGCCAAAGCCTCCCTGCCCAGCATTGAACAGGTCTTTGTCAACGCCCCGCCCGGCTGGGTCGACAAGGATCTCGAGCGCCGTCTCTATATCGTGCGTCGCCGCATCGAAAAGCGCGTCAACGACGACTACTTCTACGTGGTCAGCCTCTCCAACCTGGTCACCGTCTATAAAGGGCTGTGCATGCCGGTGGACTTGCCGCGCTTCTATCTGGATCTCGCCGACATCCGTATGCAGGCGGCCATCTGCGTCTTCCACCAGCGTTTCTCCACCAACACCAGCCCGCGCTGGCCGCTGGCCCAGCCGTTCCGCTATCTGGCCCACAACGGCGAGATCAACACCATCGCCGGCAACCGCCAGTGGGCCAAGGCGCGCAGCTACAAGTTTGCGACGCCGCTGATCCCCGATTTGCAGGAAGCGGCCCCCTTCGTCAACACCACCGGCTCTGACTCCTCCAGTCTCGACAACATGCTGGATCTCTTCCTCGCCGGTGGCATGGACCTGTTCCGCGCCATGCGCCTGTTGATCCCGCCAGCATGGCAAAAGCACCCGAACATGGATGACGACCTGCGCGCCTTCTACGACTTCAACTCCATGCACATGGAGCCGTGGGATGGCCCCGCCGGTATCGTCATGACCGATGGTCGCTACGCCACCTGCGCACTTGATCGCAACGGTCTGCGTCCGGCCCGCTACGTCATCACCAAGGACAAGTTCATCACCCTCGCCTCCGAGGTCGGCACCTGGGACTATACCCCGGACGAAGTGCTGGAGAAGGGCCGGGTCGGCCCGGGCGAGCTGTTCGTGGTGGATACCAGCAACGGCAAGGTGTGGACCAGCTTCGAGATCGATGACGACCTCAAGAACCGTCACACCTACAAGCAGTGGATGGATAAACATTGCCGCCGACTGGTCCCCTTCGAGCAGATGGACGACAGCCAGACCGGTAGCCGCGAGTTCTCCGATGACCAGCTGAAAACCTATCAGAAGTTGTTTGGCTACTCCTTCGAGGAGCTGGATCAGATCATCCGGGTTCTCGGTGAAAACGGTCAGGAAGCGGTGGGCTCCATGGGGGATGACACCCCGATGGCGGTGCTCTCCTCCGGCCCGCGTACCCTCTATGACTACTTCCGCCAGATGTTTGCCCAGGTGACCAACCCGCCCATCGACCCGCTGCGGGAAAACCACGTCATGTCTCTCGCCACCTGTATCGGTCGCGAGCAGAACGTCTTCAACGAGACCTTCGGCCACGCCCACCGGGTGCTGTTCCAGTCGCCGATCCTGCTCTACTCCGACTTCCACCAGCTGCTGGCACTGGAAGGTGAGTACTACCGTCATCAGGTGATCAGCCTCAACTTCAAGCCCGAAGAGGGACTGGAAGCGGCCATCGAGCGCATCTGCGAGGAGGCCAAAACCGCCGCCAGGAGCGGTACCGTACTGCTGGTGCTGTCGGATCGCGATATCAGCGCCGACACCCTGCCGATCCCGGCAGCCATGGCGGTGGGTGCGGTACAGCGCACCCTGGTGGACAACAACCTGCGCTGCGACGCCAACATTCTGGTGGAGACCGCAAGCTGCCGCGATCCGCACCACTTCTCGGTGCTGCTGGGCTTTGGCGCGACCGCCATCTACCCCTATCTGGCCTACGAAACCCTGGCCAAACAGGTTGAAGAGGGCGTGCTCACCATGTCCCTGCGCCAGGCCATGGTCAACTACCGCAACGGCATCAACAAGGGGCTCTACAAGGTGATGTCCAAGATGGGCATCAGCACGGTCGCCAGCTACCGCTGCTCCCAGCTGTTCGAAGCGGTAGGCCTCGCCAAGTCGGTGGTCGATACCTGCTTCCGCGGCGTTTCCAGCCGTATTCAGGGTGCCGACTTTGCCGACATCCAGCAGGATCAGCACAATCTGGCCCGTCAGGCCTGGCTGGTGCGCAAGCCCCTCGCCCACGGCGGCCTGCTCAAGTTCGTCCACGGCGGCGAGTACCACACCTACAACCCGGATGTGGTGCAGACCCTGCAAACCGCGGTGCGCTCCGGCAACTATGCCGATTACAAGGAGTACGCCCGTCTGGTGAACGAGCGCCCGGTTGCCACCCTGCGCGATCTGCTGGCGCTGAAGAAGGTCGACAATCCGGTCGCTCTGGATAAAGTGGAGCCGGCCGACAAGCTTTTCCCCCGCTTCGACTCCGCCGCCATGTCCATCGGCGCCCTCGGTCCTGAGGCTCACGAGGCGCTGGCTGTTGCCATGAACCGCCTCGGCGGTCAAAGCAACTCCGGCGAAGGGGGCGAAGATCCCAAGCGTTTCGGTACCGAAAAGAACTCCCGCATCAAGCAGGTGGCTTCCGGCCGATTCGGTGTCACCCCCCACTACCTGATGAACGCCGATGTGGTGCAGATCAAGGTGGCGCAGGGTGCCAAGCCCGGCGAAGGTGGCCAACTGCCCGGTGACAAGGTCACCGCCCAGATCGCCCAGCTGCGTTATTCCGTGCCCGGCGTGACCCTGATCTCGCCGCCGCCGCACCACGACATCTACTCCATCGAGGATCTGGCCCAGCTCATCTTCGACATCAAGCAGATCAACCCGAGCTGTCTGGTGTCGGTGAAACTGGTCTCCGAGCCTGGCGTCGGCACCATTGCCTGCGGCGTGGCCAAGGCCTATGCCGACTTCATCACCATCTCCGGTTATGACGGCGGCACTGGCGCGAGCCCCCTCACCTCGGTCAAATATGCCGGTTCCCCGTGGGAACTGGGTCTGGCCGAGACCCAACAGGCGCTGGTCGCCAACGGTCTGCGCCACAAGGTGCGGCTGCAGGTGGATGGCGGTCTCAAGACAGGCCTCGACATCATCAAGGCGGCCATCCTCGGCGCCGAGAGCTTCGGTTTTGGCACCGGCCCCATGGTGGCGCTCGGTTGCAAATACCTGCGTATTTGCCACCTGAACAACTGCGCCACCGGCGTTGCCACTCAGGATGAGAAGCTGCGTCGCGAGCACTTCACCGGCCTGCCGGAGATGGTGATGAACTACTTCAAGTTCATCGCCGAGGAGACCCGCGAGCTGATGGCCCAGCTCGGCGTCACCCAGCTGACCGACCTGATTGGCCGCACCGATCTGCTGGAAGCCCTGCCCGGCCTCACCGCCCGTCAGGCCAAGCTGGATCTTTCCGGCATACTGGCCCGTCCGGTGGCACCGGCAGGCTCCAGCCTGTTCAGCCAGCAGCACAACCCCACCTTCGACAAGGGGCCGCTCAACCTGAAAATGGTGGAAGATCTGCTGGAAGCGGTGGAAACCTCAAGCGGCGGCGAGTTCCGCTATGACATTCGCAACACCGACCGCTCCGTGGGTGCACGCCTCTCGGGCGAAATCGTCAAACGCCACGGCAACCAGGGGATGGCGGCAGATCCGGTCAAGGTGCACTTCAACGGTACCGCAGGCCAGAGCTTCGGCGTCTGGAACGCAGGCGGCCTTGAGATGATCCTCACCGGGGACGCCAACGACTACGTGGGCAAGGGGATGACCGGCGGCAAGCTGGTGATCAAGCCCCATGTCGGCGTGGCGTTCAAATCCCACGAAGCAGCCATCATCGGCAACACCTGCCTCTACGGCGCCACCGGCGGCAAACTCTACGCCGCGGGCACTGCCGGCGAGCGTTTCGCGGTGCGCAACTCCGGTGCCCTGGCGGTAGTCGAGGGAATTGGCGACAACGGTTGTGAATATATGACCGGTGGTATCGTCACCGTACTCGGTCAGACCGGCGTCAACTTCGCGGCGGGTATGACCGGCGGCTTTGCCTACGTGCTCGACGAATGCGGCAACTTCGCCAAGCGCACCAACCCCGAGCTGGTGGAACTGCTGGACGTGGCGGATCTCGCCATCCATCAGGAGCACCTGCGCGGCATCATCACGGCGCACCTCAATGAGACCGGCAGCTCGCGCGCCGAGGAGATCCTGGCCAACTTCGACTCCTATGTGCCCAAGTTCAGGCTGATCAAACCCAAGTCCAGCGACGTGAAATCGCTGCTGGGTCACACCAGCCGTTCCAGTGCAGAACTCAGAATCCAGGCGCAATAAGGAGGGAACCCTATGAGCCAGAACGTATTTCAGTTTATCGATGTCCAGCGGGTCGACCCGCCCAAGAAGCCGCTCAAGATCCGCAAAATCCAGTTTGTGGAGATCTACGAGTCCTTCAATCAGCCGCAGGTACAGATGCAGGCGGATCGCTGCCTCGAGTGCGGCAACCCCTACTGCGAGTGGAAGTGTCCGGTCCACAACTACATCCCCAACTGGCTGAAGCTGGCCAAAGAGGGGCGCATTCTGGAGGCGGTGGAGCTCTCCCACCAGACCAACAGCCTGCCGGAAGTGTGTGGCCGGGTCTGCCCGCAGGATCGCCTCTGTGAGGGCTCCTGCACCCTCAACGATCGCTTCGGCGCGGTGACCATCGGCAACATCGAAAAGTACATCACAGACAAGGCGTTCGAGATGGGCTGGAAGCCCGATCTCTCGAACGTGGTCAAGACCGGCAAGCGGGTCGCCGTCATCGGCGCCGGCCCAGCGGGTCTCGCCTGTGCCGATGTGCTGGCACGCAATGGCGTCACCCCGGTGGTGTTTGACAAGTATCCGGAGATCGGTGGCCTGCTCACTTTCGGTATCCCCTCCTTCAAGCTGGAAAAAGAGGTGATGCAGCGTCGCCGCGAGATCTTCCAGGGAATGGGCGTGGAGTTTCGTCTCGAAACCGAAGTGGGCAAGGACATCACCTTCGCCGACCTGCTCGGCGAGTTCGATGCGGTCTTCCTCGGGGTCGGCACCTACAAGTACATGAAGGGCGGCTTTACCAACGAAGAGGCGCCGGGCGTCTATGACGCCCTGCCCTACCTCATCGCCAACGCCAACCGGTTGCTGGGCTTTGAGAAGGCGCAAGCCGACTATATCGACTTCGCTGGCAAGCAGGTGGTGGTGCTGGGCGGTGGCGATACCGCCATGGACTGTGTACGTACCGCCATCCGTCAGGGGGCTGACAAGGTGATCTGCGCCTATCGCCGCGACGAGGAGAACATGCCGGGCTCCAAGCGGGAGGTGAAAAACGCCCGCGAGGAGGGGGTTGAGTTCATGTTCAACCTGCAACCAGTAGCGGTCGAGCTGGATGCCAGTGGTCGCACCGTCGGCATCAAGGTGGTGAGCACCGAGCTGGGTGAACCCGATGCCAATGGCCGCCGCAATCCGGTGGTTATCGAGGGCTCCGAGCAGGTGCTGGCTGCCGATGCGGTGGTGATGGCGTTTGGCTTCCAGCCCAACCCCCAGCCCTGGATGGCGGAGTTCGGCATCGAGCTCGACAACCGGGATCGCATCAAGGCCCGCGAGCAGGCGGAATACGCCTTCCAGACCAGCAACCCCAAGGTGTTCGCCGGTGGCGATGCGGTACGTGGCTCCGATCTGGTGGTGACCGCCATCTACGAAGGGCGCAAAGCGGCCGAAGGGATCATGGACTATCTGGCGGTCTGATCCGACCGACCAAGACCCTGATGCGCTTTCACAATCAGCCCCGCCAATGCGGGGCTGATTTCTTTGACATGCCGCCAGTGAATAGCGATGGCTAACTCTTTGGCATCGGACAAACCCAAGAACTGCGCCATTCTGGCGCGGCATACTCATCGGGCCAATACTCGGTCTGCTGTTGAATTTTACCTTCCGCAACATGGTGAAATGTGATGGCGCGAGCATTTACGACCCCATCGCTGACCAGCACCTCACTGACCACCTCACTCCCTTGTGCCAGAAGACGGACAATCTCGAAGCGCCACAGGCCAGCTGCGGGGTAGCGACGATTGATCTCAATAAAATTCTCTCGCCCCACAATCCGTTCTCCCGATTGGGGCCAGTCACAGAAAAAATCATCTCCCAGCCAGCTTGCCGCCTTCGCAAAGTCATTGCTCTGCATCTCCTGCCAATAGGCCTCTACCACTGCTTTTGGCTCCATGGTGTTCAATTCCATACTCACTCTCCCTACACACGCACCACCAGCCACTCCCCCTTGCCGACCGGCACCAGCGAGGTGGCAAAGGCCGGATCCTGCCCGACCTCGTTCATCCACTCCACCATCTCGCTGCGATGGGAGATGGCGTTATCGACCACCAGCAGGCCACGGGGTGCCAGCAGGCGGCGGATCTGTGGCCACCATGCCCGGTAGTGCTGACGATCCGAATCGAGGAAGATGAGTTGATAACCGCCTTGCGGCAAGGTCGGTAACAGCTCACTCGCATCCCCTGCCAGCAAGGTTACCCAAGGGGCCAGCCCTGCCCGCTGAAAGTTGTCATGGGCCAGCACGCGCTTATCCTCATCCAGCTCAATGGTGGTAACGTGCCCCTCCAGCCGACGCACCGCTTCTGCCAGCCAGAGTGTGGAGTAACCATTGGAGGTGCCGATCTCCAGCACCGCCTGCGCCCCACGGGTCTGCACCAGCACTGACAGCAACTCCCCCGTGTCGCGGGTGATATTGAGCAGCTTGCGGTGGCGTGCCTGCTGCATGCTGTCATTGCGCTCGCCCAGCTGCTCCAGCTGGCGTTTTAACTGTTCCAGTTCCATTGATATCCCTCTCGTCCTTGCCCAAAACCGTTAGCCCACACCTCCAAGCTTGGCATTTGGGAGTCAAATGATTGCTTTCAACCGCCATTCACACCACAAAGGATGAGAAAAGGACAACCATTTGAGGCAGAATTTGTGACGTCTATCTGTTACACTTCGCGCCCGCCATTTTCCGGCTCACTCTCTGACTTGATGTCAGGCGCAGCCGTCGGTGGTTACAACCTCCGTCTCGCTCATGCCGAGCTAACCAAGCCAAACACAGCCCAGCTGGAACACAGGAACCCATTATGAGATTTGAATCGTTCGATTTTGCCCCCGAGATTTTGCGTGCTGTCTCAGATTGCGGTTATCAGGAGATGACCCCTGTGCAGCAACAGGCGATCCCGGCCATTCGCCGTGGCCGCGATGTGCTGGCCAGCGCCCAGACCGGTACCGGCAAGACCGCCGCCTTCGCCCTGCCCATCTTGCAGCGTCTGGTAGACAATCCGGCTCCGGTCCAGCCTTCCAACGCCCGTGTGCTGATCCTGACCCCGACCCGCGAGCTGGCGGCTCAGGTGGCGAGCAACATCAATGACTTCGCCAAGTATCTCGATATCACCACCATCACCATCGTCGGCGGTGGCAAGCAGGACGTGCAGGCCAAGAAGCTCAAAGCGGGCGCTCACATCATTGTGGCCACCCCGGGCCGTCTGCTTGAGCACCTCACCGCCTGCAACCTCAGCCTCTCCGGCGTCGAGTGTCTGGTGATGGATGAAGCGGATCGCATCCTCGACATGGGCTTCAGTGCCGATGTGCAGAAGATCCTGCAAGCGGTCAACAAGACCCGTCAAAACCTGCTCTTCTCCGCCACCTTCTCCGACGCGGTGAAGAAGCTGGCCAACCTGATGCTGGACAGACCGCAGATCGTCAGCGTCAACAAGCAGAACTCCACCGCCGACACCGTCAGCCACACCGTCTATCCGGTCGAGCAGAAGCGCAAGCGCGAGCTGCTCTCAGAGCTGATTGGCAAGCAGAACTGGCAGCAGGTGCTGGTGTTCGCCAGTACCCGCGAGAGCTGTGATGTGCTGGTCGAGGAGCTGAACCTCGACGGCATCAAGTCCGCCGTGGTCCATGGCGAGAAGGCCCAGGGCAACCGTCGCCGCGCCCTGCGCGAATTCATGGAAGGCAAGGTACGGGTACTGGTCGCCACCGAAGTGGCCGCCCGTGGTCTGGACATTCCGGATCTGGAATACGTGGTCAACTATGATCTGCCGTTCCTGGCGGAAGATTACGTGCACCGCATCGGCCGTACCGGTCGTGCCGGCAAGCGCGGCATGGCCATCTCCTTCGTCAGCCGTGAAGAGGAGCGTACTCTGCTGGAGATCGAGGCCCTGATCGGCCAGAAGATCCGCCGCATCATGGTACCGGGCTATGAGGTGAGCAGCCGTGACGAGCTGATCAAGCAGTTGCAGGAGCGTCGCCGCTTCGGCAAGCGCCCGCAGCGTGAAGATAACGCCGTAGCCCAGGTGATGGCCGAAGCCAAGCTGCAGGGTCAGCGCCTCAAGCGTCTGGCCGCCGCCAAGAAGCCCCGTCAGCCGAAATAAAGCGGGCAGTTGCTCTATTTGAACCGCAAAGGCGCCACTGGCGCCTTTGCCATCTCTGTCATCGGTGTTGGCCCCTGGTGGTCAACTCAAGGATTGCTTATGACCTCTCCGACCTACAATCAGGCCCTGTTCGAGATGGCCACCCAGAGTCTGGCCGAACTGGCCCGCACCGCCGAGCAAAAGGCGGGCAAGCGCACTCCGGCCCAAGAGAGCCACTTTCTCTGCACCTGGATGGCCGACTCCCTCAAGGAGAAGCGCTTCTCCCGTCTGGTGATGGAAGATTTGAAAGCTTGGGTGCAGCTTGGCCGCACTCTGGGTGCAGGCGCCGATCTCAAGGGATTGCTGGAGCGCATCGCCTTCCAGTACCAGTGCGCCATGACCAATCCGCAGCAACTGGGGGCCAAGCTGGCTGCCCTGCTGGAGGAGCTCTCAGCGGCAGGCTGGCTGGTGCTGACCGAGAGCGAAGTGAACGCCAAGCTGCGCCTGCAATCGGGCGGTCAGCCGAGTCTGGTGGTAAGCCATAGCGAATATGAAGGCCATATCGAGGACGGTGAGCTTGTCAAACCCCTCACCCTCTATGTGCGCGGTGACGAGAAGGTGCTGGCTGAGGCGGCCTTCAAGCACGGCCTGCTGCTGAGCCAGGGCAACAAGAAGACCACCCTGGTCAAACACCACAAAGCCTACCGGCTGATGCCGGACAACGCCCAACCGGCGCTGGCACTGCTGAGCGAGGCTCGCCAAGGCGCCTGAGCCCGCCTGTCTTCAGCAATAAAAACGGCAGACCCTTGAGCAGGATCTGCCATTTTTTATTGTTCGATGTTTGGTGATGAGGTTGAGTAGTCGTTTAGCGGATCTTGAATCCAATCTGGCCCGCGTCACACCACTCGAACATCACCTCCTCGCTCTTGCCGCAGCAACTGCCACCACAGACCCGACTCTCGCGCTTGATGACCCGCCCCTTGCGCATCCAGACGCCGAGCATGGCCTCCACCGCATCTTCCGAGGTGTGGAAGTGGCGAGCCAGTTCACGCCGGCTCACCTTCTGCTGCGCGGCGAGGTAATCCCCCAGCTCGCGCAGGATCATAAGGTCACCACCTTGCGGGCAACGATGTCACCGTGACGGCGACCGGCCCACCAGAGCAGTACCAGAGAGAGGCCGTAGCTGGCGATCCAGAACAGGCTCTGCTCCGGGTGAGCGGCGAAGGTGGCCACCTGATAGAAGAGGGTGGCGCACATAAAGGCCATGTAGTTGCACCATACCGCCGTCATCAGCGCCCACTGGCGACCGGTTTCCCGCACCAGCGCGCCCATGGCTGCCGCGCAAGGCATGTAGAGCAGCACGAACAAGAGGTAGGCAAAGGCACCGGCCGCCCCGTCGAAGTGGGTCTGCATATTGCCGTAGGTGGAGACATCCACCTCCTGCGCCTCGGCGGCAGCTTTCTGATCGTCGAGGTTGCCAACATCAAGCCCCATGGGGTCGCTCGGGTTGATCTCCGCCAGATTGGCCGCCACGGCATCGATCGCCTCGTGGAAACTGGCCACCAGCGAGAACTCGCTCGCCTCCTCTTCATCTGCGCCACCACCGGCGTAGAGGCTGTTGAGGGTACCGACCACCGCCTCTTTGGCGAAGATACCGGTGACGATACCGACTGTGGCCTGCCAGTTGTCATCGCGTACACCGATGGGGTGCAGCACCGGGGTCACCGCCTGGCTGATTTTGCTCAGGACCGAGCTCTCCTGCTCCTGATGGCCAAAGCTGCCATCGGTGCCGAGCGAATTGAGCACGCTCAGCACGGCGACCACCAGCACGATGGTTTTACCGGCGCCAAAGACGAAAGATTTAAGCTTCTGCCAGGTCTTGATGGCAACGTTGACCGGACGCGGCCACTCGTAATCCGGCATCTCCATCAGCATGGAGTCGCTCTTGCCCGGCAGCAGGGTGCTGCGCAGCAACAGGCCGGTGAGCACCGCCACCAGAATGCCGATGAGGTAGAGACCGAACACTAGGTTCTGACCTGACTCGGGGAAGAATGCCACCGCAAACAGGGCGTAAACCGGCAGACGGGCACCGCACGACATGAAGGGGGCCATGGCGGAGGTCATCAGCCGCTCCCGCTCGGAGTTGAGGGTACGGGTCGCCATCACCGAGGGGACGGTACAACCAAAGCCCATCAGCATCGGCACGAACGCCTTGCCCGGCAGGCCGAGACGGCGCATCAGGGCATCCACCACGAAGGCGGCACGGGCCAGATAGCCGGAGCTCTCCAGCACCGCGAGGAACAGATAGAGGCAGCCAATCACCGGAATAAAGGTGGCCACGGTCTGCAAGCCAACGCCAAAGCCGTCCGCCAGAATGGCGCCCAGCCACTCGGGGGCATTGACCAGCCCCAGCAGGTGGTGCACCCCATCGACAAACAGGGCGCCGCCCATGATGTCGAAGAAGTCGATAAAGGCGCTGCCAACGTTGATGGCAAACAGGAACATCAGGTACATGACAAACAGAAAGAAGGGGATGCCAATCCAGCGATTGAGCAGCACCCGATCCAGCCACTCGCTCTGGGCCTCGGTGAGCTTGCCCTTCTGCTGACGAGCCTGTTGTACCCACTGGTGGATATGGCCGTAGCGAATATCCGCCAGTTGCAGGTCGATATCCTGTCCCTGATGGGCGCGAGCCACTACATTGGCGGCGGCCGCCTGCTGACCGGGCAGCAGGGTCTCCTGCATCACCGCATCCTCTTCCAGCAGGCGCAGGGCGCGGCCACGGGTAGTGAGGTGATGCGGGGCGAGCAGGGTCTCCAGCTCCGCCAGATCGGTTTCAAGCGCGTGGCCGTAATCGAGTTGCAAGGCGGCTTGCGGCTGACCGATAAACTGCCGGATCTGCTGCTTGAAGGCGGCAACCTGCTTGCTGTTGTGGGCAGAGAGGGCCACTACAGGGCAACCGAGGGATTTGCCGAGCTTGCTCTCGTCGATGACGATGCGGCGCTTTTGCAGGATATCCAGCTTGTTGAGCACCACCACCATGGGCAGGCCCAGTTCGCGCAGTTGCAGCGTGAGGTAGAGGGAGCGCTCCAGATTGGCGGCGTCGATGACGTTGAGCAGCAGGTCGGGTTGTTGGCCCTGGGCAAAGCGGCTGGCGATCTGCTCGTCCAGACTGCCATCCTGACTGGCCAGGCTATAGATGCCGGGCAGATCCATCAGCTTGAAGTGATGCTCACCCGCGCTGAACTCACCCATCTTCTTGTCGACGGTGACACCACTCCAGTTGCCTACCTGCTGGCGGGCGCCGGTCAGGGCGTTGAACAGGGAGGTCTTGCCGCTATTGGGGTTACCTACCGTTACCAGGGAATAATTCATACCAGCTCTACCTCTATTTTCTTCTGAACCCGCCGCGTGCGTGTGACAAGCCGCTTTGCAGGTTCGACTTCTTGTCTCTGAACCGCTCCCGGTGACGTTTCTGAACCAGAGCGGTAGCCGAACAGGGGGTTATACCGGCTCGACTTCTATTTGCTGGGCCAGACTCTTTTGCATGGAGAGACAGATCCCCTGGCACTGGATCTGGAGCGGGTCCCCCAGGGGGGCGGAGCGCAGATAGATGACTTCAGTCTGGGGCAACAGGCCCATCACCATCAGTTTGCGGCGCAGCGGCCGGGCGAGCTGATTCATATTCTTGATGCGAGCACTCTGTCCCGGTGACAACTGCGTGAGTACCATGACTGACTCCTGAAGTTAAACAATAATAATTCGCTTTTACTTGGGGCATTATAAGCTGTGTCTTCAACTTTTATTTGAGTAAAATCAAACTCCGCTTAGCTAACCCATAAAGTATTGCCATGAGTCACGACAACAACAGCCGCCTCGTTTACAGCACAGATGGCGGCATGATCAAGGAGCAGAGCGCTCCCCAATCCGCCTCCCCCTTCCCCACCGACGGCACCGTGCGCATTCGCCGCGAGACCAAGGGGCGCAAGGGTGCCGGGGTGATCACCATTCATGGCGTACCCGCCGATCAGCAAAAATCCCTGGCCACCCTGCTCAAGAAAAAGTGCGGCACCGGAGGCGGTATCAAGGAGGGGGTAATCGAGATCCAGGGGGATAAACGGGACCTGATCAAAACCGAGCTGGAGAAAGCCGGTTTCAGCGTCAAGCTGGTGGGTGGCTGATCCCCTTGTCACTCATGCGGTTTTTCCCTAGAATGCCCGCTCCCATCGAGGGGGAGTAGTCTCGCACACCGGTGCCATCCATTGCATGAATACCGGTTTGCGACCCTGATCAACATACTTGGTGCCAAATCACCATGGTCAGGGTGATCCATGCCAGCCATGGATTTGACAAGACCTTTGACGGGCCAGTGCCAATACCGGGGACGGATGGCGCAGGCTTGTCTTTGGTTTATAACAATTCCGTCCCCCGGTCATTTTTATGGAAGCCTTGTTAACCTCAACCCTCAGCGTCGCCATTGCCGAAATCGGCGATAAAACCCAGCTGTTGGCGTTGCTGCTCATCTGCCGTTTTCGCAAGCCCTGGCCCATCATCGCCGGCATGCTGGCGGCTACCCTGCTCAACCATGCGGGCGCTGCCTGGATTGGCGAGTTCATTAGTCGCTGGCTCGATCCCAAGATAATGACCTGGCTGGTCGCCATCGCCTTTATCGCCATGGCTATCTGGATTTTGGTGCCGGACAAGATGGATGACGAGGAGAGCTCGCTGGATAAATACGGCCCCTTTATGGCCACCTTCGTGCTCTTCTTTATCGCCGAGATTGGCGACAAGACCCAGATCGCCACCGTGCTGCTGGCCGCCAAGTATGACTCGCTGGTGCAGGTCATTACCGGGACTACCCTCGGCATGATGCTGGCCAACGTGCCTGTGGTGCTGATCGGCAAGCTGGGGGCAGACAAGCTGCCGCTCAAGGGGATCCGCATCGCCTGCGCCATCCTCTTCGTCGGCCTCGGGGTGAGCACCCTGATCTTTGCCTGATGGCCCGTACCCGATGACCAAGCCCTCCCCTGTGGAGGGCTTTTTTGTTTACTGCTGTGTCTATTGCGTAACCCGCTGTCGCAACCACCAGCCGCAGAGCCAAGGGGCAGTGCACGGTTGCGGGTGCCTCATGCCATAATGGGGCAAACCTCGCGGAGTCCCCCCATGCACAACGTATCAAGAGAGACGCTTCTCGAATGGGTCAAACAGGGACGGCTGGCGCCAGAGAAGCTGGCGGACGCCCTGACCCTCGCCGATCTTCCCCCCCATCCGGCGCGCTGGCAGTGGCTGTTTGACCGGCTGCTGCTCTGGCTCGGCGCCCTCTGCATCGGGGCTGGCCTCATCTTCTTCGTCGCCTTCAACTGGCAAGAGCTGGGCCGGGTCTCCCGCCTCGCACTGCTGGAGGCACCGCTGCTCGCCATGCTGCTTCTGCTGTGGCACAAACCGCTGGGGGATACCCCCCGTCAGGCGCTGCTGCTCGCTATCGCCCTCAATATCGGCGCCCTGCTGGCGCTGGTGGGTCAGACCTACCAGACCGGCGCCGATCCCTGGCAGCTGTTCGCCACCTGGGCGCTGATGCTGGTGCCGCTGGCGGCATTTGGCCAAAGCCCGCTGCTCTGGACCTTAAGCTGGCTGCTCGGCCAGCTGGCGCTAGTGCTCTACTGGCGGCTCGGTTTGTTCACGTTCTTCTTTACCTTCGATGAAGAGGGATTGGGCTGGTGCCTTACCCTGCTCAACGCCGCCCTCTGGGGTCTGCTTCTGCTGGCACCAAACCGCTGGCGCCTGATGCCAAGCTGGCTGGCGGGTCTGGCCGCAGGTCTGGGGACCACCCTGCTCACCCTGCTGGCGCTCTTCGATGCTGCCTCCCCGCTGGTGTGGCCGCTCTGGCTTGGCTGGCTCGCTGCGGCCTATGCCCTTTGGCACCACAGATTTATCGCCGGACTCGCCATGGGGTGCCTCAGTCTGATTGCCGTCATCCTCGCGGCGCTGGGCAAGTGGATGGAGCCCGATATCAACGGTTTCTTGCTGCTGAGCCTGATCGCCATCGGCCTTTCGGTCACCGCCGCCCGCTGGCTGCAACAACAACGGAGGTCTCATGAGTGATCTGACCCTTTGGCAAGCACTGCAACAGGCCAATCTGGTGGAGGGGGAGATGCCCCGCAACAACCAGCCCCACTGGTCGAGCCGCTTTCTGCTGGGGCTGGTGGGCTGGATTGCCGCCCTGTTCCTGCTCTTTTTCCTGTTTCTCACCTTCGAGCAGCTGACCCGCGAGGCCAACAGCGCCCTGCTGCTGGGGGCCGTGCTGCTGGCGGGGGCCTACGCCCTCAATCGCAGCCAAAGCGGCGATCTCTGGGATCAGTTCGTGCTGGCCCTCACTCTGGCGGCCGATGCCTGGCTGCTCTATGGCCTGCTCGATCAGCTGGATCTCCATCACGCCCTGCTCTGGTTCGGTCTGTGCCTGCTCTCCCTTGCCATCGCCGTGCTGTTCGATCACTGGCTGGTGCGGCTGTTTCACAGCGTGGCGGCGGCCCTGCTGCTCACCCTTGGCCTCGCTTGCCTCGGGCTGCAACTGCTGGCGCTGCCGCTAGTGATGGCGGCCATCACCTTCTGCTGGCTGCGGGCAGATAGGGATCCAGAGCGTCACCAGCTCTACCACTCCATCACGCTGGGGCTCGCCCTCTCCCTGCTGGTGCTGGGCCGTCTGCACCACCCGCTTTGGGATGGTGGCAGCAGCGTGCTGGACGAGCTGGGGCTGTCTCGCCTGCCGCTCTGGCTCAATCCCCTGCTCTGCGCCGCCCTGCTGCTGGCGGTGATGGTGAAGCTGAGGCTCCCCCTGCTGTTTGGCCTGCCGCTGGTGCTGATCAGTGCCATCATCCCCGGCATGGGGGCAGGCGCACTGGTGCTGATCCTCGGCTTCTATGCCGGCAGTCTGGGGCTGATGACCCTCTCGGCCCTGCTGCTGCTCGGCTATGGCTCGCTCTATTACTACGATCTGGGGCTCACCCTGATGACCAAATCCTGGCTGCTGCTGGGCTCCGGCATCCTGCTGCTGGGGGCCCGCCAGCTGCTCACCACCTTCGCGGCAAGGAGCGACTCATGAAACCCGTCACCCGACAACTCGCCCTGTTGCTGAGCGGCCTCGCCATCCTGGCGGGCATCAATGCCACCGTCTGGCGCTATGAGCACGCCATGAGCAGCGGCGAAGTGGTGCTGCTGCGGCTCGCTCCGGTCGATCCCCGCTCCCTGATGCAGGGGGATTACATGCGGCTCAACTATGAAATTGCCCGCGAGCTGACCAGCCGCGACACCCGTACGACTCAAAACAAGGGCAGCGATACCCTGGTGATCCGCCTCGATGCCCATCAGGTGGCCAGTCTGGTGATCGATGGCAAACCGGATCGACTCGCCAGCGATGAGCGGCTATTGCAGGTGCACCAGAGTGAGCGGCAGTGGCAGATCGGCCCCGATGCCTACTTCTTTGAAGAGGGCACGGGGGAGCAGTACGAAGCGGCCCGCTACGGCGAGTTCCGGCTGCAAGCGGATGGCAAGACCCTGCTGGTGGGGCTGCGGGATGAGGCCTACCAGCCCATCGGGCAGATCCGCGCCCGCTGGTAGCGGCAGTGAGTGGCTATTTACTCTGTTCATGGTCACACTCAAGGGAAGGTTGATCGCTAAGGATGTTCCCAATGAGGATATGGCTGATCTGTCATCTGTTGCTGCTCTGCTGGGCCTCGACGGCCCGGGCTGATCTGGGCAAGCTCGAGTACCTCACCGAAGAGTACCCCCCCTACAACTTCAGCGATCCGCAAGGCCAGCCCACCGGCCTTGCGGTCGATCTGCTGCAGATGGTCTGGCAACACAGCGGCGTGACACCCCAGCCGGTGCGCATCCTGCCCTGGGCGCGAGGTTATTACTTGCTAACCCAGAAGCCCAACGTGGTGCTCTTCTCCACCGCCCGCACCCAGGCGCGGGAGGATCTCTTCAAGTGGGTCTGCCCCATCGGCTACTCGGAGTACATACTGCTCGGCCGCAAAGCGCAAAACATCACCCTGACCGCTTTCGAACAGATGAGCCAGTACAAGATCAGCGCGGTGCGCTCGGATGCCGCCGAGCAGCTGCTGCTCAACAACGGCATGGATGACAACAACATCATCCCGGCCAACCGCCTGTCGCAGGGGTTGAAGATGCTGCTCTCCGGCCGCGCCGACCTGCTCGCCACCAGCAAGCTGGCGGGATATGACGCCATCCGCGAACTGAAGCTGAGCAGCGACGACTTCAACGTGGCCATGGTGCTGAGCGCCGAGCAGCTCTGCTACGCCTTCAGCCGTCAGGTGCCCGACAGCGAGATCACCCTCTTTCAGCAGGGCCTGACCCGCGCCCTCGCCTCGGAAGAGTTTCGCAAATTGCAGGCCAAATACCTGCCGGTGCGCTGAGCACTCACTCACCCGATGGGCAGCGGTTCGCTGCCCATTTTATTGATGAAAGATGCAATAGAGGTGGCTAGCTATTCCCGCCGCAAGCAGTCAAACTGGGCTACATAGTTGATTGCGAAGGATCTTTCCCGTGCGGACATGGCACCTACCTCATCTGCTACTGCTCTTGTGGGCCACCTTCGCGCAGGCCGATCCGGGCAAGCTCGAGTATCTGAGCGAAATATCTCCCCCGTTTAATTTCAGCGACCAGCAAGGGATGCCGACCGGATTGTCGGTGGAGCTGATGCAGCTTATCTGGAAAGCGCGCGGCGTGTCGCCCCAGCCCATCCGCATTATGCCCTGGGCCCGGGGCTACAACCTGCTGCAACAAAAACCCAATGTGGTGCTGTTTGCCACCGCCCGCACCCCGCAGCGGGAAGCACTCTTCAAGTGGGCCTGCCCCATCGATCACTCGGAATTTGTGCTGCTGGGGCGCAAGGCGGACAACATAACTCTCGGCTCGGAGGCCGAGATCAGCCGCTACAAGGTCGGCGTGGTGCGCTCCACCGTCTCCAAACAGCTGCTGCTCGAACGCGGTATCGATGAGCGCCAGCTGATGCTGGCCAACCGCCTCACCCAGGCGGCCAAAATGCTCACCTCAGGTCGCGCCGATCTGTTTGCGACCAACAAGCTGGCGGGCTATCAAACCCTGCAACAACTGGGCTTCAAGCCGGATGACTTTCATGTCGCCTTTGTGCTGGATGCCAGACCGCTCTGCTACGCCTTCAGCCGTCAGGTGCCCGACAGCGAGGTCGCCCTCTTTCAGCAGGCGCTGACCCAGGTCGTCGCCTCGGCGGATTTCTCGGCCCTGCAAGTCAAATACCTGCCGCTGCGCTAACGCCCCGATCGCCGCCGACATAGGGCGCAAGATGGCGGCCGCCCCTCACGCATTTTTGCCAAACATGCTCCCTCGCCTTGGCGAAATCGGCCAGCTTGGTCACACTTGAGCAGATATTCCCTTGATCAGGATGGCAAAAATGAAACCATGGATTGGATTGGCCGGGGCGCTGCTGGCCACCCTCGCACAGGCGAGTCCTGAGCTTGGCAAACTGCACTACATCACCGAAGAGTACAAACCCTACAACTATGCCGATGCCAGCGGCGCCCCCACCGGCCTCGCGGTCGAACTGCTGCAACTGGTGTGGAAAAAAACCAATACACCGGCGCAGCCCATCACCATCATGCCGTGGGCGCGCGGTTACTACCTGCTGACCCAAAAGCCCAATGCGGTGCTCTTCTCCACCGCCCGCACCCAGGCGCGGGATCCCCTGTTCAAGTGGGCCTGCCCCATCGGGTATGCCGAGATCGTGCTGGTGGGGCTGGCCGATCGCAATATCACCATCACCAAGCTCGACGATGCCAAGGCGTTCAATATCGGCGCGGTGCGGGCCGATGTGGGGGAGCAACTGCTGCTCAACAACGGCTTTGACGAAACCAAACTGATGGCCGCCAACCGGCTGGCACAGGCGCTGAAGATGCTCACCTCAGGCCGGGTCGATCTGGTCTCCACCAACAAGACCACCATGGAGCAGCTGATCGTCGAACAAAAACTCGATCCCGCCCGCTTCAAGGAGCAGTGGGTGCTGAGCTCCGAGCAGTTCTGCTTCGCCTTCAGCCATCCGGTGAGCGACGAGCTGGTCAAGGAGTTCCAGACCGGTTTGACCCAGGTGCTGGCGAGCAGCGAATACCCGCTGCTGCACAGCAAATACTTCCCAACCCCCGCCGCCAAATAGCGGCGCGGCGTCGAACGCCAACAACAAGGGGCCCATTGCGGGCCCCTTCGCTTTTTCCGTTTGCGCTCCCCTCTTTTACCTTTTGCGTCCCCCCTCGCGGCGTCACCCCACCGCCCCGCTACGACCAAACCCCGGCAACCAACAACTAATCACTAATTAATAAAAGTTTGTGCCAGCGCAAAAAATCACTCTTTTCTGATAGTTAGCTCATCAAAACCATAGATAAGACCACTCTGGCTCCGTAATATGGCGACGGGCGTCTGTTGACCCCTTTTCCGAGATCAATGGTCAACGGCGCAATCTGGTAGCGACAGTCAGGGGCGGTAGCCACTTTAGCGGAGACCAGCCGGTCTCCCGCCCCTGCGCCAAGGTAACCGTCCCCTCTCCCCTTGCGGGAGAGGGCTAGGGTGAGGGGTCACTAGCCTGATGGGCATGACTTCGCCATGCAGGACACGAGGACTCCGTCCTCGACGGGGTGTCGCCGCCGCTGCGCGGCTTGGCGAGTGACTTTGGAAAGACCCGCTCTCTTTGGCAAATAACACCAAAAGTCTTCTCCCCCAATTGTTCGCCCTCCTGCGTCGGGTTCCCTCAGTTCACCCGTTTGTCCCATGGCACAGCGGCGCTCGCTCGGCGGCCTGGCAAACGGGCTCACCTCGGCGAACAACAGGGGGCAACACCCGACCCATAGCCCTGAGGAAAATATCAGATACAGGATTCATGCCGATCTGAGATAGAGGTGTAATTCACTTCGTTCATTACACCCTACGATATACACCGATTTCCATTGCATTATTTCCTATCAGACAAGATACATTTTCGAGATTTGTATGAGCGATAACCTAATTGATAATTTGAAATCGTTTAACCGCAAAGAGCGGTTTTACCTAATTGGCCAAATGCTGGGAAACCCAGAATTTCGCATGGATGACAACCAGCTTGATAAGATATCAAACCTAATCGGTCTCACCATCCCCAGAAAATACTTTGCTGCAATGGATTACCACCTTGACTGGATTTATGCCAGCTTGTTCCTAACCCAAAATGATGCCAACACAGCCTTCAAACGGAATTCGATAGAAAATGACGGTGTTAAGATAGACTATCAAATATCAGGTACTCAAGAGGATGTCGACTTTCTTCTTGCCTTTGTTGATCACGAAAACACAACCCATATTGTGATGATTGAGGCTAAAGGCGACAGCTATTTTACCAACGCTCAGTTAAACAGTAAAAACAAACGATTCAAGGCTATTTTCGGCGATGAAGATACTTGGCCAAATGTAAAGCCTCACTTTTTACTTTGCAGCCCAAAAGAGCCACAGAACGTAACCATTGAAGATCCAGTCTATTTTATGCTTACCAAAGATAAAAATCCTATTTGGTTCCCGCTTTTAATGGGCACAGGAAAAAATAAAGTGACTCGATGTATGGATGACGATAAAAATAACAAACCATCTAGTGAAGGTGACTATTGGAAAGTTGAAAACCGTACTTAGAAATAGCGGGGCAATGTACTTCGTGTACTGCTCCGGTCCAAGTGTTATCGGGATAACAATTGGGGAACCCTTATCTCAGAACCAACCCCTCGCCCACCCCGTGGCGAGCTCAGATTGTCGCTCCGATACAACAGGTGTCATCGACATGGTTGCATAGGTGGAAAAATCATGGTGATTACAACGGCAAACGGCACATATCCCTATAGGAAAATAGCTTTATCTTGGATACCCAAAAGTGCCTATTTCACCGCAATAAAACCTTTTTCTATAACGCCATATTGCGCTTTGTTAATCGCACTTGTGAGCTAAAGCAATGAATAACAGTACACACTTTGGGGAATATTATGACGACGGTCCGAAATCAAATAACCAGTGCTGACAATGTTATATGCAACAATATTGACTTACTATCAAAGCAGAGAGGGCTTCTATCTCAAAATATTCTTTCTCAACTGCGTAATTTAGTTGAAGGTGTTGCAGTAAGATTACAGAGTGGTTCATCAGAAAGTACTTTCAACTACGACTGTGTCGGACCATCCATTGAGTATGTAAAGTCAAGCGGGAAATTAAATTTTATAGGGAAGTTTCACAAACTGATCCAGAAGAGTGCTTCTCACTATACATTAGATGGCGATAACTCAGAGAGGTTAATGCTAAAGTACTATGAGTATCTTCATAGAATAAGAAGTTTGGTTGAGAAAGAAACTGATTTAAAAATATTAAGCAATTTAGAAAAATTCCCTATAGATATTGATCCTGCACTATTTGAATATCATCAAAAAATTGTAGAAGTGATAGATAAATGGAAATCAAGAAAAGACAACAACGCTCATTCAGAAAGATACTATATTCATAAAGTGTGTCCTTTCTTCTGTAATGGTAGGGTTTTTTATGAAGTTACATTTTTCCGTGCAACAAATCTAGCAAACAAATTTGATAGAGTTATTGCATTTACCGACATTGATATATCGAATGATCATGCGGCCATGCTCAAGTTACAACACGACTCTATAGAGGTTATTGGATATAATATGCCAATAACAGTTATAAGAAGCTGGGAAGTATCTATTAGGCCTTGTGAGCTTGATAATTTCGCCAAGCTTTTTAGTGTAAAATTAAAGGCTAGAACAAGTTCTGATGAATATAAATTTTTAATGCAGTATTTAACGGAACGATCAGAAAGTTTGTTGGATGTTGTAACCCTTAACGATGACAAATATATTACATTTAGAGCATTATCTACGCAAAGTGGCTCTAACACACAAATTTTTGATGTTTTGGATAAAGCTCGAGCCATAATAAAAAACTCCTATTCTGGACATAATGTAATCCGCTACCTCATGCTCCATATGAACAATCAGATTATAAAATCTCAATATCAACGAGATACATGCAGTTTATTATCAGGCCTAAAAATAAAGTTTGGATGCATTCCTTTTGACAGCATGCCATTTTGTACTTCTTTACCTGGACACAATCCACGGTATTGGGATCTTCTCAACTGTATTGAGTCAGAGAGTAGACAAAATGAACTATTAGCTAGAAAAGTAAAAAATAATATCGAAGTCAATGGAATATTATATACACCTGAAAGTGAACTAGCTGGATTTGGTAACGTACAACATTTAATTAATCAATATAACTCTAAGCTCTACTATAAGCATCAAGGCCGTAAGATTTTCATTGACAGGGGGCATATATCCATAAGTGAATATGAAAATGAGATTGTTTCCATTATTGAGATGCTTCAAAGCAAAGCATCATCTGGTATTTCAGGGTATGCAGCGTCTGTAGAGCAGTGGCTAAGCGAAAGTCAATATAGAATAGATGACCATATAAAATCAGAAGCTCTTCAAAGACTCTTTGAAAAGTCTCGTATCGCTCTCATTTATGGTGCAGCTGGTACTGGAAAATCAACGATGCTAGATCATATAGCTCGTTATTTTAACGACAAAGAAAAATTATTCTTAGCACATACCAATCCAGCAATAGACAACCTTCAAAGGAAGATAGCAGCCAGAAATTCAGAGTTTCGGACAATTCGAAGTCATGCATCTAAGAGCCAAATTAATAAAAGTTATGACTTACTGATAATTGATGAATGTAGTACTGTTAGCAACACTGATCTTTTAACTGTTCTTGATAAAACCTCATTTAAATTACTAGTATTGGTAGGAGATATTTACCAAATTGAATCTATCCAGTTTGGCAATTGGTTTGAACTAATACGGCATTTCATAAATAAAAACTCTGTATTTGAATTAACCACTCCTTACAGAACTAACAACAAAGAGCTATTAGCATTTTGGACAAAAGTAAGACAAAATGAAGATGATATTGCAGAGATCATTGCTAAGAATGGATATTCAACCCTGTTAAATAATTCACTTTTTGATAGTCACTCTGATGATGAAATCATATTGTGTTTGAATTATGACGGTCTGTATGGAATCAATAACATTAATCGTTTCCTACAAAGCAGGAACAATAATGAAAGCTTTTCTTGGCGAGAGTTAACTTATAAAGTCGGAGATCCTGTTTTATTTTCAAATGCCGAACTTTTTCGCCCCGTCATTTATAATAATCTAAAAGGTTGGATTGTAGATATCGTTCAGCAACCTGGCTGGATTAGATTTGATGTAAAACTTGACCGCCCACTAAGTGAGTTTGATGTTGACATTGATGGATTAACATGGATTAGAGAGTCAACCATTCAATTCACAGTTTATGATTTCCCTAATGTTAGTGATGATGATGATGACTCATTAAATACTGTTATTCCATTTCAGGTAGCCTACGCTAGCTCAATTCATAAGGCGCAAGGCCTTGAGTATAACTCGGTGAAAATAGTAATAACTGACGCTAATGAAGATGATATAAGTCATAGTATTTTTTATACGGCAATTACGAGAGCTAGAGAAAAACTTAAAATTTTCTGGACACCAGAAACACAGCAAAAAATACTAAGTAGACTAAATCACAAGACTAATAAAAAGGATGTTCATTTGCTAAAAACCCGTAGAGGGCTTAAACCGTGTTAACGACTTCAATAACTCACTAAGGTGTTAGTGTCTCCCTCAGCAAATCGGCTGCTCGAGTTCAACAGGTCTGTGAAAAATTAAGCACCGGTACAGAAATATGCCCAGTGCAGTACACCATTCAACTAGTTGGGAGAAGACCTTTGGTGACTTTTGGTCTTTCAAAAGTCACTCGCCAAGCCGCGTAGCGGCTGCGAAACCTCTTCGAGGGCAGCGCCCTCGCGTCCTGCATGGCGAAGCCATGCCATTAAGGCGTTGGAGGGCATTCAGCTGAGGAATGACGTTAGCCCCCCCTCACCCTAGCCCTCTCCCACAAGGGGAGAGGGGATCAGGACTCAGGCCGCCGAGGCTTGAGCGGTGGCGAGGGAAAATGCCCAAACAAAAACCGCAGCCCAAGGGCTGCGGTTTTTTATTGGCTCAACCTGTTGGCACCAGACGCCAACAAGGCCCACCGACCTTAGGCACGGCGCCAGCTGGTCTTGCCGGCGCTGTCTTCCAGCACGATACCCATCTCGGTGAGACGGTTGCGGGCGGCATCGGCAGCAGCCCAGTTCTTGTCGGCACGGGCCTGATTGCGCTCGGCGATCAGGCGCTCGATCTCGGCAACCTCTTCATCCGCTTCGTCACCCTTGAGGAAAGCCTCGGGGTCTTGCTGCAGGATGCCGAGCACGGCGCCCAGCTCGCGCAGACGGGCGCCCAGCGCGGCGGCAACGGCCATGTCTTCGCCCTTCTGACGGTTGATCTCGCGCACCAGATCGAACAGGGCGGAGTAGGCTTCCGGGGTGTTGAAGTCGTCGTCCATCGCTTCCTTGAAGCGCGCCACCTGCTCGTCACCACCGGCAGCAGCGGCGACCGGCAGATCGCGCAGGGCGGTGTACATGCGCTCCAGCGCGGCGCGGGCTTGCTTGAGGTTATCTTCCGAGTAGTTGAGCTGGCTGCGGTAGTGGCCAGACATCAGGAAGTAACGGACGGTTTCGGCGTCGTAGTGGGCCAGCACGTCACGGATGGTGAAGAAGTTGCCAAGGGATTTGGACATCTTCTCTTTATCCACCATCACCATGCCGCTGTGCATCCAGGTGTTGACGTAGTCGCCACCGTGGGCGCAGCAGGACTGGGCGATCTCGTTCTCGTGGTGCGGGAACTGCAGATCGGAGCCGCCGCCGTGGATGTCGAAGTGGTTGCCAAGGTGCTTGGAGTTCATGGCGGAGCACTCGATATGCCAGCCAGGACGGCCCGGGCCCCAGGGGCTTTCCCAGGTCGGTTCGCCGGGCTTCGACATCTTCCACAGCACGAAGTCGAGCGGGTTGCGCTTGGCATCGACCACGTCAACGCGGGCACCGGCTTGCAGCTGTTCCAGATCCTGGCCGGAGAGTTTGCCGTAGTCGGCGTAGGATTCGACGATAAACATCACGTCACCGTTATCCGCCACGTAGGCGTGCTCTTTTTCCAGCAGGGATTGCACCAGCTCGATGATCTCTTCGATGTGCTGGGTGGCGCGCGGTTCGATATCAGGGCGCACCATGCCGAGGGCGTCGAAGTCGGCGTGCATGTCGCCAATCAGACGCTCGGTCAGCTCGTCGCAGGTCACTTGGGTCTCGGCGGCGCGCTTGATGATCTTGTCATCCACGTCGGTGATGTTGCGCACGTAGGTGAGGTCATAACCGGCGTAACGCAGGTAGCGAGCCACCACATCAAAGGCGACGAAGGTGCGGCCGTGGCCGATATGACAGTGATCGTAGATGGTGACACCACACACATACATGCCCACCTTGCCCGGGTGGATAGGTTTGAATTCTTCTTTTTGACGAGTGAGTGTGTTGTATATCTTCAGCATCTTCTAACCACTGCCTGTGAGTAAAATGGTTGGTCATAATACCCCGTTCAGGGGCAGAAAACGAGGCAGAAAACGTGGCCAATCCCGCCTGCCAGCACGGTTACGGCGCCTGAGAGACTATGCCGCCAGCCCCTGATGGGCTAGAATTGCCACCACTTTATGCCATACACCTGCGGGCACTTCGTCGTCCGCATCAAATGAAAGGACATATCATGGTCACTCTGCACACCAATCACGGCGACATCACCCTCACCCTGAACGCTGAAAAAGCCCCGGAAACCGTGGCCAACTTCCTGCAATACTGCCGTGACGGTCACTACGACAACACCATTTTCCACCGCGTTATCGACGGCTTCATGATCCAGGGCGGCGGCTATGCCCCGGGCTTTGAAGAGAAAGACACCCGCGCTCCCATCAAGAACGAAGCGGCCAACGGCCTGTCCAACAAGATCGGCACCATCGCCATGGCCCGCACCATGGAGCCGCACTCTGCCAGCGCCCAGTTCTTCATCAACGTGAACAACAACGACTTCCTCGACTTCAAATCCGCCACCACTCAGGGCTTCGGCTACTGCGTATTCGGTGAAGTGACCGCCGGTATGGACGTGGTCAACAAGATCAAGGGCGTCAAGACCGGTAACTACGGCCGCATCCACCAGGACGTGCCGGTAGAAGACGTGGTGATCACCAAGGTGACCCTTGCTGACTGATCTCTGCCGACTCGGCACTGACAAAACTGCGGCCCCGGCCGCAGTTTTTCCATCTGCCTCCCCCACAGCCAGTCCGAACTGGCGCCGCCTCGACTATCTGGCCCACGGTAACCCGCGCCAGCGCTCGGCCCATGCCCTGCTCACCGCCGGTGTGTGGGATGATCTGGCCGCGCAGTGCGCCGATATGGCGCTGGTGAGCACGCTGGCCATCGGGCTGGATCGGCCGGGCAGCGATCTCGATATCCTCTGCCAGCATGCTAATCCGGCGGCATTTGCCGCTACTTTTGCAGCTCAAGGCTGGCAGGCGAGCCCCAAGGGCGACAATGTCTGGCTGCTGGAGCGCACCTTTTCCTGCCTCGACCAGCACTGTGCTGTTAGCGGTTGCGTTGAGAGCGATTCCCGCTGGCCGCTGGAACTCTATGTCACCCCCGCCCCCATCGAGACGCTGAACGGCTGGCGCCACCTCACCCTGATGGCCGCGTTGCTCGAGCGGTTTGGTGATGCCTTCTACCGCGAAGTGCTGCGCCTGCGCCTTGAAGAGGGACTAAAAGGGGAAGCGGCCATGTGCCGGTTGCTGGGGTTGGCTGGCGATCCTTATGAAGCGCTGCTGACGCTGGAGGGACGCAATCTGGCCGAGCTGTCATGGCAGCCGCCATCCCGTGACGATATCCATACCTCAACTGGCGCGATGGCGCCCGCAGCGCACGATTCGTCCCCAGTTGTTTCTACTATCTCTGCCCCCCCCCGTTTGCCCTGTTTCGACCGAGAGCCCGACCCCCACATCATGAGCACCCTCTTTATTAGTGACATTCACCTCTCTGCCCAGCGGCCCGATATGACCGCGGCACTGGTGCGCTTTCTCGAGCACGACGCCCCCGGCGCCGATGCCCTCTATGTGCTGGGGGATCTCTTCGAATTCTGGATTGGCGACGATGACCCCAATCCGCTCCATCAACAGATGGCCGATGCCTTCTTGGCCCTGAGCCAGCAGAACGTGCCCATCTACTTTATCCACGGCAACCGTGACTTTCTGCTGGGGCAGCAGTTCGCCAAGCGCGCGGGGATGACATTGCTGGGAGATCCTTGCGTCATCGACCTCTATGGGGAGCGGGTAGTGCTGAGCCACGGCGATCTGCTCTGCACCCTGGATGAGGGGTATCAGAAGTTTCGCCGCATCACCCAGCTCAAGTGGCTGCGCTGGCTCTTTTTGCGACTGCCGCTCGCCCGCCGTCAGGCCATCGCTTGCAAGATGCGCGGCCAAAGTCAGATGGAAAATGCCCACAAGAGCCAGATCATCATGGATGTGACGCCCGCGGCGGTGGACGACACCCTGCGCGCCCACGACTGCCAGATGATGATCCACGGCCACACCCACAGACCCGCCATCCACGACTTCACCCTTGATGGCCAGCCCGCCCGCCGCATCGTGCTGGGAGACTGGTTCGAGCAAGGCTCGGTGCTGATCTGCCGCCCCGGCGAGCAGCGGCTGGAAATGCGGGCGCTGGCAACGATCGACCCCGCCGCTCAGCCATCCGTCTGACATCCCCCCTGTGCGGGTTGCAGGTAAAACCTGCGGCCCGGCGCCCCCCTGTAAACCCGGTGAACCGACGTATCACGATGAGCTCAGGCTGGTATAGCCTGTGCCGATGGGGTGCTCGCCCCATCCCTATCGGTTCTGCTGCGCCAGCAACACCAAATACGGCAAGAGCCGGCCCAAAAAACATCCAAGATGCTGAAAATAAAGCAAAATGACCATTCAATCAGCGTTGAAATAAGCAAGGCAGCTCATTAGACTACCGACTCCCCTACCCGTCGTAACACAAGGAACGTATCAAACAATGAAAAAGACGGTTCTCACCCCCTTACTGGCGCTGTTGATCACAGGCTGTGGCGGCGGTGATGGCGAACAGGAAGAGACCCCTATCCGTCCCCCTGTCACCCCCAACTATTTCGAGGCATCCAGCCAGAGCAGCGCGGGCGGACAGTTGAACCCCACCAGCCTGCGGTTGGCGGCGGGTGAACATGGGCGCTTCTCGGTACAGGCTGACAGCGGTTACCTCCTGACCGAGATAAGCGGATGTGATGGCACCCTGGACGGCCTCACCTATACCACTGGCCCCATGAGCAGCGATTGCCAAATCTCGGCCAGCTTCACTCAGGAGAGTGCCGCCGTCTATTTCAACGCCACCACCCAAGCTTCTCAGGGGGGCGCACTCAGCCCCGACGCCCTGCGTCTGAACGCCGGTGAACAGGGCCGTTTCACCGTGCAGCCCGAGAGTGGCTTCGTGCTGGCGCAGATCGCTGGGTGTGAGGGCACCCTGACGGGTAATACCTACACCACAGCACCCATGCGCGCCGATTGTCAGATCTCGGCCCGCTTTATCAGCGATGCCGCCAATGCGATTGCCCGGGAAGATCATACCCTTGCCAGCGAGCAATCCCTGATCGCCCATGCCCGTGCGGCGATTGCCGACAGTGAGACGCACCGCACTGAGCTGGTTCGCAGCCTCTATCACGGAATGGCACAGATCAGCTGGAACCCGAGCCACGACTCCATCACCTTTTCCAGCTTCCAACCGGAGAGCACGGTGACCCTGCTCCCCTCCAACATCAATGGCAAGGGGGAGAGCGAGATCCGGGGGCTGGTGATGGTCTCAGAGCAAGCCGATTACCGTCAGGCCGCCATGGGGGCGAACCTGTTTTCCGTTGACCGCACAGCGCAGAGCGAGGCGCTGCTCAAGGGCCTAATTGGCTGGCTGACCCGGGGCAAGGATAGCGATGGCCTGCGCATCATTACCACCCAGATGCCAAGCCGCGCCGATAGCGTCTATTTTCCCCATAACGAAGGCGTGCGTGACTGGCTCAAGGCGATCTATCCCGACAAGCACAACATCAACCCGGCCAATACCTGCGATTATCAGGCGCTGAGCGACTGTATCGACACCATGGCGCCGGAGCTTATCGTGATCAGTGATATCGACCGCCAGGGGCTGGGGTATCAGGGGATCGCACAGGGGATCGCCAAGGCCAAAGCGGCCGGGATCCCGCTGCTGCTCTCCAACTATCGGCGCGATGCCAGCCCGCTGCTAAGCCCCCTCTATCTCAATATGGGGCTGGTCACCTGGGGCAACTACTGGTCAAAACTCAGAGCCAGCGATCTGGCAGTGAACACCATCATGACACCCGACACCCAGCTGATGGCGCTCGATACCCTGCTTGGCAACCTTCAGGATCGCAACTTCACTACCCAGTGGCTCGATAGCTGCGGCGGCAACTTTATCAATTGCGGTGGCTCGGAGAGCTTCAACCAGCAGTTCAAGCTGGGGGCCGACTGGCTGAGAAATGCGGCCATCACCCTCGACAAGGCAGGGATCAGTCCCTTTGCCCGTGACGGCGTGACACTGTTGCCCGCCACCCTGCTGCTGGCCGACAAATACCGTGCCGCCATCGACTACCCGATTGCCTGGGATGAACATCAATCCTGGCAGCAGGCGATGTTTGCCGACTGGCTGGTGAGCTATGCCCGCACCCGTACCCCGGCCCAGCCCGATCTGGGGGAGTACGTCACCGATCGCAACAAGGTGGTGAAGGGACAAGCAGCTCACTACGCCTATCCCGCGACGCTCACCGACAGTCGGCGCATTGCGGTTCCCTACAGCGGGCAGTGGACCACCACCGGCTGGTATGCCCTGCCGGGACAAACCATCACCCTGAGACGCACCGATAACGCCGATGTGTCCGCTACCGTCCGACTCAACTACCACAGGCCCAACACCAATCGAGCCTATGAGCAGAAGATCTATCGAGCACCGCTGGAGCTGACCACCGGACGACTGCTCTTGGCCAAGGGGGGCAGCGTCACCTTCACCTCTCCTTATGGCGGCCCTATCTATCTCTATCTGGAAGGGGGGGCAGCATCGCTGGCCGTCCAGGTAAGCGCCACGGGCGTCACCCGTCATCCGGCCATCATGGATTTCAGTGATGAGCAGCAGATACGCGAGTTCAACGAGCGGCTGGAACAAACCGAGCTGCCCCATATCGATCTGCGGGCCGATGGCGCCGAACAGCATCTGCGCCGGGATCGCTTCACCAAGGCGGTGGGTGGCGTCATCCCCGACACCAATGCCCTGCTCGACAGCATCGCCCGGGATCACATCAATGGCGTCTACACCCTGGCAGGCCTGAAAATTCAGGGCAAGGGGCTCGATGAGTCGCTGCCTGCGGATGTTAAAAACGCCTGCGTGGCACTGCTGGGGGAGGGTTGTCTCGATGAGTCGATTCATACCCGCACCATCATCCAGCATGCCAACTATGACCAGAATGCCCATTGCGGCAGCGGTTGCAGTGGCAACCCGTGGGACTCTTCCGGCAGCATCAGCCCGACCGGCTGGCTCGACAATCACGAGCTGGGCCACAACCTGCAGACCAACCGGTTGAACGTGCAGTACGCAGCGGCAGACGATGCCGACAACTGGAGTGGCTACGGCAGCCGGGCGGGGGAAAACTCCAACAACATCTTCCCTTATGTGGTGAAGTGGCGCGCCCATTATCTGAGAGATGGCAACACGGCGCCCATCAAGGATGGGCACATGAATCACAAGGATCTCTTCTATGTGTTCATGTCTGATGCGGCGCAGGTACGGGACAGGAGTGGCAACCGCGTCGTGCTCGGGGCCAACTGCCAGGTGCTCGATACCGGCGAGAGTCGCTACGAAGCCCCCTGGAAGAGCAATGCCTACGCCGTCCACAACGGCTATCGCATGGCGTTTTATATCCAGATGGCATTACGCGCTCACGGTATGATCCTGACTGATGGCACCCGTCTGAACGATGGCTTCACTATCTTCACCCTGCTCTATCAGCATTCACGGATCTTCGGCGCGGCAGCCGACAGTGAAGCGCAGTGGAATGCCAACAAGGATACGCTCGGCTTTAGCCTGTTCCCCTACTCGGGGCATGCGGTCTATGGCGGCAAACGGGTGCGCGACATACCGGGCAATGACTTTATGCTGGTTGCACTCAGTCGGCTCACCGGTTGGGACTGGCGCAATCACTTCGATCTGCTTGGCCTGCGTTACTCCAGCCTCGCGGTCGCTCAGGTGCAGGCCAACCAGCGTTATGGCAGCCTGCCGATGGGGATGTATGTGCTGGAGGATGACCTGCCCCCTGCCAACATGAGCGAAGGCGTCACATTCCTGCCGCTCTCTGAAAGCGACGGATCCACCCTCTGGCCCCGCAACAGCGGCTCGCCAAGCGCCTGCCCAACACCCTGAATAGGGTCATCGCGATAACCACAACAAGCGCCCGGCTGGGCGCTTGTTGTTTATCCGGCCTCTGGCCCCGTTGTTGATGATGTAAAGAGGGTGGGATAAGTGGCGATTGCTCACAGATCAGCAAAGCAAACCTGCACTCCTCCTTCAGTCCCCGGGTTGTGTGAACTCCGTCACCTTGCCCCTTGCCAATTGAGAGGATGATGGCGCTCAGGCAGAAACATCTTTCTCGCCAGCTATTTCAACAAGTTGAGGTTTGTATGCCTGACAGCAATGCGGTCGCTCACCCGTTAGATGCCAAGAAGATCAATGTCAACGATCCCTATGAGATGAAGCAGTGGATCAAAATGTTTGAGTGCACCGAAGTCCAGCTGAAACGGGCGGTCAAGGCAGTCGGCACCTCAGGCAAGGCGATCAGAAAACACCTCAAGAAGTGAGGGCACAACCCCGTCACAAACCCGGCCCCGCTTGCGGGGCTTTTCTCATTTTGGCCTTTACGTGGGCCATCCCCCGCCTGTTTGGCGGCGCACATAACGCCATTCAACCGCTCATAACCGGACTGTGCAGCCCGACCAGCGCCGGCCGCCGTCCGACAGCTTGTGACCAGCCAGCGCCGTCCGGCCCTTCGCATCCCGGCAACCCTGCCTATAATGCGGGCTCAAACACACAGAGAGGATTAATCCATGGGCTTTATCACCTGGATCGTATTGGGACTGTTGGTGGGTATTCTGGCGAAGTGGATCATGCCGGGTCGCGACGGTGGTGGTTTCTTTATGACTGCCCTGCTGGGGATTGTCGGCGCCATGGTTGGCGGCTATGTGGGTACCCTGCTGGGGCTGGGCTCGGTGACCGGTTTCAATATCCCGAGCATCGCGCTGGCGACCGTGGGTGCCCTTATCGTCCTGTTTGTCTTCAACAAGATCCGCAGCTGACCCCCAACGCCATCTATGTGTAGATAAACAGGGCACCGCGAGGTGCCCTCTCTTTTTTATCGCCCTCACGATGTTGCCAGCGGCAAGATCAACCTCACCAACAAGCCCCCCAGCTGGGTTGCCGGCAGCAACACCACTTCGCCGTGGTGGTAGTGGGCGATATCGCGCACCAGCGCCAGACCCAGCCCCGCTCCCGGCTGTTCACTCCCCTGCTCGAGGCGCTGGAACGGCTGCCAGACTCGCTCCGCCAGCTCGGGGGCGATGCCGGGACCACTATCCTCCACCTCCAGCCAGATCTGCCCGTTGCTGCGCACCACCCGCGCCGTCACAGTACCGTGGGGCGGGGTGTATTTGATGGCGTTGTCTAGCAGGTTGGCGCACAACTCCCCGAGCAGCAGCGGCTCCCCCGCCACCATGATGGCGGACTCCTCCCCCTCGTAACCGAGATCGATCCCCTTGCTGCGGGCCTGCGCCAACCGTGACAGACAGGCCTGCTGCACCAGCGCCGTCAACTCGATGGACTCACGCTGACGCAGCCCGGAGCACTCGTCCGATTTGAGTCGCGCCAGCAGCAGGAGCCGTTCGGTCAGGGCGATGGTGTGATCGAGCCGCACGGCCATGGCATCGAGGCTTTCGCTCATCAGGGCCGGATCGCCACTGCCGCGCGCCACCTCAACTTGGGTTTTCAAAATGGTGAGCGGGGTGCGCAGCTGATGGGCGGCATCGGCGCTAAAGCGCTCCTGCCGGGCCACTAGCTGGCGCAATCGGGTCAGCTGGCGGTTGAACGCCTGCACCAGCGGCCGGGTCTCCTGCCAGGGGAGCAGATCCGGCAAGGGAGCGAGCGTGGCGGCATCGCGGCGCAGGATCTCCCGCGACAGGCGGCGCATCGGGGTGAGCAGCCGCTTGAGCAACAGATAAGCGAGCAGCAAGGTGAGCACCACCAGCGCCCCCTGGGTCAGCAGGGCCGACCAGAGCAGTTGCTCCGCCAGTTGCTGGCGGCCGAGCAGGGTTTCCGCCACCGTGATGCGGGCCATGCCGTTGACGCCCCCCTCACCTACCGGTTGCAGCAGCATCACGGCGCGGATCGGCGCCTCCTGATAAAGCCCGTCATAGAAGTAGGCAAGCGCCGGATAGCGGTCGGTCAGGGGCGTACCGTCCGGCATGGGGGGCAAGTCGTCAAAGCCGGAGATGACCCTATCGTCGATGCCGCGCACCTGATAGAAGAGGCGATCGCGCATGTTGCGCTCGAAGCTGTCGAGCACCACATAGGGCACATCCACCCTGAGGCTGCCTTCGGCTGCCGTCAGCCGCTCGGCAACGGTGCGGGCCGAGGCGAGCAGGGTGCGATCATAGGCCGAGGTGGCCGCCGCCAACGCGCCGTAGTAGCTGTACCAGGCCGAGGCAGCCCAGAGGATCAGCAAGGGGCCCCCCAGAAACAGCAGCAGTTGATGGAGCAGGGAGCGACTAATGGGAAGCCTCCGGCGCCGCTTCCAGCAGATAGCCCAGCCCGCGCAAAGTGGTGATCACCACCCCGCTGCCCACCAGCTTTTTGCGCAGCCGGTGGATATAGAGATCGATACTGTCGAGCCCCACCTCGTCATCGAGGTTGAACACCTGCTCGAACAGCTGCCCCTTGGCGACCGGCCGCCCATGGCGATACATCAGCGCTGTCAGCAGCGCCAGTTCGCGCGGAGTCAGGGCAAGGCGGGCATCGGCCAGCAGAAAATAGCCGTCGGGGTGCAGGGTCAGGCGCCCCAGCCGCAGCTCGGCACCACCGCTTTCGCTGCGCCGCAGCAGGGCTCGCAACCGGGCATCCAGCTCCCCCAGATCGAACGGCTTGGCCAGATAGTCATCGGCTCCGGCATTGAGGCCGCAGATCCGCTCCTCCACCGCGCCGCGGGCGGTGAGCAGCAGCACCGGCACCCCCTGCCCCCGACTTCGCAACCGGCCGAGTACCGCCAGCCCGTCGAGCTTGGGCATCTCGATATCGAGCACCGCCAGCGCGTACTGTTCGTGGCGCAGCAGGTGGTCAGCCTGAGCTCCGTCAGCCACCCAATCCACCGCGAAACCGGCGCTGGTGAGTGCCCGCGACAGCCAATGAGCCAGTTCGTGATTATCTTCTGCCAACAGCAAGCGCATCCCTCTCCCCTTGTTCCTAACCGCAGCATTCAGCCGCAGTGCTTCAACTGCATCCCTTCGTCACTGCTATTGCGGGAGAAGGTGCGATCAAGGTCACACTCCCGGCTCTTGGTCAGCGATTGAAAGGTGAATGAAAGGTTGTTGTTTTAACAATTTCGCATCACTTCGTCTATCGACGGAGTCACACCCAGGAAAAACAACGACAAGATGGAGCACACAACCATGAAGCAACGCACACGTCATGCCCTCGCCCTGCTGACCCTGCTCGGCGCCCTGCCACTGCAGGCGGCCGAAAGTGCCGCGACCCCGAGCCGTACCGAATGCATCGCACCGGCCAAACCGGGCGGTGGTTTCGATCTCACCTGCAAGCTGCTGCAGGTGAGCCTGCAGGAGACCGGCACCATCGACAAGCCGATGCGGGTCACCTACATGCCGGGCGGGGTCGGCGCCGTGGCCTACAACGCCATCGTGGCCCAGCGCCCCGCCGAGGCGGGGACTGTGGTCGCCTTCTCCGGCGGCTCCCTGCTCAACCTCTCACAGGGCAAATTTGGCCGTTACGGGGTGGACGATGTGCGCTGGCTGGCGGCGGTGGGCACCGATTACGGCATGATCGCGGTGCGCCACGATGCCCCCTATCAGAATCTCAAGGAGCTGGTGAGCGCCATGGAGCGCGATCCCAACAGCGTGGTGATCGGCGCGGGTGCCTCCATCGGCAGTCAGGACTGGATGAAGACGGCGCTGCTGGCCAAACAGGCCGGGGTTGACCCGCACAAGATGCGCTACGTCGCCTTTGAAGGGGGTGGCGAGCCGGTCACCGCGCTGCTGGGCAACCATGTGCAGGCGGTCTCCGGCGATCTGAGCGAGATGGTGCCCTATATCGGCGGCGACAAACTGCGGGTGCTGGCGGTGTTCTCTGCCGAGCGGCTGCCCGGCAAGCTGGCCACCATCCCCACCGCCAAGGAGCAGGGTTATGACCTGGTGTGGCCGGTGATCCGCGGCTTCTATGTCGGCCCCAAGGTAAGCGACAGCGAATACCAGTGGTGGAAGCAGACCTTCGATCAGTTGGTGAAGACCGACACCTTCAAGGCGCAGCGGGATCTACGCGGCCTGTTCGAGTTTGACCTCACCGGCGAGGCGCTCGACAGCTACGTCAAGGAGCAGGTGGCGCAATATCGCGAGCAGGCCAAAGCCTTCGGTCTGGCCAAATAGGAGCCGCAGCCATGAGCGATCGCATCTTCGCCGCCATCTGGCTGCTGCTCTGTCTGGCAGGCGCCGCCATCGCCTGGCAGATCCAGAGCGAATACAGTTATGAGCCGCTGGGGCCGCGCCCCTTCCCGCTCGGCATCATCGGCCTGATGGCGCTCTGCGCCCTGTTGCTGCTGCGCCGCCAGCCGGACACCGTCAGCTGGCCGCCGCTGCGTACCCTGCGCCACCTCGCCATCATGGTGGTGGCGCTGGCCGGGTACGGTGCCAGCTTCGAGTGGCTGGGCTTTCCGCTGGCCACCACCCTGCTCACCTTTGTTCTGGGGCGCCTGTTTGGCGCCTCTGCCAAAGCCGCCCTGCTCTCCGGCGTCGTCGGCGGTCTGGTGCTCTATCTCGCCTTCGACCGGCTGCTGGATGTCACCCTGCCCCTCGGCGTCTGGTTCTCTTAAGGAGTCAATATGGATACCTGGATGTACCTCTCCCAGGGCTTTGCGGTGGCACTCACCCCGGAGAATCTGGTGATCGCCCTGATCGGCTGCTTTGTCGGCACCGTGGTCGGCCTGCTGCCGGGCCTTGGCCCCATCAACGGGGTCGCCATCCTGTTGCCGCTGGCCTTTGCCCTGAAACTGCCCCCCGAATCGGCGCTCATTCTGCTCGCCACCGTCTATATCGGTTGTGAGTATGGCGGGCGGATCTCCTCGATCCTGCTCAACGTGCCGGGGGATGCCGCCGCCATCATGACCGCGCTGGATGGCTACCCCATGGCCCAGCAGGGCAAAGCGGGAGTGGCCCTCTCCATCTCGGCGGTCAGCTCCTTTGTCGGCTCCATGCTCGCCATCGGGGGGATCATCCTGTTCGCCCCGGCGCTGGCGCGCTGGTCACTGGCCTTCGGCCCGGCGGAGTATTTCGCCCTGATGGTGTTCGCCATCGCCTGCCTTGGCAGCATGATGAGCCAGAACCCGCTCAAATCCTTTATGGCGGCGCTGATTGGGCTGGGGCTCGCCACCGTCGGGGTGGATGCCAACACCGGCGTCTATCGCTTCACCTTCGACAGCGTTCACCTCTCGGACGGGGTGCAGTTTATCGTGGTGGTGATCGGCCTCTTCTCGGTGAGCGAAATCCTGCTGATGCTGGAACACACCAGCGGTGGCGGCAAGCTGGTGCGCACCACCGGGCGGATGCTGTTCAACTTCAAGGAGCTGGTCCATTGCACCGGCACCATGTTGCGCTCATCCACCATCGGCTTCTTCGTCGGCATTCTGCCCGGCGCCGGTGCCACCATCGCCAGTGCCATCACCTACATGACCGAGAAGCGTCTGGCGGGGCCGAATGCCAAATTCGGCGAAGGGGACATTCGCGGCGTGGCCGCACCGGAGGCGGCCAACAACGCCTCAGCCTGTGGCTCCTTTATACCCATGCTGACCCTGGGAGTGCCGGGGTCGGGTACCACGGCGGTGATGATGGGGGCGCTAACCCTGTATAACATAACCCCTGGCCCCACCATGTTCACCGAACAGCCCGATGTGGTGTGGGGACTGATCGCCGCCCTCTTGCTGGCCAACGTCATGCTGCTGGTGATGAACATCCCCATGGTGGGGCTCTTTACCCGCATGCTCTCCATCCCGCTCTGGTTTTTGGTGCCCGCCATCGCCAGCGTCTCGGCAGTGGGAGTCTATGCGGTGCACAGCACCACCTTCGACCTGTTGCTGATGGTGGCCCTCGGGGTCTTTGGCTACCTGCTGCGCAAGATGCACTTCCCCATGTCACCGCTCATTCTGGGCTTCGTGCTGGGTGAAATGCTGGAGCAGAACCTGCGCCGCGCCCTCTCCATCAGCAATGGCGACACCGCCATCCTGTGGAGCAGCGGCATCAGCCAGACCCTGCTGGTACTGGCCATTGCAGTGATCACCCTGCCCCCGCTGGTACGCCTGCTGCGCCGCCGCAAAGCCGATCCGCTGATCCCGGACGCCCGCCCGGAGCAGGGTGCCTGATCCCCTCTGAACAGAAAGAGGCACGCCAGCAAACTGGAGTGCTGTTAACGAGCAAGGGCCCACACAGTGGGCCCTTGTTTATGAATGGCGTGTTGATGCCATCCCGCGATTCAAGTCAGTAGGTCACTGCGCGTCCGGCTGGTTGGCGGGGGCCGCCTTGATAAAGGCTTGCAACTGTTCGCAGTTGGCGACGATGCGACGGATGGTGGGGTAATCGTCCAGGGTCATGTCGTAGCGGCGGGCGTTGTAGACCTGGGGCACCAGCATGCAGTCGGCCAGGGTCACTTCGTTGCCGACGCAGTAGACACCGGCGGTGGTCATCAACAGCTGTTCGAGGGCGGTGAAGGTCTCGTCAATCCAGTGGCGATACCAGCGAGCCTCCTGCTCGTTGTTGGCCCTGAAGTGTTCTTCCAGATAGTTGAGCACCCGCAGATTGTTGAGCGGGTGGATATCGCAGGCGATCATGTTGACGATCTGGCGCACTCGAGCCCGTGCATCGGGGGAAGAGGGCATCAGAGAATAGGCGGGATAGGTCTCGTCAAGGTACTCCATGATGGCGACCGATTGACCGATCTGCACATCGCCATCCACCAGAAACGGCACCAGCCCTTGCGGGTTGATCCGACGATAGGCCTTCTCGCTCTGCTCGCCTTGCCGCAAATTGATGGGATGCTGCTCGTAGGCGAGCCCCTTGAGCTGCAACACGATCCGCACCCGAAAACTTGCCGACGAACGCCAATAGCCAAACAACTGCAACATAATCTGTCCCTGCATCTTATCTGGGCCCGAAGCCCGGCAGGTGCTCACCACCTGCCTCCTTGTGTATCCGGCACCGGTTGAGGGCTCGTCGTGATCCGGACATATCCCGAATATCCTTGCCGCCAACCGGCGCTGGCCATCAACCTCCCTGACCGCTCGCTGGCACCACCTGTTGAAAGATGGTGCCAAACAGGTTTTGGCCAGAGCGATCCTCCATCGCGATCGACACTCTATCACCAAACTGCAAATAGGGGGTTATAGCTTGATCACAATCAAGAATTTCCAGCATGCGGCGCTCGGCGATGCAGGATGAACCGGCGCTGCGATCGTAGTTGGAGACGGTGCCCGAGCCGATGATGCAGCCCGCACCAAGGGGGCGGGTCTTGGCCGCATGGGCAATCAGCTCGAAGAAGTTGAAGGTCATGTCCACCCCGGCTTCGGGCGCACCAAACAGGGCACCGTTGAGGTGGGTCAGAAGCGGCAGATGCACTTTGCCATCACGCCAGTCATCGCCCAGCTCGTCCGGGGTGATGGCCACCGGCGAGAAGGCGCTGGATGGTTTGGACTGGAAGAAGCCAAAGCCCTTGGCGAGCTCCCCCGGAATGAGGTTGCGCAGGCTCACGTCATTGACCAGCATCAGCAATTTGACGTGGCTGGCGGCCCCCTGCGCGCTCACCCCCATCGGCACGTCGTCGGTGATGATGGCTACCTCCGACTCGAAATCGATCCCCCACTCCTCAGAACCCATCACGATGGGCCCACGGGGAGCCAAAAAGCTGTCGGAGCCCCCCTGATACATCAGGGGATCGTGCCAGAAGCTCTCCGGCATCTCGGCGCCGCGTGCCTTGCGCACCAGCTCCACATGGTTGACGTAGGCGCTGCCATCGGCCCACTGATAGGCACGCGGCAGCGGAGAGAGGCAAGACGCTTCGTCAAAGGGGAACGCCTCTACCGCACGGCCCTCGTTAAGCAGCTGATAGACAGCCTCCAGCCTGGGGGCAACCTCGGCCCACTCGTCGAGGGCGGCCTGCAGGGTGGGAGCAATCTCGCTCACCCGTACAGCTCGGGTCAGATCCCGGCTCACTACCACCAAAGCGCCATCGCGCTTGCCATTGTTCAATGTTGCCAATTTCATAAGCGATTCCTTATTTGCCGGCAGCCGCGTCCGGGCGCTGCCAGCTGGAGACATACCGGGTGTTCTCGATCCCTTCGCACAGGCTACCGACGTTCAGCGCATCGCGGGTATCGAGCATGACCGCCACCTCGTCGGTGAACTTCTTGGCATAGGCCTGCCCTGCCGCAAACGCCTTGGGATGGGGGCCGTGGGTAAAACCGGCAGGGTGGAAGGTGACCATGCCCCGCTCGATATTGTCCCGGCTGAAGAAGTCCCCCGCGTGGTAAAAGAGCACTTCGTCGTAGTCGTCATTGCTGTGGTAGAAGGGCACCTTGAGGGCGCCGGGATCGCTCTCGATGGGGCGCGGCACGAAGGTACAAATCACGAAGCGGCTCGCCACAAAGGTCGAATGAGCCGACGGCGGCAGATGGTAGCGGTGGCTCATCAGCGGGCGGATATCCCGCCAGTTGAGGCGCACCACGCACAAGTCGCCGTGCCACCCTTGTGCATCCAGCGGGTTGAACGGCCAGGTGATGACCGACACCTGATCGTGGCGCTTCACCTGCAGCGACCAGGGATTCTCATCCTGCTGGGCCAAAAAGCGCTCGTTGATGGCGGGCACATCCAGCGCCGCCGGGTCGAAGATGGCGTGATTGCCCACCAGCCCCTTGTCCGGCAGCTGGTAGCTGTCGTTGGTCGCCTCGATCATCAGGATGAACATGGGCGCACTGGGTTCGATGCGCCACATGGTGCCGCGGGGGATCACCACATAGTCGCCGTCCCGCAGAGTCAGATGGCCGTAATCGCAGAAAAACTCGCCGCCCCCCTCGTGGATAAAGAGCAGCTCGTCGCCGTCTGCGTTGCGCACCAGAAACGGCATCGCCTCGGAGAGCCGCCAGATGCGATAGCGGCAGTGGGGGTTGCTGAGAATGTCGGGAGCCACCCAAGGGGAGAGGGAACTCACCTCCTCTTGCAGGGCATTGAGGTCAAACAGCCGTGGCCGCAGCGGCCCCTCCCAACTGCTCCAGTCGGTAGGGGCATGCTTGTGGTGCATGTGGGTGGCGGGGCCGAAAAAGCCGCTGCGCCCCAGTTCGCGCTCATAGATGGCCTGTTCCGGCAGGTCGGCATGGGCCTGCCGGGAGTGGGTTCCCTCCCGATGGGGGAAGTTAATCCAGTTACGCATCGCTCGCTCCCTCTTTGCGGGCACCCTTCTCATCCTCGCCGCCATCCAGCACGCCACGGCGGATCTGGTCCAGCTCGATCGATTCAAACAGCGCCTTGAAATTGCCCTCGCCAAACCCTTCGTTACCCTTGCGCTGGATGATCTCGAAGAAGACCGGGCCTATCACGGTATCGGTGAAGATCTGCAACAGGATGCCATCCTTGGTAGGGGAGCCGTCGATGAGGATGCGCAGCTCTTTGAGGGCCGCCAGATCCTCCTGATGCCCCTCGACCCGGCTGTTCACCTTCTCGTAGTAGGTATCCGGGGTCGGCATAAAACCGGTACCGCGGCTGCGCAGGGTGCGGATGGTGTGGTAGATATCGCTGGAGGCCATGGCGATGTGCTGGATCCCCTCCCCCTTGTACTGGCGCAGGTACTCCTCAATCTGGGACTTGTCATCCGCCGACTCGTTGATGGGGATGCGGATCTTGCCACAAGGCGCGGTCATGGCGCGTGAATGCAGCCCGGTCAGCTTGCCCTCGATATCGAAGTAGCGAATTTCACGGAAGTTGCCGATCCGCTCGTAGAAGTTGGACCAGACATCCATATTGCCGCGATGGACGTTGTGGGTCAGGTGATCGATCTCCATAAGACCGGCATCTACCTCTGCCATCCGGGCCTGCCAGTCGGGGTAGAAAACAAAATCCACGTCATAGATGGAGCCCTTGTCGCCATAGCGGTCAACAAAGGAGAGGGTGCTCTCGCCGATACCGTAGATGGCGGGAATATTGAGCTCCATCGGCCCAATCTTGCCGACAAAAGGCTTTGCCCCCTTGGCGATGGCGTACTGCTGGGCTTTGCCCGCATCGCTCACCCGAAATGCCATGCCGCAAACGCTCGGCCCGTGCAGGCTGGCAAACTGCTCCGCCTGGGAGTGAGGCTCAGCATTGACCACGAAGTTGATATCCCCCTGCCGGTAGAGCCAGCACTGCTTGTGTTTGTGCTTGGCGACCTCGGCAAACCCGAGCGAGACAAACAGGCTCTTGAGGGCGGCAATCCCCTTGGCATCGGGGGCCGTGTACTCGACAAACTCGAAGCCATCTGTGCCTAACGGATTGATGGTGTGGGTGGCGGAAGAGGTGGCATTCATCGGGCGCTCCTTGCTCTTGATTCGGTTAAAACGGATTGCAGCACCCCGCGGCGCGGCAAGTGTTAACAACTTGTTTCATTAGAAGCAGGGCGTAGCAGGAAGAGAAGAGGCGGGTTGCAGATAGTTTTTCGCAGCTGGCAGCAAAAGATGTAAATAGATTGTGACATTCAAGCGGCAGCCCTGCGGATCAAACGGTGACGACCAGTATGGCTGTCAGCTTTGCCTTACAGTTGCCAGTTTTTGACCATCAGATGGGGCAAGCAGGCCCGGGCCTTTTGCAGTCGCGTGGGCGTCGGATTGATCAACCACGCCTCTTTCCCCAACCCCAGCAGCGGCAGATCGTGCAGGCTGTCGCTAAGCGCCAGCTCGGCATCGAGGGCGCAGATCTCCGGCAACAGCTTGTGCTGGCCGTGGCAATAGAAGCGCGGCATCAGGCCGCCAAAACGGTAGTGCATCTGCGAGCCAATGATCCGGTGGGGCAACTGGCCGGGCAGTTGCTGATAGAGCTGGGCTCGCACCAGCGGGCAGGGACTGGCGGAGATCACCCAGCAGCGCGCCCCCTCGCTTTGCAGCAACTCGCGAGCCTGACGATACAGCCCCGGCCTGGTGCGGCAATAGGCACGCACCAGCTTGCGCCAGCCCAAAGGAGAAAGCCCCAACGTGATGGCCCACCAGATAAGGGAGATACCGCGCCGCCGCTGGCTGGGAAGAAGATAGACCAAGCCACCCAGCGCAATCACTGGCAACAGCAGCAGCGGCCAGATCCGGCGGCGCAGGATATAGCGCAGCAGACCGGCGTGGCTGTCGCCGGGGGCCAGGGTGTCGTCAAAGTCGGCCAGGATCCAGCGCGGAGTGCTCCCGTCAGAGGCATTGGATGCATCACGCTCTTTTGCTGAATGGATAATGGTGTCAGACGCTGGGCGCATAAGCATCAGGGCGCAAGGGCTGCGATGGCTGCCGTGAGCTCGGGAGTGACAAATTCACTCCCCACATCGGGCGGGCAGACAAAATCGAACGGCTCGCCCGCCAGGGTAAAGCTGAGCCGCCAGGCGTGCAGATAGCCGCGATCGGCTGGCATACCGCCATAGCGCTCATCCCCGAGAATGGGGGCGCCGATACTTTTGAGGGCAACCCGGATCTGGTGGGTTTTGCCGGTCTGGGGCTTGATGCGATAGAGCCGCAGCCCCTCGCGCACCGACACCGAATCAAACCAGCTGATGGCAGGATTATCCAGCGTGCGCGCCAGCATCCAGCTACCACCGCGCCCCTTTTGCATATCCCCTTTTACCCAGCCCTGCTTCTTCTTGGGTTTGCGATCGGAGAGCGCCAGATACTGCTTGCTCACCTCACGGGCCGCAAAAGCCATGCTCAGCTCACGGTTCGCCTCCGTGCTGCGGGCCAGCAGCACCAAGCCGGATGTCATCTTGTCGAGCCGGTGCACCGGATAGAGCGTGAGCCCTGTATCGGCCTTCACCCGATTGACCAGCCCCGGATTGACCGACTCACCGTCCCCCTTCTCGTCGTGCATGCCGATGCCGGGCTGCTTGTCGATAACCAGGAAAGCGGGATGCTCAAACAATATCCGGTACATAAAACCTCGGGAACTGGGGAATAAGGCATGCAGCCAACGACTGGCGGCGCTCGGGAGTGCTGCATTCTCCCTGCTCGTCCGCCATTTGGCAAACCGGACGGGCAGAGGATAAAGATAAAAAATGGCCCCGCCTGCAACAGGCGGGGCCATTTTCGCTCATCTTGGCAGATCACACCTTACACATTGCGCGGGCGCAGGTGAGCGTGCCAGCGCGCTTCCCACTTCTTGAACAGCCAGACGATGACAAAGGTGAGCAGCATATAGAGCAGCCCTGCGGTCAAAAAAGCCTCGAACGGACTGTAGTAGCGAGAGTTGATGATCCGCGCCGCGCCGGTCAGATCGACGATGGTGATGATGCCCGCCACCGCCGAGCCTTGCAGCATGAAGATCACCTCGTTGCTGTAAGCCGGCAGTGCCCGACGAAACGAGTTGGGCAAAATGATCCGGGTCAGGGTCTGCCAGCGGGTCATGCCAAAGGCGTTGGCTGCCTCAATCTGGCCGCGCGGCATATTGTGCACCGCCCCGCGCACGATCTCGGCGGTATAGGCAGCGGTATTGAGGGTGAAGGCCAGCAGCGCACAGAACCAGGCTTCGGAGAAGAGCGACCAGGCGGCACTGTTCTTCAGCCACTCCCACTGGGCGGCGCCGTAGTAGATGATAAAGAGCTGCACCAGCAGCGGGGTGCCGCGAAAGAAGTAGATATAGGCCCAGATCGGCCCCTTGATCAGCCAGTTGCGGCTATTGCGCAGGATGCCCATGGGCACCGCCAGCATCAACCCAAGGATCAGAGAGAGGGCCACCAGCCAGACGGTGGTATAGAGCCCCTCCCAATAGGTGGGCCACTCTTTTAGAATGATTGAGAAATCCATGGCTTACCTCGTCTTGATGGCATAGTGACGCTCGGCCCACTTGAGCGCCGAGGTGGAGACTGCGGTGAAGATCAGGAAGATCAGCGCCACCGCCATGTAGAAGGTGAAGGGTTGCTGGGTCGAGCCCGCCGCCAGCGAGGCTTTGCGCACCATGTCATCGAGGCCGATGATGGAGACCAGCGCGGTGGTTTTCAGCAGCACCAGCCAGTTGTTGCCAAACCCCGGCAGGGCGTGGCGCATCATCTGGGGGAAGAGGATCCGCACAAACACCTGGGTTGCCCGCATGCCAAAGGCCCGTGCGGCCTCCAGCTCACCTTTGTCCACTGCCAGAATGGCGCCGCGAAAGGTCTCGGTCATGTAGGCGCCGAAGATAAAGCCGATGGTCGCGACACCGGCCACAAAGGGGCTGATGTCGATATAGTCCGGAAGCAGGGAGACCCACTCCTGATTGGGATTGCTCTCCAGTAACCAGCTGTTGTAAGTCTCGTTGACCCAGGTGCAGATGCCGTTGATCAGCACCTGGCCGCCAAAGAAGAGCAGCATCATCAGCACCAGATCGGGGATGCCGCGAATAATGGTGGTGTAGCCGGTGGCGATGGCCCGGGCCCACTTGTAGGGAGAGAGTTTGGCCAGCGCCCCCAGCATCCCCAGCAGCAACGCCAGCAGCAGGGAGGCCAGCGCCACTTCCAGGGTGACCCAGGCGCCCTCCAGCAGCGAGGCTTCGTATCCTTTCAAATCAAACATATGCAGCTCCATCGCCACTGAATCTTCACGCACCTGCTAACCAGAAGGCTCCATAGCAGTCCGAATGAAATATGTGCAGCTCCATTGCAATCAATGCGGGCCCGTAAACTCCCTCAGGGAGGTGACGGGCCCGATGACTACTGACGGGATCAACCTGTCGTTACTCGCCGTAAACGTCTCTTTGTTTTACTCTCCGTAAACGTCGAACTCGAAGTACTTGTCGTTGATTTCCTTGTACTTGCCGTTGGCACGCAGCGCCAGAATGGCGGCGTTGAATTTCTCTTTCAGATCCTTGTCAGCCTTGCGCACTGCAATACCGGCACCCTCGCCAAACCACTTGGGGTCGGTCAGTTTCGGGCCGACGAATTCGAAAGCATCACCGCCCTCTTTCTTCAGCAGACCGTCGGTGATGGCGGCAGAGTCGGCCAGCACATAGTCCACACGACCGGATTTCAGATCGAGATAGGCTTCATCGGCGGTGCCGTAACGCTTGATGGTAGCGTTGGGGAAGTTGTCGGTAATAAAGGTATCCATGGAGGTCGCACGCTGCACTGCGACGGACTTGCCTTCCATAAAGGCTTTGTCGAGCTGCACATCAGTGCCCTTTTTGGCGGCGAAGCGGGCCGGAATGTGCTGGTACTTCTGGGTGAAGTCCACCTTCTTCTTGCGCTCTTCTGTGATGTCCATGGTGGCGATGATGGCGTCAAACTTGCGCGACAGCAGCGCCGGAATGATGCCGTCCCAGTCCTGCTTGACCAGGGTGCACTTCACTTTCATCTCTTCGCACAAGGCGTTGGCGATGTCGATATCAAAGCCTTTCACCTCGCCACTGGGCTCGGTCCAGGAGAAGGGGGGATAGGCACCCTCAACCCCGATCCGGACCTCTTTCCACTCCTTTGCCATCAGGCTACCGGACGCGAGGGCAGTAACTACGGCTGTCGCCAGCATCAGCTTGTTCATGTATCTCTCCTTGATAAAACAGTTGATTGGGTAACCAGGCATCCCGCCATCAGTAGATGGAGGAGATGAATTGCTTGAACCGCTCGGATTTGGGATGGGCGAAAATCTCCTTGGGGTTGCCCTCCTCTTCCACCCGCCCCTGATGCAGAAACATCACCTTGTTCGATACATCCCGGGCAAACGACATCTCGTGGGTCACCACCAGCATGGTGCGCCCCTCTTCGGCCAGCTCGCGCATCAGGCCGAGCACCTCCCCCACCAGCTCTGGATCCAGCGCCGAGGTGGGTTCATCAAACAGCATCACCTCGGGCTCTACCGCCAGCGCACGGGCAATGGCGGCCCGCTGCTGCTGACCACCAGAGAGGTGGCCGGGATAGTAGTCACGCCGCTCCCAGAGTCCAACCCGGTTGAGCAGCTGCTCTGCCTTGGCCAGTGCTTCGGCGCGAGGCACCTTGAGCACCTGGATTGGCACTTCGATGATGTTCTGCATGATGGTCATGTGTGACCAGAGATTGAAACTTTGAAACACCATGGCCAGCCGGCTGCGGATCCGCTCCACCTGACGCATATCCTCGGGCAACCGCTCGCCGGCGCGGCTGGTTTTCATCCGGATCAGCTCGCCATGGAGCGAGACGGTGCCGGATGAGGGGGTTTCGAGCAGATTGATACAGCGAAGAAAGGTCGACTTCCCCGAGCCGGAGGAGCCGATAAGGGAGATCACATCCCCCTTGTGGGCGGTCATGTCGATGCCCTTGAGCACTTCGTGGGTGCCAAAATATTTGTGCAGATCACGTACTTCCAGTGCGGCAACGTCGCTCATCCATTACAACCTTGTCTGTCCCTAGACGCCGCAGGGGCGTGACTCAACCATCGTCCATTTAACAAAAAGTTAACCGATGGCAACCTTCAGCGAAAATATCACCCGGATAGTGAAAAAACAATACAGAACGAGGGTCTTCAGGGGATTCGCTCTATTTTCATTCGCCCTTTGCGTATTTTTCAGCACTTTGTTTGCATAAACAGCCGTTTCAATGGCTGTTCCGATACCGCCTTTTTATACCCCAATCATATCAGTGGCAAGAGAAAAGCGTGATGTGTGCCAAACCGGCGCCAAAATGGCTTTATGCACCCCCTTGCCGAGCGAAATATCGGCCCCCCGATCGGATCAACTTGATTTCATTGGTGCACTCGGGCTCGCACAGAACCTTATCAAACAGGGAGGTTGTGGCAAAAAAGTAACAATCCGCCCCCAAAAGGGCTGTTTTCGGCCATGAAAGCGAGAGATATGTGACACAGAGCCAATAAGTAATGATAAGGTGGTGTTTTTATCAGTTTTTGTGATCGAGGCCTCGATGCTGCTCAATGTGTTGCTGATCCTGTTGCCACTGGCAATCGGCTATCTGATTCCCCTCTCCTCTGCCCGGCTGATCAAGCTGGTCAACCAGAGTCTGGGCAAGATGGTCTACCTCATTCTGTTTCTGATGGGGCTCGGGCTTGCCTATGTGGAGAACCTGGGCAGCAATCTGGCGGTGATCTTCAAGGTCGCCGGGGTAATGCTCACCGCGATCACGATCTGCAACCTGCTGGCCCTCTGGTGGCTCGACAAGCGCACACCGCCGACCCATGAGGCGAGTGATACCAAGATGCCGAGCAAGTTGCACCTGCTGTGGGAATCCCTGCAGCTCTGTTTTGTGGTGCTCGGCGGCGTGCTGCTGGGTCTACTGGTGGATCTGCGCGCCCTGCCCATCGACAAGTGGAGCGAATGGGCCCTGATGCTGCTGCTGTTTCTCATCGGGGTGCAGATGCGCAACTCCGGCATGCGGCTGCGCCAGATCCTGCTCAACCCCTGGGGGATGAAGATAGCCGCCACTGTCATCCTCAGCAGCTGGCTGGGCAGCCTGCTGGCGGCCCAGTTGCTGGGCATGCCCTTTGCCCATGGTCTGGCGATGAGCTCCAGCTTCGGCTGGTATTCGCTCTCCGGCATTCTGGTGGCCGACAAACTGGGGCCGGTGCTCGGTTCTGCTGCCTTTATCAACGATCTTGGGCGCGAGCTTATCGCCATTCTGATCATCCCGGTCCTGATGCGTCGCCACCCCTCGGCGGCCATCGGTTACGGCGGCGCCACGGCGCTGGACTTCACCCTGCCGGTTATCCAGAAATCAGGGGGCATTCAGGTGGTGCCGGTGGCCATTGTCTCCGGCTTTATCCTGAGCCTGCTCGGCCCCATCCTGATCCTCGGGTTTCTGGCGCTCTAAGCCTGATTCCCACATTGCAGATAAAAAAGCCCGACCTTGTTGTCGGGTTTTTGCTGTTTGGAGCAACCACGTACTCGCACTGGCTGCGATATTGCCCGCAGCCTTATTCGCGCCACTGGCCGCCACTCATCACCCGTTCGATAGCAAACGTCCGGTCGTGCACCAGCAGCAGATCCGCATCCTGTCCGACCCCGATACGCCCCTTGCTGCCGAGCCCCAGCGCCTGTGCCGGATTGCTCGTTACCGAGGCCAACGCCCTCTCCAGCGAGACACCGAGCCGGGTCGCGCGCACGCACTGCTGCCACAGGCTGGCAATCTGGCCGCAGCGCATCTCGATTAGCCGCCCTTCGCCATCAAAGCGCGGCAGGCTGGCGTTGGCATCCGAGCTGAAGGTGATGCGCTCGGCAGGCACATTGGCGGCCAGCAGCTCGAGAAACGCATCGGCGGCAAGCCGCTCGCCATCCTCCAGCAGATCGGGAAAGCTCGAGGTGGTGAGGTCGACCCAGCCTCCCGCCTTGCCCCACTCGATGGCCTCGGCAAAGAGCCAGGGGTTGCGGTTGCAGTGGGTAGGATAGAGCTGGCGTAGCGGAATGTCAGTCTCATCGCGCAGGGCCCGCAGGGGCGCCAATGCCCCCTTGCCATCCCCGACATGGAAGAAGCTGACCCCGCTCTTGCCCGCAAGCAGCCCGGCTACTCGCGCCTCGCTGGCAAGCCTGGCCAGCTCATCGTGGGTCGGCGCGCTGGATCTGTGGTCACTGATGGCCACCTCCCCCACCCCCAATACCTCGGGGATCAGGATGATGTCCGACTCCACCGTGCCGGTCAGGGTCTTGACCGGCAGATGGTAGGAGCCGGTATACATAAAGGCGCTCACCCCGGCGGCGCGAAACTCACGCACCTTGCCGAGCACCTGCGCGGGAGTGCGGGTCAGGCTGTCGGTGCCAAGCGCCGCCACCAGGGTAGTGACACCTGCCTTGAGCGCCTCGCTCGCCGCCAGTTCCGGGGTGCGAAAAGCAAAGCCCCCCTCACCGCCGCCGCCCGTGATATGGGCCAGCGGATCCACCAGTCCGGGCACCAGATAGCGGCCACGACCATCGACCCGATGCAGCGGCCAGTTTGTGGGCACCGTCAACCCCTTGCCCATCCAGGCAATGCGGCCATCAGCCACCAGCAGATCCTGCTGGCCAAGGTGGGTGGGGCTGAAGATCTCAGCCCCCTCGATCAGGGTCAACATGGCGATCCTCCTTGCACGATTGTCGCTTGCCCAATGAAAAGAGAGGGAGCAAGCTCCCTCCCCCCGTCAACCACCATATATATCGTACTTGAAGTACTTCTGGTTGATCTGCTGATAGGTACCATTGGCACGCAAGGCCTTGATCGCCTCGTCCAGCTTGCCCTTGAGCTCCTTATCACTCTTGCGCACGGCGATCCCCATCCCATCACCAAACCACTGGCGATCGGTCAGGGCGGGCCCCACATAGTCGAACTTGTCGCCCCCCTCTTTGCCAAGCAGCCCCTGCTCGATGGCAGAGGCATCGGCCAGCAGGGCCAGCACCCGACCCGCTTTCAGATCGAGATAGGCCTCATCGGCATTGCCGTAACGGACGATGGTGACATTCGAGCCAAAATTGTCGGTCAGGTACTTATCGTGGGTGGTGGCCCGCTGCACCCCGATGCGCTTGCCCGCCATGCCTTCCGGGGTCAGCGTCAGCTCGGTCCCCTTGGCCGCCACAAAGCGATTGGGAATATGGGCATATTTCTCGGTGAAATCGACCTTCTGGCGCCGCTCGTCGGTGATCGACATGGCGGCGATGATGGCGTCGTATTTGCGCGACAGCAGGGCCGGGATCATGCCGTCCCAATCCTGCGCCACCAACTCGCACTTGACCGCCATCTGCTTACAAAGGGCGTTGGCGAGATCAATATCAAACCCCTTGATCTCGCCCGACGCATCGGTCCAGGAGAAGGGCGGGTAGGCCCCCTCCACCCCGAAACGCACGGTTTTCCACTCCTTGGCCATAGCGGGGGTGGCCAGCAGGCTGGCAACAAACAGGGCTGAGAGGGTCAGTCTGATCTTCATCATGTGTACTCCATTACATAAAAAGCGCACAGGCGCGGACAAGGCACCGCAGGCGAATACATGCGATGACCAAAAGCAGCAAAATCTGGATGAGCGAGATCACGCCCGAGCGGGCGTCAGTGAACTGCTCCAGGGGTTCGATCTATTCGTCGAACCACTCGGAGAGATAGAAAGGCTTGAAGTAGAAGGCCAGAAAAAAGCCTCTGGCTTTGCGCATCATGGTGGTTTGTCGCGTCCTGTGACAAAGATGGCATCACCTTAGCACGCCCGAATTTTGCCCAGCAAGAGGCAGCCGCAGGGCAGTAGCAAAATCCCGATCATGGTCAAGGCGGGCGGGATCCGTTAGGCTCGAAGCACCTTGCCATCCCATAACAGACCCACAGCGACCGATGAATTTTCTGGCCCATCTCCATCTGGCTGCCCACACCCGAAGCTCCCTCACCGGTAATCTGCTCGGCGATTTCGTCAAAGGCACGCTGCCCACGGGGCTTGCCGCCCACTTCGATGAGGGGATCTGGCTACACCGCAAAATTGACGCTTTCACCGACGGCCACCCTGAGCACAAGGCGGCCGTCGCCTGTTTCGAGGCCCCCTGGCGCCGCTTTGGCGGCATAGTGGTGGATATGATCTACGACCACTGGCTGAGCCAGCACTGGGAGCTGTTCAGTACCGAGCCCCTTCCCCGCTTCCTGCAACGCAGTTATGAACAGCTATTGGCGGATCACCCACGCCTGCCGGATGGACTGCCACTCCCCCTCAAGCGGATGGCCGAGCAAAACTGGATCGCCTCCTACCGCCACAAGGAGGGGCTGGGGCAAGCGCTGAATGGCATAGGTCGCCGACTGCGCCGCCCGGTACAACTGGGAGAGGCGCTACTGACCCTCGATGAGTCGCAGTGGCAAACATGCGAGGCGGGGTTTTTGCGCTTCTATCCCGCGCTGATGGACTTTAGCCAGCAGCAGCTGGCCCAATATCGGGCAGCCCAAGGGGCACAGTGATCCCTCTGGATAGCCCTGCGTCCCCATAAAAAACGCCCCTTGCGGGGCGTTTGTCATCAGTTGGCTTCGTCTTTCTTTTTGCGAATGCTTAAGCCCAGCTCCCGACCACGCAGTCGGGCGTAATAGATGGTGCCGACAAAGGCGATAGTGGTGAACAGCAGTTCCACCACAGCCAGCCACCGCTCCCCCTCATCCGTGGTGATCAGGGTGAGGGCGTGGAGGAAATAGGGCATCAACACGAAGTTGCCCCAGGCGTGGGTGTAGGGGTTGCCCTGCACTATCCCCTTGAGAGGGAAGAGCAGCGGCACCGTCCAGATCACCGGCAGCAGCCAGGGGTTGAGGTCCGGATGGGGCGACAGCCACAGATGCCAGAGGATGACCCAGCACAGCAGGCCGAAGAAGCCGACCAGAGTCAGCCAACGTGCGAAGCGGGTGCTCACTTGAGGATCTCCAGCACCTGCTCCGGCGGGCGACCAATGCGGGCCTGACCATTCTTGATGACAATTGGGCGCTCGATCAGCTTGGGATGCTGGTGCATGGCGCGAATAAGGGCATCACCGCTGACATCGGCCAATCCCAGCTCCTTGTAGAGATCCTCCTTGGTGCGCATCAGCTGGCGGGGATCGCTAAAACCGAGCAGAGAGAGCAGGTTGCGGATCTCATCTTCGCTCGGGGCCTGCTCCAGATAGAGCACCACATCAGGGGCGATCCCGTGCTGTTCCAGCAGGGCCAGGGTTTCGCGACTCTTGGAGCAGCGCGGATTGTGGTAGATTTGGGTCTCGCTCATGGTAACTCCCTGATTAATCGCAAGATGGGATTAGAAACGGCGCTATTGTAGGGGAAAGTGATGGTCAGGGTAAGCAGCAGTGGAAAGGAATTGAAACGAATTTGTTGGCTGATTGTGGCTGGCCTGCTGGGCGCCTGCACACCCGCCCCCGAATTTACCGATGCCACAGGGCAGTCGGTCAGCCTGCGCCACTTTGCCGGCAAGCCGCTGCTGGTCAACTACTTCGCCCCCTGGTGCGCCCCCTGCCTGCGGGAGATGCCGCGCCTCAACAGGCTGGCAGCGGAGGGCCAGATCACAGTGGTGGCCATCAACTACGACCCGACCACCCCGGCAGAGCTGGGCAAGCTGGCTGCGCAGTACCACATCAAGGTGCCGCTCCTTATTACCAATGAAGATGCCAGGCTTCCCTTCCCGCGCCCAAGCGGCCTGCCCACCAGCTATCTGCTCGATAGCGAGGGCAAGCTCAAGCAGACGCTGGTCGGCGAGCTCGACCAGCAGCAGATCGAGATGCTCAAGGCGACCGCCAGCAGCATGAGTCACTAGCCCATCGCTGCTATCACCGTCCCCCACATCAACGCCACCGCCATAAACAACAAGGGCGCACCATAGTGCGCCCTTGTTTGATAGGTTTCGTTAGCCCTTGAGGCTGTCGAGATCCTTCTTGGCCCGCTCCAGCTCGGTGATGCGCGCCTCCAGACGAGCCAGGGTCATCCGATCGCTGGTGGTGCCACGCGCCACGATCAGCTCGTCGATGGCCGCCTGATAATCACCGCGCAGGGAGAGGATTTCAGCCCGCGCCATATGCAGCTCGGTCATTCTGCCCGCCTTGCGATAGGCGTCGGAGAGCAGGTTCCAGGCCAGATTGTTCTCCTCATGGGCACGGGCATAGGGGTCGAGGATGGCGATGGACTTCTTGTAGTTGCCGCTCTCGAGGTAGGCGTTGCCGAGGTTGACCACCACCACTTCGTTGTCCGGCATCCGGCTGCGGAACTTCTCGAGGCGCGCGATGGCCTGAGCACTGCGCCCCTTGGCCAGATCGATGTCGGTCTGGGCATCGACGATAAAGAGATCTTCCGGATGACGGGCCGCCAGCTCCTGCATCAGGGTATCAGCTTCGTCAGTGCGCTTGAGCTGGATCAGCGCCAGCGCCTTGCCATAGATGGCGGCATCCTTGAGCGGGTAATCCCCCTTCTGGATCCGGCTATCGAAGTAGCTCAGCAGCCCCTGCGGGGTATCGGTACCAAAACGCACCTGAATCCGTACTTTGGCCAGCCAGAAGTCGAGGCTGGGCGGCAAGTCGCGGCGGCCATAGCTGCCCGCCCGAGCGCGAGCCTCGCTGATCCGGGTCTCCGGCAGCGGGTGAGTGAGCAGCATTTCCGGCGGCTTGCTGGCGTAACGGTACTCGGCAGCCAGTTTCTGGAAGAAATTGGCCATCCCCATGGGGTCGAAACCGGCATCATAAAGCGTCTTCATGCCGATGCGATCCGCTTCATATTCGTTGTCGCGGGTGTAGTTGATGGCCGACTGCATGGAGAGGCCCAGCGTAGTCTGCAACGCAGCGATACCGGCGGTCGGGTTGATCACAGCCAGCGCGATGGAGCCCACCAGACCGGCCAGGGTCACCGCCGAGCTGCTCGCCTGCGCTTCCATATAACGGGCGATATGGCGCTGGGTCACGTGGGTGATTTCGTGGGCCAGTACCGAGGCGAGCTCGCTCTCGCTGTCGGCGTAGAGGAAGAGGCCAGTGTGCACCTTGACTCGCCCACCGAGGAAGGCGGCCGCGTTGATGCTGGGATCATTGATGAGGAAGAAGGTAAACGGGAAACGTACCCCATCGGCGTTGGTCAGCAATCGCTGACCCAGATCGTCAATGTACTGGCTCAGCACCGGATCATCGATGATCGGCAGACCCGCACGGGCAAAGCGCATAAAAGCGTTGCCGTAACGCACTTCCTGCTCGATGGGCAGGGCAGCAACCCCGGCCGTGCCGATGTCGGGAAGCTGATTGTTGGCCTCGGCATGAAACGTGGCGCCCATCAGGGAAGCCAGCAGGGGAAGCGATGCCATCAGGGGGGAAAAACGTGCCACGTTATCTCTATCTCCATCAGAAAGGGCCTCGGCAGAATACCCTTGCCCATCAAGGGCTACAAGCGTTGTTTCACGCTCTTATCACGGCCATAATAGCGGCCACCTGCCTGATGGAGCCCCCATGGAAATTCTCGACCTGACCCCCTGGCGTTGCCCCGAGCCGCTGATCCGGCTCAAGCTCTGGTTAAGAGAGGCCAAAAGCGGTCAAACCGTCACCATCCGGCTGGCCGATGCGGGCTCCCGGCAGGATATTCCGGCCTATCTGCACCGTCAGGGCCACCATGTCGAGATGCAGCAACAACCGGACAATACCCTCTCTTTGCAGTTGGTTGTCGGGGCGAAACAGCCATCTTGAGCCCCAGTGATGTAAGGATGCCGTCATGTTAGAAGTATTGAAGCGCTGGTATCAGACCCGTTTTTCCGATCCCGATGCCGTTACCCTTTTTCTGTTGCTGGTGTTCTGCTTCACCATCATCTGGCTGTTTGGCGATCTGCTGGCCCCCCTGCTGGTGGCGCTGGTAATGGCCTATCTGCTGGAGTGGCCGGTCGCCCGGCTGCAAAAAGCGGGGCTGTCGCGCACCCTGGCCACCAGCGTCATTCTGCTCCTCTTTATTGCGGTAGCAGTCGCCTCCTTGCTGGGTCTTATCCCGACGCTGGTCAGTCAGGGGATCAATCTGGCCAAAGAGGCGCCGGCCATGCTGACCCACGCTCAGGATTATGTGCGCACCCTGCCGGACAAATACCCCGAGCTCATCGACGTCAGTCTGGTGGAGACCGTCATCGACAATATTCGCCAGCGCATCCTCAGTGGCGGCGAGCATCTGGTAAGCGCCTCCCTCAGTTCGCTGGTCAACGTGGTCGCCATCATGATCTACCTCATTCTGGTACCGCTGATGGTCTTCTTTATGCTCAAAGACAAGCGGGTACTGATGGGCAGCCTGCGCCGCTTCCTGCCGCGCAACCGCACCCTGGTCAACCGGGTGTGGGTGGAGATGAACAACCAGATCATCAACTACATCCGCGGCAAGGTGATCGAGATACTCATCGTCGGCATCGCCACCTATGTCCCCTTCGCCCTGATGGGATTGCGCTACTCGGTGCTGCTGGCGGTCGCGGTCGGCTTCTCTGTGCTGATCCCTTATATCGGCGCCGCCGTGGTGACGGTTCCGGTCGCCATGGTGGCCCTGTTCCAGTGGGGGCTCACCCCCGAGTTCGCCTGGCTGATGGTGGCCTATCTGGTCATTCAGGCTCTCGATGGCAACCTGCTGGTGCCGGTGCTTTTCTCGGAAGCGGTCAACCTCCATCCGGTGGCCATCATCATCGCCGTGCTGGTGTTTGGCGGCTTGTGGGGATTCTGGGGTGTCTTCTTCGCCATTCCCCTCGCCACCCTGGTCAAGGCGGTGCTCAATGCCTGGCCAAAACGTGAAGAGATGCCCGGTGCCGCAAAATAACCTGCTTCCCCTGCAATCGTGACAACGGAGTGTCCATGACCTTTTTTCGTCAAATCAGAGCGGCAGGGCTGACGGCCCTGCTCCTCGCTGCCGCTATGCCAGCGCGTGCCGATATCGATCTTGGCGCCATGGATCTGCTCACCAGCGACAGCCCTACCAGCCCGGTGCCACAGGGCTTTGTCGCCGGTGCGGCGCTCATCGGGGGACAGGCCCGTTATGAAGCGCAGGACAACGCCCTCTACGCCATCCCCGGCTTTATCTACTTCGGCGACCAGTTTATGTTTCTGGGGGATCGGGCCCGCTACTACTTCCACAAGGATGAGAACGTGGCCCTCTACGGCTATGGCCGGGTCCGTTTTGGCAATCTGGATCCCGAGGACTCTCCGGCCTTTACTGGCATGGAGCAGCGAAAATGGCAGCTGGAAGGCGGGATCGGTGGCAACATCATCACCCCCTATGCCCTGCTGACCGTGCGTGCCAACAGCGATGTCACCGGCCGCAGCAAGGGACAGGAGCTGCTGCTGTGGGCCGACTTCCCCATCCTGCGCGACAACCTGCTGATCATGCCGGGGATGGGGCTGATGCTGCGCAGCGACAAGATGGCCAACTACTACTTCGGCGGCATCTCCGAGAGCGAGGCGACTGCCCAGCGGCCCGCTTGGGATACCGGTACCACCCTATCTCCGATGGCGGCCCTCATCACCAGCTACCGCTTCAGCCCCAACTGGATTGGCATGTTTGCCATGAACTACGAATGGTATGATCGGGACATCAAAAACAGCCCCGTCGTCCAGCACGATGGCGAGCTCTATGCGGGTTTTGCGCTGGGCTATATCTGGTAACGGTTATGAGTCTTGAACCGTGAGACACGACCAAACAAAAGGGAGCCCTCGGCTCCCTTTTTCACGGCCATCATCAAGCTGGTCGTACAGCCTACTCAGGCGTCCAATTCAGGCTTACAGCGCCGCCAGAAAATCGGCCAGCTGCTGATTGACGAAGGACGGATTTTCCAGCGACGAGATGTGGCCAGCCATCGGGATCTCCCTGAACGGGCAACCCAGCACCTCGGCCATCAGATAGCCCTCCAGCACCGGACGAGCCTTGTCTTCGCAGCCGGTCATCACCAGTGCGGGAGTGGTGATCTCCTCCAGCCACTCGATACGATCTTCGCGGGTCACAAAGCTGCGGCCCACCGCCACCATGGCAGCAATCTTCTCGTTTGGCCAAGCGGCCAGACGCGCCTTGAAACCACTCATCAGCGCCTCATCAGGCTGGCTGGCAAAGAAGATAGGCGCCACCTGTTCGATGATGGGTGAAGGGACGGTGCCGAGCTGCTCGATCATCGCCAGCATGCCTAGGTAGCGCTCGCAGGTGATCTGGGGCTCGAGGCCGACAAAACTGTCCATCAGCACCAGACCCTTGAGGCGGTTTGGCACCATGCGCGCCAGCTCCACACCCCACATGCCGCCGATGGAGAGGCCCACCAGTACGAACTCGTCAACCCCGAGGGCATCGAGCAGCGCCAGGTGATCCCGCGCCAGAGTCGCCAGGGTGCAGCCACCTTCGGGGAGCAGGTCGGAATCGCCGTGGCCCCACAGCTCGGGAACGATGCAGCGATAGCTGCCCTTGAGCGCCTCGATTTGCGGCGCCCACATGGCGCTGTCCCACAGATAGCTGTGACCAAACAGCAGTACCGGCCCTTGCCCTTCGTCCAGATAGGCCATCCGGCGGCCCGCTATCTCCATAAAATGCTTCATGTTATCTCCTGTTGCCAGCGATGGGCGGGCAGTGTATCACGTCCCCCTTGGCAGGTGACGCCTCCCTGGTGCAAGCTGACAGTGACTCAAAGAAGTCACCCATGAAAGGATGCCAAAAGGAGAAGCCCATGGCGAAGGAGAAGAGCAAGAAGCGGCCACGTCTGGACAAGAAGTGCTACGAGCACCACCTTGCCCATCTGCAGGAGGAGCTGGTCAAGCTGCAGGAGTGGGTCAAGCAGGAGGGGTTAAAGGTAGTGGTACTGTTCGAGGGACGCGACGCCGCCGGTAAAGGGGGCGTCATCAAGGCGATCACCGAGCCGCTCAACCCCCGGGTCTGCCGGGTCACGGCGCTGCCCGCCCCCTCCGATCGGGAGCGCTCCCAGTGGTACTTTCAGCGTTATGTAGCCCACCTGCCCGCCGCTGGCGAGATGGTGCTGTTTGACCGCTCCTGGTACAACCGGGCCGGAGTCGAGCGGGTGATGGGATTTTGCAGCGACGCCGAGTATCGCGAGTTTCTGCGCGCCTGCCCCGAGTTTGAGCGGATGCTGATCCGCTCCGGCATCACCTTGATCAAATACTGGTTCTCGGTCAGCGATGAGGAGCAGGAGAAGCGCTTCAAGGAGCGGATAAATACGCCCATCAAGCGCTGGAAGTTCAGCCCGATGGATTTGCAATCCCGGTCACGCTGGGTGGAATACTCCCGCGCCAAGGATGACATGTTCACCTACACCGACACCGAGGATTGCCCCTGGTTCGTAGTGGAGGCAGATGACAAACGCCGTGCCCGGCTCAACTGCATCGCCCATCTGCTGAGCAAGGTGCCCTACGAGGCGATCCACTACGAGCCTATCAAGCTCCCCCCCATCAAGACCGAAGGGTATGAGCGCCCGCCGCTGGCCAGCCAGACCTTTGTGCCCGATATTACCGCCGAACTCGAGGCTTGAACCGGGCTACCTTGCCTATCTGCATGTTCCAATCGCAGGCAATAAAAAGCCGGTCTGACGACCGGCAAAAAGGCATTGATTATTAAGAAAGGAAAACCGGCACAACAAAAAAATCAGGTACGGATATATTTGGCGGTGCGGGGGAACGCCTGCTCCTTGGCATCGAACAGGTAGCAGGCTTCGGCCGGGATACCCACGCTGTAGGTCTGACCGGTCGCCACATCCACATCCGAGGTGGCCTTGACGGTAAAGTCGTGACCATCCACATCCATATAAACGAAGGACTCGGCCCCCAGGTGCTCGGCCACCTGCACGATCCCGCTCACCTTGCTGTGCGCATGGGGGTGATCCAGCGGCATCAGGTGCTCGGGGCGAATACCCAGCTCCACCTTGTCACCCACAGCGCCACTGCGGGCATCGACCCGGGCCCGCACGGTATCGCCAGAGGTCAACTTGACCAGGCACTCCTGCTCTCCAATCTCCAGCAACTCACCCGCCAGGAAGTTCATCTTGGGAGAGCCGATAAAGCCCGCCACGAACTTGTTGTCCGGGTTGTGGTAGAGATCCAGCGGTGAACCGAACTGTTCCAGGTTGGTGGCAGCTTCGGCCTTGAGCGGGCTCAGCACCACAATCTTGTCGGCCAGGGTCATCGCTTCCACCTGATCGTGGGTCACATAGATGATGGTGGAGTTGAGCTCCTTGTGCAGCTTGGCGATCTCGATCCGCATCTTGACCCGCAGCGCGGCATCCAGGTTGGAGAGCGGTTCGTCAAACAGGAACACCTGCGGCTGCTGCACGATGGAGCGACCGATGGCGACACGCTGACGCTGACCACCGGAGAGCGCCTTGGGCTTTCTGTCCAGCAGCGGCTCGAGACCCAGGATCTCGGCGGCGCGCATCACCCGCTTGTGGATGTTCTCTTTGTCCATCTTCTTGAGCTTCAGACCAAAGGCCATGTTCTCGTAGATGTTCATGTGCGGATAAAGGGCGTAGGACTGGAACACCATGCCGACGTTGCGCTCTACCGGCGGCACGTCGTTCATGTAGCGACCGCCGATGGTCAGCTCACCGCTGGTGATGTCTTCCAGACCCGCGATCATCCGCAGCAGGGTGGATTTGCCACAGCCGGACGGGCCGACGAAGACGATGAACTCCCCTTCCTTGATGGAGAGGTTGATGTTGCGCAGGGTGTCCTTGTGAACAGCCGGATCGTAATTTTTGCGAACGTTGTTGAGTACTACTTCAGCCATGACGAGCTCCGCTCTTGAATCTTTGCAAATCGTGATAGCGGGGGGAGTCAGCTCCCCCGGCCATAAACTTAACCTTTCACACCACCAGCAGTCAGACCGCCAACCAACCAGCGCTGTGCCAACAGGAAGACCACTGTGATGGGGAAACCGGAGAGCACTGCGGCCGCCGCGAAATCACCCCACAGATAGTTCTGCGGATAGAGGTACTGCTGGGCCCCGACCGCCAGGGTCAGATTGTTCACATCCTGCAGCAGGATGGAGGCCATGGGCACCTCGGTAATGGAACCGATAAAGGCCAGAATAAACACTACCGCCAGGATGGGCACCGACAGGGGCAACAGGATCAGACGGAATGCCTGCCACGGGGTCGCACCGTCGATGGCCGCCGCCTCCTCCAGGGAGGAGTCGATGGTCTCGAAGTAGCCCTTGATGGTCCAGACGTGCAGGGCAATCCCCCCCATGTACGCCAGGATCAGGCCACCGTGGGTGTTGAGACCCAGCCAGGGAATATAGTCACCAATCTTGTTAAAGAGCGCGTAGATGGCTACCAGCGCCAACACCGCCGGGAACATCTGGAAAATCAGCATGCCCTGCAGGATGGTGGACTTGCCACGAAAACGCAGGCGGGCAAAGGCGTAAGCACAAGTGGTGGAGAGCGTCACGATCATCAGGGCTGTGATGCCGGCGATCTTGATGGAGTTCCACAACCAGGTCAGCACCGGGAACGGCGGCGGCGTGATGCTGCCGTCGGCGTTGGTGATAGACATGCCCAGCGCCAGCTTCCAGTGATCCAGCGTCGGATTGGAGGGGATGATCTCCCCTACCGCGAAGTTACCGTTACGGAACGAGATGGCGATAACCATGATCAACGGGAAGATGATCAGCGCCAGGAAGCCCCACATGACCAGGTGGGTTGCCCACACCCGGTATTTGACTGATTTGGGTTGTACGATTGCCATGTTGAAGCCTCCTTACAGCTGCTTGTCGGCTTTGGACAATTTCAGGTTGAGCAGCGCCAGCGCACCTACGATGAGGAAGATAGCTGTGGCGATGGCACTGGCCAGACCGTAGTCCTGACCACCCGATCCCTGGAACGCAATCCGGTAGGTATAACTCACCAGCAAGTCGGTGGTACCGGCCGGGGTGCTGGCGCCGATGATGTCGGGCGCACCGTTGGTCAACAACTGGATAAGCACGAAGTTGTTGAAGTTGAAGGCGAACGAGGCAATCAACAGCGGTGTCAGCGGCTTCATCAGCAGCGGCACGGTGATCTTGAAGAAGTTCTGTACCGGGCCGGCACCGTCCATGGCGGACGCTTCATAGAGATCTTCCGGAATGGCTTTGAGCAGGCCCATGCAGAGGATCATCATGTAGGGGTAGCCGAGCCAGGTGTTGACAATCAGGATCATCACCTTGGCCAGGAAGGGGTTGGTATACCAGTCCGGTTTGATGCCAAATGCCGCTTCCAGGAACATGTTGATCTCACCGAAGTTCTGGTTGAACAACCCCTTGAACACCAGGATGGAGATAAACGCCGGGATCGCATAGGGCAGGATCAACATGACCCGATAGAAACCGCGCCCCTTGAGCTCTTCCCACTGCACCAGACAGGCCAGCACCATACCGATAGCCAAGGTGAAAGCGACGGAGCAGGTTGAGAAGATCACGGTCCAGATGAAGATCTGCAGGAAGGGTGACTGGATGCCCGGATCGGTGACGATGCGCGCGAAGTTCTTCCAACCGACGCTCACCACAAAGCCCGGAGCAATACCCTTGCCGACAAACTGACCCTGTTCGTCGATGTACTGATAGAAGCCGGTCTCACCATTGGGCAGCATCAGCTCGCCATTCTGGGTATCACGCAGCAGGTTGCTGTCTTTGATCACCACGCCGGACTTGAGCACGGCACCATCCATCAGACGGGTGTAGTGCTGCTTCTGGGCGGCAAACTTGCGCAGGCTGCTCAGGGTCAGGTGGGTACCGCCATCCGGCAGCACCAGATCAAGGTCACTCAGGTGAGTACGATGCTCAACAATGGCGCGGATCGGTGCGGCCTTGCTGGCCGATTCGCCGGTGAAGGGCTGCAGCTCGACCACTTGCTGTGTGTTCTGCACACGGCCCTCGCGGGACGCCAGCTCACGGGCCTTGTTGGTCATCAGGGAAACAGGTTGGCTGATAAAGGATTGATCATCCTGTGTCAGCAGCAGCTGGAACTGGCCGTTGTCGCCACCCAGCAGGGTAAAATCGAATTCACCGCCCGCCACCTTGTAGGTTTTCTTCAGGTGGTAGTCCCGCGCCTGCTCCACGGAGAGCAAGTTGGACCCCGAATAGTTGGTGAAGGCAATGCCAATGGTGTAGGCAAGAGGGAAGATGATAAACACAACCATGCCCGCAACACCCGGAAAGATGTAGCGATGGGCATAGGTCTTCTTGTTCATGAAGACATACAGACCGACGGAAACCACCACCAGATCCAGCAGCGCGAATACCCACTCGCCACTGGCGTACATCATCACGGCTGCGTAGCCGTTGAGGATGGCAACCAGGGCCGCTATGGTCCACTTAAGCCAGGTGTGCTTATCCTTCGGACCGGCATAGGACTCAACAGAAGGTACTACTTCCATGCCAATTAACCTTTATAACGCCAAGAGAGATTTGAGAGAGTGGGAGGCCATGACGGCCTCCCGGGTAGTGCGTGCTTACTGAACGATACGCTTGGCAGCGGTATCCAGAGCTTCGTCAACACCCTGACGACCGGAGGTCACGTTCTTGAGGGCAGTTTCGAAGGAAGACCAGAAACGGCTCATCTCGGGAACGGATGGCATCGGCTCGCCAGCCTGGGCGTTCAGCATGGTGGCCTTGATGTGCGGATCGGATTCCAGGGTCTTCTGGAAGGATTTCAGCGCAACGGCACCCAACGGCTTGTCGGCGTTAACCGGCGCCAGACCGGCATCGGTCAGCAGGTAGTTTTCCAGGAACTCGATAGCCAGATCCTTGTTCGGGCTGGCGGCGTTGATGGTGGCACCCAGTACGCCAACGAAGGCTTTGGCCGGCTTGCCGTTCAGGGTCGGCAGCGGCGCTACGCCGTACTTGATGCCGCTCTTGTCCAGGTTGCTCCAGGCCCAGGGACCGTTGATCATCATGGCCACTTCGCCCTTGTTGAACTTGGCGTCCATCACACCGTAGTCGATGCCTTTTTCCAGGTGACCGGACTTGATCATCTCGGAGATGTAGCCCACGCCCATCTTGGCACCTGCGTTGTTCACGCCGGTATCTTTAACGTCATAACCGGTAGCGGTTTTCTTGAAGGCGTAACCACCGTTGGCAGCCACCAGCGGATAGCTGAAGTACGGGGTGTCATAAGCCCACATGATGGCGCGCTTGCCGTTTTTCTTCAGAGTCTCGTCAATCTTGGCGATCTCTTCGAAGGTTTTCGGCGGCTCGGGCAGCAGGTCTTTGTTATAGATCAGGCTGACCGCTTCCATGGCAACCGGGTAGCCATAGGTTTTGCCATCAACAGTCATGGCATCCCATGCCAGCTGTTCAAATTTGCCTTTGGTGGCAGCGTTCGGCGTTACCGGAACCAGCAAACCGGCTTTGACCCACTCACCGTAACGGTCGTGAGCCCAGAAGAAGATGTCCGGGCCGTTGCCAGTGGCGGCGGCTTGCTGGAATTTCACTTCAACCTGATCCGGGTGAGCCACAGTAACCTTGATGCCGGTTTCTGCTTCAAACTTCTTACCCACTTCAGCCAGACCGTTGTATCCCTTGTCACCGTTGATCCAGATGGTCAGCTGGCCTTCATCGATGGCAGCAGTAGCAGAGCAAGCGACGCCAAGAGTGGCCAGACCGATCAGGGATGACAGCAATTTCTTTTTCATGAGCCTTTCCTTGTATTAGTTCCGCGCTGTAAGAGCATTGTGTGCGAGATGAATATTATCCCAAGCGGCAAACGGCTCACATGACGCAACTCGCATTTTTGAAATGCAATTACGTATTTCCTTCCAGAAAGTTTTGAAAACATTTTCTTATTTCAGGGAATTACGGCCATTTATCGGCTTAATTCCAGACAACCACAGAATAATAATTACCAAAATGAAATAAAATTTCATGAATGAAAGGGTTTTCACCTCAATGAAAACCCTTTCAGATGGTTTATTTTGTTTGATTTGTTAACAAAGTACCGCGCCAGTTTCGAGGTCTGCCCGGGCGCAATAAAAAAAGAGACCCCGCCGGGGCTGGGTCTCTTTTTGCCAGAAATGACGACTTGATCACACTCGGGAGCATGACTACGACTGGCGCAGCAGCTGATCCTTGAGATTGGGCGGCACACCCTTGATGGTCAGGGTGTCGGTCTGGGGATCGTAAAAGATCCGGCTGTTCAACAGCTTCTGCTCAAAGCTCAGAGTCAGACCGCCGCCGGAGCCAACAAACTTGGTCAGCCCGCGCAGGGTAGAGCGATCCGCCGGGAAGCGCTCTTCCAGCTCATACTCCTGACCGATAAAGCTGTAAAAATCGAGGTCACCGTCGCCAGGCAATTCTGCAGACAACTCCTTGATTTCGATCTCTTCACCGGCACTCGCCTGTTCGGTGCAATATTTGAAGACCTGCTTTTTATAGTCATTGCGCTCGGTCGGCTCGAGCTGACGACTGTCGCAATAATCTTCGACCGCCTGCAGCAAGCCTTTATTTTGTACCTTGGCATCCATGCCCTCGCGGGCACCCAGCAGATCCATAAAGAAGTCGCCCAGTTTGCGACCAATGCGCCCCTTGCTGAAGGTGATATAGCGGCGCGAATCAGGTTGGGTTTTCCATTCGGTCAAATCAATGCGGGCCACCAGATTGAGTTTGCCGATATCCAGATACTGGATATGGCGCAATTCCAGCGCTTCGCTGACGGTGACGCTCTCCTTGCCCTCCAGCAGGGCAATCAGCAGATAATCGACCCCGACGTAGTTATATTTGGCAAACAGCAGCACCCCTTGCTCATCGAGAGCGTGCTCCACCAGCTGCTTGACCAGCATCTGGGTCACGGTGACCGAGAAGGGGACGAATTCGGTCTGCTCGTCGAGCAGCTGTTCGAGGGCGATACGAAACGCGGGTGAAGGCTGCTTGGGAGCCTCTTCACCATCGGCCAGCTCGGCGACGGCGGCCTCGGGGTCGGCAAAGAAGCCAAAGCCCTTGCCGCCCTTGCCGTTGTAGATCCGATGCAGTTCCGCCATCAGTCCCTGTACCGCCTCATCAGGGGGCAGGGTCTGGCTGCGGGTATCGGCGTGGGGTTGACCATCGCCGCCCTGGCGCAAGGAGTGAAGAATGATCTTGTCGATATCGAGACTCATGTCACAAAGCCATAGTGTTAGCCGAAAGGGTGAAGTATTATAAGGCGCTTTGAACCGAGATGAACTGAAGATTATGCCTATCGTATCAAAGTACAATAACGAGCAATTTGACGCCCTGATGAACGACCTGATCACCGCGCTGGAAAAGCATAAAGCGCCGGTGGATCTCAGCCTTATGGTGCTTGGCAATCTGACCACCAATATCATCAACGGTATGGCACCGGCCCAGCGCCAGGCCATCACTGAAAAGTTTGTCCAGGCCCTGACCGCATCGGTCGATAATCGCCACGACGCACACTGAGTCCCCGACTCTGTTGATTTGACGTTTCTCAACGCAGATGGATCACTATGGTCGAAACCGGTAACCCCTATCGTGATAATGTCTCTCGCCTGATCACCTGGGGGCATTGGTTCTCCTTCTTCAACATTATTCTGGCCATGCTCATCGCCACCCGTTATCTGGGTGCCATCAGCTGGCCATCGACCACGCTTGGCGTGATCTATCTCGTTGTAAGCTGGATTGGCCACTTCTCGTTTTTGAGTTTTGTCACCTACCTGTTGACGATCTTCCCGCTCAGCTTCGTGCTGCCCAAGGAGAAGTCGTTGCGGTTCATCTCGGCCATCATCGCCACCCTGGCGCTGGTGTTGCTGCTGATCGACACCCAGGTATTCCGGCTGTTCAAGTTCCACCTCAACAGTCAGGTATGGCAGTTGCTGCTGGATCAGGCGCAGACCGAAGAGGGCTCAATCTGGAGCATCATCTTCGTTGCCGTGCCCACCATCTTCCTGCTGCAACTGCTGCTGTCGGCCTATGTCTGGCGCAAGATCAACAAGCGCAAGCGCCGCCAGTACGGCAATCAGGTGGGGCTGGCTCTGCTGATCTGCTTTATTCTGACCCACGTGGTCAACAGTTGGGCGGATGCGACCCTCTATCAGCCCATCACCATGCAGAGAGCCAACTTCCCCCTCTCCTACCCTATGACGGCCCGCTCCTTCCTAGCCAAACATGGCTGGCTGGATCTGGATCAGTACGAGAAGCAGGCGGCCTCCCAGGGTGATAACAGCGACAGCCGGATGCACTATCCGCTGCGCCCGCTCAACGTCAACGCGCCCCTGACTCACAACAATCTGCTGATTGTGGTGGTCGACTCATTGCGTTTTGACATGCTCAACAACATCAACATGCCCAATCTGCAGCGCTATGCGGATCAGCATCTGACGTTCCGCAATCACCTGAGTGGTGGCAACGACGACCTGATGGGCATGTTCAGCCTCTTCTACGGGTTGCCCGGTCACTACTACAAGGACATCAGCAGCGACAAGCGTCCGCCGGTGCTGTTCGACGAGATGCTGCGCCAGGATTACCAGTTCGGGCTGTTCGGCGCGATGGAAGATGCCCAGAAGTATCGCAAGAGCATCCTCGCCGGTCTGCGCAAACAGGTGTTTGTCTCCGAACAGAGTGACGATGGCAAGCTGCTGACCGACTGGCAACAGTGGCTGGAGAAGCGCTCTCCCGAGCGTCCCTGGTTCTCGCTGGTCTATCTCTCGAGCCCAGGCGACTACCAGTTACCCGCCACCATGAAGGGGCCGTTCCAACCGGAGCTTGCCAACTTCAATCCGGCGACCGCCTATCGGGCGGAGAACCTGCAAAAACTGGAGAACCGCTACAAGAACTCGGTCTTCTATACCGACCAGTTGCTTGAGCAGATGCTGACCAAATTGCAGTCGCAGGGGATGGACAGCAACACCATCGTCGTCATCACCTCCAACCACGGCCAGGAGTTCAACGACACCCGTAGCAACAGCTGGGGCGCAGGCAGCAACTACTCACCCTATCAGGTGCAGGTACCGCTGGTACTGGCCTGGCCGGGGCGCGGCAGTGACGTTTGGGAACAACCAAGCAGCCATTTCGATCTGGCGCCGACCCTGATGCAGGGGATGCTGGGCGTGCGCAATCCGGCGCGCGATTACAGCGTTGGCCGCTCGCTGTTTGATACCAGCCCGCGCAACTGGCTGCTGGCGGGGGATCAGAATGACTTCGCCATCTATGAAGGGGACACCATCACCCACTTCAACAAGCAGGGTGACTTCGAACTGCTGGAGCGCAACAGCTATCGCCCGATCAAACACGGCACCCCGGATATGGGCGCAATGATCCAGGTGATGAACGAGCTGAACCGCTTCTATCGCAACCAGTGAAACGCCCGTTAATGGCTTGATACCATAAAAAAGGCTCTGTCCCAATTACGTGTTGAAAGGCTAATCTTGAAGTAGGCCATCACCTTGAGGTCTACCATCATGGATACTCCAGCCTTTCAACACCTGTTGTCCCTTTTTCCCCAATTAACCCTGCGCCAGCGCCGTGTTGCTCAGCAGGAGCTCACTGCACCCCACACCATTACCTCGCTCAATAATCAGTTACCGGCATGCAGTGGCTGCCCACATTGTCAGGCTGATGTCACCCAGCTGGCGCCTTGGGGATGGAGTCGGGGACTGCGCCGCTACCGTTGCAAACTGTGTCTGCGCACCAGCACCGTTCTGACCAAGACGCCCTTGGCCAGATTGCGTAAAGCACAGTGCTGGGAAGACTACGCGCAAGCTCTCATCGAAGGACTGACTGTCCGCCAGGCCGCGCGGCACTGTGGGGTCAGCAAAAACACCGCGTTCCTCTGGCGTCACCGATTCTTGCGCGCGATGGCAACCCATCAGGCCACCCGGGAAGAGGGCATTGTTGAGGTGGATGAGACCTTCTTCCTTGAATCGTTCAAGGGGCAGCGGGGACTGCTGCGTCCACCACGTCATCGCGGTGGTAAAGGTCGAACTCGTGGAACCGGGCCAGATTGCATCCCGGTGATGGTGGTACAAGACCGTGCAGGCCACCATGTGGATTTCCAGTTGGAGAAAATAGATGCCGAGACGGTCATCACGGTGTTGAAGCCGTTGGTGTCACCGGATGCGGTGCTGTGTAGCGATGGCGCGGGTGTGTATGCCTGTTTCAGCAAGGAACAGGGTATAACCCATCAGGTGGTGCGCAATCGTCAAGGCGAACGGGTAGTCGGTGCGTATCACATCCAGCATGTGAACGGATATCACCATCGGTTGAAAGAGTGGATGGAGCGGTTCCATGGCGTGGCGACGCACTACCTGAAGAACTACTTGGGTTGGCGCAGGATGCTGGAGCGTTACGGAAAAGGCGTAAATATCAAAACATGTTTGCATGAGGCGCTGGGGCGCCCCATGCAACACGTAATTGGGACATAGCCATAAAAAACGCCCCGAATTCGGGGCGTTTTTCGTTGTATAGCCGGACCACGTTCACGACAGTTAGCCACCCCACCCTTGCGGGTACTTGTAGCCGACGAAACGCTTGGCTGCATAGGCCTTGAAAGCCGCCGAGTTGTAGGCTGCCGCCACATCTTTGGCAAAAGGCTGATCCGCATCTGCGCTTTTCACCACCACCCAGTTAATAAAATCGTAGCTGCGCTCCAGAAACAGTCCTTCAGTGAACGGGATTCCGCTGGAGGCGGCAAAATTACCGTTGATCACCGAAAAGTCCACATCCTCCCGCGAGCGGGGCAACTGCGCGGCTTCCAGCAGTACCAGCTTGAGATTGTGCGGATTGTTCACCACATCAAACTCGCTCGCCTTGAGCGGGTTTATCCCCTCCTTGAGAGTGAGCCAACCAAGATCCTGCAGCATCAACAGCGCCCGCGCCTGATTGGTGGGATCGTTGGGGATGGCCACCGTGCTCCCCTCTTTCACCTTGTCGAGTGCCGCCAGCTTGCCGGAGTAGAGTCCCATCGGACCGGTTGGCACCTGGGTAATGGGCGCCAGCGACAAGCCGCGATCTTTGGCAAAACTCTCCAGATAAGGTTTGTGCTGGAAACAGTTCACATCCAGTGATCCGTCAGCCAGAGCAATATTGGGAGTCACATAGTCGGTGAACTCCACCAGCTTGACCTTGTACCCCTTGGCCTCCAGCTGCGGCTTGATGGAATCGGTCACCATGTCGGCAAAATCCCCCACCGTAGTACCAATCACAATCTCCTGTTTGGTCGGCAAGGGCGCATCGGCGGCAACCGCGGAAAAAGAGAGGCTCCCGACCGCCATCGCGGCAATAAAGGTGCTGGCGCCAGTAGTGGCGCGCAAGGAAGCAGTCAAAGGAGAAGATAAGAAGGAACGAAACGGCATAGGGACTCCCTGTCAGGTACGCATCAAGCTATGGGACTGCGGCGGGGTGGCTCTCAGAGATTAGGCCCCTCAAACCGCAGCAATCTAGCCATCCAAACGGCTATTTCAATTACCATAACAGAGCCATCCACCGCCGCCAAGCAATAAACCGCTGGTCCCACCTCATCACCCTTGCTGTCACCCCCGAATGCATAGCTGTACTCACATTGGCACACACAACCATGCCACTCACGTTCAAGAGCGCACGAGCTCCCCTCGGGATTGCCCCGAATCGAGATGGCTGCGGCGAAGAAGAGTCACGAGAGAGTGAATTACAGATAAAAAGATCAGTAGTGAGCTGTGAGAACCATTCTCAATAGAACACATAACCAGTGTCATTGGAATACCTACCACAAACTGAATCGGATTTCTTTGAACCTCATTGCGTTTTTTGAAAATGGCTCTTTTTGAACCCCTTTCACCCGTGTATAGATTTCCGTCGCACTCAGGATGGTGCGATCCAAGATGGAGTTAAAAAAATAATGAAGCAAACATCGTTAGCACTGGCGATCACAGCACTGCTGTCGACCCTGCCCAGTGTGCTCGTTCAGGCAAATGAAGGTTGTGCGCCGCTCACCGGCAAGGAGAGCGGCATGGATATCGGACGCAGCAGCACCGAGCGCTGCCTGCCAGGTACCAATCCCCTGCAGGATCAGCAGTGGTATCTGCTCAACAGCGGCCAGGATGGATTCAGCGCCCGTGGCGGCATAGCGGGCAATGATCTCAACCTCTGGTGGGCTCATCGCACCGGCGTGCTGGGCCAGGGAGTCAATGTGGCCGTGGTGGATGATGGTCTGGCCATTGCCCACCCGGATCTGGCGGAGAACGTGCGCCCGGGGTCGAAAAACGTGGTAACCGGCAGCGATGACCCGACACCGACCGATCCGGATTCGGCCCACGGCACCTCGGTCTCCGGCATTATTGCGGCGGTAGACAACGCCATCGGAACCAAGGGGATTGCCCCGCGAGCCCAGCTGCAGGGGTTCAACCTGCTGGATGACAACAGCCAGCAGTTGCAGAAAGATTGGCTCTACGCCCTTGGCGACAGCGATGCCAGCCGCGACAACCGGGTGTTCAACCAGAGCTACGGCATGAGTGTGGTGGATCCCCGCTCTGCCAACTCTCTGGATCAATCCCAGCTTGATCGTCTGTTTGAACAGCAGACCCTCAAGGCGCAGGGTGCGGCCTATATCAAGGCCGCCGGCAACGGCTTCAACAAGATAGCGGCGGGCGGCTATGTGCTTAACCGCACCGGCAATGGCCCCAAATTGCCGTTTGAAAACAGCAACCTCGATCCCTCCAACAGCAACTTCTGGAACCTGGTGGTAAGCGCGCTCAACGCCGATGGCGTCAGATCCTCCTACTCCAGCGTCGGCAGCAACATCTTCCTGAGCGCGACCGGCGGCGAGTACGGTACCGACGCTCCGGCGATGGTAACCACGGATCTGCCCGGCTGCGACATGGGTTACAACCGCACCGACGATCCCAGCACCAACCGGCTGCACGGCAACTCGCAACTGGATGCCAGCTGCGACTACAACGGCGTGATGAACGGCACCTCCTCCGCCACCCCCAGCACCTCCGGCGCCATGGCGCTGCTGATGTCCGCCTACCCGGATCTGTCGGTGCGGGACCTGCGGGATCTGCTGGCGCGCAGCGCAACCCGGGTCGATGCCACACAGAAACCTGTGATGGTCAGCTACACCAGCAGCACCGGCAAGGTGCGCGACGTGAAAGGACTGGAAGGTTGGGAGCGCAATGCCGCCGGCATGTGGTTCAGCCCGACTTACGGTTTCGGTCTGATCGACGTCAACAAGGCCCTTGAGCTGGCAGCCAATCACCAGCCCCTGCCCCCGCTGGTACAGCTGCCATGGCAGAAGATCAATGTCACCGGCAGTGCCGCCGCCATTGCGGATGTGGGCAACAGCCCGACCAGCTCAACAACCCGCATCGCGACACCATTGACGGTAGAAGCGGTTCAGGTGATGGTGAGTCTGGATCATCAGCGCCTGCCCGATCTGCTGATCGAACTGGTCTCCCCCGCTGGCACCCGCAGCATCCTGCTGAGCCCCTTCAACAGCCTGGTCGGCCAATCTCTCGACCAGCAGCAGCTGGGCTTTGTGCGAACCAAGGGATTGCGCGACATGCGGATGCTATCCAACAAGTTCTACGGCGAATCGGCGCAAGGCACATGGCGACTGGAAGTAACCGACGTTGCCAACGGTACCCGTCAGGTCTCTCTGCTCAATCGCGAGACCCGTGAGCGTACCACCCTGACCGAGCGCAACAATCGCCAACCGGGCAAGCTGATCTCATGGTCCCTGCGGGTCCTGGGTCACGATGCCAACCGCAGCTAACACGCTAGGAGTATTACCATGAACAAACCTGTTACCTTGCTTCTGGCAACCCTGCTGGCCCCCCTCTCGGGACAGCTCTGCGCCCAGGAGTCCATCACCATGGATGGCAAGCAGTACAGCACCATAGAGGTGAACGGCCAGACCTACCTCATTCCTGACAATGGCAGCAAGAAGCGGGTCGCCCGCAGCCTTGACAGCAAGGTCCCGCAACAGACCCTGCGCCGCGGTGACGTGTTGATGCAAGGGGCCGCCAGCCCCGAACTCACCGTCAGTGGCACCCTGCTAGTGGAAGCTGACGATGCCAGCGCCAAGGCACTGGCGACTCGCCACGGCTTGAACTTCAAGCAGAGCAGCGGCGGTATCGCCCTGCTGGAGGCCAAATCGGGCACCGATCTCAACGCCATCGCCACCAAGCTCAAGAGCGAAGGGGTTAATGTGCAGATCGAGCTGTCGGGGGCCGAACAGCAGCCGAAATAGGTCGCGACACACAGATAACAAAGGGGGCCATCATGGCCCCCTTTCTGTGCTGCTTATTTTGATAGTGGCTTACTTGGCGCCATGCTGCTCCGCCAAATAGAGCCAGGTATCGACCACGGTATCGGGGTTGAGCGACACCGAGTCAATCCCCTGCTCCACCAGCCAGGCGGCGAAGTCTGGATGATCAGATGGGCCCTGACCGCAGATCCCCACGTACTTACCCGCCTTGCGCGCAGCCTGGATCGCCATCGCCAGCAGCGCCTTGACCGCCTCGTTACGCTCGTCGAACAGATGGGCAATCAGCCCCGAGTCCCGATCCAGCCCAAGAGTGAGCTGGGTCATGTCATTGGAGCCGATGGAGAAGCCATCCACGTGCTCGAGGAACTGGTCCGCCAGAAGGGCATTGCTCGGGATCTCGCACATCATGATCACCTTGAGCCCCCGCTCGCCGCGGCGCAGACCGTTCTCGGCCAGGATGTCGATCACCTGCTCCGCCTCGCCCACGGTGCGCACGAAGGGGATCATCACCTCGACGTTGGTCAACCCCATCACATCGCGCACCCGCTTGATCGCCTCGCACTCGAGGGCAAAGCAGGGGCGGAAGCTGTCGGCGATGTAGCGGGATGCGCCACGAAAACCGATCATCGGGTTCTCCTCGTGGGGCTCGTAGCCACGACCGCCCACCAGATTGGCGTACTCGTTGGACTTGAAGTCTGACATCCGCACGATCACCCGCTCCGGCCAGAAGGCGGCCCCCAGAGTGGCGATCCCCTCGGTCAGCTTGGCCACGTAGAACTCACGCGGGCTGTCGTAACCGGCGATCATCTTGCCGATGGTGGCCTTGAGCTCTGGGGTTTGCTGGTCAAACTCCAGCAGCGCCTTGGGGTGCACGCCGATCATCCGGTTGATGATGAATTCAAGGCGTGCCAGCCCCACCCCGGCATTGGGCAACTGGGCAAAGTCGAAAGCACGATCCGGGTTGCCGACGTTCATCATGATCTTGATGGGCAGGCGCGGCATATTGCCCACCTCGGTCACCGCCACATCAAAGTCCAGCTCGCCGTCATAGATAAAACCGGTATCCCCTTCCGCGCAGGAGACGGTGATCCGCTGGCCCGGCTGAATATGGTCGGTGGCGTTGCCACAGCCCACCACCGCCGGAATGCCCAGCTCGCGAGCGATAATGGCGGCGTGACAGGTGCGGCCACCCCGGTTGGTGACGATGGCGGAGGCCCGCTTCATGATGGGCTCCCAGTCCGGGTCGGTCATGTCGGTGACCAGCACATCGCCGGGTTGCACTTCGTCCATCTGGCTGATGGAGGAGATGACCCGCGCCGGGCCCGCGCCAATCTTGTGACCGATAGCACGCCCCTCGATCAACACCTTGCCCGCTTGCTTGAGGGCAAAACGCTCGAGGGTGTTAGCCTCCTGGCGGCTGCGCACGGTTTCCGGGCGGGCCTGCACGATATAGAGCTGGCCATCCTGACCATCCTTGGCCCACTCGATATCCATCGGGCGGCCATAGTGCTGCTCGATGATGAGGGCCTGTTTCGCCAGCGCCATCACCTCCTCATTTGTGATGCAGAAGCGGCTGCGCTCGGCCTCATTGGTGTCGACAATCTTCACCTGACGGCCGTGACCGGCATCGTCCGAATAGGTCATCTTGATAAGCTTGGAGCCGAGGGTCTTGCGCACCACCGCCGGGCGGCCCCCCTTGAGAGTCGGCTTGTGCACATAGAACTCATCCGGGTTGACCGCCCCCTGCACCACCATCTCGCCCAGACCATGGGCCCCGGTGATAAAGACCACGTCGTTGAAGCCGGACTCGGTATCCAGAGTAAACATGACGCCGGAAGCGGCGAGATCCGAACGCACCATCCGCTGTACCCCGGCCGAGAGGGCAACACCCTTGTGGTCATAGCCCTGATGCACCCGATAGGAGATGGCGCGATCGTTGAACAGGGAAGCAAACACATGCTTGACCGCCGTCATGACGGCATCGATGCCACGTACGTTGAGGAAGGTCTCCTGCTGACCGGCAAAGGAGGCGTCCGGCATATCCTCGGCGGTGGCGGAGGAGCGCACCGCAAACGAGGCCTCGACACCGGCACTCAACTTTTCATAGGCAACCCGGATAGCCTGCTCCAGCTCGGGCTGGAACGGGGCGTCTATCACCCAGTCGCGGATCTGCTGACCGGCCCGGTTGAGGGCGGCGATATCGTCCACGTCGAGATTGTCGAGCAGATGGTGGATCTTGCCGTTGAGGCCGCTTGACTCCAGAAACTCGTTAAACGCAAAGGCGGTGGTAGCAAAGCCCCCCGGCACGGATACGCCGGCGCCAGAGAGGTTGCTGATCATCTCGCCAAGGGATGCGTTCTTGCCGCCAACTCGTTCTACGTCCTGCATTCCGAGTTGTTCGTACCAGAGCACGTACTGTTGCACTTGGATGTCTCCAGGTTGGTGGGCACCGATGCCATAGCACCTCGTGCGCCCGATTTAATCGATGAGGTTATGGGTAAGTCAGGTGCGTTATTGTCTGTTTCTTTTGTTGCCAACGACCATGAAAACGTTTTCTATTGGTTTTCAAAAAAATCCCCGAGCAAGAGTTGGGGATGGTCGAATGACCGGAACATTCTACAATGGCGACACAAAAAGATAACGATTCAGGTTTGCAAGCCACTTCACAACTTGGGCACAGCAGACCGGTTGACAAAACTGGTATGGTTTCGGGAGATACTTCTCACCCCTTACCCCATGCGACCCCACCCGCGGTATCACAGGAGCCCTACGTGCACACCGTATTTTATGTTTCAGACGGCACCGCCATCACCGCCGAAGTGTTCGGCCACGCGGTACTGAGCCAGTTTCCGCTGGCCTTCGAGCAGATCACTATCCCCTTTGTGGAGACACTGGAGAAAGCCCGTCAGGTACGGATGCGGATCGACGAGCAGTTCCGCCAGACCGGGGTACGCCCCATCCTGTTTCACACCATCGTCGACCCGCTGGTACGGGAAGAGGTACTGAAATCGGAAGCGTGCGGCCACGACTTTCTCAATACCTTCGTCAGCCCGCTGGAGCAGGAGCTGGGGGTAAAAGCCGAGCCCCGCCTCCACCGCACCCACGGTATGGAGAATCGCAAGCTCTATGACGATCGCATCGAGGCGGTCAACTTTGCGCTGGCCAACGACGATGGCATCACCACCAAAGAGTACGATGAGGCGGACATCATCCTGATCGGGGTCTCCCGCTGCGGCAAGACCCCCACCAGCCTCTATCTGGCGCTGCAGTTCGGCATTCGCGCCGCCAACTACCCCTTTATCGAGCAGGACATGGGGATGCTGGAGCTGCCCGCCCCCCTCAAGGCCAACCGTCACAAGCTGTTTGGCCTCACCATAGCGCCGCAGCGGCTGCACGAGATCCGCAACCAGCGCCGAGCCAACAGCCGCTACTCCTCCATCGAACAATGCGAGCAGGAGCTGGCCTGCGTGGAGAGGCTGTTTCGCCAGGAGGCGATACGCTTCCTCGATACCAGCTCCCACTCGGTGGAGGAGATCAGCGCCAAGGTCCTCGAGGCAACCGGTCTGCGCCGCCAGCTCTGTTAAGCCAGCTTGACAGCTATCGGCATCAACAAAAGATAAAAATTACAGTGTCGCGGCGAAAGTCAGCTGTGGCGAACTGCAATTTACATAGATGACAGTGAAAAGCGTGGATAAAAAAGGGATAAGCACCACAAATGCTTATCCCTCTTCTTGTCGACCTTGGCGTTGTGCCTTGTCACCTGCTGCCAGTTAGCCGCTATTCGATTCCGTTCTGCTGCGCTCGGCAAACAGCCAGCGTTAACTAACGATTGAGCTCCGGGTTGTTCATCAACCGGGCATAGAAGGCCAGCAAACCGTGGCGCAGGCGAACCCGCTCCGCCAGCCAGCCACCAACGAGCGCCCCCGTTACCCCACCCACCAGCAACAGCGACTGCCAGTAGTGCAGCAACTCCTGGTCACCGAGTAACAGCCAACCCAGCAACATAATCGCGGCCACCAGCAACAACAGTGGACTGGCGGCAATCCCTAACCAGAGCGCCACCAGCACACCCCGGGCAACCCCTTGTTGCAGCACGCTGTCGCGCTCTCTGTACTCCAACTCCCTGCACTCTTCCCTGTACTCTTGCTTGTTTGGCATCATTTGCATCCATTTGTGGCTTGGCACCACAAAAGCACACCAACAAGACAAAATGTCAACAAAACAGAATTCGATTGCGCAAACATCAACCAAAAACTACCAAGAAGCCTCTTCAAATCATGAAAAAGCTACCTTTGGTACAAAATACGGCCATTAGAGATGGAAAACAGGTGCATTCATGGCGGATTATCACTATTCTGCTTCGGTTGCCAGCCAACAGTAAAAATTGAAAATGGCATGACGTAACGAAATAAATACAGCTTTCGTCAGGTTTTGGCTACGCAATGCGGCCTGCTCAGGATGAGCCCAACACCGACCAGAGACAACAGAGACGTAAGGACAGACCCATGGATTTGAAACAAGACGGTGAGGAGCTGAAGCGCGGCCTTAAAAACCGCCACATTCAGTTGATTGCTTTGGGCGGCGCCATCGGCACCGGCCTCTTTCTGGGCATTGCCCAAACCATCAAGATGGCAGGCCCCTCAGTCCTGCTGGGGTATGCCATCGGCGGCTTTATCGCCTTCCTGATCATGCGCCAGCTCGGTGAAATGGTGGTGGAAGAGCCGGTAGCCGGTTCATTCAGCCACTTTGCCTACAAATACTGGGGTGAGTTTGCCGGTTTTGCGTCCGGCTGGAACTACTGGGTGCTCTACGTGCTGGTGAGCATGGCCGAGCTGACCGCGGTGGGCATCTATGTCCAGTACTGGTGGCCCGAGATCCCGACCTGGATGTCGGCCGCCTTCTTCTTCGTGCTGATCAACGCCATCAACCTCTCCAACGTCAAAGCGTTTGGCGAAATGGAGTTCTGGTTCGCCATCATCAAGGTGGTCGCCATCATCGGCATGATTGGCTTTGGCGGCTATCTGCTCATCTCCGGTGCCGGCGGACCCGAGGCAAGCGTCACCAACCTGTGGGCCCAGGGCGGTTTCTTCCCCAACGGCATCAGCGGTCTGGTGATGGCAATGGCGGTGATCATGTTCTCCTTTGGCGGTCTGGAGCTGGTGGGCATTACCGCCGCGGAAGCGGACAACCCCGAGAAGAGCATTCCCAAGGCCACCAATCAGGTGATCTACCGCATCCTCATCTTCTACATCGGTGCTCTGGCTATCCTGATGTCCCTCTACCCCTGGGGTAAAGTGGTGGAAGGCGGCAGCCCGTTCGTGATGATCTTCCATGCACTGGACAGCAATCTGGTCGCCACCGTACTCAACATCGTGGTGCTGACGGCGGCACTGTCGGTCTACAACAGCTGCGTCTACTGCAACAGCCGGATGCTGTTCGGGCTGGCCAAGCAGGGCAACGGCCCGAAAGCCCTGCTCAAGACCAACAAGAGCGGCGTGCCGCTGGTTGCCCTCTCGGTCTCGGCCATCGCCACCCTGCTCTGCGTGCTGATCAACTACCTGATGCCGGGCAAGGCGTTCGGTCTGCTGATGGCGCTGGTGGTCTCCGCACTGGTGATCAACTGGGCGATGATCAGCCTCGCGCACCTCAAGTTCCGCAAGGCCATGGTCGCAGAGGGTGTCCAGCCCAAGTTCAAGGCGTTCTGGTACCCCTTCGGCAACTATCTCTGCCTCGCGTTCATGGCCGGTATTCTGGTGATCATGTATATGACCCCCGATTTCCGCATCTCGGTCGAACTGATCCCCGCCTGGCTGGTGGTACTGGGCATTGGCTTTGTCATCAAGCGCAAAGGACAAGCCCAAAGCAAGGTCGCAGCCAATCTGGGTTAATGCCCGCAGCTGAGAAAAACAATGCAAAACGCCGATCGGATGATCGGCGTTTTTTTATTGCGCGCAGCACTACTAGCAGCCATAGCCCTCAGGAAGGCAGCTCTTGCCTTTGATCTTGCCGATGCTCCGGGCTGTTGACGCAACACTCATCGCGGAAAAAGGCGATGATCTCCTCCAGCACCGCGTATTGAGAGACGCAAAGCAGGGTGCGACTCTCCCGGTTTTGCTTCACCAGCCCCACCGAGACCAGCGCCGCGATATGGTGGCTGAGGGTGGAAGCGGGGATCGCCAGCTGCTTTTGCAGCTCCCCCACCGGCAGTCCCTGCTCTCCCGCCTTGACCAGATGCTTGAAGATAAACAGCCGGGTCGGATGACCCAGCTCTTTCAATGCCTTGGCGACCTCTTCCAGTTGCATCTCTGCGCCCTCCACAAATTTGATATTTCGATAATACCAGAAATATCTTGACCGAACATTCATTTCGATTATTTTGGAAATATAGAAACCAAGTGAGGATACGACAATGAATGAGTGGTTAACCATGCTGACCGATGCAGCCCAGATGTTCCTGTTTCTGGCTGTCGAGCTGTCGGTGCTGTTTCTGGTCATTAGCGCCGGGGTCAGCCTGATCCGTCAGAAGATCCCCGACGAGAAGATCCAGCGGATGCTGGGAGCGAGACATGGCAAGGGCTATCTGCTCTCGGCCCTGCTCGGTGCTGTCACCCCGTTTTGCAGCTGCTCCACCATCCCCATGCTGAGAGGGCTGCTCTCGGCCAAGGCTGGCTTTGGCCCCACCCTCACCTTCCTGTTTATTTCGCCACTGCTGAACCCCATCATCGTCGGCTTGATGTGGGCCACCTTTGGCTGGAAAGTGACCCTGCTCTACGCCGTGATCGCCGCCAGCGTCTCCGTCATGGCGAGCATGTTGCTCGACAGATTGGGATTCGAGCGCCATGTCATCGACCCCAAAGAGGCCACCCCCTCTTGCGGTAGCAACTGTGGCCCGGCGACCCGCGCCACAACTCAAACAAATTGCAGTGACAACCAACGCAGTGCCATTCGCGCAATCAAACCCCTCAACGGGGCAGCATGCTGCCCGGCTCCGCAACCAGAGATGGCAGAACAGGCCACCCTCCCCTGCTGCGGCTATGGCACGGCTGCCCTGACCAGAGCGCCACAGCTCCCCACCGCCTGGGTCAAAGCTCGCATCGATGCCTGGCAGCAGTTCAAAGCGGTATTGCCCTTCCTGCTGCTGGGGGTGCTTATCGGCTCATTTATCTACGGCTTTATTCCGGCCGAGTGGATCGCCGCCCATGCCGGCGCCGACAACCCGCTGGCCATTCCATTCAGCGCTATCGTCGGGATCCCGCTCTACATCCGCGCCGAGGCCGTGATCCCGCTGGCGTCGGTGCTGCTGGGCAAAGGGATGGGGATGGGCGCCGTCATGGCGCTGATCATCGGCAGTGCCGGTGCCAGCCTGACCGAGGTGATCCTGCTCAAATCGATGTTCAGAACCCCGATGATTGCGGCCTTCCTTACCGTGATACTCGGCATGGCGATCCTGATGGGCTACCTGACGCAACTGCTGTTTTAAGTCGCCCATCTTTAAACAGACAGAGTTTTAAGCCAGCCGAGTGTGAAACCATCCGGCACCTCATAGACAAAACGCCGATCAACTGATCGGCGTTTGTCTATTCCGTACGGCAATCAATTTGAGACCGCCAAAGGATGAGGGGTTTGCTGCTCTCCGGGCCATGTGACTTGGCCTGCCACCCCTCGCCAAACCATGGTGTAAAAATGTGAGACCCATCCCGTCCCCACGCAGTAGCACAAGAGTTAATGTGCAACAACACAATAAATGAACATCCTCTGCCATACTCAAACGAAGTATTCCGTTACGCCGAAACCGGAGCCTGATCATGGTAACCAGCTCGCTTCACACCACAGATACCGAGGTTGAATTTGCCGACGATATCCAGTTGGTATCGACGACCGACCTCAAAGGGGACATCACCTACGCCAATCCGGCGTTTTGTCAGGTGGCAGGCTATCGCTTGGAAGAGATGTTGGGGCAGCATCACAATCTGGTGCGCCACCCCGACATGCCCAAGGCAGCGTTTGCCGATCTCTGGGCCCACCTGCAGGCAGGCAAACCATGGCGAGGCATGGTAAAAAATCGCTGCAAAGATGGTCGCTATTATTGGGTTGATGCCTATGTCACCCCGATCTATGAAGATGGCAAGATGGTCGGTTACCAATCCGTCCGCTGCCGTCCCGCCGCAGAGCACAAAGCGCGTGCCAGCAAGATGTACAAAACCCTTAAAGCCCGTGAAACCGGCTCTGCCATTCACATGGGCCTGCGTCAACTCACACCGGCCATGATGACCATACCTCTGCTGCTCGTCAGCGTGATCAGCGCGCTCTGGCTGCTCTCACCGCTGCAGGCGCTCTGGGTCATCATTCCTCTCTTGGCAGCCATCTGGTTCAATCGCCACCCTCTCTTCCTCACACCGCGATTCTTGCAGCAGCTCGAGCAGGATTACGACAGCATCAGCCGCCTTATCTTCTCGGGGGATGCCCCCCACAGCATTGCCGATTTCCATATCAAGCTCGGGCAAGCGAAGATCCGTACCGTACTCGGCAGGGTGGATGACACCACCGCGTCGCTCAATGCCATGGCCAATGACCTGCGCGGCTCCGCCTCGCTGGCCAGCCAGGATATCTCTTCGCAAGACACGCAGATCCAGCAGATTGCCACCGCCGTCACCCAGATGGCTTCGGCCGCCGAGGAGATCAACCGCAATATTCAAGACAGCAACAGCCAGATTGAAGAAGCCCGTAGCCACTGCATCACCACCAGCACCCAGCTTTCGGAAGCAGGAGAAGAGATGTCGGCGCTTGCTACTCAAGCGGAGCAAGCCTTTCAGTCAGCCGTCGAACTGGCGAGCGAATCCGAGCGGATCGGCACCATCATGAGCGAAATTCGCGGCATTGCAGATCAAACCAACCTGCTGGCGCTTAATGCCTCCATCGAAGCCGCACGGGCAGGCGATCAGGGGCGCGGCTTTGCAGTGGTGGCGGACGAGGTTCGCAGCCTGTCGACCAGAACCCACAAGGCGACAGAGCAGATCCAGAACAGCATTGGCCATATCCAGCAAACCCTGGGGGGATGGAAAGAGATGATGCATCTCAATGTGACCAGAACCAACGCCTGCCTCGCCACCACCCGGGCAAGTACCGGCAACCTGAATCAGGTTGTGATCGAGATAGACAAGGTCTCTGATTTTTCAAACCAGATCACCGCCGCTGCCACCGAGCAACAAGCGGTCATCGAGGAGATCAGTCGTAATATCAACCAGATATCCTCGCTCTCTCACGATAACAGTCTCAAAATCGATCAGGTGAGTGAAACCAGTGCCAACTTGCAGAGCAAAGCGAGCCAACTCAAGGACTTAAGCCGGACATTCGGATAGCAACATGCAGATAAAGTCCATGTAAACGAAGGGCCACCCGTCTGGGTGGCCCTGTTGTTTATAAGGCTTAACTGTTGCACCTAAACGTGATCATGACCATTTAAGTTGGAAACTAGCTGATCAATCGATTCAGTAACTTAGCGAGCCCACAAGTGACATTTAAGTTGGAAACTCAATAGCAATCCTCCGCCAGCTCAACCAACAAGCAGGACATTGAAGTTGGAAACCAAGTTCTGTTTGCCGTGACAGTGACTATGTAACTAAATTACAAAACAGCTAATTACCTCTTATGAGGATTAGTGAGCAGACGCTTGTCATTTGTGCGCGTTAGCAGAAAGGCTACATGCTAGTGTTGAAAAGTGTGGCAATGACATCATTTGTTAAGCACACCATCAAAATCCGATAGTTGTAAATCCTTTTTCCCCTGCAACATATCACTCGCTAACAATCTCCGCTGATCCAGCAAATCATCGAGCGTTGCCTCAAAGGTCTGAATTTCAGCATCACGTATGGTTGGATAATAGACAAATACATCCTTGGTCTGGCCGATACGGTATGCTCTATCGGTCGCCTGATCTTCTTTGGCCGGATTCCAGCATCGGGTGAAATGGATCACATGGTTTGCTCCCTGCACATTGACACCAAACCCCACCGCCACGGTGGAAAGAATAATTACATTGAAACCGGTCACAGCCTGGAAACGATCAATCAGACGTTGGCGACTATTCAGGCTATCGCTACTTGTACTGGTGTCCCCATTAATGATTGTTGGGGATATATCGAAACGGACCTTAACCGCGTGCTGTACTTCACGCTGAACATCCCGTAGTTCGGTGAAGATGATAACCTTATCCCCGCTGCGACGGATGTTATCCAGTTGTTCTAAAAGCCACCTCATCTTAGGGGAATGTTCGCGTAACCAAAGATCAGGCTCCACACAATAGGGGTGAGCACAGACCAGCTTGAGTTTATGCAACACAGGAAGGATGAAACTCTCTTTACTCCCTGCGGCCTCCTGCACCAATTGTCGCTGTCGATATTCACCAATCTGCTGGTTATAGAGGGAACGCTGCCGACTAACCATGGTCAGATTGCGGCAAGTGCGATCTTCTATCTTGGAAGGCAAATCCTTAGCCACGTCCTGCTTGGTTCGCCGTAAGGTTTGAGGTTCAATCAAGGAGCGTAATCGAGCCAGAGCAGCTAGATCCTTGCACTCTCCCTCTTCAATTGGTTTTTGGTATTCACGACCAAATTGGTTCAAGGCCCCGAGCAAACCAGGCTGGACAAAATCAAACAGGCTCCAAAGATCGATCAGGGTGTTTTCTACTGGAGTCCCAGTACAAGCGATACGAAACCTAGACTTCATGGCTTTTATAGCCCTAGTCACCATAGCTGCCGGATTTTTGATTTTTTGGGCTTCATCACAGATCACCATGGCCCATGACTGACGACCCAAGGAGATCTCTTGGGAACGCATCGTCTCGTATGTTGTTAACACGATACGAGCCTCCTTCAACCAACCGGGACGCAGCAAATTTGTTACACCCTGCTGACGCAATGATTCTGGGATTTCATAGCTACGAAACTTTGCCTCTGATAGAGCGTCACCGTAGAGTCGCATGACGACAATGTCATCGGCATAGAAGAACTTTCGCAATTCTGCTTCCCAGTTATCCAATAACGAAACCGGGGCAACGATAAGAACAGGATCGCCACTAGGTTGACGTTCCAGATAATCAACCACAAAGGTCAGCAATTGGATCGTTTTACCTAAGCCCATGTCATCGGCTAAGAGGCAACCAGATACATGTTCTGGCGACAGTTCGAACAGATGCTGTAACCATGCCACACCGTGCAATTGGTGCTCACGCAGCGAAATTTCTGGCTTAAGTCTCTCCGGTAAGGAAGGGGAAGAAAGATGCGCCTGTTCAATCGCATCTTGTCGCCACTTGGCATAACCCACCTCATCGATGTTTTCTTCCATCAACAAGCCAATGCCATTTTTCCTCATGGATTCTTGAACTGTTGTATCTTCGCTTTGAAGGCGCTTTTGCCATTCCTTTTGTAACTGCTCAGCCAAGCGCAACGGGACTGGTTGCTCAGAACCGGGCAAACAAAGATGTCCAATGTCGTTTGCAAGCGCAGCATCAATCCTCTTTGACAACTCATCTAGCAGAGCTGAATCATCAAAATTGATCTGTGCGATAGCATCTCCCAAGGATTCCTCTATTTCATGCGACTCGCTCGCGCTCGATAGCCAATCCTGCCCCGTGGTTCTAGCCAGAAAGGGCGATGAAACAGGAACGACTTCTCCCAGACCGATGATGCGATCCCCATAGCGAGAAAGCTCAAACAAAGAATCGAACAACTCTCCGGCCACCTCTCTTTGCCAGCGATCTAGCAACTTTTCGATGTCGAACAACTGCTGTTCGTCAAAGTCGCCGAGCTCAAGCTCAAAACCCTGCCAGAAACCTGCACTCATACCAGCAGCCATCTTAAGGCGAAGCTCTTGTACAAAAGGAGCAAATACTCCTGGTGAATTGAAACAAAGGGTTACATCTGGGAGTGGCTTTCGGCTTATTGGGGAAAGGTGCAGCAATACGATGGTGATTTTCCCACTCTCGACCTCGAATTGCGGCTCCAGACGAAAGTGATGAAAATAAATCCCCGCATCGACAAGCGATTGCTCGTGCTGATCTGGATCGAGTACTACGCTGGTCTTTTCTCCCAGCAGGGCATAGGGGTTACGTAACAAAGACAAAGCCGAATCCCCAGCAACTCTTCTGCCTGGGATCGCCTTGATGGCTTCGAGCACATGTTTAATTTCAGGCTCTATCACCACATGAGCAATAGTGCCATCTGACTGCGTTATACGGTATCTATCCTGCACCCGTTGCGTGGCATCAAATGAGGAAAGGAACCCTGCCGGTTGTTCAGGAAAATCAACGCTAACCTCAATGACGGGACAGGAATCGATCTCAGCCTTCCGTGGTCGCAAGGCCAGTCGCTGAGGCTTGACAACCACGGTCTTGGCAAGAAAACCATCCATGTCAGCATTAGCTGCCTTAGCTGCACTGCGAATAACGGCCCATCCCTCATAGTTGGTCGCCTCACCTGGTTGCTCCTTCTGACAACGAACAAGATCACGCAACGCTTCACAGAGCTGCCAGCTAGCCTCGCTCAGCAAACCCTGTCCTTTTGCCGTTGTTACTAACGCCCCTTGGCGTTTTAACTCAACATGTTCTCCTGTTGCGCCGTCACACCAGTGAGTAATCGCAACGGTAAAATGAGCATCAAGCAGGCTACCAGTACATTCCAATTTGGGGCGTACATCAGCAAAGTGAGGCAAAGATAACAACGCCAGACTGCTTTCATGCTCGGGATCCGCTAGTAATCGATACAAGTTACGCCAAGTTAGGAGCCAGCGGTCGCTAAGCTCTGCGGCGTAATCCTCCTCAGCAAGCTGTTCCAAATAGGCAACCAAGGCCCATCGCGCAGGTTCGTCCTGTATACTTTCGGCAAACACGAGCCCTCTTTGATCCGCCTGCCAACATGGGCTGAGATCAACCGGGTCATGCTTATTTTTCCCAAATTTGCTAAACCAACGTCCAAGCATCATTTTTTCCAAAACATAAACGGGCTACCATTTTTGACCACAAATCCATTGCGTCTAAGAAGCAAAATGTCATCTGTATTGCGCTGCTTGATCTCTATATGGAAAGCTCCCCCCTTAGCGCGATGATCCGTATAGTGCCGCAGGTTTCCGCCTAACTGTTCTAGCAGTAGAGAGAAATCATCTTTTATCGACACTGCCGCTTGGGGAGTACTAGTGCTTTCATTGTCCTGAATAACTGTACTGAACATGAGAGGTTTGTTTTTGTCCGCGATGAAGTTACAGCTTTTTAATAACCATTCATGCCGTTCATGCCGTTCCCTGAGCTCTATATGGAAAGTCCCATACTTGTTGCTGTTATCCACATAGCGCAGCAAGTTATCGCCTAACTGCTCAAGCAACAGGGTAAAATCCCTTTTCCCTTTACTGTCTGAATACACTGAGTTACTGGCTGCCGTCTGCCGTTCAGGTACATTGTAAGATTGGCGCTTAGGTTCTGCTTTGGCTGAGGATGCTTGATTGGATTGGACTGCTGGCTTGACAGATTGACTCCATGACTGATGGGCACCCTGTGGTGTAGGAATAATACCCAGCCGTCGCAATTCATAGTCATAAGTGGTCTGCCACCCCTCCATCGCATCAGGTCTAGATGGCCTAGGAGCATGACGCCAACGAGTACTTCCTCGTTTCAAAACACCATTAAGCTCTAATGTATGTGCATCTGGATTGAACCCACAGGAATCAGCATGATAGACATAACAGGCATTTCCTGTACGTGAAAACTCAACAAAAAGGTATCTGCCAATCTGCATAATTACAGCATTATCGGCTGACGTTCCTCCGGATAAATGCCCTAGGCGCCCCTTATTCTGATCACGAAAACGGGCAAACTCTACATCCCTGTTTAATTGTGCATCACGTCCCATCACAATTCGGGTGTAGCTCATTTGATCAGCAAAACGCAGCCAATAGAAGAGGCGAGCCTGATCAACCTCACCTTCGCCTTTAAGTAAACTAAAGAAATGTTGTAAATCCTGTTTGGCAAGCCAAGCACCCACCATGTCGCACACTGGTTTGCCTACATGGTGGCGCCAACGATTCTGCTCTGACTTCAACTGGGGATTTCCCCAGATCTCCAGACCAGCTTGCATCAAATGGGGTTGTGGCTGAGCATGACAGTGACAATCACGATACCGAGCAAGACAAGCGGCTAAGATCTCGTCAGCATGTCGTCTATTGTTTACCCCCATCAGCGTCAGCAACTCCGGTAACCGGGCTAAAAATCTCGTCTCATCAAGTTCGGTAATTTTCTTCTGCACGACCGCGATAACTTGATGCCAGAGCCAACTTTCTGCCGGGATCTGGGCAAGAGTCTGAAGCTGAGTAAGGTCTGTTACAGTCCCCTCAAATATCTGCTGCCCTAACTGCAAGCCAGCCTCACTCTGAAAAAGATCTTGGTGCTCATCAACTATCCGCATCCAAGCTTTCAGCTTCGCCGGATTCCGTAAAACTCGGTAACCATCCCGGATATAGGTGCGCAACTGTTGCCAGTTTTGACTCTTTTCTGGATCGATTGCCTGATAGCCAAAATAGCTAAAACAAAGTGCCAACCAATCTCGACGAGCTAACCCACTGTTATCGATGTGAGCACGAACATGCCTACCCACTCGTGGAAAGACTCTTTCATCATCTAGTAGTTGTTTACCTGCCTCAACAGAGTCAACAAGTCCTGCATATACCAGCCGCCACTGTCGTCGAGTGAGTGGTTCATTGCGCAGGAAAGCCGCCAAAGCGGCATGACGCTTCTCCTTCGGTGGTTCTGGTGCAGCATCCGCTTGGTCAAAGCTTGCCTCAACCTCAGCACTAGCTTGCTTCAAAGCAGCAAAAGAATGTAGAGGTCGCTCCAGATAGTGTTCCTTGACCCGTTCTACACTGGACTCCAAGGTCGCGGTAAAACGGGAAATTGCATCCACCATCAACGCATCTCCAATTGACAGCGTTCAGCAGTCATCAAACCAGAAAAATGAGGTGCGCTCTCCACTGCCTGCTGCTTGTCTTCCTTGAGTCCATAAAATTGCATGCGCAACTCTACTCGACGACTTGCCTCTTTGCTGTCCTTTGCATTGTTAAAAGAAACGCCTCCAGCTAAAAACAAGCTGCGGATCTGCTGTTGGTGCTCGGCTGATAGGGACTGCTGCAACTGGCTCCGCCCATCAAGCAGAGAACACATTACCCACTCGGAACGCTGTAGGGACAGATGGAGGTTATAGAGGTAAGAACCATCCGTATCAGTAAAACCTTCGACCACCACTTGCTTCATCCAACGTTGCCCTTCCGGGCTATCGGCAACATCCAAGATCAATGGCACCACATCCTGCAATGCCTGCTGACCCTGTGGGTCGAGAAAATATTGGTTGTGGCCAAAGCGACCAGCCTCCCCAAAGCTAATTCGGTTGTCGCGACAGTCTACCTTGATGATATTGCTCTTCTTTCGCGCCTGAATCTCCAGGCTTTGACAGATACGGGTAATATCCTGTCCTCTTTGCTTTTCCCCAGCCTCTACTTCCCGAATTCGCTGGGTCACAGATGCAAGTGAGGCAACCATAACCACTAGGAACAACACCATCATGGCGGTCATCAGATCGGCATAAGATATCCAAAATGGCTTTTCCGCCTCATCATAGCGACGTGAGGTTGAGGCCCCTTTCATCCCGAACATAAGTTAGCCCCTTAGCGTCGTACCTTGACCGACTCAAACAACTCGGAAAGATCCTCAATCCCTTCCTTCATTTCATCAATACCACCAGCAAGGCCTTTCACTGCCTTATCCAACTCGCTATCCAAACTCCCCATGGTCTTAACCAGATTTCGATTCAGCCCATCAGCAAACTCGTTGAACCCCTTTGCCATCGCGTTGCCGATCTGGTCGAGGTATTCTGTAGCCTCACGGTTCAGATCACGCATTCGCTCACCGTGTTGTTTAAGATCGCTAATAAGTTGCACTCGCTGGCTCTGTTCGCTCTGCGCTCCAGCGACAACAGACTCGATAGTACCCAGAATTTTGACGGCAGACTCTCGATGAGCGCGGTATTCTGCGATGATAGTTGTGAGCTCACGAGAAGCGCCTGCCAGGTCTCCACCAACTTGCTGTACCGACTCCATCACTTTGGCAGTAGTTTCACCAACCTGAGCCACACTATTGCCTGCCGTGTCGAACCGATCCGCAGCGAGGCGCATTTTGTCCGCCCCTTGTGCCATCTGCTGCAAGTGCTCCCTTGTTTGCTGACCAAGAACTTCAATAACTTGCTGCGCTTCTTCGCGCTGCTGTTCTACCAGCGCCATCAAACCTCGAATCTGTTGTTGCAGACCATCAACAATGTTCTCAGTCATAGTACGAACGTTAGTTAATGCTTGGCTATGCGCTGTATCCATGCCCTCTCGATTGGTCGCAAACGTCTCGAACATTTGCTCAAGCTTGGAGCCCAAATGAGTTAGTGAGCTCGACATGCTCGCCATAACCTCTTCTTGCCCCTGACCTACTCGGTGCTGAATCTGAGCAATAAAATGATCCAGATTCTCAACCATTGCTTGTTGCTGGCTATCGCTAGCCCGCTGTGCCACTTCTCTCTGCTGCTCGACCAATTGCAGCGTCTCTTTAAGCTGCTTATCCAACCCACCAATAACAGTCTCCGTTGTGTTCCTGATATCGGCCTGTGCCTGACGATGAGCAGCATCCATTCCCTCTTGGTTAGAGGAAAAGGTCTGGAACATCTGGTTGAGTTGGGAGCTCAAGAGAGTCAAGTTGGTGGACATGTTGCTCATGATCTCTTCCTGTCCCTGACCAACACTTTGCTGGACCTGCTCTATAAAGCTGGTCAGACTTTCGGCCATCTGTTGCTGACGAACCTCACTCTCAGCAAACAATTTCTCAAGTTGGTGAGCTATACGCTCACTGGCATCTTCGCCCGAACTTCCCATTCGTTCTACCGTAGTCTGCATCTGTGACAGCATTTCATTCATGCCCGTCTGCATACTTGCTTGGCCAGCCTGCATATCAGCAAGAAGTTGCGCGATCATGGAGGAACTTTGCTGAGAAGAGGATTCTCCAGCTCGTCGCATATCGTCAACCAATGCCATAAAGCCTTGCTGCATGGACTGCATTGCTGTTACGGACTGACCGAGCATCTCATGCAAACCGCTGAACTGTTGACCGAAAGATGCATCTAGTTTGCTCATGAAAGCACTCAGTACATCAGTCAATAGATGCTGTACCTGGCCCGACTGATCGCCACTTGCCTGCTTCACAGATCCAGCAATTTTTTCCAACGGGTCTTTAAGACTATCTTCGATAGAACGCCCAATTTGGTTAGCTAAAGACGCACCGACTTCTTGATAAGAGGTTGAGAGAGTGTTGGCTAATTTGAAGTTTTCCTGTACCTGGGTATCAACCAGGTTTTGCAACATGGTGCGTAGGTCATTCACCAAGCTGTCTTTCAGTTGCCGGGCATTCACTGCACTTTCATTGCTGGCCTTAACCAGGTCGGCTAAATATTCCTCACCCACCCCCCCCTTGAAGAGTTCATCAATGGACTCGGTCAGCTTTTCCAGCAATACAAGGCAACGTCCCCATCGAGCCTTCTCAAACCCAGTAACTAAAATAGAGGCCAAAATTGCAAATGAAGACCCAACAAAAGCGTAAAGTACATCACTGAGCAGGCGAGAAACACTTTCGGTCACTTTCGCGGGATCTGATACATCAAAATGCGACAATCCCAACATCAGTCCTAAAAAGGTGCCGACAATACCGATACCAGTAAGTACGCCTGGTAGATGCTTGAAAACCTCAGTGCGAAGCGGCATTTCCACCATACTTGGCACTGAGAAGAAGGTCGCTGACAGGGTTGTCGCGCGAACAGCTATCAAGCGACTCTCTCCCTCGGCCAGTTCACTCTGCTTATGCAAAGTGTCTTCATATTCTTTCCACGCATGCTTCATAGCTATAAATTTTGGCGATGCAAACATTGCTGTTGCCTGCTCCAACTTCTCAAAAGCAGGCAGGTCACGCAGTGGTTCTAATCCTTTGCTTGCCTGCTTCAGATTGTTCGCCACAAACAGAGATGGCCAAAGATAGAACAAGCCAAAAAGCACTAACAGCAGCCCGACCAGGCAGACCACGAAAGTAGGGGCAGAAGTCGGCTCAAGAAGCTTGAGCCAATCGAACAACAAGGTGAAATTCATGCATCACTCCCGATTTTGAAGTGATGCAGTATACCAATTCCAATGAACACTTTTTTAATCGAAATCATGCAATTGGGTCCAGTGAAGAAGGCTCGATAGCTATCCCCCGAAAAAACTTATTCAAAGTGACCCCATTATGTTTAATTACCGGCCTCGTTTCGCAAATCGACCACACTTTTCATGCAATTTAGGCCTGAAGCCAAACCTTTGATTCTCACGAGAGGCCATGGCAGCTCTGGAGGATTGAATATTTGTAGAGCCGCGAATAGGTTGATTAATAGTAGCCAGGCAGGGAACAGAGTGAGCGAACGATAATTGTCATATGGAGACCATCAACCAATCGGTGCGCGCTTGTGTTGAGCGATGACGAATCTAATTGGAATGAATGCACTTAACGCATTGATTAAATTGAATTAAATTATAATGTCGATTTTTTAGCCAACGACTTGCGAAATGCCCCAAACTAGATGATGACCCAATGAACTCCTGAGTGATGATTCGCATTGGGCTGCCATCAACAACCCCCAGACGGAGGCGCAGACTAATCATGACTCATGTAGAGCAATCTCCCCCAACCAGCAATCTATCTGTTCTGGAGTCGCTCGGTCTACCACGTAACTGGCTAGCCGCCCATCAGCACATAGTGTCTGGTGTATCTCCTGAGATCGTCGTCAAACTGAGCACGCTATTGGGGTCTAATACCCGAACAATTTGCCAGATGATTGGCATTAGCCGAGACACACTGAATCGCCAAATCAAACGGGGCAATCGCTTATCGACAGCTCAGGGAGATCGCGTTTACTGGGCAGCCTTAGCAGTGGACGCAGCCATATCCCTACACCGGGGAGATACTGCTAAAACGATGAGATGGCTCACCCGCTCTGCGTGGGGATTAGGTGGTGAAAAACCGGCCGATGTGATTACTACGCCTATGGGAGCGCAGGCAGTTATCGATCTTGTCGGCCGGATTCGGCATGGCATCCCCTGTTGATTAACAGTTCATACGTGACCATAAAGCACCAACAATAGGCTCATCTGGTGAGCCGATCACCCCGACCAATCGGCTCATTTGATGAGCCGATCACCTCGACCAATCGGCTCACTTGATGAGCCGATCACCTCGACCAACCGACTCACTTGATGAGCCGATGACCTCGACCAATCGACTCACTTGATGAGCCGATCAACACAACCACTCAAATCGTGGTTAGATAAGCTCTCGATTGCCTTCAATTTTCCCAAATTGATCAGGGTCTGCGGGTTGATAATCATCCGAAAACATATTCATCAACCGATGCTCCTGTCTCAGGTTGGCCAGCGCCCCAAAAAAGCAGCCTTCACATAGGTGTACCTGATATCGTTCACCATCGTGCTGCGAACCATAACCCCAGCAAGCTTCCAGCGTGCCGAATTCCTGCGTACCGAGCGATTTAGTAGTACTAGCACCACAGACATCGCACAAAATATCGACGACCTGTGTGGTAGGAACGATTGCTTCGACCTTCATGGCAATACTCCTCGTTGTGATGCCTGATATCAGAACCTGTATAGGTATCGACGGCGAGCATCAGGGCATAGGATGTTGAGCGGCATACGCCGCAACCAGCCGCACAGCCAATGCGTAACTGAGCGGTAGACGTGTTTTGTATTTCCTCAGGCAGTCTGGCCTATCGACTGCCCGTTCCAGTGCAGATAGAGAGCTTGCCTGCTCGGCCAGCAGCCCCAGTTGCTCAGCCAGTTTCCTATCCCGTTCTTCCCAATCCACACTGGGATGGTGAACTGCTCGCTTGGCGGCAGGTAACTGTTGATACAACCAGGCACGATCATGTTTATAGAGCCAGGTGAAAGCCGTTCTGCACACCTGCTCGACAAAGCCTCGACTAGCATCAGCATGTTTTGCCAAATATGCAGCCACCGTTACACGGTGCTCACGGAGACGGTTAACCCTTCTCAAATGCCGTCGCCAGTCAGACAGCCCTTGGTGGCTCTGAATAATGGCTTCGACCGCCCCGACAGAAACGCCATGACTGTGCGCGATCTGCTGCCGTGATCCCCCCATGAACGCCTGACGCCATATTCCCCGCTCAACTTCAGCTGTAATGCGCTTGGCACGGTGATCAACCGGTTGATTGTGTCTCAGGGCGAGTTGCTTGATATAGCCGATGCTGTATCCGGTCTGGCAGGCAATCTGTCGCATGGAAACCCGCTTCACCAACAATGTCAGTATTGCTGTTTCTGATAGCTGTCCGTCGCTAGGCATAGTGGATTGTATCTGCACCGCAGCTGGGCTACTGATAGAAAAAAATTCCGCTGGGCTACGGCTTACAAACGCCATCAGCATCACATGTTTCAGGTAGTGGTGACTGCGGTCACCGTGCACCAGCCCCGAGACGTATCGATAGTTGGCCAGCCCCGGCGGCACTATTGGCGTTATATCGGCAAACAACCCCTGCCAGAACTCCGTCATGGCCTGCAACAGGGGCTGGCTACGCAGATGGCCTCTGGCCGTCAGATAGCCCTGTTGCCCGAGCCATCGCTGGTACAGCTCAGCTAGCGACTCCGTTGGCGACTGGACGCACAGATACCGATGCATAGCGGTGATATATGTAGAAAGTTTGATTTCCTGTTCAGATGGACGCGATGGTTCACAGGGTATCTCGGGATCCGGTATTAGCAGTCGCCGATCAATACCTCCCGCACTGGCCGCCAGGGTTTGCAATCGTAGCTCATGCTTGGCACAGGCCGTGACCCCATACAACTGGTGTACTGTATGCCAATACCCACACCCGAACTGCTTTTCATCTTCTAGAAGACAGGCCGGACACCATTTCAGGCAAGCGCCACCGACCCTTAGTTTGCTGGCGGCTTGTCCTGACAGGGCCATTATTCCCCTCCCCTCACCCAGCATGGCGGCAGCCAGGGCGTGGACTTGGTGCTTATTGTTCAGCGTCAGGGCGAACAATGGGAAGGCCGAGCCGTGGTGCAGCAGGTATTGCGGATCCACCCCCGCCGCCTGGGCAGCCGCCTTAATATGGCCTGGTAATGCCGGATGCAACCGAACAGCAGGACAGTGGAATAGCTGGTTACAAAAATGGTTTCGATCACTGTATGCCGAATGAACAAAATACTGGCTGACCCAGCTGTAGGCCGACTCGCCAGGAATATAGGTGGGGATCACCGAGGTCAACACTGATCACCCCTCAGATCCCAAGAGCCCCACCAGATCGACGCCAGCATGCTGCAACATCATTAGATGGGCCAGAGGGTGCAACGGATCTCGGGCTGACTTCTCATGGTAGCCCCGTGCATTGCGCAGCTGTGGGGGTAATTGCCATACCTGACCTGGCCCCCCACTATTGGTGAAATACGCAGTAAGTGCCAGGGGATCACATTGCGAGTCCATCTGCTGAAACCACGCATTGATCGTTTTGATACTTTTGACCGTGCGCATCGCCTCGCCCGAGATGCCCATCGAATCAGTCACCAGCTGAGTTAGCGCACACAGGGTGAGAGCACTCGCGGACTGGGCTAATGCCAGCGACGCCAACTCAATCTCTTTCATCCGCTCGGAAAAATGACCATCGTATCCCCCCATCCAGTGCCCACAATGGGGGCAGAGGCCCTCGTATGGTGGGATCAGTTGTTCCGACAATAATTTGGCAGAAAAACCACAGCCTGCGCAGTGACCAGACAAACCGCATTGATGCCGATAACAATGGAACACTCCTGGTAGTTGATGATCTCGGTGGTAGTAGGGCATACCATGGAGCTCATAATCCTCGGCAATACAGTCTGCGCACCAGCGCCAATATTGGTGTTGTACATTGTGCAGGCCAGTCACCCGTAACCGAAGCTGAGAACGGCCCGCCAGTGCTGATGTCACTATCCTCTGCTCATCCGGAGTCAAAAAAGAAGCTAAATAATTGCCGACAGAGTGATCCTGCCACGCACGTTGAACGTGTCGGGCCCGAAATTGGGTATCGAGGACAGGATCGTCGGGATGACATAAACGATGGGGACGGATTTGTGGGCTGCTCAGCCCCAGCACCTGGGCCGTTGCAGTAAACGTCCCGTGCGTGCTCAGCACATGCATCCGGCCAACTACCGCCCCTAAATGCTCACCAGGTAGCAACTCCAGCCGATGGAGGATCATTTCCACGACCCCTTATCTACAGAGTAACCGAGTTGCCCCAGCAATGAATCCGGGGATAATTGCTCTAAAGTTTTTAGCTTCTTTTCCTCTGTTTTTGGCAGCTTTTTGGTGATTTTAACCTCGCCTTGCAGCAGGATTTCTCCTTCTGCTGAATATGCGTCTCCATCAACAACCTGACTATTTCCCACTGATTCGAGCAGTAACATCGGCGATAAGTCCTCAAATTGGTAGTAATCACCTTTACGCAGAGCACTCAACGCAGGCTGGAGGATTTTAAATTCGCGATTGAAACATAGGTCCAATGCTGCGATCGAGAGATCTTGATCTGTTGGTTTCAGCAGGGTTAGATATGATAGCGTGGCGCGAACTAGACTGGTTGCAATAGCCGGGATACCGGCACTCAAATAATGTATATGTTGGCGTAACACATCCTCTGATGTTTTCTGGTTTTTCAGAAATCTGGTTTGACATATCAGGCGGATAAAACGCAGCCAAAATGAGCTATTTATATCGCAGCTAACCAACTGCATAAATCCATTTTTAGTTGCTCGGCGGGTTAGCGTCATTTCGCTATCAAACAATTTCATCGTGGCCAATGTTCCGACAAACATCAACGGGATCCCCACTCGATTTAATAGTTCCTCTAAAAATTTCATGGTGGTTTTCTCGTTGTTACTGATCACTTCATTCTTGGCAGACCTGGCCAGGTTTTGCGCTTCATCAAGGATCAGCAAACCAACCCCATGGCCGATAAACGATTTTTGCACTACCGAAATCAACTCATTAACAGAGCGGTTCCTATGGGTATGGCTATAACTCTCACCAGTGACAGCGTCGAGTGATTCTAACAAGTTCAGCAAAAGTGCTTTTTGGCCACGGCGATCATGAATTTCAATGTACAGATAGGTCACCTGCACTCGACTCACAATAATTTCGTGACCATGCAGGTCCGTATAGCGATCATGCTCTATCGTTTGTGGTATCTGTTGGCAAATTTGCCTAACCATCGTGCTCTTCCCACGTCCGCTGAGCCCTAGCAATAACAGGCTATACTGAACAGACAACCCAAGACTCAGTACATGAGAGGCTTTCCATGGCTCGGCTTTGTCACGATCAATTGCAGCTAATAGCCGGCGCACATCTGCCCCCACTGGATTGCGTCGAGTATACCCGGCCTCGATCATTCGTCGTATTTGGTCATATAAACGGTACGCCTCATCTGGAGAGGTATACACGTCCGCCAGTTGATCTATGGCAGTGCGGATAAAATATGAATGCAGCGATTCATCCACCCCTGCAAGATCCAGATCACACTGAAAAGGGATCTCACAGTTCGCATAAAATTGTGCCGTTGAGAGCGGCAAGCCAAGCCCCTCGATATAGGGGTTTCCCCGATATTTTGAATTGGGATGTGGGTAATATTGAGGTGCGGCCATGACTATTTCTCCTGAACTGTAAATATTGTCGGATCAGCAAGGTTCTGACTGGGTGTTTTTTTAATATAATTATCTGGCTGACATGTATTTCTTAAATCAGCAGCAATAGCCATTTCCTCATGATGACGTTGCAAGTTCCCTTCGACCTGTTTATGGCTTTTCATTCCTGACTGTATATTTTTTGCAGTGGATTTTTTCAGTCCACGATTAGTTTTTCGAATTACCTCATCACATTCGCGAAAGTCCATTTCTAACACTGCGCGAGCATTGAATCTCTTCTCATCCAACGCAGCCAATTGTTGTTTAACAATATACAGGCGATGCATGACATTTGCCCAAACCTGATTCCGATATGCCTCACTGCGATCTGTCAGCTCAACCTGATAGACCTCATCACTCTCCTCAGTTTTAAACCAAAGATAATTAGTACATGTATCTATGTACCTGACTCTGATTTTGAAACGTCCGAGATTTTTCGCCTGATCCAGCCACTGCATTCGAACAATTTCATTACTGCTATAGTAAAGGCCTCGAAAAAATATCCCCTCAGCACGCACCGTAGCCTCATCCTCTGGCAACAGCGCAAATCGCAGACGGTCTATGGGAACAGGCCTCACCATCACTGAATTTTTCAGACCCCAGTTCCATACATCACGAGGAGTAAAACCAACCCCATCACGTGACATTTCTAGGTTGTGCGAGGTCACGCGCTGACGATGATTATTTGAATAGATAATGATATTAATAAGCCGATACATGAACTGTTCATACGTCAGCAGGGGGCGACGAGATGCGTGCTGATCCTCCTTATGTGGATACTTAACCACCTTGCCTGCCTCGAACGGGATCGCTAGAGTCTGAATAATGTCGAAAGTTTTCTCCACTTGGCCTTTCATATCCCCGCGATGATAGGCATTAAAATTACCGACTGTGATACCAATGAGTCCGCGCAGCAGGCTGCAAATATTGGTATCAGTATTCTCAGAGCCCCGGTCGAACGTTAATTCACGACATGGTAAATTGCAGGGCCAGTCAGCCTCTTCGATCTCCACACCATACTGCCTACAAAACGCTTGCTTACTGCTCATCGCATTGAATAGAGCCTGACTTGCTCCATGCCAACAAGGCGAGTCGAAACCGACATGCAATCCAACAATCATACTGCTCGCGGTATCAACGACAAAATATATAACCGGTCTTCCAGTACTCAGTAGTTCATCGTTACTGTACGGGTAACGGATGTAAACATCGGCAATAGTACTGTCTATTTCATATCGTGACGTTGGCCCCCTCAGGCCCGCACGGGCAAGACCAGGCTTTCCTGCATGGTCACGAGAATAATTAATACTGCCTACTCGTTTTTTCAGGAACGTGAGATTACTGACGAATTTTTTTAGATGATATTTAAATATTCTTGGTGATATTAAATCTTCCCTATGAAGTAACATTTTAATTGGTTCTGCTATGTCACAATCCTCAACACCCTTCGGTAAAACATTGACGCACTCATATTTCAAACAATAGTCAAAGTATAGCTCTGACAACCTCACTTCCGAGCCAGATTTAATAGATTTTGAAAAGCGCTCAATCTGTATAATATCTCGCCGAGTAATGCCACGATATGGTGTACCATATCGCGTAATTGGGCCGCTCTTGGTTGCTCTCTGACCTAAGGGCACTTCTGGCAGTTGAAAGTTGCTGCCACAATTAAAATAGTGTGGGAGCAATGAATTTGGAAATGATCCAAAAATGAAATAACTGTTCAATTGAGCACAAATGTATTTCCTACTTCGACCGGAATTTTCAATCAACGTTTTCAATATACCACTTGCATCACCATATAAATAGCGATGTAACAATTCAGGCTGACTAAGCAGCGGACTAATTACAGCCAGTCTCTCATTGCGAATCTTGATCCATTGAGGTTCTAGCTCACTATCAGAGAAAAACAAAACTTTTGGAAATTGATGTTCAGCCAGAGTCCACTCACCACTTTCAATATTAGACTCGACGTTCTCTATTAATAGATTAATCGGCCGTTTTGGTGGCCCATCCAATAATTCACTTACAGCTAACAACCCCATGTCATAACAAATAGAGACAATCAGAAACTCTGAACCACCATTTGTATTAGTGATCAGTTTCTGGTTAACTCGCATGAACCACCTCGTTGAATGGCACAGGCCTATATAACTCTAAACGTTGTGTAAGATCAACGATTATAACACCATGATAGACTGCATATTGAAATACACATTTCACCTGCACGTCAGAAATATTCAACTCCTTAGCCACCTGCTTGATCAACACTAACAAGGTATTTGAGGGATGGGCAATCAGGTGATGTTTGATACGTCCCAATATAATGAGGTATATGGTCTCAGATACCTGAATATACTCAGGCGTATCAAAACACTCACGTAGGAATTCCAGATTATATATATGTACTTTATTGAAGCTTTTTTCCGTTAACAGCACATGATCAATATTTTGAGTACGCCAATATTCAATGGCAATTTTCTCCTTTGCCCTTGTACGATTAACAACACGGGGGGATGTTATTTCCGGATCCAGCGCATCCGAATATTTGAAGCTATATGGAGCCAATATATGCTTCCCTGCCTCCGTTTTCCGAATAATGACAAAATCCTGAGTCATTGTTTTGGCTGGGATGCGGCCACCATAATTCGCCCGCTCTTTGTAATTACCAGGATGGACAATGTGCAGAGATGCCGCAATTTTGAGCGTTTCATGCAGTGGTAACGGATACTGTTCGAGAATGTCGATAACGGTTGGATCGCGCTCGAAATAGAAAAATGGCGCCCTCTCACCGCGACTCAGCAGATGATGCTCACGTTTGGTCTTGTGACTATACACAATCTGCCCCTGACCATAGGTATGGGACTGCCGCACCGTGACCCAGGGGCGATACCCCGAAGCTTTGATGTCCCGGTTATACCGTGCTGTTTTTGCGATCTCCGCATCGGTGACGATGGGCTGCTGAACCGTTTTTTGCTGCATGACTACTCCTACCAGACCTACATACAACCTAGTAACTGGGCAGGGGGTCGTCAACCGCAACAGTGCACGTAAGGCGTTGTTTTTACTTATTTATTTTTATAAATAATAACTATCGACGCTATCATGGCAAAAATACCACACTCAACTAAATTTCATTTTTTATCTTAAAAAACATATATTTATAAAAAATCACATAAGCATACATAATCACGAATATTTATTTTTATAAATAATAAGTAAATGTTTTTTATTCCTTTTTTGACATAAGAGGACGGCGGATATAGAACATTATTCTGAGGCGATTGGTGATTCCGCTCAGAAAAAATGTCCATTTTGGGCTACAAAAGGCTCCATGCGAAGAGCAATCAATGCATCCATACCAAAAAATTCAGCCCGGCAAGGGTGGCCTGCCGGGCTGTGGGTGACTGACGAGCGGATAACTCACGTCAACAAGCGATTAGACATGCCATCCAGCTTCGCTTTGGTCTTTTCCCAACCGGGCATCACCTGACTCATCAACCGGTAAAACTCAGCCTGTTAGAGCTCGCCAAAGAGCTCAATAACGTCAGCAAAGCCTGCAAGCTCATCGGCTACAGCCGTCAGCAGTTCTACGAAATTCGCCGTAATTACCAGACCTATGGTGCCGAGGGATTGCTCGACAAATTGCCCGGCTGCAAAGGGGTTCATCCCAATCGGGTCGCTCCCGAGATTGAACAGGCCATCCTCGATTACTCCCTCACCAGACCAACCCATGGCCCACTGCGGGTCGCCCAAGAACTGGCTCTGCATGGTATCAACGTCAGTGCCGGTGGAGTGCGTGGCGTGTGGCAACGGCACGACTTGCTCTCCAAACACGACCGCTTGCTGCGCCTTGAGAAAACGCACGTGAGCAGACCATTGAGCTCAATGACGAGCAAATTCGCCTGTTAGAGCGCTTCAGCCCCGAGTTTCGCGAACGTCAGATTGAGGTCCACAACACCGGGGAACTGGTGGCGGTCGATACCTTCTTCGTCGGCGCGCTCAAGGGGGTTGGTAAGGTGTATCTGCAAACAGTGCTGGACTGCTACAGTCGCCACGCCTGGGGGCTCTACACCAGCAAGCTGCCGGTGACCTCGGTCCATGTGCTCAATGAAACGGTACTGCCGTTTTTCGAAGCCCACGAGGCACTGATCTATACCATCTTGTCGGACAACGGGCGTGAGTTCTGTGGACGACCTGACCACCATCCCTACGAGCTGTTCCTGCAACTGGAGGGGATTGAGCACCGGACAACCAAGGTACGCAGGCCGCAGCGCAACGGCTTTATCGAGCTACTGCATCGCACACTGCTGGATGAACACTTCCGTATCAAGGGGAGGACGACCTGGTATGAGTCGGTAGAACAGATGCAGGCAGACCAGGATAGCTACCTGGAGCACTACAACACCCAGCGGTCACATCAAGGCAGGATGATGGAGGGTCAACCCCCCTACAACATGTTCAAGAAGAGTCTGAAATTGATACCGAAGGAAGTGCGCACTAAAATAGCGTAAACAAGACACCGGTTTGAGGCCGGTGTCAGGTGATAACTAGATCTGTACATACCAATAGAGGCTTATGATCTCACATCAAGGACTTATTCGCTCTTTCCCTAACCTTCCCTTAATGTCAGGACACCAGTTGATAATACAAATTATTTTCTACTCAGCATCTTAAATATGTCTAGAGCCTTTGAACAGGTGTGATACAAATAAGGTTCCAAGATGCAAAGCCTTTCGAGCATTGCCTCTATTCTAAAAATTGCATCATCACTGATTGGCAGATATGCTAATTCTGTACACCATTGCCCTATATATTCAGCCCAGTCATTCTTATCCTCAAAGGCAGCTCCTGCGACTAAACCTAATGAAAGATAGTTTTCGGGCTCAGAGTCCACATCAATATAGTCCCGATATAGACGACTTAAAATCACTACCGACGCAGAAAGCTTTCTGCTTCTAGTCAGACAAGAAACTTGCGCTAACCCGTTCAGCACCTGATAGACTGAATCTTTATCGTTTACCGAGGATAACTTATGCTGTGCGCTTTCTAACAGCGAAACTGTATGTTCCAAATATTTTTCATCAATTTTCCAGAAAGGCGCTGAATTCATCAAAACTTTGAACGATGCTAATGAAACATTAGCGCCGACTTGCTTATCAAGCAAATTAAATATTTCTCTCGGCACATCAGCGGGAATAGAGTTACCTTCCAACGGTCCAGGTAAAAACGAATTCATATTGAGTCGAGAACCAGTCATAAGCTCTTCTTGCAGACATTCAGCGATCTCGAATTCACCAACTTCTTGACATACATTATATACCCGTCCATAAATCTCATTAATGAATTGATCTGCTGTCAAGTACGTTGGTAACCATCTTGGCTCCTCTAGTAGATCAATAAAATTTTGACAGTAAAAATAAAGCCCTCTCTGTTGAGCCGCCCATTGCTCTACTTTGTCAAAGGTAACATTTTCTTCCAGTGCAGCTTCAACAATTAAGGCTGACTGGGCAAGTGAAGCGAGACGCCGGTAGAATGGTGGCATACTGCGAAATATCTGAAGTCGCGCCAGTTCACCATCGACGAAAACAGCCATCGAGCAAAAAAGACGTAGATTTTCTAATGTTTTTACAGCCGACACACTCTCAAAAAGAGCTTTAAGAGTCGCATCTAATGAATTTGCGAATTTCAAAATACCGATTTCAAGGCAAGATATCAAAAGTATCGGATGACTGCTTTCAATTGCTCGCTTTGCTATTGACTGATACGAATCTTCGTCAACGAGCCTAGTTGAAATGACTTTTGATATTGACTTATGCATACAAAGCAATAAATTATTTTCAGTTACTCCACCTTCTATTCTACCTTCGAGGTACTGCTTGAGTTCATTATTACAGAACTCCTCAATGTTTTTACTCCCGCTGTACTTACCCACAAGCCGTTCATAATAACGGGTTTCATTTGGGACCAGTGCTGAAACACTATTTGATGGTCCTTGAAACTCATTCTTTAACACACCTTTAATGTGGGCTGGTGATAAATCCAAATCAAGCAACAAGTCAGATACATCATCATCACTTACTGCCTCCATTGAGAGAACTGCTCTCCAGTACTCAAACTCCTCTTTCGAAAGGCAACTCTTCTTCGCTACTGTCTCAAATATACTTAACCGTCTGTCGATATCTCCCAAAAGCGGCCAAAAACTATTATTAAGTATCTGCACATCACCTTTGGTTAAAGAAAATGCTGAACTTTCTTCTGGAATATTTCGTAGAAACCAAACATTGCGATTAATATCCTCTAAGGAGGACTCTTCCTCGACATTGTCAAAAGTACTGCGAATAGCTTTAAAGAGAGCGGTTCTGGAAAATGCGACTTCTTTATCACCAAAACTAATCGTGACATCTGTTACTAGCTCTAGTTCTTCCAACAACTTACTATCAGATAATAGTTCCTCTCTCACCAAACTGGGGAATAAATTGAGAGTGTGCGAAACCATATAAGCTCGCACTGAATATGAGTTAGTCATAAACCTCTTCCTCCAGTATCGATTTCTGAGCGATACTTTTAACCTCCGACTTCATCGAATCAATTACAGTCTTAAAGCTCCACGGGTCATTATCCTTTAGCGGCCCCAAAACAAACTCATCCAACCATGCTTTGTAGCCTTTCTTTTGCTCGTCTGATAAAGACTCCGGCGGAATCAACACTGAATTCACTTTAATAACCTCGCCTAAATAGGCCATACCTTCATCCCCTCTTATTTTATGAGCTTGGGCCCACTCCCTATAACCCATAAGCTCATATAGCCAGCAGGAGCTAGCGCGACTTAGTTCAGGTGAGATATCGGCGGTCCACTGAGTTTTTATTGCTTTTGCAATAGTCTTCATCGTCTCATGTAGCCACTGGGCATCTCTTGGGAGCTGAACCAGACCACTAATCCTGATCAAAAACAGATTTTCTCTTATCATTCTTAGCTGTTTAGTTGGTTTAAACTCACCATCAGACATAACGGAGTGATTTAGGTGATATTCAAGCTCTTCACTGGAAATGCTAACAATCTCTAACCCAAACTCCCGAAGTAATGTTCTGAATTCAAGCTTCTGAGCTTTAGAAATAAGTCCTTTATGGTGTAGCGTCTCGATAAAGTCTAATGATGTATAGATTGGTACTGTTCTTTCATCAAATGCAATATTTCGATGCTTATTCATAAATCGATCATCTATCAAAGCTGCATCGCATATTTTTAGCGCCTCAAAAAGCTCTTCTGTTGGCTTGGCATAATTGTTCTCAGAAGCAGCTACTTGGTCTTTTTTTAAAGGTATTTCAGCGAGTGTAACTTTCCCAGATGTAAGCCCATTAAAAAACAACTTTCTTATACTTTCTATTTTCGAATCTGCCTGCTCGACAACTGAACCGTAGTTTATCAGCGTTCTATATCTATCGCGCTCGCCCTTAAATACATACACTTCGAATCCGGCTTCGCTAAGTCTATCAAGCATATCAACGGTAATCAGGTAGGTAATTGACAGTGAATCGAGAAATAATCGTGCTCCACTGACCACTTCAAGATCGACAGGCCATTCTTTTTCGTGCTGGCTAAGATAATTTAAGGCTTTAACACACTGAAATTCAGTGATTACGGCTAGATCTTTGAGTTTTTTTATTAATTGGGAACATGAAGTCAGACTGTGATGAAATAAAGAAAGGTCAGCTTCCACCTCTCTAAAGGTGCCTCCTGCCTTATATACAGGGTAGGAACACACGACCACAGATTGCGACTCATTCGCAGGATTCTCACGCACCTCTTCTAGCATAAACGCAAGCTCTTCACCTACATCTAGTGCCAGCTCAGGATTATTAATTTTCTTAGGATGAAAAACGGAAATTTTGCCATCAGTAACAAGCCGCTCAAAATACTTTGCCTTTTCAATTTGGCTCGGCTGATGAAAAGCAACTTTCTGCTTCTCTTCAAAAAGCCATCGCATAAAAGAATGCGGGATAACTATTTTTTCAAAACAATCAAACAGATGGGTTAATATACCAATATTTTCCATCACCAAAGCACTGGAAGCATCGACTACAATTGTATTACCAACAATGACCTGATCCAACCTTACACCATGAAATAGCGGAATTACATTTTTCCGCCTTATATCTTTAGCCTTTTTATTTTCAAATGGCTGGATCAGATAAAAATCAGACATTGTCTTATTCAATAGTTCCGCCACTGTAAAAATGGGTGCATCGCCATCTAAATAGGCTTTATAGACCCTCTCATTTTTCTCTCTAGCCTCGGACACCATCTCCCTTACATCTTCGAATGAAGCCCTTCGCAATGGACCGTTGTCATTAGAGAGATCTATTGCCTTATTGAGCCATGCTGATGTTTCTTGATTGTCCTCCATGCCCATTGTTGTAGCGATGAAGTATGATGATGCTAGCACTTGAGGATCATCCATATATTTTCCTGTACAGAAATCTAAAATTTGCCTTGCTCTCCGTGGAGAAATTGCTTTAGCTAACTGGGCAGCTTGTAAAAGGTCATTGGCCTTTAACTCATCCCGATTATTCCAGCAATCTTCCACAAAAATGCTAAGAGACTCCCAGTCACCACCAAAAATAGATAGATTGATCTCAAGAGTTTTAAGATCAGTCTGTTGCGACTTATACTGCTTCAATCGAACAATCTGTTCATGAGCACCGATTAAGTCTCCTTTTCTAAAAAGAGACCAAGCCCAATGGGCTTGCAGCCTCTCGCTTCTTTTTACAAGATCTATCTTATCTAATAAAAACTGATGAAGTTCAGCAAACCGCCCCAATAAACAGGCCGCATTACAGACTCTGATAGCATCAGTTTCCTGGCCTGTACGGTAAAAAAGATCTCGGCAGTATGAGTAGTATTTACTACCTCGATTTGTCCTTTCTAACAAATTAACCAAATGAGCAAGATCACTTGTATCTTCACTTTGTTGATATTGACTTATAGCTAATGCAACTGGGTCAGCCCCCTTAACTGATTCGATGATATTTTGCAATTTTCTGACATCAGCATCTGACGCTCCAGAATTCCCGACCTTCTGTAAAAGCTGTTGTGCATCATCGACCAACCCTGACTTCGCTAATGCCTCTATCTCTAGCATACTAATTGCAATGGAATTAACGGCGGCTTCCATTTGAGTTCTGTGGCGGTTAATATAATCCACTGCTGCCGATATTGGCTTTTGTACCTGTGCCAATACAAATCTGGCTAAACCAAGAGTTGCATCATTCTCTGGACTTAGTGCTGTTTGTCTATTTACTTCCTTTTCTATCGCATCAAAATCGATTTCAATTCCAAAAGCAAATGCCAATGACAAATTCTCAAGTGTTTTCTGAGTGTAACTAACAAAGTAGCTCTCAAGTTCTGAAATTGCTTGTTCGTGTGTTTCACTGTTTCTAAGCTGTAACCACAGCACATATTTATCTGATACATTAGCGACATCTTCAGCACCGAGGTGCCTTGCCTGACCTGAACAATATTTGAATAGTTCGACAGCTCTATTTCTAAGCGCTGTCGATTCAGAATCATCTGCAAGTGGAAACTTATCTGCTGCTAAAGGAATAAAAGCCAACACGCTCTCGCGGAGTTCAACAGCCTTAATTGCATTTACCAAGAATGCAAACGCAGAAATCTGCGCCAGTGCTGGTGAAATATAAAATGATGCGTCGCCTATCGTCTGCGCCGAATCTAAAGCCTTTTCCCATTGATGCTCTATCAACAATGTAGAAACCAAAAAGACTTTGCCATCATTGTCTAAATCTTGAGAGCTTAATCCTGCACTTTCTAACCAGAGCAAAGCAGCGTCGTTTCCTTCTACTATTTTTTTAATCATAAAAAAGGCAGAATAATTTGAAGCCCCCCCTGCAAGCAAACCAGACGCCGCATCTACTCTGTTCAATTCAATAGCATCGATAAAGGCCTGTGCTATCGCAGCCTCCTCCGTTTGACACAATTTTTTAGAACATGATAGCCATTTTTTCGCTAGCTGAGCCCTTTCTCCTACACATAAGTATCTTGCAATTAGCGCTAGCGCCCTAGCTTTTACTTGAGGGGTGCCGCCGGACAGCTCTCCATCAATAATGCTTTCTGCTAAAGCAATCGATTTCTCTTCCTTAGGAAAAGAACCGAAAAATCTCAGCAAGGTAATTTCGTGGGCAAGTTTTTCTATTCTTTCGTCTTGAAGATGCTGAGCGGTAAATCCGGCCCCCCTCATCTGATCAACTATCAAATCCGCTGTTTGTTTTGGATGATTTTTAACGGTATCCAGTAGCTTTTTTTCACTTTCCTGGCGCATTGATTTAATTTGAAGCCACACTTCAATAAAATAAATAAAAATACTTAGACCAATTAACACCCACCCGGTTATAAACATTGGAGTTGATATTGGTCCACTATATTCTGGGAAGAATTTTTGGTTACTCAAAAGCCAATTTAAAATATCTAGCCATAAAGGAGTGTTGAGAATGCCTACTCCTGCCAACAACAACGGTACACTTAGTGCTTTCGCTAATGAAGGTCTATATAGTGCAACTAAAAATTTTATGTTTTTTCGCACAACATCCCAATCAATATTCATGTTGTTCTAAACCCTCTCTGAAGGTGGAGTTTCCTTATCAAATGGCTTGGATATCTGCGCCGTTTCGGTATTGGTTGGTAGCGTCACCTCTTTTGGTGGGCTCTTCTCTTATCAACTCGGTCATCTGTATGCCCATCTACCGCACAGAGAAGTAATCTCGTAGAGCTCATGTTCCATGGCGCCATCGCAGATGGTTATTCCACTGCTGCATGTAGTGAATTCGCAGCGTGGTGTCGAGTGGATAGGAACGGCTGCCGTTGTCAGCTTTCGGGTAGACCGGTTCAATGACACTGAGCATTCTGGCCCATGGGAGCAAAGCGTCCATGCGGGCTAGGAATGTCTCTTTGCGGGTTTTGCGGCGTTTACCATTGAACTTGCTATCCGCGAAAGTAAACTGTTGGACCATGCTGAACCTCATCCCTGATACCAAGTGAGACTGATAGTCTCACACCAGAGTCTTGTTCGCACCTTCCCCAACACGGCTGAAAGATCAAAATGCGATCATTTTTATAATTTAATGACTCTCAGTCCACGGAATAATAAAAAGGCCCTGCTGTTGCAGGGCCTTTGAGTTTCCAACTTGAATGTCACGGTTTCCAACTTAAATGGCCGTGATCAAAACGCCACTTACTTGGCGTAATCCTCGGTCGGGATACAGGCACAGAACAGGTTGCGATCGCCGTAGACGTCATCGATGCGGTTGACCGACGGCCACAACTTGGCGGCACGCACGGCGTCGGACGGGAAGACCGCCTCGGCGCGGCTGTAGTCACGGGACCACTCTGCATCCATCACGTCATCTTGGGTGTGCGGCGCATGGACCAGCGGGTTGTCGGCGAGGCTCCACTGCCCCTCCTGCACCTTGGCAATCTCGGCGCGGATGGACGTCATCGCCTCGACGAAGCGATCCAGTTCGCGCTTGGATTCCGACTCGGTCGGCTCGACCATCAGGGTGCCCGCTACCGGGAAGCTCATGGTCGGTGCGTGGAAGCCGTAGTCCATCAGCCGCTTGGCCACGTCCATCTCGCTGATGCCGGAAGCCTCCTTGAGCGGGCGGATATCCAGGATGCACTCGTGGGCCACCCGACCGTTTCGGCCGGAATAGAGCACCGGGAAGGAGTCACCCAGCTTCTTGGCCAGATAGTTGGCGTTGAGGATGGCCACCTGAGTGGATCTCTTCAGCCCCTCGTCACCCAGCATGGCGATATACATCCAGCTGATGGGCAGGATGCTGGCCGAGCCGAACGGTGCCGCCGACACGGCGCCATTGTCACGGCTCTCCTTGTCGGTCTTGACCACGGCGTGGCCAGCCACGAACGGTGCCAGATGCTTCTTCACGCCGATGGGGCCCATGCCCGGGCCGCCACCACCGTGAGGAATGGCGAAGGTCTTGTGCAAGTTGAGGTGAGAGACGTCCGCCCCGATAAAGCCCGGTGCAGTCAACCCGACTTGCGCGTTCATATTGGCGCCGTCCAGATAGACCTGGCCACCGTGCTGGTGAACGATGTCGCACACCTCCTTGATGGTCTCCTCATACACCCCGTGGGTGGAGGGGTAGGTCACCATCAGACAGGAGAGCTGCTCCCCTGCCTCGGCCGCCTTGGCCCGCAGGTCGTCGAGATCCACGTTGCCGGATTTGTCACAGGCGGTGACGATCACCTTGAGTCCTGCCATCTGGGCAGAGGCCGGGTTGGTACCGTGGGCAGAAGCCGGAATAAGGCAGATATCGCGATGCCCCTCGCCACGGGATTCATGGTACTTCTTGATGGCCAAGAGACCTGCGTACTCCCCCTGCGCACCTGAGTTGGGCTGCATGCAGACCGCATCGTAACCGGTCACTTTCACCAGCCAGTTTTCGAGGTCGGCCAACAGCAGTTGGTAGCCCTTGGCCTGTGCCAGCGGGGCGAATGGGTGCAACTTGCCGAACTCGGGCCAGGTCACCGGGATCATCTCGGCGGTGGCGTTGAGCTTCATGGTGCAGGAGCCGAGTGAAATCATGGCGTAGTTGAGCGCCAGATCCTTGGCTTCGAGACGGTGAATATAACGCAGCATCTCGGTTTCGGAGTGGTACTTGTTGAACACCTCGTGGGTCAGCACGGCATCGGTGCGCAGCAGATCCTGCGGAATGGCGTGATGAGCCTGGGCCGCCTTGTCGAGGGCCTCGATATCGAGCCCATGGCCTTGGCCGAGGAAGAGATCAAACAGTTCGGCTACATCGCCACGGGTGGTGGTTTCCGAAAGCGACACCCCTACCGCACTGTCCAGATCCGCACGCAGGTTGATGCCGAGCCCTTCGGCCTTGGCAATGAGTGCTGCTTTATCTGCCGTCAGCACGGTCAGGGTATCGAACCAGCTGGCGTGCTTGAGGGCAACACCCTTGGCCTTGAGGCCGAGCGCCAGAATGGTGGTGAGACGGTGCACGCGGGAGGCGATGGTTTTCAGCCCCACCGGGCCGTGGTAGACGGCGTAGAAGCTCGCCATGTTGGCCAGCAGCACCTGTGCGGTACAGATGTTGGAGTTGGCCTTCTCGCGGCGGATATGCTGCTCGCGGGTCTGCATCGCCATGCGCAGGGCACTCTTGCCACGGGCATCCTTGGAGACACCGATGATGCGACCCGGCATGGAGCGCTTGTAGGCATCGCGGGTGGCGAAGAAGGCGGCGTGGGGGCCACCATAACCCATGGGCACGCCAAAGCGCTGGGCGGAGCCTAACACCACGTCGGCACCCAGCTCGCCCGGGGATTTGAGCAGCAGCAGGGAGAGCAGATCGGCGCTGACGCAGGCCAGCCCTTTCTGGGCCTGTACCGCGGCGATGAGGGCGCGCAGATCTTTCACTTCACCGGTGGTGGTGGGGTACTGGAACAGGGCACCAAACACCTCTTCGCTCACCGCATCGCTGGCGGCGCCAACCGCCACGTCGAAACCAAAGTGAACCGCGCGCTCCTTGACCACGTCGATCACCTGCGGGTGCACGTCATCGGCCACGAAGAAGAGGTTGGACTTGGACTTGGCCATCCGCTTGGCCAGCGCCATCGCCTCGGCGGCGGCGGTCGCTTCATCCAGCAGGGAGGCACTTGCCAGATCCATGCCGGTGAGATCCAGTGTCAGCTGCTGGAAGTTGAGCAGGGCTTCGAGACGGCCCTGCGCCAGCTCGGGCTGGTACGGGGTGTAAGCGGTATACCAGCCCGGGTTTTCCAGCACGTTGCGCAAAATGACGTGGGGCACATGGGTATCGTGATAACCCATGCCGATATAGCTCTTGGCAATCTTGTTCTGGGCGGCATAGCCCTTGAGCTTGGCCAGCGCCTCCACTTCGGTCATGCCGGCACCGATGCCGAGCGGGCCCGGCAGGCGAATGGCGGCAGGCACGGTCTGTTCAATCAAATCGTCCAGGCTTTCGGCCCCGACGGTCGCCAGCAGCTGGCGCAGCTCTTCCTCGCCCGGGCCGATATGGCGGCGGACAAAATCGGTTTTTTGCTCGAGTTCAAACAGTGACTGGGTCATTTCCCTATTTCCTGATAAATAAGTCCTGGCATGACATCCTGATAACCAAGACCTGATGTTCCTGATCGTCGGCTGATACCGACTCCACTCATGTTCTGGGTCCCGCAGACAGGGCGCGGCACCGGATGCTGCGGCAGCATCGAGAGGGGATCGCCTTGTTGCGAACCGGCCCGTTTGCCCCCTAGGCTCCCAGGCTGGCAAACGGCAGGCGCGGGCGACTTCACCCTTCCACCGGCCGGTGCTTGCCCGGCTGGCGGTCATACAAAGGGGCCCTGCTGTATTGGCAGGGCCCGGGGGCATTACTCTTCGTCCACCACGTTCTGGTAGCCTTCGGCATCCAGCAGGTTGGCCAACTCGCTCTCGTCATCGAGCTTGATGCGGAACAGCCAGCCAGCGCTGTAGGGGTCGGAGTTGACCAGCTCGGGGCTCCCTTCCAGCTCTTCGTTGACGGCGATGATCTCGCCGCTCACCGGGCTGTAGATGTCGGAGGCCGCCTTGACCGACTCGGCCACGGCGCAGTCGTCACCGGCACTGACCTGCTTGCCCACTTCCGGCAGCTCGACAAACACCATGTCACCCAGCAGCTCCTGGGCGTGCTCGGTGATACCGACCACGGCCTCGCCGTTGGCTTCAACACGGATCCACTCGTGGGAAGTGGCATATTTCAGTTCGCTCGGGATATGGCTCATTTGTGCTTCCTTTGATCTTTGAGTCGCGTTTAAAAACGAATATGAAAAGGGATGGGGGAGGCACAGCCCTCCCCCAAGACGGTATTAAACCAGCTTCTGGCCGTTACGGACGAAAGCGGGCTTGGTGACCTTCACGGTGACCAGCTTCTTGCGGATCTCCACCTCGGCCAGCTCACCGATATCACGGGGCACCCGCGCCAGGGCAATACTGTAGCCCAGGGTGGGGGAGAAAGAGCCGGAGGTGATCACACCTTCCCGCTTCTCACCGTTTGCCGCGGTGAAGGTGACCGGCATACCGGCACGCAGCACCCCTTTCTCTTCCATCACCAGACCCACCAGCTTGGGCTGGTTGCCCGCCGCTTTCTGCGCTTCCAGCACGTCGCGGCCGATGAAGTTGCGATCGCTCGGCTCCCAGGCGATGGTCCAGGCCATGTTGGCGGCGAGTGGAGAGACTGACTCGTCCATATCCTGACCATAGAGGTTCATCCCCGCCTCGAGGCGCAGGGTATCGCGGGCACCGAGGCCGCACGGGGCCACGCCGTTATCCAGCAGCGCTTGCCACAGCTCGCAGGCTTTCTCTTGCGGCACCACGATTTCATAACCATCTTCGCCGGTGTAGCCGGTAGTGGCGATAAAGAGATCGCCAGCCTGCACGCCGAAGAAGGGTTTCATCCCCACCACGGCGGTACGCTGAGCGGCGCTCAGCACAGCAGCAGCCTTGACCTTGGCGTTGGGGCCCTGCACCGCGATCATCGCAAGCTCGGGACGCTCGGTCACTGTGATATCGAAATCGATGGCGTGATGGCGGATCCAGGCCAGATCCTTCTCGCGGGTAGCGGAGTTGACCACCAGCCGGTAGAAGGTATCGGTGAGGTAATAGGTGATGAGGTCATCGATCACGCCGCCTTCCGGATTGAGCATGCCGCTGTAGAGGGCCTTGCCGGGGGCAGTGAGTTTGGCCACGTCGTTGGCCAGCAGGTGTTGCAGAAAGGCTTTGACCCGTTCGCCGGTCAAATCGACGATGGTCATGTGGGATACATCGAACATACCGGCATCGCTGCGCACCGCGTGGTGCTCTTCCAGCTGGGAGCCGTAGTTGATGGGCATTTCCCAACCGTGGAAGTCCACCATCTTGGCGCCGGCTTCCAGGTGTTTGGGATGCAGTACAGTAGTCTGGATCATCGCATTCTTTCCTTAGCAAAAAGCCTTTTCGCTTTGGCGACCACCCTTGCGACCCACGCCACCGCTCTGACTGCACTACGTACAGCAAAAAGCGACCGGATCCAAAAGTGTGTGCTCGCTCCTGCCCTTGCCAGGCAAGAGGGATTCCTTGAACGGAGCGGATTATATGACAAGCAGGCGAGCGTGCCGCTCAAAAAAAACTAATCCCCTCCCGTAAAACTGACTCCAGACACTAAGATAAATGCAGTGATAAAAACAGCCATAAGCCGACTCAGGCGAGATTAAATTTCGATTTTTACCGTTTCGTCACAATTTGCAGAAAAACGTTTCGCTCCAGAGCAAAATTAAAGGCTGACACCCAAAACGGGTCATCAGCCTTGTCGGATTACTTTTGTTGTCAAAAACGGCGAGTAATATTAGTTTTTTTCAGCCTTGGCCTGCATGGCACTGCCCTTGGTCGCAGCAACAGCCCAGTCAGGACGGGCCAATGCGGGCAACTCTCCCTCCAATCCCATGGCGGCGCGGATCACCCCCTCCTTGAAGGGCGTCAGCAGATTGGCCGCGCGCAATCCCACGCCCCGCACCAGCTTCTTGAGCGGGTTGGCCCCGCTGAACAACCGCTTGAGCCCTTCCATCGCCGCCAGCATGCGAGCCGCCTCGCTCTTGCGCCAGCGCTCGTAACTGCGCAGGTTGGCGAGCAGGCCGATATCCTCGCCCGCGGCATGATTTTGCAAGATCTGCTCCGCCAGCGCGGCAGCATCCAGCAGGCCAAGGTTGACCCCCTGCCCCGCCAGCGGGTGGATGGTGTGGGCAGCATCTCCCACCAGCACCAGCCGCTCGCGAGCAAAGTCGCGGGCATAGCGGGCGGTAAGAGGAATCGCGCTACGCGCCCCCTCCACCTTGCACAGACCAAGGCGGGCATCGAAGGCGGCGGTAAGCTGGCGATTGAACTGCTCGTCATTGCAGGCGCAGAGCGCCTCGGCGCGGGCCGCAGGCAGCGACCAGACGATGGAGCAGAGGTTCTCCTGCCACAGCGGCAAAAAGGCGAGCGGGCCATCCGGGGTGAAGATCTGGCGAGCAACAGCTTCATGGGGTTCGGCGCAGCGCACCGTCGCCACCAGGGCGTGGTGACCGTAATCCCAGCTGGTGAGCGGGATATCGGCCTGACGGCGCACCCAGGAGTGAGCGCCATCGGCAGCCACCACCAGTTTGGCCGAGATGGCCTGACCATCTTCAAGGAGCAGCAGGGCGCCCGCCGGGCCGCTCTGCAGGCTCTTGGCTCTGGCGGGGGTCAGCAACTGGATATTGCTGGCACCTTCAATCGCCTCAAGCAGCGCCAGCTGGATCACCCGATTCTCGACGATGTGGCCGAGGTTGGCCTGACGCAGGCTGGCGGCATCGAAATCGATATGGCCGAAACTGTCCTGCTCCCACACCGCCATCTTGTCGTAGGCCTGCAGGCGGCGCGCTTCAATGCCGTCCCAGGCGCCGACATGGCGCAGGATCTGCTGGCTGGCCAGACTCAGGGCGCTGACCCGGTTATCGGCCACCTCCCCCAGCTGCGGGTCGGGCAGTTGTCCCTCCACCACCAGCACCTTGAGGGCGCTATGTTTCAGGGCCGCAGCGAGCCCCAGCCCCACCATGCCGCCACCGACAATCACCACATCCACATTTTGCATCTGCATCATCTCATCCTTTCAGGGCTGACCGGCTGGCCAGCGAGGGGACGCCCGCAGGCATCACCTCTTTATTCAATAGGTTTTGATCAACGAATGGCGGTCACCATCTTCCGGTCAACAGGTTCCACTCAACAAGTGCTGGCTAGTTGCCGCACACATCGGCGACAAAGCCCAGGGTGCGCGAGGCAAGCGGCGCCTTGAGGCACGGGAATCGCCCCATCAGGGTGAGCGCCAGATTGCGCCCCGCCACCAGCGGATCGTGACCATTGGAGAAGAGCTGGGCCAGCGAAGAGGTGAGCCAGACGGTCTGCGCCTGATCGCGCTGACGCTGCTGCCAGTAACCGTTCAGCACCTTGAAGCTGCCGATATCCTCCCCCTCTGCCAACGCCTTGGCTACGGCGCCGGTAAGCAGGTCCAGATCCCGCATCCCGAGGTTGAAGCCCTGCCCGGCAATCGGGTGCAGGGCGTGGGCGGCATTACCGACCAGCACGGTGCGCTGGGCCAGCGGGTAGTCGCAGGCGGTCAGAATGAGCGGATAAACATTACGCACGCCACATCGCTCGAAGCGGCCGAGCCGCCAGCCAAAGGCCTGCTGCAGACGGGCAAGAAACGCCACCTCATCGAGGGCCATCAGCTCATCCACCTCATGCTGCCCGACGCTCCATACCAGCGAGGAGAGCCCATCCTGCATCGGCAGCAGGGCCAGCGGCCCCCCTTCGGTAAAACGCTCGAAGGCGCGTCCCTCAGGGTCTTGCGCCGTTTTGACCGTGGCGATGATGGCGTGCTGCTCAAAGTCGTGGCGGGTCACCGGCAACTTGAAGTGCTGACGCACAAAGGAGTTGCCGCCGTCTGCCGCCACCAGCAGGCGGGTCTCAATCTGTTCACCGCTCTCGAGGGTGAGGGTCACCTTCTCCTCATCGGGCGCAATCTCGCTCACCCGAGCCGGACAGCAGACCCGGATATTGGGAGAGGCCGCCATCGCCCGTTGCAGCTCATGACCGGCAGCTGCCAGCTCGATCACTTGGCCCAGCGCGGGCAGACCGTATTCGGCAGCCGACAGGCGAGCCTGACCGAAGTGGCCCCGATCCGAGACATGAATCTGGGTAATGGGGGCGCAATGGGGGGCAAACAGCGGCCAGAGTCCGCGTCGCAACAGCGCATCGCAGGTACCGGCCGAGAGCGCAATGGCGCGTGCGTCGAACCCTGAATGGGTGTGCTGTTCGGGGACGCTTGCCTCCAGCAGCAGGATCTCGAGGGGGGAGCCATCGGATCGAAGCAGGGCTGCCAGCGAGAGGGCCAGCACGGCGCCGCTCATTCCACCGCCGACCAGGGTGACATCGACCTGTCGCACATCAGATTGAGACATAAGCAGAGAGGAAGAAGTGAAAAAGGTGGCCTCATGCTATCACAAAGCCGCTGGCCGAATGCGAGGTCACCGGCAAAAAACCGGTTGCGCCTCACAGGGTTAGCCACCACAAGGGAATAAAAAAGAGCGCCATCAGGCGCTCTTGCAGATTCAGTAAGGGTCGCGTTGACCCGCACCTCAATGCAGGGTCGGCGGTGCGCTCGGGGTATCGGGGCGCTTGCCAAACTCTTCGAATGCCATCATGACACCCAGTTTGACGTGTTCGTAGAGCACCAGGAAGGAGGCTTCGTTCTCGTCATCTTCCTGATCGAACTCGGCAGAGACCTGAGTGATGCTGGCGATATCCTGGATCATCTCCTGCAGCTCTTCCGACGCGCGGGAGAGCTCCTGCTGCACCACGCCGAAACCGGCCAGAAATGCCTGTGACCAATCCACCAGCGAATCGATGCGCTCATCAAGGGGGGCATCATCACTTGGCAGCAGCAGCTCGACGCCCTTCTGGGCCATCAGGCTCTCGACCACATTGTGATAAAGATCGGTCATCACCTGGCGCACCGGGGCCGGCAGGCCGAAACCGTCGTTCACCAGATCGTTGAAATGGGGGACCCAGCTCTTCTCATCCAGTGCCACACCACCACACACCAGACCGCAGATCACACCATGGGCCTCGACTGCACTGGCCATCAGCTCATGCTGCTCCATGATGTCGGCCACAGCCGCATATTTAAGGGGGTTTGTTTTGCTCATAGAGGATCCGCTCAAAGTTCAGGCAAATTTGCAGAATTAATGGTCAGGATCCTAGCATTCTCCCTCTTGCAGAGCCAGCAAGGCCTTGAAACTTATGCATCTGCGCTATATAGTCCCGCCCAGTTGTCCACGTGGATAAAGGCGGAAATCAGCTCCGCCGTATTGAGGAAGGCATGAGCACAGAGGCCGTAGAAATCGTCATTTTGGGACGTCCCTACAAGGTATCCTGTCCCTTGGGACAGCAGGATGCCCTGCGCCAGGCCGCCGAGCAGCTGACCGACAAGTTGATCGACCTGCGTCAACGTTCCAAAGTCTCCAGCAACGAGCAATTGGCTATCATGGCGGCGCTCAATTTCTGTCATGAGCTCTGCCTTGAAAAAGAGAAGAACCACCAATACTCTGAGACCATGGACAAGCGGATCAAGATGCTGCAGCGCACCATCGAAGCGGCCCTGATCGAGCACGGACAATATGGTGATTCCAGCGAAGAGGGGCAACAGCCCTAATCGCAAACCGTTTTAAAATTCCCTGGGATGTTTGTCAGCCGGTTCAAGTCCCCGAGCCGATATTCATACCAAACAGGGGATCTGCCTTCTGGCTATTGCGCATGCTCGGCACGACCGAGAAGCCTGCGGTCAGATCCGATCCCCGCCTTGAACCGACGGTTCAAGGGCCCAAACCGGCAACGGCATCTCGGGGTACCAACAGCAAAAGCCCGTCACCAGCGTGACGGGCTTTTTCTTTGCCTGATGATCAACGAACTGTCCCGTCCTGAACATGGTTTACACCTTTCCCCCCCAATAAATGGAGAACCCGATGGGACAAGGTGTGAAACGGACACAGCCATAACGACAAAGCCCGCCAAAAGGCGGGCTTTGTTTTGCAACTGGCAAGCAAATTTAGATGGCCATCTGCTCGTGAGGAGAACCGTGGTGGCGTAACCAGACAAAGCTCAGCGCCACGATCAGCACCATCAGGGTCATGATGGCCCCCAGGGTCACCTGTCCAGTCATCGGGAAACCGGCGGCCAGCAGGGTCACCACACCCGCCCCCAGATTCTGCATCCCGCCGAGAATGGCCCCCGCGGTGCCGGCCTGACCCGGGAAGGGCTCGATGGCACAGGAAGTTGCGGTCGGGTAGAGAATACCGCTACCGATGAAGTAGACAGCCGCACCACCAACCAGCGAGGCGGCACTCACCACCCCGAACAGCCCCGGCACCAGAATGATGAGTGAGCCGAGCGCCAGAAAGGCGATCCCCAGACGCATCAGCTTGCCCTGAGTCAAACGGAAGCTCAGCTTGGCAGAGAGCCAGGCCCCGAACAGATAGCCGGGCAGCGGCAGCACGAACAGCACGCTCACTGTGCGGGCGCTCAGTTTCAGCACATCGCCGAGCAGCACACCGGCCGCAGCCTCGAACACAGCCAAACCGGCAAAGGTCGCCATCAGGCAGAGCAGGTTGCCCTGAAACTTGGGGTTGCCCAGCACATGGCGATAGGCAGCACCGACGCGCAGTGGCTGACGGGCAGCAGCAGGCAGGGTCTCGCCAAACCAGGCCATGATCGCCAGGGTGGCTACGGCACCAAAACCGAACAGGAACCAGTAACCGGCGCGCCAGTTGAACAGCTCGGTCAGCCATCCCCCCAGCACCGGTGCCAGCAGCGGGGAGAAGATCACCCCCATGCTCACCAGACTGTTGGCGCGGTTGAGCTCGGCGCCGTTGTAGCGATCGCGCATCACGGTACGGCTCATGGCGCCACCGGCACCGGTACCCAGCCCCTGAATAAAGCTACCCACCAGCAGGGCGGCAAAATGGGGGATGACCTGAATGGTCAGGGTGCCCACCAGAAACACCATCATGCCGACAATCAGCACCGGACGACGACCGATGCGATCCGAAAGCGGCCCGTAGACAAACTGGGAGAGGCCATAGGGGATCAGGTAACAGGCCATCACCGCCTGCAACTGGCCCGAGGCCACATTGAAGTCCCCCGCCATCATGGGAATGGAGGGAACATAAAGGGTCTGGGTCATCTGGCCCACAGCGACCATCAGAATGGTCAGTAAAAACAACGGATAAAAACTGTGCCGATCCATATCAGTCCCAAAAAATCGAAAAAATGCTGCCGCCCCTCTGGCACAAAATGGCCCAGAGGAATCTGATCACAGAGGCTGTGATGCAATCAAAAACAGTGTTGGAAACAGTAGGCGGGGAGCCCGCCAAGCCACCGCACAGGACGCTTGGTGGTATGGGGGCATCATAGTGATTCAGCTCACAAAAAACGAACGAATCTTTATAATCGGCTTGCCTTAGTTTTTCTAATATTACGGGGCATTTCGCCCCGTCAGCAGTTAAAAATCAACGCGTTACCATCTGTTGCGCCTGCTTGATCAGCTCATCGGGCTGCTCCTTGCGCGGCGGTATGGTGATCCCCTTCTGGCAGGCTGGCTTCTCTGCCATGCGATCCATCCAGGCTTGCAGATGGGGCAATCCCTCGATGGAGATACCGCTCCAGTCATAAATACGCACCCAGGGCCAGGTGGCGATATCGGCGATGCTGTACTCGTCCGCCAGATATTCGTGATGGGCCAGATGGCTGTCGAGCACCTCGAACAGACGGCGCCCCTCCTTCTGGTAACGTTCGATGGCGGCGGGGATCTTCTCGGGGAAATAGCGGTAGAAGACGTTAGCCTGCCCCATCATGGGCCCTACCCCGCCCATCTGGAACATCAGCCACTGGATGGCTTGAGAGCGGCGTTTGGGATCAGCGGGCAGCAACTTGCCTGCTTTCTCCGCCAGATAGATGAGGATGGCCCCCGACTCGAATACGGCGAAATCGTCGTTATCCCGATCGACGATAGCCGGAATACGGCCATTTGGGTTGATGGCGAGAAACTCGGGCTTCTTCTGATCCAGCGCCGAAAGATCGAGAGGAATGACCCGATAGGGCAAACCCAGCTCTTCGAGGGCGATCGCCACTTTGAAACCATTGGGGGTCGCGGCGGTGTAAAAGTCGATCATGATTCACTCCTTGTTGGTCATAGCCAGATTGCACGGTTGGAACAGGGTGCAACACCATAGCCGCCTCATCTTGCAACAAGTGACCGGCTCCAGACCATTAAAAAGCGGCGCACCGTAGGCCAAACAAGGCCACGGTGCGCCGCTGGTGCTCTCTGGCAATAGTAGATATTAGTTAATCACGGCGACCGGCTTGCGCTGGCGCAGCATGATCAGGCGGGAAAGCAGCGGGAAGTAGGACTCCAGCTTGCGCAACAGCACCCGGCTGCAGGCAGGCTCGGCCAGCTCCGACTCATCCAGCACGATGCCGTTTGAGACAAAATAGAAACGGGGGTCACGCACATCCGGCCCGCAGACCGTCAGCTCCTTGTCCCCCTTGCGGATCAGCAGCGGCAAGACCGGCAAACCGATCGTCTCATCCTCTCCCCGGGCAAATCCGGCATCCTGCCAGGGCGCATCGCCGTCGATCAGCAGGATCGCCGCCTCCGTCTTGGCCGGTTGCCACTGGGCCAGGGGGGTCACGGTGATGTGGGCAAAGTGATCACCATACTCAGGTGATGACCGCAAGATGGCCAACAGTCCCTCGCTGGCCGCTGACACGTTCTGACTCACTAATGACAAATTCATGGTTCACATCCCTATGCTCATGACAGCCTGTATCCGGCTGCTGGGATAAGACTAGCGCAGATCTGGTCTATATTGGAGCCGTCAAATCTGGCAGTGGTAATCAATTGGTCGTAGGGGGATAACAGTTGCCATCGCACAAAATACTGGTATTATACCGCGTCCTTTTATCCCCCGTTCTTTAACATCCAGTGGTGAACCTATGCATCCGATGCTGAATATCGCCGTGCGCGCTGCGCGCAACGCCGGTCAAGTTGTAGTAAAAGCCTTCTCCCAGCCTGAGAACATTGAGGCTATCCAAAAAGGCAGCAATGACTTCGTGACCAACGTTGACCGTGAAGCCGAAGCGGCCATCATTCACACCATCAAAAAATCTTACCCGGAGCACAGCATTGTTGCTGAAGAGTCTGGTGAGATTGCCGGTACCAATCCGGACTACCAATGGATCATTGACCCACTGGATGGCACGACCAACCTTGTCAAAGGCATTCCGCACTTTGCCGTTTCCATCGCCCTGCGCGTAAAAGGCAAGACTGAACAAGCCGTTGTTTACGATCCCATCCGTGACGAGCTGTTTACTGCTACCCGTGGTAGCGGCGCCCAGCTGAACGGCTACCGTATCCGTGTCGGCAAAGCCAAAGAGCTGGCTGGCACCGTACTGGCTACCGGTTTCCCCTACAAACAAAAGCACCACATCGAGTCCTACCTGAAGATGTTCCAGAGCATGTTCATCGAATGTGCCGACATCCGTCGCTCCGGCTCTGCCGCACTGGATCTGGCCTACGTGGCTGCCGGTCGCGTCGACGGTTTCTGGGAAATCGGCCTGAAACCCTGGGACACCGCTGCCGGTGAACTGCTGGCCAAAGAAGCTGGCGCCATCGTCACCGACTTCGTAGGCGGTCACAACTACGAAAACTCCGGCAACATCGTGGTTGCCAACCCGCGAGTCCTGAAAGAGATGCTCGGCAAGATCCGTGAAGAGCTGCCGGAGTCTCTGGCCAAATAAGCCAGCTCCCCAGACTTCACCAATATAAAAAAACCGGCGCAAGCCGGTTTTTTTATTGCTGCGATATGCCCTGTCAGGGCATTCCAACCAACTGCTTATGCTCTTCTTCCCCGTAGCTCGCGCCCCAACAGCTCACCCCGTTCCCCATCCCCAAAACAGTTCGTCGCCCTTCTCTCGTTAGCAAATACGCCTTAACCAACCATCTTGAATATCACCACACAGGCAGAGATAAGCATCTGATCTCCCTCCCAGTTTGCCCTGATCTTCATCCTCTGTATGAAGAGCCCCAACCATCAGGCCTCGTACCCATCGCCAGATAAAAAACACCCGGCACATGGCCGGGTGTCGTGAGGGCAGGCAAAGCGCCCCGACTTTTATGAATGAAGAGGTCGGCGTACGCCAGCCCCTTTATCAGGCAAGGCGGAAGCGACCGATGGTCTGCTTCAGACCCACCGCCAGCTGGCTCAGCTCCAGACAGGCGCGGGCAGTATGATCCGCCCCCTGCGCCACCTCATTGGCGGATTCGTTGATCCGCTCAACATTGCGACCCAGCTCATCAGACACCGCATCCTGCTCACCACAGGCGCTGGCAATCTGGATCGCCATATCGGCAATCTGGGCGACAGCCTCTTCGATCTGCTGGATACCGGTGCCGGTCTGCTCGCTTTGGGTGACGCACTGACGGATCATGTCACAGCTCAGCCCGGTCACCTCTTTCGCCTGATTGGCGCGAGACTGCAGGGTTTCGATGATGGCGACGATCTCGCCGGTAGAGGCCTGGGTGCGGCCCGCCAGGGTGCGCACCTCATCGGCAACCACCGCAAAGCCACGGCCCTGTTCACCGGCACGGGCTGCCTCAATGGCGGCATTGAGAGCCAGCAGATTGGTCTGATCGGCAATGCTGCGAATGACATCGACCACTACGTTGATCTGGGCGGATTCACGCTCCAGTTCGGCCACCAGCGTGCCAGCCTGCTCAATCTCTTCCGCCACACGGGTGATCGCCACCAGCGAACGCTGCACATCCTGATTACCTTTGCGGGCTAAGGTATTAGCCGCACTGGCAGACTCAGAAGTGTGCTCTGTATTGCCCGCCACATCAGCAACGGTCGCTTTCATCTGGGTCATGGCCGTCGCCACTAGCGAAATCTCTTGCTGCTGGCTCTGAATACCCTTGGCAGACTGTTCGGAAACCGCACTCACTTCGTCAATCGCCGCCCCCAACTGGGTAACCGCAGCCACCACCTCTTCAATCAGACCACGCAGGTTGTCCTGCATCTTGAGGGAAGCTTTGGCCAGCATGCCAAGCTCGTCGCGGCCGATATGCTGACGCTCCAGCTGATGAGTCAGATCGCCGGCGGCAATGGCGTTGGCCTGAGCCACTACCGCTTGCAGCGGCAGGCAGATCTGGCGGGTCAGGAACCAGGTCATCACCACCATGAACACCAGCAGAGCACCAATGCTCACCATGGCGAAAGTGGTCACCATGCTGACGCTGCCAAGCAAGCTGCTGCGGTTTTCCTTCACAAAACCGAGGTTCACATCGATCAGAGCATTAACTGCCCGCTCCAGAGAACCAAAAGCAGCATTCGAGGCAAATAACTGTGCCTTGGCTTGCTCTTGTTGTCCTTGTACCAGCAGTTGATCAAACTCGTTCACTGCACGTTGGTAACTGAGCCACTGTTGTTTGGCCTGATTAAACACCTGACGCTCATGATCAGCACCGACGGTCGCCTCATAGGCGTGAAATGCGTTGTCTACTTTCTGGATATTCTGCTGGATCCGGCTGCGGCGAGCCTGCAGATCAGCGGCATCGTTCACCATCAGCAAGGCGAACTGGGCACGACGGACATAGGAGACGTCATAGAGCAGGGTTTCAACCGACAGGACACTCGGCAGCGTAGAGTCGGTAAAGTTCAGCACCCGATCACGCACACCGCGCAATTCGCTGGAGAGAAAAACACCGAAGAGAACGTTGACTGCGGCAATGACCGCAAAAACCACGGCAATCTTTTTGCCGATGGAGAGATTCTTGTAAAACATAGTGGCGGGTGATCCTCTACTGCTGACAGGCGAATGGAGTGTGGCGATCACGTCCCTATGAGCAAATCCCCGGACCTTCCTGACGGGAAAAAATGCAGAACACCGGGAAGGTAGAGTTCCGCAAAGGCGCGCACTCTAGCACAAAGCGACCACGCCCTCACTTTTCTTTAAAAATTAAAAGCAACTTAACAAAACCAACAATCAGAGCCGGATCACAAAAAACTTCATATTCACCTGACGCCATTTTTCGATAGCGGCAATCGCCTTGCAGACATAGACAAGGGGCGGCCAAGTGGATGTAATGCCACCATCCACTTTGCACACCTTGAGGTCATGCCATGGACCATCTCTCAGCTCTTCCTCCGTTATCCTGGTCACAGCAACTGCGCAGCCAGATGCAAAGCCGCCCGCTCACTGCTCTCGGCCTCTTTATCGCGCTGGCTGCCGTCTTGTTGCTGCTGTTGCAGAGTCTCATCATGCTCGCTACCGGCGAGGTGACCAGCGGCGTGCGCTATGGCCTTGTCGGTGGTGCCGCCGGGTTTGCCGCCACCGCCATCGGCGCCCTGCCCGCCCTGTTTCTGCGCTCGGTGCCGCAAAAGGTAGAGGACACCATGCTGGGCTTTGCCGCCGGCATGATGCTGGCGGCCAGTGCCTTCTCCCTGCTGCTGCCGGGGCTGGAGGCCGCCGAGGGGATCACTGGCAACGGCTTCAGTGCCGCCGCCGTGGTGGTGGTCGGCATGACCCTCGGGGTGCTGTTGATGCTGGGACTGGATCAGTTCACCCCCCACGAGCATGACAAGACCGGCCCCTGCGGCCCCGGCCATGAGAGCTGCTCCCGGGTCTGGCTGTTCGTCTTTGCCATCGCCCTGCACAACCTGCCGGAAGGGATGGCCATCGGGGTCAGCTTCTCGCAGGGGGATATGTCGGTGGGGCTGCCGCTTACCACTGCCATCGCACTGCAGGATATTCCGGAAGGATTGGCGGTGGCGCTGGCCATGTGCGCCGCCGGTTTTCGCCCTTCGGTGGCTGTGCTGGTCGCCATCGCCAGCGGCCTGCTCGAACCGATTGGCGCCCTGCTCGGGGTGGGGCTCTCCAGCGGCCTTGCCATCGCCTACCCCATCGGACTTGGGCTCGCCGCCGGCGCCATGCTGTTTGTGGTCTCGCACGAGGTGATCCCGGAGACTCACCGCAACGGTCACCAGACCTATGCCACCCTCGGCCTGATGGCAGGCTTTGCCCTGATGATGACGCTAGACACCGCGCTCGGCTAAAGGCCCCCTCTGATCTCTAACCAATGAATGCTGTTGTGGTCACCTGCGGCGCCTCCATATGGGGCGCCGCACTTCATCTCTCCTTTCGCGTGTGCCTCTCGGCGCCGACGCCATCTTTTGTTATGATCTACAGCAACTTAAATTCAGCCACACGGCTAGCAAGACGAGGTCAGCAATGAAAGTAGGTATTATCGGCGCCATGGAGCAAGAAGTAGCCCTGCTGCGCAGCCAGATGAGCAACCCCACCACTCTGCAACTGGGCGGCTGCGAGTTCTATCAAGGGATGCTGGCGGGCAAAGAGGTGATCCTGACCCGCTCCGGTATCGGTAAGGTCGCCGCCAGCGTGGCCACCAGCCTGCTGCTGGAAAAATTCGCCCCCGACTGCGTCATCAATACCGGCTCTGCGGGCGGCTTTGCCCAGGATCTGCACATCGGTGATGTGGTGATCGCCAGCGAGATGCGTTTCCACGATGTGGACGTGACCGCTTTTGGTTACGAGATGGGCCAGATGGCGCAGCAACCCGCCGCCTTCCCCTGCGACGAGAAGCTCATCGCGGTCGCTCAGGATTGCATCGCCGAACAAGGCAAACACCAGACCAAGGTCGGCCTTATCTGCACCGGCGATCAGTTCATGTGCAAACCGGACGCCATCGCCAAGGCTCGCGCCGACTTCCCGCAGATGCTGGCGGTCGAGATGGAAGGTGCCGCGATCGGTCAGGTGTGCCACATGTTCAAAGTGCCCTATCTGGTGGTGCGTGCCATGTCCGATATCGCCGGCAAGGAACAGGTTGAATCCTTCGATGCCTTTATCGAAGTGGCCGGCAAGCACTCCGCCGAAGTGATTATCAAGATGCTCGGCAAACTGTGATCGAAACCGGCTCGCTTGATTTGATGGCCGACGCCCTCCTCTCGACGACGGCGGCCATTCTGGTGGGGGCTGCTTTGCTGGAGGCGGTGATCCCGTGGCCATCCCATCTGCGTCTTTCGGCCGTAACGCCCTTGCTGACCCGGCTGGGGCACAAGGTGCACAGGACTGATGGCACGCCACACCAGCAGCTGCAAGCAGGTATGCTGGCGATACTGGTGGTCTGGACACCCTGCGCTGCCGGGCTCTGGTCGCTACGCAATCTGGCCCTGAGCGAGCCGCTCTTCGACCTGCTGTTTCTGCTGTTGATGATCGAATCTCGTCCACTACGCGAACTCGCCCATGCCACTCACTCACTCGCCACGCAGGAGACCCTGCCGCTGGCGAGATTGCAGGCGGCTCCTTGGCTCAAGCGAGAGACTGGCAAGCTCTCGGCCATGGGGCTCGCCAAAGCAGTGACGGAGAGCTGCGCCCTGCGCCTGATCGGCCAATGGGCTGGCCCGCTGCTGGGGTATGCCCTCGCGGGGGTACAAGGCGCCCTGCTCTGGCGGCTGGTACAGCTGATGAGCCAGGGCTGGAGCATGAAGGATCCCGCGTTTGGCTATTTTGGCCGCGCCGCCAGCGCCCTCTATCAGGGGCTCAATGCTCCCACCATCCTGCTACTGGGGCTACCGCTCCTGCTACCGCGGCTCAAACAGGCCGCACAGCTGCTGCGAAGTGGCGCGATCTGGCCCTATCCCGCCATCGGGATGCTGCTCACTCTGCTGGTAGACAAGTGCCGGATCCGTCTTGGTGGCCCTCGCTACTATCAGGGAACCTTGCAACGCTGGCCGATACTTGGCAGCGGTGATGACCCCGACGGTGAGTCACCGCGCAAGGTGCTCAATATTCTGCAAGGAATTGGCTGGGGCTGGTTGATGCTGGCGCTGCTTGTCACTGTGGCGGGGTTATTTCATGGTTAGATGGTTGCGATTGCCTATCTGGCTGCCCTGCGTGTTGCTTGCCTGGTTGCCCGCTGCGCTGCAGGCAGCCACTCCGAGCCGGGTGGTGAGCGTGGTACCCCATCTTACCGAACTGCTTTACGACATAGGTGCCGGTGACAAGCTGGTGGCCATCGACGATGCCTCCGACTATCCCGCCGAGGTGAAAAACAAACCCAAGGTGGCCAATTATCGCAGCATCAATGTCGAGGCGCTGCTGGCGCAAAAACCGGACCTGATCCTGGGCTGGCGCTCGGCCCAGTCTCGCATGCTGGCCCCGCTGGAGCGGCTGGGAATCCCGGTTTTCTACTCTGAGCCCACCGATTTTGCCTCGCTGGCCACCGAAATGCGGGCGCTGGGCAAATTGCTTGGAGTGGAGAAGAGTGCCAACGAAGCCGCCGATCGCTATCTGACGCGCCTGCATTCCCTGCAACAGCGCTATGGCCAACCAACCGGTGTCAAGGTGTTCTACCAGCTCTGGTACCCGCCGCTCACCAGCGTCAGTGGCAATGCCTGGCCGGCTCAGGCCATCGAGCTTTGCGGCGGGATCAACATCATGGCGAATGCCAAGACCCCTTACCCTCAAGTGGACATGGAACAGGTGATCAGAGCCAACCCATCGCTGATCCTGGCAGGAAGTCAAGATCCTGACGCCCTGCTTCACTGGCGAAAGTGGCCAAATCTCGACGCGGTGCAGCATCAGCGACTCGATTTGATCAACTCGGATGAGCTGCACCGCTTCACCCCGAGAGCCCTCAATGCGGTGGAGCAGGTTTGCCGAGCCATTGCCCAACGCAGCAACAAATAGCCAAAAAACAGCCATTCAGATCACGCCTTCCAATTTACGTCTGCAAATGGCATAAAAAGTGCTTTAGAATTCCATAGATACCAATCTTCATCATGGGACACCGTCATGTTTAATGGAAAAACAATCCTGGTTACCGGTGGCACAGGGTCATTTGGCAAAAAATTCATCGCAACCGTGCTATCCCGCTACCAACCGGCACGACTGATCGTCTACTCCCGTGATGAGCTCAAGCAGTTTGAAATGCAGCAGCGTTTCAACCATCCCTGCATGCGCTATTTTATCGGCGATGTTCGCGATGCCGAGCGCCTCGACATGGCGATGCGCGACGTCGACTTTGTGGTGCATGCCGCTGCACTCAAGCAAGTGCCAGCTGCCGAATACAACCCAATGGAGTGCATCAAGACCAACGTTGGAGGAGCCGAAAACGTCATCAAGGCCGCTCTCAACAATGGCGTGCAGAAGGTCATTGCACTCTCAACCGACAAGGCTGCCAACCCGATCAACCTTTACGGGGCAACCAAGCTCTGTTCTGACAAGCTCTTTGTCGCCGCCAACAATATGGCGGGCAAGAACCCGACCATCTTCTCGGTGGTACGTTATGGCAACGTGGTCGGCTCAAGGGGCTCAGTAGTTCCCTTCTTCGACAATCTGATCAAGAGCGGCGCCAGTACGCTGCCTATCACCCACCCCGAGATGACCCGCTTCTGGCTGACCTTGCAGCAAGGCGTAGATTTTGTTCTTAGCAACTTCCAGCGTATGCGCGGTGGCGAACTGTTCGTGCCGAAAATCCCGTCGGTCAAGATCACCGATCTGGCGGCAGCCATGGCTCCGACCCTTAAGCAGGAGATCATCGGCATCCGTGCGGGGGAGAAGCTGCACGAGGTGATGTGTCCGGCTGACGACTCTTTCCACACTTATGAGTTCAACGATTACTACGTGATTGCCCCCAGCATCAGTTTCACCAGCCGCAACAATGATTTCAGCGTTAATGCTCTGGGTGAAACAGCCACACTGGTTGCACCGGGCTTTGAATACAATTCCCTAAATAATCAGCACTTTCTGTCGATAGCCGAACTACAGAGCATGAACCAGCAGGTATTGTCCGAATGATCCCTTATGGCCGCCAATCGATCAGCGATGCCGATATAGAAGCCGTCGTTGCCGTACTGAAATCTGATTATCTGACCCAAGGCCAAGCCGTTCCCGCTTTCGAACAAGGACTGGCCGATTACTGCCAAGTGCCGCATGTGGTTGCTTGCAGTAACGGCACCACTGCGCTTCATCTGGCCTGTGCAGTACTGGATATTGGCGCCCAAGATACAGTTTGGGTTTCTGCGGTCAGTTTTGTTGCGTCGGCGAACTGCGTTCGCTACTACAATGCCAACGTTGATTTTGTCGACGTTGACCCTGCTACCGGTAACCTCGATGTAGTGGCACTGGATAAGAAACTGCAGCAAGCTATGCGCACCCACTCCCTTCCAAAAGCGCTGATTGCTGTACATCTGGCCGGACAGCCCTGCGATCTCGAAGAGATCGGTGCGCTCTGTCGCCAGTACGGAATCATTCTGATCGAGGATGCCTGCCATGCACTGGGTGCCCACTATCAGGGGTCACCTATCGGTAGTTGCCGTCACAGCGATATGACGGTCTTCAGCTTTCATCCGGTCAAACCGATTACGACCGCAGAAGGAGGCGCTGTCACCACCCGGGATCAGGTGCTGGCCGACAAATTGCGACTCTATCGCAGCCATGGAATCACTCGAGATCCGCAAGCGCTGCTCATGCCCTCTCCCGGAGAGTGGTATTACGAGCAACAACTTCTGGGCTTCAACTATCGCTTGACCGACATTCAGGCGGCACTAGGGCTTAGTCAGTTGAGCCGTCTTGACCAGTTCATTACCCAGCGTCGTGAACTTGCCAGGCGATATGACACGCTGTTATCCCCCTTGCCAGTCCAGCCGTTGCAGCAGAGTAATAATCGCCAGAGCGGTTATCACCTCTATGTCATTCAGGTGGCTGAACGCGATCAGGTGTTTGCCCGCCTGCGTGCTGCCGGCATTGGCGTCAACGTTCACTATATTCCTATCCCAGCCCAGCCCTACTACCGTGGGCTGGGACATGACCCAGCAGCCTATCCGGGCGCACAAGCCTACTATCAGGGAGCAATCTCTCTTCCACTGTTCCCGGCTCTGACTCTCTCAGAGCAGCAACAGGTCGTAGATGCGCTGGAGCAGGCACTATGCGGCTAGCTCTGGGCACAGTGCAATTCGGTCTGGATTACGGGATCAGCAATCACGACGGACAAGTCAGCGATGAGGAACTCGACGCGATCATTGCGTTAGCTCGTCAAGCAGGTATCGATACCCTGGATACGGCGCAAGCCTATGGCAATGCCGAGCAGAGGCTGGGGCAAAGAGATATCACCGACTTCACTCTCATCGACAAGCTGGCACCAGGGCTACCGCTGTCCGATGTTAAGGCTGCGCTCAACAACAGCTTGCATTGGCTGGGGCGAAAACGGCTCGATGGTTTGCTGCTGCACCGTAGCCAAGATGCCTCACCTGCCTTGTTCGAGTTACTCACCGATTTGCAGCAACAGGGCGCGATCGGAAAACTCGGGATCTCCGTCTACTCCCCGGACGAGCTCGATACCTGGAGCGCAGCTGGCTATCCTCTGGAACTGGTGCAATTACCTGCCAATTTGCTCGATCAACGCTTTTTACGCACTGGATGGCTCGACAAACTGGTAGATATGGGGTGTGAAATCCATGTTCGCTCGCTCTTTTTACAGGGCCTGTTATTGATGCAACCAGCGCAGCGACCTGACTATTTTCAGCGTTTCGCTACCGCACTTGAACGGTTTGACCACTGGCATCCCTCGGTGGCCCCGCTTGGCAGAGCCCTCTCCATCATGACAGCCCTACCACAGGTGAGCCGCTTTGTTGTCGGTGTTTGTCATGCCCAAGAGCTGGCCGCCATCGTTGCGGCCAGTCAAGTACAGCACGAGTGCTACGAGGCCGATATCGCACACCTGGCGTCTATGGAACAGGAACTTATCAACCCCGGACTCTGGAGAACACGATGATCTTGGGTATTCTGCAGGCCAGAACCAGTTCTTCCCGCCTGCCCAACAAGGTACTAAAGGAACTGCTGGGCGAACCCATGCTGGCAAGGCAGATTGAACGGTTGCAACAGAGCAAGCTACTGGACAAGCTGCTGGTTGCCACCAGCGATCAGTCGGAAGATCGCGCCATTGCCGAGCTGTGCGAGAGGTTGAATATCCCCTGTTTCTGCGGTCCTCTTGACGATGTGTTGCTGCGTTTCTATCTGGCGGCCCAACCCTACAGTCCGACCCATGTTGTGCGTCTCACTGGTGACTGCCCACTGGCTGACCCTATGGTAATAGACGAGCTGATAGCCCTCCATCTCTCGGGCAAGTTCGACTACAGCAGCAACTGCGGCAACCCCAGTTATCCGGATGGGCTGGATGCCGAGATCATGAGTGGAGCGACTCTGGCAACCTTGCAGGAAAAGGCCGCCACGCAGACCGAGCGGGAACATGTCACCTATTACGTTCGCTGTCATTCCGAACAGTTTTCTATCGGCGAACTACAGCGCTCGCCTTCGCTGGCCCACCTGCGCTGGACTGTCGATGAGCCTGCCGACTTTGAACTGGTAGAGCGAATTTATCAGGCTCTCTATCCTGCCAACCCAACCTTTACGACCGACGATATCCTCGCCCTGCTGGCGCAGCAGCCGGAGCTGACAACACTTAATACCCGGCACAAGCGCAACGAAGGATTGGCTAATTCGCTGGCCAAGGAGAATCATATATGACCTCACGTTATCAACATTCACTCGCTCTCTCGGCACGTGCGGAACAGAGCATTCCACTCGGCTCCCAAACCTTCTCCAAAAGTCGCCTCTGTTTCCCCTATGGCGCCGCCCCACTCTTTATCGAGCGCGGCAATGGGGCGCATGTTTGGGATGTAGATGGCAACGAGTATCTTGATTTTGCCAGCGGCCTACTGGCCATCAGTCTTGGATATTGCGATCCGGATGTGAATGAAGCGGTAATGGAGCAACTCAGTCTTGGCTCGATCTTCTCACTTCCCCACCGGCTGGAGACTGAAGTCGCAGAACAGCTCATTGAGCTCATCCCCTGCGCCGAAATGGTTCGCTTTGGCAAAAACGGGACTGATGCCACCTCAGCCTGTATCAGGCTCTCCAGAGCAGTCACAGGCCGCGAGCGAGTAGCCGTCTGTGGCTATCATGGCTGGCAAGACTGGTACATCGGCTCAACCACCCGCCATTTGGGGGTCCCCGAATGCGTGAGAGAGCTGACCCACAGATTTGACTACAACGATCTTGCCTCGCTACAGTGCCTACTGGAAGCTCACCCGGGCGAGTTTGCAGCCGTCATTCTGGAACCGATGAATGTAACCTGGCCAACCCCGGATTTTCTGCCTGGTCTGCGCCAACTCTGCGATGCTCATGGCGCACTACTCATCTTTGATGAAACCATTACCGGTTTTCGCTACCACTTGGGCGGGGCACAGAGCCTCTTTGGTGTGACGCCGGATCTTGCTGCGTTCGGCAAAGGCATGGCCAATGGTTTCCCGATTTCCGCCGTTGTTGGCCGCCGCCAATATATGAAACGGATGGAAGATATCTTCTTCTCCGGCACCTTCGGCGGGGATGTAATTGCCCTCGCTGCGGCCAACGCCGTCATCAAAAAGATGCGGCGACTGGATGTACCAAAGAGGCTTGCAGAGCGGGGACAACAGGTACTGGATGGGCTCGATAGCTTGCTAAAAGAGATCGATGCCCCGGACTGGCTGCATACCGCCGGACATCCGAGCTGGAGCTTTCTGCTGGTTGCGGATTCAGTAAACCACTCTACCTGGCTTCTCAAGAGCTATCTGATCCAGGAGTTGTGCAAGCGAGGGATCCTCACCCTTGGCAGTCACAATATGAATCTGGCCCACAGCGAACAGGATGTGGCCGCTTTGCTGGCCGCCTATCGCGACATACTGCCAGTGCTCATTCGTCACGATAGAGATCTGACACTGGCCAGTGCGCTTGATGGAGAACCTATTCAACCTGTATTCAAGGTGAGATAATTGCTACCACTATGGATATTTACCGAAGGAGATCTACAGCGCGGCATGGGACATATAAGCCGCTGTAGTGCCTATGCATGCGCATGGAAGCAAAGAGGCGGTGACGTCTATTGGATAATAGATGGGGATTCATGTGCGCAGAATTTTATTCCAGATGAAAATATCTCCTGGATATGCTGGCAAGATAATCCGGGGGTAGTTAATAGCATCACTGGCTTTGCACTTATTGATAGTTACTATGCATCACCACCTGTTTTAAAAAAGATTTCTGATTGTTTTTTACAAACTGTGTATCTTGATGATACTTTCCGATTGAATTATCCAAATGGATTAGTAGTTCACTGTATACCAGAGCAAAAACCTGATCATCTTGTTGATGCAAAATGGCTTATGGGTATTGAGTGGCAACCATTGAGGCCAGCTTTTTGGAATACTGCTGTGAGGGAAAAATCGACCAGCGATATTATTGATATTTTAATCATTATGGGTGCAACAGATATCAGAAATCTGACTGAGCGTATATTCAACCTAGTTATTGCCATGTATCCAAACGCACATGTAAATATTATTTCAAACAATCAAGATGTTGCGTTTAATAAAGAGTGCACCATCTACAAAAATATTAATGACATTGAGATGTTGCAATTGATGTCTCAATGTGACCTTGCCATTAGCTCGGCGGGACAAACCATGTTTGAACTTGCTAAATGTGGCTTACCTAGCATTTTGGTTTGTGTTGTTGACAATCAAGAAAAACAATTTAAATGGAGTCAGGAAAATAGCTTATTCCCAGATGGGATATATTGGGATGATCCATTCTTTGATGAAAAAATAGCCACTCAGTTAACGAAAATGTCATCCCCCATATATAGAGATTCAATTGCCAAACATGCACAATCACTCATCGATGGGCAGGGCGTTAACAAATTAATTAATGTGCTGATAGGTTCTTAAATGAAGATATCAATAATTTGTTCAGAGAGTAACCACCCTGTAAATAGTTGGATTCACACTTGGGCGAACAATATAAGTGAACGACACGAGATCAACATAGTAACTAAATCAAACCAGTTAACCACTGGCAACATTCTCTTTTTAGTTTCTTGCCATGAAATAATAGATAAAGAAACAAGAGACAATTTCGATTACACACTAGTCCTCCACGCAAGTAATCTGCCTTATGGTAGGGGCATGTCTCCTCATATTTGGCAAATAGTTGAAGGGAAAAACCGTATTCTCCTAACACTTTTAAATGCAGAAGACAAACTAGATTCTGGGAAAATATGGAAACAAAAAGAAATATTCTTTGATGGTAGTGAGCTTTTCGATGAAATAAATAATAAAATTTTTTCATCCGAAATAGAGTTGATGTCATGGGCAATAAAAAATATTTACACATCATCTCCATTTGAACAAGTTGGTGAACCAACTTTCTACAGAAAGCGAACTCCTGAAGATAGCAGAATTGATATCAAAAAGACCATTGATGAGCAATTTAACTTGCTACGCGTGGCAGATCCAGAACGCTATCCCGCTTTCTTTGAAAGAAATGGTCACACGTATAAAATAAAAATTGAAAAAATCATAAAATAATTTACTTCGAGTAAGTAATACATAGCAAAAAGCAATGTAGTCAATTTTTATGATGGTAACTGTTTATTTGACAGATTGCCTGCAAAAATGAATACTTCAACTATGATCACATGTTAAGCAAGTAGGACACCATGTCATATTTTTCTATTGATGGAAGAGAGATTGGGCATCACAAAAAACCCTTCATTATTGCGGAGCTATCAGGTAATCATAATGGGAGATTAGAAAATGCACTAGCGCTCATCGATGCAGCTGCGGATGCTGGTGCTGATGCCATAAAATTACAAACCTATACTGCTGATACAATGACATTGGATATCGATTTGCCAGAGTTTCATATTCAAGGTGGATTATGGGATGGGTATAAACTGTATGATTTATATAAACAAGCCCATACGCCGTGGGAATGGCATCAAGCACTTTTCGAGCGAGCAAAAACTAGAGGACTAATTATTTTCTCGACACCATTTGATGAGAGTGCTGTCGATTTTTTAGAGAGTCTAGGCACACCTGCATACAAGATTGCCTCATTCGAAATCACAGATCACCCTTTGATAAGGTATGTGGCCAAACAAGGAAAACCAGTCATTATTTCTTCAGGAATGTCTAGTGAAACCGAAATAGCCCAAGCTCTGACCATTTTACGTGAGAACGGATGTACACAGATTCTATTGCTTCATTGTGTAAGCGGCTACCCGACACCACTTGCCGATATCAACCTCAAACGAATCACTCGTTTGGCCGAGACCTTTTCAGTACCCGTTGGTCTGTCTGATCATACATTGGGCAATACCGCCGCTCAGTTGGCTGTCGCCTTGGGCGCTGTAGCCATCGAGAAGCATGTGACTCTGGCTCGTGAAGATGGCGGACCTGATGCTGAATTTTCTTTAGAGCCAGATGAATTGAAAGCACTATGTGACCAGACCAACCTCTGTTGGCAAACATTGGGAACCGGTGAAAGTGGTAACAACCAAGCTGAAGAATCCAGCTTAATATTTCGTCGCTCTCTTTATTTTGTCTCTGATATACAGGCTGGAGAAATCATCAAACCGGAGCATATTCGAAGGATAAGGCCTGGCTATGGATTGCCACCCGAAGCTTTACCAAAGATACTGGGAAGAAAAGCTCGTTATGATATTCATCGAGGTAAATCTGTCCATTTTGATGACGTTTTATAATACCTTAAATGACATTTTCTGATAACTTGCAATAAAGGGGAATTTACATGATACAGAAAAGCATCTTCATGCAAGAAGAGGCTGATGCATGGTATGAGAGAAATAAGTTCTGCATCAATCAAAAATCTCTGAGTAATGACCCCATATTCACAGCACTACAAAATATCGGCTACCAACCGAAACGAATCCTTGAAATTGGCTGTGCCAATGGTTGGCGATTAGCACAACTGGCTAACCATTATGGTGCCACCTGCTATGGTATAGATCCCTCACAAGCAGCTATTGAGGATGGAGCTAAGAGCTATCCCGCATTAAATCTAAGTGTTGGAACTGCAGATGGTTTACCTGACTTTGAACCTGTCGACCTGATTATTTTCGGTTTTTGTTTATATCTATGCGATCCACAGGATTTATTCACAATTGCGGCTAATAGTGACAGATTGCTCGCAGACAAGGGGGTAATGGCTATTTACGATTTTTGTCCTCCGACAGGACACTATCGAAATGACTACCAGCATCATGCCAACCTTTTTAGCCATAAAATGAATTACAGTAGTATGTTCAGTTGGCACCCAAGTTATTGTCGAGTATTTGAGCACGTCATGCATCATGATGGTACTCACGAGCTGGAACCAGATGCATTGGTTTCTGTTCAACTATTGAAAAAAGACTCGCAGCTTCTTGATGCAAAAAATCCATATCCCCACCCAAATTAATAATAAAAAAGGGAGGCATTAGCCTCCCACAAAAAGAATAATGCATTGTTCACTACATCAGAAACATCATTATTTTCTAAAAAATGACATAATTTCATTATCAACCATATCAACACTATCGAAAGCTCTTGGATACATCTCTTTTACTTTCGCCAAAAAGTCTAACCATAAGCTGATTGCTGGCCTCATCAGCTCCATCGTTTTTTCCTCTCCATCAAAAGAATAGAGAATTGAACTCAATATGGTAAACACATAGTTCATTGAGCCAATCATAATTTGAGATATATGTTTTTGCCGAGTTGCTGCAATCTGTGCGAGATAACCAAAATTACGCAACATTAATTGATTAATTTCATTTCTAGATGAGAACTTCTGTTGCCACTCACCCATCATTTTATCGATTAAAACATCGAAAAACTCAACATCAAGATATGGTTTGAAGTCTTCTTTTGACAGAGGGATCGGGGTTGATAGCTGTGTAATTTGGTGAATCAGCTCAGCTTTATCTATGACTCCTGAAAAACTGATCTCACTATCAGGCAATGGCCTTGCTTTTGCAATTTTAGCCCCGTCGCTGCAGTTAAAACACTGAACATGTTCATTCGCAGCTAATACTTGCTCAATAACTTTTCGAGATGTATTAAACATGGCGTTACTTATTACAACACCACCAAAATTACCTTCATGCTGCCACTGGCTGTCTCCATACATCAACTCACCTAGTACCTCAGCACCTTTATCACTGTTATAATAAGCACTAAATTTCGAGTGATGATGCCCTTTGTTTTTATAACCATTATCGAGGCCAAATAAATATATATTTTTAAAACCAAGATGAATAGGTGCACTCACCCCGATATTCCCGACTAAAGGGTTTACCCCTCCCAATGCAGCATATTTGGGAAGAAGAGGGAAGTTTACATGATAGAGGATAACTCCAGGCTCACTAAGTTTAAACATTAATGCTGATTTGTCGAACAGCGTTGAGCAATAGGGGTGAATAACATCCGTGCTTAGGAAAAGTATATCTCTAAGATAATCTGGGTCATTCATATTAACCAAGAAATCATAAACAACCTTAGTTCGTTCAGTCTCAACATGAATATCTGGTTTAATACCTACTTTATGCAATGCAGAAATAGCACTACCACATGAAATTAAAATTGCTTTTTCTTTATTCCTTTCAATAACAGGAAGAGATGCATCCAAAGATGGACCATTAGCAATCACAAAAACTGGGGTTCTATTATATTCCGATGGAATTTTCTTCCCCTGCACCAGGAACGGAACAGTTCGTTCAAGATTATCAACCGTATGAGAAAGAGCTATCAGATTATCATCAAAAAAACCCCACCCCATCACCAGAAGATAATACTCCCGCTGGATTCTCTCAATTAAATATTTAATTTTATCATTTTGGTAACCCCACATGATAAAGGCATTAGCGATAAGAAAAGAACCACGGCTATGAATAGCAGATGCAAAATCATTAAAAATAGTATCTTCATCCTGGCCTAACAGGATATGGAGACCAAGGTTCTCTTTATATAAATAATCAAGCAGAGGTGCCCAATCAAAACAAAAAAGAGATGCATAAAAAAGATCTAGATCTGGTTCAAAAAGAAATAAGGTGCCAATTTTGCATTGTTCATAAAGATAACCAAGGTGGTAACCCAACCCAACCCCAAACACCAGTGCGGTCGGAACTTCAGTTGGTACTTTTTTTAATGGTTCTTCTCGAGCAGCAAGATCATCAAGATAAGCATTGAGTTTATTAAGATACTCAACGTGCATAAATCCGAGTGGGTTGGCTTCTTGACTAAATGAGAACTTGGATAATCCCCCTTTATCCATGAACTCTTTAACTAATGTCTCACAGATAAGATACGGCTCATCACCATATACCGCGACATCATCATCGATCCAAGCCATATTTGGCTGGCCATTTTCATTACAAAAAAAACGAAATGGTCGGCTTGGTTGATATGACTCATACATATCTGCAATATGGGGGATATATTTACGAAATGCAGCAATATTCTGTGAGAATCGAAGCGGCAAGGCCACCGACATGGCAGCCTCTTGCTCTGCACGTTCTTTTAGTCGTAAAGCAACACCTTCAGCTTTTTCCAAAATATCATCAATATTTTCCGACATCAGAACTCCTTGCTATTCACACTATAAATTTGCTTTGCTTTACTCGCCAACCCAATCACAGACAACTCATTGAAAATGATTTTACGGTGATCAGATGCCACTTTTTTCATGCTTTCTTCTTGTTGAAAAAGTAATGTAGCCAATAAAGTGGCATCTTGTTTTAGTGAAGGCTCACTTTCAACGAGATACAACAAACGGTCAATCAAAGAAATCCGATAATCCATACAGATCAGAGCATCATCATAGCTTTTTCTGGCTAATAGATATTGAAGTTGCTCGTAATTTTCTGTGAGAGCTTGTTGCAAAGAGGCTAAAGTGGTCATTACAACTCACCCAGTTGCTGTCTCATTTGATAGCCCTGTTGTTTAGCAGAATCTGGTAACTGATCCCAACCAGATTTTATAGTAACCATCAAAGCCATGACCTCTTCAATCGGGGCTACATCCAATGCAAGGCTTGCATCCCAAATTCGCTCATCCATATAGGAATAGAGGCTATATAAATCTTCAGCAATAGCCCCTTGACTCATATCAAGTGCATCCTGCAAACCATGTAATAACCCCTGAGCTTTCGATACAGCGGTAGATTTTGCTTCCATATCACGACGTTCAATTGCACCTTTGGCTTGAGCCAAACGTTCAAGTACACCTTGCATCATGAGCTGAATAACACGATGAGGATCGGCAACAGCCAAGTCAGCAGCGACACTGGTTGCCTTATATGCTTTAAGATTACGCTGGTACATAGCCTGCTCCTCGTAATATAAATTTATTTCTTGTTATTAATCTGTAATGATTGCAGTGCTGCCGCTGAGTGATTCATTTTCACTAACAAGGCGTCTAGGCTACCATATTGAGCACGTAGTGAAGCTTCGTATTTAACCAATTGAGCGTTTGATGTGGCCTGCTTCTGGTTCAAGCTACGCAGATCGGCATTCAAAACATCTGTACGTTGATCCAGCATACCGCCAGACTTGGAATACTCTTTTAAACCTGTATTCAAGGTTGCAGCAATACCCTTTTCTCCACCGAAAAGCCCAACGACTTGGTCAAAGTTTTTATCAACAGCATCATCAAATTTTGTTTTGTCCAGAGACAACTTGCCTTTATTATCCATCTTAATGCCTACTTCAAAGATGGTTGAGTAAGTCGTACTGGTACCTGCTTTATTTGTTACAGTATTAGCCATAAAACTGCTAATGGTACGAGTGCTCGCATCACCAGCGAGCGCGCCACCATCATCTTGTCTAACTCCACCAACGATACTATTACGCTTGCCCAACGCGTCCATTTTATCTTGCAGCGCGTTATAACCATCAATAAACTGCTTGACCATATCCTGAATCGCAGTTTTATCAGTTGTTATGGCAACTTTATTGGATTTCAGAGTTGTGCCATCATTCTCTTTATCGGATACACGTAAAACCGTTAATTTTAAGTCCTGAATAGAGTCGTCAAACACATTGGTATCACTTTTAAGTGTATTACCATCAACAGTAATTTCAGCACTACTAGCGGCTTGCTTTTGGCTCATCGCAGAACCAGTAGCACCAGTTGCAAAGATATCCAGCTCAGAATTATTACCAGTGATCAGCAAATCTTTGCCATCTCCAGATATCCCAGAGTCAATAACAAATTTTGCCTTACCATCGGCAGTATTGACAATATTTGCACTAAGACCGAAGTTATCTCCGTTGCTATTAATACTTTTACGAATGTCTTGCAGAGTATCCCCGGCCTTGACATCAACCTTGAATTCCTTGTCACCGGCTTTGAAGGTCAACTGACCATCCTGAGTCACAAGTGGAGTTGTCGAACTGGCAAATTCACCTTCAACACGGCTAGTGGTTGCCAATTTATTGACGGTAATATTGTACTGACCATTGGAGCCACCACTTTTACTCTCCACCTTCATCACCGGGTTATCTTTATCTTGGGTGATGGTGACGGCTCGCTTGTTGAAGGCCCCTGGTTTGCTCAAGGTATCGAGAATATCGGTGAATGCGGTGAGGGATGACTTCAGCTGGCCTATACCAGATATGCTGATCTGGGTGCTGTTTTGCTTGGTCAAAATCGGTTTCTGTAGCTGGGCCTTCTTGGCCGCTACGCTAGCAGCGATGACGCTCTCAAGATCAAGCCCAGAGCCCGCCCCGGCAGAAGTAATGGCCATGTTATCTTCTCCTCATCAATTCGGTTCAAATCTCGCTATCAAACAACAGTCCGCGTTTAGGGTTCGCCCCTGCTTCACCTTGCTGCAACGCCTGGATCCGCTTGTGGATAGCAATCAACTCTTCTGTAGGGATCTGGCGGATCACCGAGCGGGTATCAGAATCCATTACCTTTATTACCACCTGGCCAGACTCCTGCTCCATGCTGAAATTAACGGTCCACCCTTGCAATTTGCCAAATTCCTGCAAGTTTTGTACCTGTTTTTCAAAATCTGCCTGGCTCTGCACTTGTTGAAGCTCAGTTTCCTTGGCCTGCTCCTGACTTTTTTGCTGTACAGTCCCGGCATCCTCTACCGTGCCAGAAAGCAGTTGAGCGGCCACCTGGCCGCTCTTGTCACTTAGCTGTAAGGAAGCGCCATTGGCAGATGACAGATTGCCTATTTCGGTTGCCATCTTATCTCTCCCATCTTAGTCAGCCTAGTCAACCCATTACCCAAGCAGGGAAAGAGCAGACTGCGGTCTCTGGTTAGCCTGAGCCAAGACACTGGATGCGGCCTGTTGCAGAATATTCTGCTTGGTCATGTTAGCAGTCTCGGTCGCAAAATCCGCATCACGGATACGAGAGCGAGCGGCACTAACGTTTTCCGCGATATTAGCTTGGTTACGAATAGTCGAATCTAATCGGTTTTGTACCGCACCAAGCTCGGCTCGTTTGCTATCAACCACTCCCAACATTGAGTCCACTGCCGCCAATACGTTTTGAGCGTTACTCTGACTACTAATGCTGATACCACCAGCACTTCCACCAACAAAAATGGTCGTGACACCAACAGCAGCTGCCGTTGTAGCAATAGTTGTCGCTGCGGCGGCAGCAATACCGGAGATGCTAAAACCAGCGGATTGATCAAGTGCAAAGCCGATCGTCTGATTGGCGTCAGCACCGACCTGGAAAGTACCTGTATAAGAACCATCAAGTAACTTGGTTCCCGCAAAAGTCGTATCTTTGGAAATGCGATTGATCTCTGACCCCAGCTGGTCAACCTCTTTCTGCAATGCTTCACGATCTTTGGCTGAGTTGGAACCGTTAGCAGATTGCTGTGCCAACGTACGCATGCGCTGCAACATACCGGTCACTTCATCCATCGCGCCTTCAGCCGTTTGAGCCAGAGAGATACCGTCGTTGGCGTTACGGTTACCCTGATCCAAACCGTTGATCTGGGAGGTCAGACGGTTGGAAATCTGCAGACCCGCTGCATCATCTTTCGCGCTGTTGATGCGCAGACCGGATGCCAAACGCGTGTACGAGGTATCCAGAGATTTGGTGGTATTCATCAAATTACGCTGGGCGTTCAATGATGACGTATTGGTATTAATAAACATGGCCATAATAAATTCTCCCGAAGAACATGCGACTGCGGGTTGCGCTGTCAAAGCTGACAACGGCCCACCGTAGAAGAGGAGGTTGAACGAGCCTCTCTCTTCTGGCGGGTATCTGTTTGAACGGACAGGCTACCCGCAGCTATGCAAACGTTGGATTCCGAACACCCCTCGATTGCCTCATCTTGGTTAACGGCGGCCAAGTCGCAATCTTTAGGACATTATTGGCAAAAACAGAACGCTTTCTCTCATCACTTTTTCAACCAGCCTTGCAGACATAACGCAAGCATTACCCGACTTTTCCCAGGTTGTATTCAGAAAGCTCAATAAAACTCAAGCGGCCTTAAGTTGGCCGCTTGAGTTCAAGACTGCTACACAAAAGTGAGGAACTATTAACCAAGCAGAGATAGTGCTGATTGAGGACGTTGATTAGCCTGAGCTAAAACGCTTGAGGCCGCCTGCTGCAGAATATTCTGCTTCGTCATATTGGCTGTCTCAGTCGCAAAGTCGGCATCACGGATGCGCGAACGTGCAGCACTGACGTTTTCAGAGATGTTTGCCTGGTTGCGAATGGTTGAGTCCAAGCGGTTTTGTACGGCACCAAGCTCAGCTCGTTTGCTATCCACAACTCCCAGCATGACGTCTGCAGCAGCGAGGACTTGCTGTGCTCCGCTCTGAGTACTGATGCTGATGGAGCTACCTGCAGCAAAAATAGCAGTAACGTTAATCGCGGTACCAATCACGGTGCCTACGTCAACGGTAGTATTCGCCGCAGCAGCAATTCCAGAGATACTGAAGCCATCAGCTTGAGACAAGCTAAAACCGATGGTCTGGTTGGCGTCAGCACCGACTTGGAAAGTTCCACCGTAAGTGCCGTCCAGTAATTTAGTACCTGCAAACGTAGTGTCTTTAGAGATACGGTTGATCTCGGACCCAAGCTGGTTAACCTCTTTCTGCAGAGCCTCACGGTCCTTTGCTGAGTTTGAGCCGTTGGCAGATTGTTGCGCCAAGGTGCGCATGCGCTGGAGCATGCCGGTCACTTCATCCATTGCGCCTTCAGCCGTTTGTGCCAGAGAGATGCCGTCGTTAGCGTTACGGTTACCCTGATCCAGACCATTGATCTGAGAAGTTAAACGGTTGGAGATCTGCAAACCCGCAGCATCATCTTTTGCGCTGTTGATACGCAAACCGGATGCCAAACGGGTATACGAGGTATCCAGAGATTTGGTGGTATTCATCAAATTACGCTGGGCGTTCAGTGATGACGTATTAGTGTTAATGAACATAGCCATAATAAATTCTCCCGAAGAACATGCGACTGCGGGTTGCGTCACCATAACTGAGTGACGACCCACCGTAGAAGAGGAGGTTGAACTGGCCTCTCTCTTCTGGCGGGTACCTGTTTGAACAGACAGACTACCCGCAGCTATGCAAACGTTGGATTCCGAACACCCCTCGATTGCGTCATCTTTTTAGCGGCAGAATTTAGCCAAGCTTTAGGAAAATTGTTGCCGATAGCGGCAAGTCTTCTCCTGTGAGGGGTAACATACTCAATCACCCCACCCTCTATGGGAGAGCCTTCCAGCCATGCCCATAGATGAGCCTGAGGAAATATAATTTTGGCATGATGTATGCACACACTGGGAGGAGTGACGCCAATTTGGCGACACAATAAAAAATGGCCGGAGAACCGGCCTAAAAATGAGCATATGCTCAGGAGAATATGACCAAGCGTGACAGAACTGAACAGCTGGACAACACTTGGCATTACTAGTAGAGAATTATATCTCTCCCGATAGAACAGAGTGCGAACCCGAACACCCCTTTGTTCCATCTCTTGACCAGGGCGGCCTGAACAACCGCCCTGTTTTCTTTTGTTAGCCTTGCAGCAGCTGAAGTGCTGACTGAGGTCTCTGGTTGGCCTGTGACAGGATACTGGAAGCTGCCTGCTGCAGGATATTCTGTTTGGTCATATTGGCAGTTTCGATCGCGAAGTCAGCATCACGGATACGCGAACGAGCTGCACTAACGTTTTCCGAAATGTTGGCTTGGTTGCGAATAGTCGAATCCATCCGGTTCTGTACTGCACCAAGTTCAGCACGCTTGCTATCAACGACCCCGAGCATCGCATCAGCAGCAGCTAACACTTGCTGTGCACCACTTTGGGTACTGATGCTGATAGAACTACCGGCGACAAATATAGCTGTCACGTTGATAGCTGTACCTATAACAGTACCAACATCCACTGTTGTGTTTGCTGCAGCCGCAATACCGGAGATACTGAAACCATTGGCCTGTGACAAGCTAAAGCTGATTGTCTGGTTAGCATCAGCACCGACTTGGAAAGTCCCCCCGAAAGAACCATCCAACAGTTTGGTCCCCGCAAATGTGGTAGAGGTAGATATACGGTTGATCTCTGCTCCCAGTTGATCCACCTCTTTTTGCAGTGCTTCACGATCCTTGGCAGAGTTGGAACCGTTAGCCGACTGTTGTGCCAAAGTACGCATACGCTGCAGCATGCCGGTCACTTCATCCATGGCCCCTTCCGCAGTTTGTGCCAGAGAGATACCATCATTAGCGTTACGGTTACCTTGATCCAGACCGTTGATCTGAGAGGTCAAGCGGTTGGAAATTTGCAGACCCGCGGCATCATCTTTGGCGCTGTTGATACGCAAACCAGATGCCAGTCGAGTGTAGGAAGTATCCAGTGATTTGGTCGCATTCATCATATTACGCTGAGCGTTGAGTGATGAAACGTTAGTGTTGATAAAAAGGCCCATGACTATTCTCCTAAGCTATTAAATTTACTCTTCTATTTGCTCGAGCTTTATTATTTTCTGTGCCCGATGCGTCTTATTTAACGGCTCGTTTTTGGATGTCTTTAGCATTTTTTTCAACGCTTCATCGCATTAACGCCGCTTATCTTATATATCGGCGGGTCGGGGGGATACTTAAGGAAAAAATCGGGCCTAAACCTGTGATGGAACTCAACCTTCTAAAGCTCGCCAACGGCGGAGAGCTACGGGCACGCACGAGCCTCACCCGGTTCATGCCGCGAGAAAAAATCCGTCCCGACTCTCAATTTTGTCGAGCACTGTTGGCGATTGGGCTCACCAGCCCCTAAAATCGCGGCCCCATCAACAATTTGGCGTGAGTTGTTCTCCATGCAGACACTGGTTGAGCAGATTGTTTACATCAGCGACATGTTTGGTACTGCGGTATTCGCGTTTTCAGGGGTATTGGTGGCTGGCCGACTCAGAATGGACGGGTTTGGCGTCATGGTTTTAGCGGCGGTCACTGCCATCGGCGGCGGCACCATCCGCGACATGATCCTGGGAGCCACCCCTGTATTCTGGGTGCGCGATCCCCTCTATATATGGGTCGTCATCGCAACGGCGCTGATCGGTATGTGGATGGTCAAGCTGCCCCGCAGGATGCCCTGGTATGTGCTGCCGGTGGCGGATGCCTTCGGACTGGCCCTCTTTACCGTTATCGGTGCCCAGAAGGCCCTCAATTTCGGCACCCCGGGGCTGATTGCCGTGATCATGGGCACCATGACCGGGGTAGCCGGTGGCATGATCCGCGATGTACTGGCGCGGGAGGTACCCATGGTGCTGCAAAAAGAGATCTATGCCACCGCCTGTATCCTTGGCGGCATTCTCTATACCCTGGCGCTTGAGGCCAACATGGACAGAGTAACGGCCATGCTCATCTGCATGACGGCCGTGTTTGGCCTGCGGGTCGCGGCTATCTACTGGCATCTGTCGCTGCCCACCTTCTCCCTGCAACGCAATTGAGAGCAGGCCCACAGCGTCATCATGTCGCTGTGGGCCACGCGTTGAACCAAATAAGCTTTTCTGTTGTCATAGAAGCAGTCGTTGTTAGCCGGAACTTCTCATGCGCAAAATCGGTATGCTTACCACCCTTCTCCTGGCGAACGTGACGGCAGCCCACGCCGAAGCACAAGTGGTATTTGGACGACTGGCCTCGGCGCCGGTGCAGCAGTTCAACCAGCAGATACGCCAGGCAAGCCATCAACAGCAAAACTGGGTAAATGACTACCGTGAGGTAGCACTGCGATTCGTCGGCCATGGCGACATACCCAGTCGCATCCATGCCCAGCAACTAGATAATGATCTGGTACTCTCGGTCGCCCTCGATGGCAGCAAGAGCGACATGATCTACATCCTGACCCTCTATCGCAGCGACAACTTGTGGCAGATGCGGGAAGCTGAAATGGGCTGGCGTTGCCAGGGGCAAGACTCCTTCACCCCGGTTCCCTGCCCTTGATAGTCATTACTCAGTGAAATAAAAAATCCGGCACATTGGCCGGATTTTTTATTGAAGGCGAAAGCGCGCTTACGGGCGGTACACCTTGACGTTGTCAAAGCCCTTCTCTTTCAGATAGAGCGCCTGCAGCTTGCTCATCACGCCGCGATCGCAGTAGAGCAGGTAGGTCTTCTCCTTGGGCAGATCGCCAAAGGCGGTGGCCAGCTTGAAGAAGGGGATATGCAGTACTTCACGATCTTCCACCACCAGCGGCTTCTCGTCGTGTTCATCGGCAGAGCGGATATCCAGGATCACCTCGTCAGCGCCCAGCACCTGGGTGGTTTCCACCTCTTGCACTTCAGCGGCAGTCTCTTCACCGATACGGCGGATATCAAGGTAACGGGCCTCGGAGACCACCTTGTCCAGAATGGAGAAGTCAAAATTGGCCTCTTCCTCTTCAATGCGGGAGAGCTCGGCCTTCACGGTCGGCTTTTTGGAGATGACGCCACAGTACTCCGGCATGGTCTCGGCAAACTCCAAAGTGCCGATGCGGCGGGCTTCACTGATGATATCCGGCTTGTCCCAAGTAATGAGCGGGCGCAGGATCACCTTGTCGGTCACCCGGTCGATCACGTTCAGGTTGGTGAGAGTCTGGCTCGATACCTGACCCACGCACTCGCCGGTCACCAGCGCCGGGATCTGGAATTCGTCGGCCACCTTGGCGGCAGCACGCATCATCATCCGCTTGAGCACCACGCCCATCTGACCGTTGTCGATCTTCTCGAGGATCTCGGCAACCACCGGCTCGAAGTCCACAGCGGTGAAGCGTACCCGGTGGGAGGAGCCGAAACGGTTCCACAGGTGATAGGCCACCTGCTTGACGCCGATTTCGTGGGCAGCACCGCCCAGATTGAAGAAGCAGTAGTGCACGCGGCAGCCGCGCTTGATGAACTGGAACGACGCCACGCCGGAGTCAAAACCGCCGGAGAGCAGGCTCAGCACATCTTCCTGGGTCGCGATGGGCATACCGCTCAGGCCCTGATGGATGGCGCTGACGATGAAGAGCTCCTCGCCGTCGATCTCGAGGTTGATCTTCACATCCGGGTTCTTGAGGCGCACACCATTGCTTTCGCAGTGCTGATTCAATCCACCGCCCACGTAACGCTCAACCTCGAGGGAGGAGAACTCATGCTTGCCGTGGCGCTTGGCGCGCACGCAGAAGGTTTTGCCCTTGAGCTGGTCGCCCCATACGGCTTTCACCTGCTCGAAGATGTCGTGCAGATCGGTAAACTTGCTGGCTTGTACCTCGAGGAAGGCCTGAATGCCCGGAATACAGGCCAAAGCTTCGATAGCCTGCTCGCGGAACTGGTCATTGCGGGAGCTCACGATCAGCTTGTCCCAATCCATCCGTACGCGGGCATCGTCGTCGAAGCGGCGCAGGACATTGCGGATATTGCCCTGCAGGATCTTGATAAAGCGCTGGCGAACCGACTTGCTCTTGATGGTGATTTCCGGGAACAGCTTGATAATGAACTTCATGGTAATGACTCGGGTGACCTTGATTTAAGGGCGCGAATTATATCAGAACTTTGTGGCCAGCGCCTACTGGATGAGCGTTTGCTCACATTCCCCCACGCAGTGTTTGCCGCGCGGCCGCAATCTTGCGTATATTCCCGACCCTGCGCCTCGCCAGATTTTTGACAACAGACTGATCCGATGAAGACCTATATCTATTACCCCGGCATGGAGGTACGCGACGAACTCTGGCTCAAATTTGCCCTGCTCTATCTGGAGCGGCTCGCCTTCGTCTTCACCGTCAGCGAAAAGAGCGGCCTCACCGCCCTGCTCGATACCCTTCAACAGCAGACCGATCTGCTGGCCGAGCGACCCGATGCCGCCTTCTTTGCCGCCATTACCCCGCAACTGGAGAACCAGATAAGCGGCCTGGTGGCCCCCGATTTCGTCCGCCACAAGGTGTTTGGCAACAAGGAGCTGATTGGTCGTTGGCGTCAGGAGGCCAACCACGACTGCTTCTGCCCGGATCAGGCGGGACTGGAGCGACTACACGGCTTTTGCCTGACTCACGGCTTTGCGACCCGGGATGAGGGTGGGATCAGAATGGCGCGGCGCTTTGCCAATCTGCTCTCCATGCGTCTCGCCCGTGAGTGGGCACTCGCCAATGACGGGGCGCTCATTACCGATCACGACTATCTCGACCGACTGCTCCATCTGCTCGAATCCCGCTACCACAATCGCGGTGGTCAGGATTGCTTCCACCTCGAGATCCCGTTGCAAGTGCCCACTCACCTGGCCGACATTCCGTTGGCAGAGCTGATTGCCCTGCGCGGGCGCAGCGGCTTTCGCCAACAGCTGGCCGAATTTCATCTGGCCCTCGACAACCTGCTCACCATGCTGGGTAGCGGTTATGCCGACCCGGCGGCCGTGACCCGCTTTGAGCAGGCTCAGCAAGGGCTCAATCAACTGCTCGGGCCCGAGACCCTCAGCATGCCACTCACCACCCTGGTCAGCACCAGCCTGCCCGCCGTAGCCATGCTCCACCAGTTAAAGGCGAGCCATCCCGAAAGCCGCCTCATCTTCCATCCCATCAAGAAGAGCCACTTTCACCAACGCAAGAGCCAGCACTTCTTCACCCGGCTCGGTCATCTGCGCCAACAGGGCTGAATTGGCGGAATGAAAAAGGGGTTGGCATCTGCCAACCCCTCTCGTTTTCTGCTGCCTACCAATCATCACCCCGGTGATTGGCCCGCTCTTGCGCCTGCCTGCGCGCCTCCATCGCCCTGTCACGGCGGATATTGGCAGGGGTACAGGCAAACTGTTTCTGATAGCAACGCGCAAAACTCTCGGAAGCAGGTTCGAAAGGTGAATAGAACCCGGTACGTTCAGGAGAAACATGGTGATCACCATGATTGGTTGTGGCACAACCCGAACTCATCAGCACCAGCAAGGGACACAGAACACGCAGCAAAAGAGAACTCCCGATTGGATTTGAATGAATTCGTAATTATTCACAAATTAATTCATCCAATCAAATATTGATGCATTTCAAATAGTTAATTACATTCACCTCAATGGCTGTCGGCAAAACGATCAACGGGTGATGGTGCTGGCATCACTGTCAGGATGCACCACGCGAAACTCGATACGATCGCTGTTGCCCGCTTCATCCACCACCACCAGCTGATAACGACCCGCCACACTCAGCACCTGATCCCCGTCCCAGCGCAGTCGCTGGCCGTTGAGAAACCAGGCTGGCTTGCCAACACCGCCAAGCACCTTGGGCTGCAACCGGTAGCGCTGGCTGCGGATAAGGTTGCCCTCCCCCAGCGCCATGATGCGAATTGGAGCTTGCTGCTCGGCGCTCTGCCCTTCCCCAGCACAACCACTTGCCAGCAGCGCCTGTCGTCGCTCGCCGGGCGTTCGCCACGGCTCCAGTGACAATGGCCAGAGCGCCCGAAAACCGGATTGCGCCGCATCGGGGCAACGGGTCAGAGTCGGCTTGCCTTCGGTAGTGAGTGCAACTTGGCGCAGCGGCGAGGGCCAGTCCATGGGATCCGGCAAGGTGGGAGGATCGCGCCCTGCCAGCAACCAGGCGCTCTGGCGCTGCAAACAAACCTCAGACAGGGTCGCGCTGGCCTTGCGCCCCAGCGGCCAGCACACTTCGGCCTCGCTCACCGTGTTGGGCTGTGCCGGCAGAGGGCTGTTGTCAGCCAGTCGCGAGTAAACCGAAAGCAGCAGCGGCACCGCCGCGCTCTGGCCGTAAAAACCGGGCATGGGGGTACCGTCGGGGCGCCCCAGCCAGACGCCGATGGTCCAGCGACCGGAGACTCCCATCGCCCAGCTGTCGCGATAGCCGTAGCTGGTGCCGGTCTTCCAGGCCAGTCGGTTGACCCGGCCGGTCGCCTCACTGGCAAAGGGCTGATCCGCGCGCCCCTGGGCACTCAACATCTGCCAGATGATCCAGGCCGCTCCCGGGCTCAGCAAGGGGCGTGACACCGCCTGCTGCCCCGCCAGCCAGACCGGCATCGCCACCTGCCCCTGCCGGGTCAGTGCGCTGTAGAGGGCCACCAGCTGCTCGAGCCTAATGCCCGCAGCCCCCAGCGCGATGGCCGGATTGGGTTTGTCGGAGAGCGCCAGTCTCACCCCGGCGTTGTCGAGGCGGCTGACCAGTTTGTCCGGCCCGAGCGCCTCCAGCACCTGCACCGCCGGCACGTTGAGGGATTGCTGCAGCGCCTGAGCGAGGGTCACCGGCCCCTGAAAGGCGCCGGAAAAGTTGGCGGGGCGATAATCAGATCCCAGCCTTGGCGCATCGGAGAGCAGGGAGGCCGAGTGCACCAGCCCCTCATCCATCGCCAGACCGTAGATGAAGGGCTTCAGCGTAGAGCCGGGAGAGCGAATCGCCTGCACCATGTCCAGATAACCGTGGCGGCGCAAATTGCCATACTCGGCGCTGCCCACATAGGCGCGCACCGCCATGGTTTTGTTATCTACCAAGAGCAACGCCGCTGAGGTCTGCTCGGGGAAGCGGCGAATGTAGCTCGCCACCCGCCCCTCCAACCAGCGCTGCAGATCGCCATCAATGGTGGTGTGCACCAGCGCCCCGGCCTGATGGTCGGCGGCGAGACGGGCAAAGAGCGGCGCCTCCATCGGCGTGAAGTGACCGCGGGCCAGCACCGGCTCGATACGCCCCTCCAGCCACACCTGTTCGGGCCAGACGCCTTGCGCTACCAGCCGCTGCATCACCTTGTCACGGGCGGCGCGGGCCCGCTCGGGATGCCGGTCCGGCCGATTGCGGCTGGGAGCCTGCGGCAGCACCGCCAACAGCGCCGCCTCGGCATAGGTCAGCTTGGCCGCACTCTTGCCAAGGTAGGCAAAACTTGCCGCCTGCACACCCTCCAGGTTGCCGCCAAACGGCGCCCGATTGAGGTAGACGGTGAGCAAGGTGCGCTTGTCGTAGTGCCACTCCAGTTGCAGCGCACGGGCCATCTGACGCAGTTTGCCGGGCACGCTCCTGTGGTAGGGCTCGATAAGGCGCGCCACTTGCATGGTGAGGGTCGAGCCGCCCGACACAGCCCGCCCATAGCGCAGCCACTGCCAGACCCCGCGCACCATGGCCACCGGATTAACCCCGGGATGACGCCAGAAGTAGCGATCCTCGTAACCCAGCAACGCCTCGATATAGCGGGGGGAGACCTGCTCCAGGGTCACGGGGTAGCGCCACACGCCGCTGGTATCGGCAAAGGCGCGCAGCGGCCGCCCCTTCATGTCGAGCACCACCCGTGCATAGGCAGGGTCGAGTGGCGGCGGCGGGAAGAGTCGATCCAGCGCCAGCAATGACAGCAGCAGTGCGACAACCCCCAGCACCGAGACACGCAGCCAGCGTGGTAGACGGCCAAGCCAGCGCCAGCCAGCGCGGCCACTGCGACCCAATTTCAGCCAGCCACGCTGCCAGAAAGTGAGCGGGCGAACCCGCTCAAGGGAGGGTTTGTTACTCAGAAATACGCACCTCGTGGATATCCTCACCGACAGCCCGCAGCTCGGGCCGGTACATATCCTCCACCTGGGTCGGCGGCACCTGATAGCGACCCGGCGTCACCGCCCGCATCAGGTAGACCAGCTGCTGGTTGCTCCCCTCGCTCAGATCCAGCGCTGCCGTGTAGCGGTCATCGCGAAACTCCTGATGCTTGAGATAGTCGTTCCATTCGCTCTGCCACGCTGGTTTCCCCTCGATGGAGAGCTCTTCCAGCTTGATGCTGTTGCCAAGGGCCGGGTTCTCCAGCTCGAAGCCAGCGGGCACCATCTCCACCAGCAGGGCATCGGGCACCGCCGATTCGCTGCTGACATTGAGCCGTACCACCACCAGATCGCCCACCATCACTGTGGCGGGATCGAACGGTTGACCATCGCTGTTGAACCAGCTGCGGGTCACGCTCATCCCTTTGCTAATCCGTGCTGGCGCCTGTTCGGGGTAGCCGACCAGAGTGCGCTGTACATAGAGGGCTCCCTTGCCTTCGTTGGTAACCACACTGGCCGCCAGTGCCTCGGGGGCACCCAGTTGCAACGGGGCCGAACCGCTCAAGGCTTCGATGCCAGAGGATGAGGCGACCTTGGCCTGCCAGTCGACGGCCGGATCGAAGCGGGCGAGTCGCAACAGAGCGAGCCGCTCCTGAGTACTGAGCCACTGACGATGGGCCAGGGTATCGGCTACCTTGGCGCTGAGATCAGGCCAGCGCTCCGCAGCCAGCTTGTGCTGGCGCAGCAAGGAGAACTCAAGGGCCTGATCGCGCAGCGTCGAGCCGTAATCCCCGAGATAGTCGTCACCACGCTCGGTCGCCAGTGCCCGGCTGAGGGCCTTGGCGGCGTTCTGCTCATCCCCCATGGCCGAGAGCGCCAGCGAGAGGTGCAAAAGCGGCAAACCTGAGCGGGCGTGATCGGCCTGCTGCTCCCAGATAAGACGCAGGGTAGCGAGCGGTGCCTTGCCCACCCGGGCCAGCACATAGGCGCTGTAGGCCTGATAGGCCAACCGGCTGTGCTCGGGGGCACTGCTCCAGCGCTCACCATACTGACTGTCGGTGAGATAGCTTTGCAGCCGGTTCAGCGCCTGATTGAGCATGGCCTCCGGCACTGCGTCGCCCGCCTCCTTGCGCGCCAGCAGGTAGTCGGCGGCATAGGCGGTGAGCCACTGCTCCTCGTCGGAGCGACCATCCCAGAGACCAAAACCGCCGCTGGGCAGTTGCAACCGCTGTAGCCGCTGCAGCAGGACGCGTTGCACATCCGCCTCGCTCGCCGCTTTCTTGTCCTCTGCTGGTTTGCTCCAGGCGGCCCGCTCATCCGCCGTTGTCAACAAGTAAGGCCAGGCCCGCGACAGGGTCTGTTCCAGACAGGCGTAGGGGTAGTCGGCCAGAGCCTGCCACTGGGCTGCCGGATCCCAGGGGGGAGTACCGGAGAGGCTGAGCAGCCCCTGCAGGTTGGCACGATCCAGCCCGACCAGCTCAGCTGGCGCAAAGCTCATCTGTTGGCCGGGAGCCAACATCTGATAGCGCTGGCGAGTCTCGGCAGGCCAGGGGGAACGCAGCGGCAAAGTCCAGTCGCGGCTGATGGCAAAATCCTTGCCGCTGGCCGCCAACTGCAGGCTCGCCACACCGCTCGCCCCGGTCACGGTGAGCGGCAGGGTCAACCACTGCTCTTCGCCATTTTTAAGGGAAAGGTTGCCGGGCAGCTCGCCGTTTGCTTTGAGCCCACCGTTGAGGGTCCAGACAAGGGAGAGGGTCTGATCCTCGCCGCTCATGTTGCGCAGCTGCACCAGCGCACGGGTCTCATCCCCTCTCGCGCCAAAGCGCGGCCAGCCGATCTCGGCCACCAAGGGCGCCACCACCTTGACGGCGCGCTCGGCCTCACCGACCTGTTGTTCGTTCCAGGCCAGCGCCATCAGTGCCAGCTCGCCGTTGAAGTTGGGTAGATCGAGCGGGATCACCACCTTGCCGCTCTCATCAAAACTCACCTCGCCACTCCACAGTGCGGCTACTTCGACCCGGCTCTCCAGCGCGCCGCCCTTTTTCAGCGGTGCCCGGTCACCCCCATAATTGAGGCGGGCCAGCTTGCCATCCTGCGGCGGGATCACTTGCCCGTAGTTGTCGAACAAATCTTGGGCGAAGCGCTTGCGACCAAAGAAGATCTCGAACGGGTCGAGAGGCTGGTAGTCGCTGATATTGAGCACGCCCCGATCCACCGCCGCCAGCACCACCCGTCCCTGACTGTTGGGGGTGGAGGTGGCGGTCACTTCCAGCCGGGTAAGCGGCACCGCTTTATCCGGTGCGCTCAGGGTGAGCGGCATACGGCGCGCTTCCCGATCCAGGGTGAGCGGCACCAGCCCAACCGAGCGCAGACTCTGCCCTTGCTGGCTACTGACCGGCTTGGAGGCGCTGTCTGGCGCGGCGAGCTGGGCCGAGATATGCAAGTCATGGCGCTGCCACTCGGGGCTGACCGGGATCTCGAACTCGCCGCGGGCATCCTTGGCATCGTCAGCGGCCCCCTTGAGCTCGATACGCTGCCACCAGCGCAGACCGTCGCCATCTTCCACCAGCAGCAACCCCTTGCCGGGGCGCGGCGCCACCAGCGTCACTTTGGCCTTGTCACCCGCCTGATAGGCGCGCTTGTCGAGGGTGATGGCAATCTTGTCGGGCCTTGCCTGCTCGCCACCGCCGCCCCAGGCGTAACTGCCGATCTCCACCCGCAGGCTCGATTGATGGCCCTGACTGTTCTCCACCTCCAACCGATACCAGCCCGCCGCCAGTTGCAGCGTGAGCGGAGTCGGCCCCTTGCCGTCCAGCTGCAGGGTCTGCTCCTGCTCCAGATAGGGCTGGCTGTTGAACTCGTACTTCCACCCCTCGCCATCGGCGTAGTGCCAGTAGTAGTCGCGGTACTCGTTGATAAGGCGCACTTTCACCGCCCCCGCCACCGGTTGGCCTTGCTCATCGAGATTGAGGATCTGGAAGGGCAGAGGCTTGCCCCCCTCTACCCGATCCGCCACGAAGTCGGCCTTGAGCGCCGGCCACTGGCTGCCCGCAGGCCAGCCATACTGGGTGCGGCTGCGATTGACGGCGCGGCCACCGGGCTCGGAGAGCGACACCCGATAGGCCACCTCCAGCGGCCCGAGGGCGCGCACCCCATCGAGCTCATCAGTAAGCGAAAAAGTCCCCTGCCCCTGCTCATTGAGGGTGAGACTGCGCGCCTCGAGATCCTTGGCCTGCTCGGCGAGCAGCACGTCACCCAGCGTGAACTCCTGCCACTGAGTAAAGGGCATGGTGGCGCGGCTGATCTTCACCTCTGCCTTGGCCTTAGTGGCACTCGCTGGCGCACCGTAGAGATAGTCCCCTTGCAGCGACAGGGCGAGAGCGGCGTCCAGATCCGTCACTTCACCATCCGGCCCCTTGCCAAGCTGCAGTTTCAAGCGCTCTGGCAGAAACTCCTCCACCAAAAAGGGCCACTCGAAACAACTACCAGCGGCGGTCTTGAGGTTAATGGTCCAGCGCCCGAGCGGCGCATCGTCCGGCAGACGCAGGCCGTAATGGGCCGCGCCAAGATTGTCCGGTAGCAGCCGCTTTTGTTCGAGCAGCTGACCATCCGGCTGTTTCACCTCCAGCTCCACCGCCATCCCCGGCAGCAGCTGGCCATCTTGGCCCTTGAGCAGGATCTCGCTGTCGAGCCGCTCGCCGGGGCGATAAAGGTCGCGCCCGCTAAAGAGATACAACTGCTGGGCCTGCCAGGGCTGGGTGCCGAGATCGAAGGTGGAGAGATCGAGCGCAGCCCCATCGAGACGCAGCACCGCCAGATGGTTGCCCTGCTCGGCCAGCAGCAGGCGAGCCCCCTGCACCTGATCGAAGCGACGATGACCCTGTGGATCCGTGGTTTGCACCTGCAACCGGTTGCCCTTCTCATCGAGCAGGGAGAGCTGCACATCCTTGAGCGGGTCGGCGCTGGCCAAGGAGCTCACGAACACCTCCAGCTGATCGCGGTAACGGCGGGCACTGAGCCCCATGTCGCTCACCGCGAAATAAGTGGTCTCCTTGCGCCAGTCATAGTTGCCAAGGGGCGACATCACAGCAAAGTAGACGCCAGCCTCGGCCAACTGCGGCTCTTTCACATTGATGAGACGGGTCTCGCGCCGGTTGGCATCGAGCTCCAGCGCATAGCGGCCACTGAACACCCGCTTGGCCCGCTGGGTAATCTGCTCAAGCTCCCAGTTACCCATGCCGGCACCGGGGCGATATTCCGCCAGAAAACGGGGCAGATATTCCGCATCGACCCGGAAGAAGTCGATATTGACCTCATCCACATTGACCGCGCTGATGGGCAGGCGCAGCTCTTGGCGCAGCGGCAATACCATGCCACTGGCGGTAAAGGAGGCTCCCGCCTCCAGCGGCCGGGTTTTGAGGGTCCAGCTCTGGGGGGATGGGCCCAGCCCCGCCTTGAGGCTCACCTCATAGCTTTTATCAGGCTGGACGTTCGGGAAATAGAGGGTGCGGCCATCTTCGGCGAGGATCCACTCCCCCTGCACCTGCTTGCCCCCCTCACTGACCCCGAGCCAGCTCTGCCAGTTTGCCTTCGGCGCCAGGGGGCCGGAGAAGACCAGCGCCAGCGCTGGCGCATCGCGATATTGGCGGGCATTGGCCTGCACTACAGAAGTTGGCGCCCCGGCCTCCTGCTGGGCTGTAGATTCTGGGGTCAGTACTTGGCTGGCGGGCTTGTCAGGGCCACAACCAGCCAGCAGCAAACCTGTCAGCCCGGATAGCAGCAGGGCCGAGCAGCGGCGGCGCAGAGCGCCGGTTCCGGCGGTAGAGCGGTGAGAAGCAGAGGGAGAGTCGAAGAGGCGCATAGGTTCCATCCCGAGTTGGAGCGCTGCAAACGCAGCGTGGCTGGAAACAGGATAAGGCATCCTGCTCACCCGACACAAAGCTCATTACCCGAATGGGCACAATTCCGCGCCCCTGCAGCACGAGAACCCCCTTGCCCACTGATCCAGTGCGGCAAGGGTTGTCATCTAGTCGTGGCTGGTCTCGTTTTTTGCTCCGCCTTTGAACCAGCGAAACAGGATGGCCATGACGGCCGCCAGAAACAGCACCAGCGAGGTAATCAGCAGGGCCCGGGTCAACAGTTCGCTGTGGTGGAGGAAGAAGGGGGTATTCATCGCCAGCTTGCCCACCAAACTGAGGCAGAGCGCCCACATAAAGGCACTGGCAAAGCTGGCCACGCACATGCGCAGCACGCTCAGGCGGCCAATCCCCATCAGCATGGGGGTCAGCACCCGCACGAACGGGATAAAACGGGAGGAGAACATCGCCAGAAAACCGTACTTTTTCAGCAGCCGGGTCGCCTTGGGCAGGCTGTCGGGAGGCAACATCCGTTCGATATGATCCATAAAGCGGGTGCGCTGCAGGGCCCGTCCCTGCCAGTAGGCGAGCACGGAACCTATGCCAGCAGCCAACGGCAGATAGACAAGAGTCACTTCGGGGCCAAACACCCCCATGCCCACCAACCCACCGGCCAGCAGTACCAGGCTGTCCCCCGGCAGGGGCAGGAAGACGAATGCGGACTCCAGCAGCAGTACCAGCATCAGGCAACTGATCAGCAGGGGTACCGCCTGCATCTGAACCAGGGCGTCAAAATCCTGATGCCAAATGGCCATCAGCATATCCAGCATGTCACTCTCCCTACTACACGGTTCATCATGAACGAGGCAGGGGTTATAGCACCCATCCCCTGAACAAAACGTTAATTTTGTCCGGCACAGGAAATAAAGTGTGTCGAAATATTGCTGCAATTAGGGAATGCAAGGAGGGCGAAAAGCAGAAACAAAAAGCCCCTCATCTTGCACGCACAAGGGAGAGGGGCAAACAGGCACAGAAATAAAACGGTTACTCGGCAGTGGCCATCTGCCAGGTTTTGAAGCCGCCGGAGAGATTCTTCACTTTAAAGCCGTGCTGGCTCAGCAGGCGGCAGGCGACATGGCCGCGCAGCCCGACCTGACAGCTGATCAGCAGCTCTTTCTCTTTGGGCAACCCATGGAGGCGACCACGCAACTCGTCGAGGGGAATATGCAGCGCCCCCGGAATGCGGCCCAGCTTGTCGAGCTCAGGGCCATTGCGCACATCCACCACCAGCTGATGGGGGTTACGAGCCTGCACCTCGGCCACGTGGCAGAGCAGGGTGTCCCCCTTCAGGTGGTTGCTTGCCACGAAGCCGGCCATGTTGATCACATCCTTGGCCGACCCGAACGGCGGCGCATAGGTGAGTTCCAGATCCTGCAGGTCAAACACGGTGAGACCGGCGCGCTGGGCCACTGCCAGCACGTCGATGCGCTTGTCGATGCCATCCTTGCCGATGGCCTGGGCACCGTAAATCTTGCCATCCGGGGCAAACAGCAGCTTGAGGCTGACCGGATGGGCGCCCGGGTAGTAACCGGCGTGGCTGCCCGGATGGACATAAACCTTCTCGAACGGCAATCCCAGTTGCACCAGTCGCTTCTCGTTGAGGCCGGTGCTGGCCACCGCCAGATCGAACAGCTTGCAGATGGCGGTGCCTTGGGTCTTCTTGTAGGTTTCGCTTCGGCCCAGCATATTGTCGGCGGCGATGCGCCCCTGCCGGTTGGCGGGGCCCGCCAGCGGGATCAACACAGATTCGCCGGTGACGAAGTCAATCTCTTCCACCGCATCCCCCACCGCGTAGATGAAGGGATCCGAGGTACGCATCCCGGCATCCACCTTGATGCCGCCCCGTGGGCCCAGCTCCAGCCCCGCCTTGGCGGCGAGCAGGGTTTCCGGCTTGACGCCGATGGCGAGGATCAAAAGACCGGTATCAAGATGGGAGCCGTCATTGAGGGTCAGGCGCAGGCCACCGCTTTTGGCGGTCGGCACGGCGGAGGTCTTCTCGGCAGGCAGATCCAGACTCTCGATGGCGGTGAGGCCGGTGCGCAGGCGCAGGTCGATCCCCTCTTCCCGGATGCGGGCATGGAGCATGTTGGCCATCTCCTTGTCCACCGGTGCCATCACCTGATCGGCCAGCTCCAGCAGGGTGACATCCAGCTTGCGCTGGTGCAGTGCCTCCATCATCTCCAACCCGATAAAGCCGCCGCCCACCACAGTGACGTGGCGCGGCTGATCGTGGTGCAGGGCCGCCAGAATGCGATCCATGTCCGGGATGTTGCGCAGGGTATAGACATGGGGGCTGTCGATACCGGGGAAGGGAGGACGGATCGGCGCCGCCCCCGGGCTCAGCAGCAGCACATCGTAATGCTCGCGCTGCTCTTCACCGGTTTGCAGGTTGCGCACCAGCAAGGTCTTGCCCGCCTTGTCGATCTCAATCACATCGTGGAAGACCCGCACATCGACGTTGAAACGGCGCTTGAAACTCTGGGGAGTCTGCAGCAGCAAGGCATCCCGGTCGGGGATATCGCCCCCGATGTGATAGGGCAGACCGCAGTTGGCGAAGCTGACAAACTCGCCCCGCTCGAACATCACGATCTCTGCCTCTTCACTCAAACGACGAGCACGAGCCGCCGCCGATGCGCCCCCCGCGACACCACCGATAATCAGGATCCGTTTCATCTGCAAGACTCCTCATACATGATAATGGGCAATAAATTAGACTTTTCTAATTTAGAATTCAATGAAATTTTGTTTCGCACCATTTTGCAGTATTCTTGCAACCCCGACGGTTGCTTAACAGGATGTTGTTTGTTCATGTCGTCTACCGCACTCAGTCATCTTCCTCCTGCCCTCCAGACGCCGCTCTTTTTCCGTCTGGATCTGCGCAGTCAACGGCTGGTCGCCCTGACCGACGTGATGCAAACCCCGCTCTACTGGCTCGACGAACCGCGCGCCCCCTGGCCTGCCCAGCTGCCCGATGCCCTGCGCCTGCCCATCGAACAACTGTTGGCCAACGGCCATGGCGGCAAGATCACCGTGCGCTTTGCCAGCCAGTTGTGGCATATCGCCCTCGCCCACGAGCAGGATGGCTTCTGGCTCATCTGTCTGCAGAACCTTCGTCAGGAGCCCATCGCCGATCTGGCATTACAACTGCCGCGCCTCAGCCAGATGGCGAGCCAGCAGCAGTATGCGCCCCTGCTCGAGGCCCTTAAAGAGAGTTTGGGGGCCGATCGGCTCATCCTCTGGCACTATCAGGCCAACGGCGATCTCGGCAGCGAGCAACTCACCCCGGTGTTCACCCTGGGGGTCGAAGCGCTCTACCCCATTCGTGGTGACAGCCGCTATATCCGCGCCCTGCGTACCCGCAAATCGTTGAGTTTCTCGGAGGCCGCCCACCAGCCGATGCTGAGCAATCACCTCTATCTGACCAGTGCCGGTGTGCGCTCACGCCTCGATGGTGCCCTGCTGGAGCAGGACAAGCTGTTCGGGGTGCTGAGTCTGGAGTATCTCGATCCCACCCCGCTTAGCGAGGAGATGTTGCAACTAGTGCGCAGCAGCGCCCAGCTGCTCGGCCACTGGCAACCGCAACCAGAAGAGCACCGCGCCGAGCTGGCCCTCCCGCCCGAGCTGCACCAGCAGACCGGCATCGACTACTGCAAGACGTTGGTAAGCTGGGCCATGAGCGCCAGCGGTGCCCGGGTGGGCTGGATCGGCGAGTTCCAGCCCCGCGGTCAGGATCTCTGGATCATCCCCCGCTGCGTCATCAACGAGGAGATCTGCTCCACCCTCAAGCCCATCCAGCTCGACCCCGGCCCCGCTCAGGAGCTGTTCCTGCATGGTCAGGCCATCTATGTGGAAGATCTGCCAGTGCGCTATCCCAAGGCGACCCGGCTGCTGGCCCTCAATGCCAGCGCCTACATCGGCATTCCGCTCCATGGCCAGAGCGGCGCCCCCATTGGCCAGATCACCCTGCTGCTCGATACCCCCCTTGAGGAGCCCGAACAGCTGCTGGATCTATTGAGCAGCCAGCACGAGCGGGCCGCCATCGAACTCAAGCGCCTCGCCACCGACGATGCCCTGCGGCTGGCCGAGGTAGCCTTTAATACCCACGATGGGCTGATTGTGATGGATCACAACGGCATCATCCTCAAGGTCAACCACTCCTTCAGCCGGATCACCGGATTTGGCGAGGTAGAGGTGATCGGTCACTCCATTCGCAAGCTGCGCCCCACCTACTACGGGGATCATCTCAAAGAAGATGTCAGCCGCACCGTCAACGAGCAGGAGTTCTGGCTCGGGGAAGAGCGCTGCCTGCACAAGGATGGTCATCTCTTTCCGGTGCGCTTGATGGTGAACGGCGTCAAGGATGAGCAGGGGGAGCTCAGCCACTTCATCTGCAGCTTCTACGACATCACCCAGGAAAAAGAGGCGGCCAGACATATCGAGCAGCTCGCCTACTACGACGATCTCTGCGGTCTGCACAACCGCCGCAGCCTCAACCATATTTTGCAGCAGACCCTGAGCGCCACCAACGGCCAGTGGGGCGCCCTGCTGCTGGTGGATCTCGACAACTTCAAGTCGATCAACGACTCCCTCGGTCACGCCTGCGGCGATCTGTTGCTGCAGGCCGTGGTGCAGCGTTTCAGGGAGCTGCCCCAGGACAATCTGGTGCAGGCGCGCATCTCGGGGGATGAGTTTGCCCTGCTCTTTACCCAGCTGGGACAAGGGGAAGTCACCGCCAAAATTCTGGCAGAGCACTTCGCCCGCGAGCTGATGGGGCTGTTTCGCACCCCGTTCGACATCGGCGATCACAAACTGCACTGCAGCGCCTCGGTGGGGATCAGCCTCTTCTCCGGCAACGAGACGGATCATCTGGTCCTGATGCAACAGGCCGACACCGCGACCCACATGGCCAAGCGCGCCGGTCAGGGCCACTACGTCTTCTTTTCCGAGGCGATGGCCCAGCATGAGAAGAACCGGCTGACCCTCACCAATGAGCTGCGCGATGCCCTGCGTCACCACGAGCTGCAACTCCACTACCAACCGCAATATCGGGTCGACAATGGCTCGCTGTCGGGTATCGAGGCGCTGCTGCGCTGGCAGCGCAGCGACGGCACCATGGTGCCACCCGGGGAGTTTATCCCCATCGCCGAAGAGACCAGCCTGATCCTCGAGATCGGCTACTGGGTGATGAAGACCGCCTGCGCCCAATACAGCTTCTGGCTCAACCGTGGCCTGCAGATCCCCCATCTATCGGTCAACGTCAGTGCCCGCCAGTTCCACACCCAGGGCTTCGTACAACAGGTGGAGTACATCTTGCGCGACACCGGTGTGCCCCCTTCCCGCCTGCTGCTGGAGGTGACCGAATCGGTAGTCTTGGAGAATCGGCAGGAGAGTATTGCCAGAATGCGCCAGCTCAAGGAGCTCGGCATCCTCATCTCCATCGATGACTTCGGCACCGGCTACTCGTCGCTGGCCTATCTGCGGGATCTGCCCGCCGATGAGGTGAAGCTGGACAGAAGCTTCATTCAGACCCTTGTACACAGCGAACAGGACAGAGCCATCGTCAAGGCGATACTCGATCTGGCCCAGGTCTTCCGTTTTACCGTCACCGCCGAAGGGGTGGAAGAGGAGGCGCAGCTGGCCATCCTCAAAGCGCTGGGATGCCAGCATTATCAAGGGTTTCTCACCAGTCGGCCGCTCACCGTCAAGGGGCTGGAGCAGCTGCTTGGCAGCCGGGCACCGGACTAAAGGTGTAGGATCAATAGGGGTTTATGTAATAAAATAACGGCCTGCTCGAATCGTTGGAGTTGTTTATGTCTGTCATTAATCGGATCCCTGCCGTTGAAATCAGCCAGCCAGCCGGAGCTCACGGCACCGTTGGCCGGATCCATTCCGTCGAAACCTGCGGCACTGTCGATGGCCCGGGAATACGCTTTATCGTATTCATGCAGGGCTGCCTGATGCGCTGCAAGTACTGCCACAACCGCGATACCTGGGATACCGAAGGTGGCCGCGAAGTGACCGTACCGGAGTTGATGAGTGACATCACCAGCTATCGCCACTTCATGAATGCTTCCGGCGGTGGCGTGACAGCGTCCGGCGGTGAAGCCATGCTGCAACCGGCTTTCATTACCGAACTCTTTACTGCCTGCAAAGAGAAAGGGATCCACACCTGTCTCGACACCAACGGCTTCGTCCGTCATCTCGACGAACAGGTGGACAAGCTGCTCGACCAGACCGATCTGGTGCTGCTCGACATCAAACAGATCAATGACGAGAAACACATTCCGCTGACCCACGTCAGCAACAGATACACCCTGGAGTTTGCCCGCTATCTGGCAGCCAAAGGCAAGACCATGTGGATCCGCTACGTGGTGGTACCGACCTGGAGCGACGACGACGAGAGCGCCGAAGGGCTGGGCCAGTTTATCGCCGAGCTGGGCGATAGCGTGGAGAAGGTGGAGCTGCTCCCCTACCATGAGCTCGGCAAACACAAGTGGGACGTACTGGGCGACCCGTACGAGCTGAGCGGGATCAAGCCCCCCAGCAAGGAGACCATGGAACGGGTCAAGGGCATCCTCGGCAAGTACCACAACAACGTCAAATATTGATGGTAAAAGCAGGCTGACTCGTCAGCCTGCTCTGCTATGGGGCGGTCGGGAAGGCCGCCCGGACTCTACTGCATGAATGGATGACAAGATGAGTGAAGGACAACTCGCCGCCCTCCTGATCTGGCTGGTACTGCTGGCCTTCAGCCTGCGCCGCTCCCTGTGGCAAACCCTCTATGACAACCCCCTCTATCAGCACCTGTTGCTGGGCAGTGCCATCGCGCTGGTGCCGCTCTGGTATCTAAGGGCCGGTCTGCACGAGGGGCTGGAGGTCCATTTTCTCGGGCTCACCTCCCTCACCCTGCTGCTGGGCTGGCGGCTGGCACTGCTCGCCCCCTGCCTGACCCTGCTGGTGCTCGGTTACTTCGGTGTCACCAATCTGGCCGATTTTGGCTGGCAAGCGCTGGTGGGCATCGCCCTGCCGGTAGCCACCAGCTGGCTGCTGTTTCTGGCCAGCTGGGCCTGGCTTCCGCGCCATCTCTTTGTCTATATCTTCGTGGCCGCCTTTCTCGGTGGCGCCATCACCATCTCGGTCAAGGTGGCCGCCAGCGCATTGCTGATGGGGTTAAGTGACAGCTACCCCTGGCACACTATCACGGCGGATTACCTCTCCATCTGGCCACTGCTGCTGTTCCCCGAAGCTCTGCTCAACGGCATGGCGATGACGGTGCTGGCCATCTACCGCCCTCACTGGGTCAATACCTTCTTCGACCGTGCCTATCTGGGCAAGTAACGCTCTCTTTCCTGATCTGCGCCCATAAAAAAGGAGAGGCCATCGCCTCTCCTTTTGGTATTCAACATGGTGCCAAATCCCGGCTTAGTGCAGCTTCAGGGTCGGGCGCAGAACCCGGTTGATGCGGCCCACCAGCATGATGAGACCGGTCTTGACGTAGCCGTGCAGGGCGATCTGGTGCATCCGGTAGAGGGAGATGTAGACCAGACGGGCAATGTAACCCTCGACCATCATGGAACCGCGCATCAGGTTGCCCATCAGGCTGCCCACGGTGGAGAAGCGGCTGAGGGAGACCAGCGAACCGTGGTCGTGGTAGAGGTAGGGCTTCATCTCGCCGCCGTTCATCTTGGCCAGAATGTTCTTGAACGCCTGGCTGGCCATCTGGTGGGCAGACTGGGCGCGCGGCGGCACGAACTTGCCATCCGGCTGCGGGCAGGCTGCGCAGTCACCGATAACGAAGATGTTCTCGTCACGGGTAGTCTGCAGGGTCTCTTTCACCACCAGCTGGTTGATGCGGTTGGTCTCAAGACCAGCGATATCCTTCATGAAATCCGGAGCCTTGATACCGGCCGCCCACACCATCAGGTCAGCTTCAATCAGCTCGCCATCCTTGGTGTGCAGACCGTCGCTGGTCGCTTCGGTGATCATGGTGGCGGTACGCACGTCCACACCCAGCTTGACCAGCTCCTGATGGGCGGCGCCGCTGATGCGCTCCGGCAGAGCCGGTAGAATGCGTGGGCCCGCTTCCACCAGGGTCACCTTCAGGCTGTCGGTGGTGAGGTTCTTGAAGCCGTAGGCGTAGAGCTGCTCGACCGCGTTGTAGAGCTCGGCAGAGAGCTCGACGCCGGTGGCGCCGCCGCCAACGATGGCAATCTTCACCTTGTCGCCCGGCTGGTATTCGGTGGCGAACTGCAGGAAGCGGTTCATCATGCTGTTGTGGAAACGGTGCGCCTGGGAGGGGCTATCGAGGAAAATACAGTTATCCTTGATGCCCTTGGTGTTGAAGTCGTTGGAGACAGAACCGATGGCCATCACCAGATAGTCGTAGGGCAGCTCGCGCTCGTTGACCACGATGTCGCCATTGTCGTCGTGGATCGGGGCCAGCACGATGCGTTTATCGTCACGCTTGATGTCGGTCAGGGTGCCGAGCTGGAAGTCGAAACCGTGGTTCTTGGCGTGAGATTGGTAGCTCAGGGCATCGATGCCCGCATCCATGGAGCCGGTGGCTACTTCGTGCAGCAGGGGTTTCCACAGGTGGGTGCGGTTGCGATCGACCAGAGTGATCTTGGCCTTGTTCTTCTTGCCAAGCTTGCGACCCAGACTGGTGGCCAGCTCCAGGCCACCGGCGCCGCCGCCTACAACGACAATATTCATCATGATGATTTTCCTCGGTTCCTCAAAACGAAAGGGAGCCATTGGCTCCCTAAAACGAAATCGGTCGACGTGATGGATCAGGCTTCTTTGAAGGCCTTCATCCGCTGCAGATGATGCGAGATATTTTTGAACTTATGAGTCTCGCGCTCATCCCACACGATGTCGTAATAGTTCTTCAATTCACGTTCAGTGTCCCGATTATCGCGCACTTCATCCTGAACGGAAAGGATACACAGGCAGTTTCCTGAATTTTTCTTACGAAATTCAGTTACACACTTGGTACCGATATCGTCATATTCTTCCGGCCGGTCGATCTTGCCCTGCATGTTCTCTTCCGGATGGAGGTTGGGGTTGAAGATCACCTGGCGAATACCGCACAGAAAGCCGATCCGCTCGCTCCAGTAGCCACCAAGACCCACGCCGCAGATCAGCGGTTTGGGATCGGTACTCATATCGAGCTGTTTTTTCACTTCCTTGAGCAGATGGCTCATATCATGACGGGGGTGAACCGTGCTGTAGTGCACGAAACGCACATCATCATCAATAAACTGCAACTGCAGCACTTTCTCGTGATTGCCTGGGCTGGTGGCATCAAAGCCATGCAGATAGATGATCATGGATAAGACCTCAGGATCTGTGTCGGTTTTATCGAAACTACCCCAGCGGCGGCCCCGTGCGCCACCAAAACATCCAACTTTCTTGCTTTGGATCACGCCCCCGCCCCCGATTGCGCCCTGTGGCCCGCGAGCGCCGTCACATGCAGAGGGGGGCATTGCGAGCAACATTATGGTGCCCGGCTATCAAAGTGAGATCGCCAGACCAATAATGATAAACCCCTTACCAATCTGAGATGCCCTCACCTCCTTCCCCTGCCAGCAACCGGACACTTATCTGGCCGGTATGTGACTCATCCCGCAAAAACAAGGCGTTATCGCCAAACGCTTTCTATCGTGAGCGGTGTTGTGCATGTTTTGTGCACTGACCCGTGCTGCACCGGATCCCTCTCACTACTGCCGAGGGATCTGGCTCCTCTGTCAATACACGAGATCAATGACCGGGAAAGCTGCGGCTTTCACTATCTTGCCTGTAGCAGTTGCGCGGGCTTCAAGGAGTGATCTGTTCATGAACGAGACCAATCCCCCCTCCCCCCGACCGGGTGCGCGCAAGCGCCCGGTGGATGAAGTGGAGCGCATGCTCCCCATGGGCCAACTCTTTACCCTGGGCCTGCAACATGTGCTGGTGATGTACGCCGGCGCCGTGGCGGTGCCACTGGTGATTGGCGGCAGTCTGGGGCTGCCCAAGGATCAAATCTCCTACCTTATCAGTTCGGATCTCTTCTGCTGCGGCATCGTCACCCTGCTGCAATGTGTCGGGATTGGCCGCTTTGCCGGGATCCGGCTGCCGGTCATCATGTCGGTCACCTTTGCCGCCGTGATGCCGATGCTGGCCATCGGAGCCAACCCGGATCTGGGGCTGACGGGCATCTTCGGTGCCACCATCGCCGCCGGTATCATCTCGACCCTGCTGGTGCCGCTGATAGGTCGGCTGATGCCACTCTTCCCCACCGTCGTCACCGGGGTGGTTATCACCTCCATCGGGATCAGCATCATGCAGGTGGGGATCGACTGGATGGCGGGGGGCAAGGGTAATCCGGAATATGGCAGCCTGCGCTATATCGGCACCAGCTTTCTGGTGCTCGTCTTTATCCTGCTGGTGACCCGCTTCACCAAGGGCTTTTTCAGCAATATCTCGGTGCTGCTCGGGATCATCTTCGGTTTCGCGGTGGCCATCGCCATGGGCGAAGTAAGCCTCGATGGCCTCGGCGAGGCAGCCTGGTTTGCCCCCATAGTGCCCTTCGCCTTCGGCTGGCCCACCTTCGATCCCATCTCCATCGCCACTCTGACGGTGATCATGCTCATCACCTTTATCGAATCCATGGGGATGTTTCTGGCCCTTGGCGACATCGTCGGCCATCCGGCCAGGCGCGGTGATATCGTACGCGGGCTGCGGGTGGATGGCATCGGCACCATTATTGGTGGGGTATTCAACAGCTTCCCCCACACCTCCTTCTCCCAGAATATCGGTCTGGTGAGCGTGACCGGGGTATCGAGTCGCTGGGTCTGCGTGATGTCGGGGGGGATCCTGCTCGCCTTTGGCCTCATCCCCAAGATGTCGGTGCTGGTCGCCTCCATCCCGCCCTTCGTGCTGGGGGGCGCCGGTATCGTGATGTTCGGCATGGTGCTGGCCACCGGCATTCGCATCCTGGCGCGCACCGATTACAACAGCAACCGTCACAACCTCTATATCGTCGCCATCAGTCTCGGAATTGGCATGATCCCGACGGTCTCCGGGAATTTTTTCCAACAACTTCCGGCGCAGCTACAACCGCTTTTTCATAGCGGTATTCTGTTGGCCACCATCAGCTCGGTGCTGCTCAACCTCTTCTTCAACGGCTATCAGCCGGATCTGACTCACCAGACCCGCCCCCTGTTCGTTGGTCCCATCAAACCGCAACAAAAGCAGGCATAACAAACAGGCCCCCGGACAGCGAGACTGTCCGGGGGCCTGTTGTTCATATCACCGCTGACCCAATCAGGCAGGCAACTGTGCGAAGCGTTCTATCGCCTGCGCTACTTGTGCCAGACTCCCCTGCCAGAAGGCGGCCTCACGGATATCCTGCCCCAGATGCTTGGCTACCAGATCTTCGGCGCTCATCCGGCCGGTATCGCGCAACAAGGCACGATACGCCTCGGCAATGCCCTCTTTCCCCGCCGGCTTGCGGCTCATCAACTGCTGATAGACCCCGAGGCTGAACAGATAACCGAACAGATAGGGATAGTTGTAAAAGCCCAGCCCCGCGATGGAGAAGTGCGCCTTGGCCGCCCAGAACATGGGGTGATAGCGGGTCAGGCTCCCCTCATACCAGCGTCCCCACGCCTCGTCGGTCAACGCCTTGAGCCGCTCTGCCGACACATAACCCTGCGCCCGCTCGGCCACCAAGGCCTGCTCGAAATCGAAGCGAGCCGGGATATTGACCAGGAAGGTGGCCGCGCCGTCGGCCTCGGCCCAGGTGATGGCCAGCTGCTCTTCCGGGCTTTGCGCCTGCTCGAACAGGGCGCTGCGCACCAGGGTTTCGGCGAAGATGGAGGCGGTCTCCGCCAGCGTCATGGGGTAGCTGCGCTGACTCATCGGCAGATCGCGGATCACCCAGTTGTGCCAGGCGTGGCCCAGCTCATGGGCTAGCGTAATGACGTTGTCCATGGTACCGGCATAGGTAACGAAGACCCGCGGTTCGACCGGTTCGGCAAACTTGGTGCAGTAGGCGCCGGTGCGGCGATTTGGCGTGGGCGCCGCATCAATCCACCCCTTCTCGGCCATCATGCGGGCAAATGCCCCCATCTCGGGATCGAATCGGCTAAAGGCATCGGCAATCAACTCGATCGCCTCATCAAAAGGAATGTCGCGGCTGCTGGAAGCTGGCGGCGGTGCAAAGAGATCCTCCGGCCCCAGATCGTCGAGACCAAGGCGCTCGGCCATCAGCTCCAGGGCGCGCTGGCCCAACCCACGGGCTCGCCAGGTTTCGCTCATCAGGGCATCGAGGGTGGCTCGCTCGATATGACTCTGGTGGCAGGAGAGATCCAGCGCATCGAGCACACGGGTTTTACCGCGCTGACGGGCCAGCTCCAGCCGCCAGCCGTTGAGGGCATTGAGGATGGCGGCCACCGTCTCCTGCTCTCCCTCCCAGCCAGCACTGATGGCATCAAAGGCTTCTAAACGCAGCGCACGTATCGGGCTGGAGAGCAGATTGCTCGCCTCGGCCAGCCCCATCTCGCGGCCATCAATGGTCAAGCGGATCTTGCCCACCAGATCGTTATAGAGGTTGCCCCAGGCGTGCAGACCATCGGTGCCCAGACCAATCACCAGCTGCTCCGCCGCCACCGGCAAGCGCTGATCCTGCAAACGACGCTCATGGCCCAAGCGGTACGCCTCCTCGCCGAGCAGCGGATCACTCATCAGCGCGGCAAATTCAACTTCCGGCAGCGCCAGCATCAGATCTTCCACCGGCGCCAGGATCTTGAACAGATCGGCGTTAAGGGCGCGGGCACGGGACGCCAGCTGTTTGGCCTGCGGATCCCGCGCATCCTGACTGCCGCGGCACGCGGCCAGAATGGCGACGTTCCAGCCGATATGGCGAATATCGCGGGCGCGCAGCCGCACTTCCCGCAAGAAATCCTGCAGCGCAGCGTCATCGCCGCGCACCCCGTCCAGGCCTGCCATATAGCTGGCCAGCTCTTCCAGCGCGTGGCGGGCGGCGCGCATGTCCGCTTCCAGCTCGGGGCTGTCGAGGCCCGGGTAGATATGGTCGTTATTCCACTGTTGTTGATACATAACTTCTCGCAAAGACCTTTATCGGGAGGTGCAGCAGACCTGCGGGCAGCAAGTCAGAGACCGGGCAACCCGAAGGCCAAAAAATGAAGAGAGGAAAAAAGAGACAATGGCCCGCAAGCTCGCTTATCCCTTGGCCGGGGCAAGACGGCTCACCAGCGTCATCACGGCAACCAGCAGCAGACCCGCCACCACACCGGCCACGGCGTTGAGCAGAGTCGGCGTCACCGCCGCCAGTACGGCCCCTACTGTGGGCAGGGTGGCAACGACAGCGGCTGCGCCTTCAATCAGGTGATGGGCAAAGGGCCAGCCATGCACCAGAATGCCACCGCCCACCATAAACATGGCGATGGTGCCGACCAGTGCCAGCAGGTGCATCAGACGAGGAGCCGTCACCAACAGTCCCTGCCCCACCCCGCGACGCAGGGCGCTGCCATCGGGCTTTTGCAGCAGATGCAGACCGATGTCATCGAGCTTGACGATCAGCCCCACCAACCCGTAGACCCCGATGGTCATCAGCAGGGCGATGCCCGCCACTACCGAGAGCTGCAGCGCGAGGCTTGCTCCCTGTACCGTGCCAAGGGCGATGACGATGATCTCGGCAGAGAGAATAAAATCGGTGCGGATCGCTCCCTTCACCTTCTGCTGCTCAAACGCCAGCAGATCATCGGGAATAGGAGCAGTGTGTGCCTCCCCCTCACTCGCCTCATGGGGCAGGAACTTGTGGGCCAGCTTCTCGGCCCCCTCAAAGCAGAGGTAGGCGCCTCCCAGCATCAATAGAGGCGTGATAAGCCAGGGCACCAGCGCACTTATGGCGATGGCGGCGGGCACCAGAATCAGCTTGTTGCGAAATGACCCCTTGGCCACCGCCCACACCACCGGCAGCTCCCGCTCGGCACGCACCCCGGAAACCTGCTCCGCGTTGAGGGCCAGATCATCCCCCAACACCCCGGCGGTCTTCTTCGCCGCCATCTTGGTCATCAGCGCCACGTCATCAAGCACGCTGGCGATATCGTCGAGCAGGGCCAACAAACTGGTTCCAGCCATATCAAAGATCCCTTATATCAGTGAGAAACGTCTTCCCGAAAAATGTCTCGCGCTTGTTCACCACGAACTTGGTCATCAGCGCCACGTCATCAAGCACGCTGGCGATATCGTCGAGCAGGGCCAACAAACTGGTTCCGGCCATATCAAAGATTCCTTATATCAGTGAGAACAACCCCGGGAGAGAGGTGTACGTCCCGATAACCACCAAGGTCAACAGGACCACCTCATGGCGATTGCAGGCCATCATCGGCCGAGCCAAGAATTCGGCGCTCGCCATCGGGGGGTTACGTCTTTCGGGCAAAAGATGGCACAGTGTAACGAGAAGCCGCCGTTTCGGCAGCACCCCTGAGCCATTTGTTCCTGGTTCCCTCTGAATCACCTCAAGGAGTTCCCATGCAACCCTGGCAACCTCTGCTCGATCTCTGGTTTGGCGACGAGGCCGATGATGTCCTGCGGGCCACACGGCAAGCCCCCCTCTGGTGGGGAAAAAGCAGCGAAACGGATGCCCTGCTGGCCAGCCGCTTTGGCGAGCTGGCAGAGGCGGCAGCCAAGGGCAGCCTCGCCCACTGGGCCGATGCTCCTAGCGGTCGGCTGGCGCAGATCCTGCTGCTTGACCAGCTGTCCCGCAATATCCATCGCGGCACGCCTGCGGCCTTTGCACAAGATCCGCTGGCAAGGGATCTCTGCCTGAAAGGGCTGTCCATCGGGGCGGACAAATCCCTCTCACCACTGGAGCGGGTCTTTTTCTATCTGCCGCTGGAGCATGCCGAATCCCGCGAACAACAAGCCAGAAGTGTGGCCCTGTTCGAGGCACTCGCTGCCGAGCAGGCTGGCACACCGGCGCAGGCGACCTTTGCCGGATTTGCCGACTTTGCTCGTCGCCATCAGGTGATCATCGAACGCTTTGGCCGCTTCCCCCACCGCAACGACATTCTGGGTCGCACCAGCACACCGGAAGAGGCGGCATTTTTGCAGCAACCGGGCTCAGGCTTCTAAGCAAGCCATATAAAAAATCCCCGCCAGCTGGCGGGGATAGCAGATGGATAACAACCGTCAGTATTACTGAATGCGGTAACGGGATATCTGCTGGTGGATGCTCTCGGTGGTGACATTGAGCTCCTCGGCTGCGGCAGAGGTCTCCTCTGCTGTGCTGCTGGTTTGCTGCACGACCTGAGCTATCTGCTCCACCTGATGAGCAATCGACTCGGCTGCCGAGCTCTGCTCGCGGATGGCATTGGTGATCTCGCCCACCTGCTCCATCACCCGGTGCGACGCACTGCGGATCTCGGCAATAATGGCGCCACTCTCGGTCGCCATGGTGACCCCCTGACTCACCTTCTCCTCCACCAGATGCATGCGGGAGACCGTATTGTTCGACTCCTGCTGGATCGCCTCTACAGTGGCAGATATCTCCTGAGTGGATTGGGCTGTGCGCTCAGCCAGTTTGCGCACTTCATCTGCCACCACCGCAAAGCCACGGCCGGACTCCCCGGCCCTCGCCGCCTCAATGGCCGCGTTCAAGGCCAGCAAGTTGGTCTGCCCCGCCACATCACGGATCACGTTGACCACACCGCCAATGCGCGAAATGCCCTCACCCAGCGCAATGACCTCGACCGAGGCCTGCCGAATGGAGTCGGCGATCTCGTTGATGGCATGGACTGTGCGCTCGATGGTCCGGCCCCCCTCGGTCGCCAGCTGCCCCGACTCGTTGGTGATACGGCTCGTCTCCTGGGTACGCTGGGAGATATCGGTGATGCTGACCGTCATCTCTTCCACACCAGCGGCTATCAGACTGGTGGCATCATTGGCCTGATTAGCCGAGCTGGCCAGGTGCTGCGCTGCCTGAGAGAGGGATTCGGCGGTGCTCTTGATCTGCAAGCTGCCGACGGAAAATTCGGTAAATGTCTGTTGCAGCGTATCGAGCAGCCGGTTGACCGCATTGAGGGTCAGGCCAATCTCATCCTGCTGTTTCACATCTGCTCTCAGGGTAAAGTTGAGGTCGCGCTGGATCCGGGTCAGGGTATCCATGGCGGTGCGAAGGGGATTGGCCACCTGATTGAACAACCAGACAAACAGCCCCATCGTCAGTACGGTGGCACCACCGGCGATAAACAACAGGGTTTGCAGGCTGTTGTCATAATTCTCCTGGCCCTGCTTCTTGAGCGCCAGTCCCAAATCCATATTGAAGTTGACGTGGAGCTCGATTGCCTTGGCAAACTGCTGGAACACTCTGGTGGCCTCTCCTGCCAACATGTCTCGCGCTTCATCGTTTTTGTTTTGTCTGGAGAGCTGCAGAACCTTGTCTATCTCCTGATAATATTGCGCAATAATGCGTTGATCATCGTCGGTCAGGCGCCGGTCTTCGTCATTGGAGAGCATCTCTGCTTTATATTTCTCCAGTTGCGAATTGATCTGTTTGCGATGCTCGGCAATATCCGCTTCTATCTGCTGCATCTTGTCATTGTCGGTGTTGAGGATATGGCTTTGAACCCGGGAGTGCAGCTCATAGAACGCAGCCTGCACCTCCTTGATCAGCGCAATACTGGGCACCGTATTGTCCGTCACATAGCTCAAGTCTCGATTGCCAGCCCCAAGGCGGTTGATACTGAACCAGCTGAGGAAAACAAGCGCCAGCATAACCAGCAGCGCTATCAGTTGAAGCCGACGAGCAATGTTCATAACCGTACACTCCAGATGAAAACTATCTAGCAGTGTAGACGAGCCATAAACAACAACGGCCCGCATTGGCGGGCCGTTGTTGTTTATTTTTCATGGCGTTGTGATCAGGCTTTGGCTGGCTCACTCTCGCCCAGCGCGACGGTTTCACCCAGACTGTCTTCGGTCTTGGCGACCACGCTGGCGGCGATGGCGTTGCCCAACACGTTGGTGGCAGAGCGGCCCATGTCGAGGAAGTGGTCGATCCCCAGCAGCAGCAGAATGCCCGCTTCCGGAATATGGAACTGGTTCAGGGTGGCGGCAATCACCACCAGAGAGGCGCGCGGTACCCCGGCCATCCCCTTGGAGGTGACCATCAACAGCAGCAGCATGGTGATCTGCTGGGCCATGGAGAGCTCGATACCATACGCTTGGGCGATGAACATTACCGCGAAGGTGCAGTACATCATGGAGCCGTCGAGGTTGAAGGAGTACCCCATCGGCAGCACGAAGCTGGCAATGCGCTTGTCACAACCGAACTTCTCGAGACGATCCAGGGTCTTCGGATAGGCCGCTTCGGAGCTGGCGGTCGAGAAGGCCAGCAGGATGGGCTCGCGGATCATCGCCAGCAGCTTGATGACGCGACCACGCAGGAAGACGCTGCCCATGGCGATCAGCAGCAACCAGAGGCAGGCCAGCGCGATATAGAACTGGGCCATAAAGCTGCCGTAAGTGACCAGAATACCCAGCCCCTCTTTGGCCACCATGGCGGCGATGGCGCCAAATACCGCGAACGGTGCAAAGTTCATCACATAACCGGTCACTTTCAGCATGATCTCGGCAGCGCTGGCCATCAGCACCACCACCGGCTTGGCCAGATCGCCGAGCGCGGCGGCAGCCAGACCGAAGAAGAGGGAGAAGACCACGATCTGCAGGATCTCGTTGGTGGCCATCGCCTCGACCACGCTCTTGGGGATGGCGTGGGTCACAAAATCTTTCAGGGTAATGGCACCGGCAGCAATGCCCGAGCTGGCGGTGTCATTGGGCAGGGAGAGCGAGAGACCCACACCCGGCTGCATCAGGGTCACCATCACCAGACCCAGGCTCAGGGACATCAGGGAGGCCAGCATGAACCAGCCGAGGGTCTTGGCACCGATACGCCCCACGGTGCGGGTGTCGCCCATCTTGGCGATACCGACCACCAGGGTAGTGAAGACCAGGGGAGCGATGATCATCTTGATCAGGCGCAGGAAGATATCGGTCAGGATCGTGATGTTATTGGCGAAATCCGCAGCCTGATCTGCGGCAAACATCCGATAGCCCTGGCCGGTGAGGATGCCAAACATCATGGAGATGAGGATGGCGACCGTCAGTTTATTCATTTTCATGGGGGAGTCCCGGTTTTGATTGGTGCAAGCCGTAAACAGTGGCGTGGGAGCCACTACAGTCCGTTTTTGTGATCCGAGCCGTTGATTCCTGGCGGCTGGTATGCTGGGAGAATGCCTAAAAGCAGGGGGTAAATCTAGAGGCTTTATCCAGAATTTTATCCTGCCATTAGGTGTATGTGATATAGATCTTGCAAACCACCAATATTAATCACTGTTTATTTTGATTTCGGCGAGATATTTCGCATTCAGAGTTCGCTCATCGAGTGCCCGTGGCAACAGGCGAAAAGTGAGCAGCGCCGAGATGGTATGCTGCACCTGCATCTGGGCCATAAAGAGATCAGGTTCATCTTCGTCAAAGCCGAAGATCGGCCGTGATGGGGTCACCCTGACGGCATCGCGGTTAATGGTCAGCTCATCGACCTTGAGCCAGGAGTAACCCTCTGCCAGTGCCAGCTCCCCTGCCCGCTTGAGCACATATTTGCGGGCGGTCTCCCTGTCCACCAGATCGTTGCCGACAAACTCCAGTTGCCACTTGTCCGGGCCAAGCCGAGTCTGGGAGAAGCCGGTCTGGCCGTTCCAGAATGACTTTTCACTCTCGTAAGGGGTGGCGCAGCCCACCAGCAGCAGGGTGAGCATCAGCAGACAACAGGGTTTAGATACGGATGCAGACACGAGAAACCTCGCCAGGCAAATGAGCAACAGAGTCGTTACTACAACATAAAGCGCAGTGGCTGCACAATCCGCTCGCGCCAGCAGCGACCAGCATGCATCACCACTGGCTTCACGCCTGTGCGGCAAATCGCAGGCAAAAGAAAAGGCCTTGTCGTTTGACAAGGCCTTTACCGGGGAATTTGGTCGGTGTGAGAGGATTCGAACCTCCGACCCTCTACACCCCATGCAGATGCGCTACCTGGCTGCGCTACACACCGACGGAGTCAGCTCGGCTGACGGGGGCAGAGTTTATGGAGATGACCCTGCCCTGTCAACAGGGAAACGCCGCCAATTCCTCGGCCACGGTGCGTTCGCCTGCTTTGCGAACAATCAGCGGTTAAAGGTCAGCCGCTTGCCCAGGATCTGGTCAGTCACCTGCCCGTTTTGCCAGGCGATCTGGCCATTCACCAACGTCATCTCCACCGTGCTGTGGAAGCGGTAGCCGTTGAAGGGCGACCAGCCACAGTGGTAGAGGATGTTGTCATCGTTGACCACATAGGGCTTGCCCAGATCCAGCAGCACCAAATCGGCGAAATACCCCTCGCGGATATAACCGCGATCCTGCACCTGGAAGCGCTCGGCCACCGCATGGGAGGTCTTCTTGACGATAGTCTCCAGGGTAAACACGCCGTTGTGGTAGAGCTCCAGCAGCGCCTGCAAAGAGTGCTGCACCAGCGGCACACCGGACGGCGCCTTGAAGTAGCTGTTCTGCTTCTCTTCCCAGGTGTGGGGAGCGTGGTCGGTGGCGATGATGTCGAGCACGTCGTTACGTACCGCATCCAGCAGTGCCTGCTGGTCGGCGGCACTCTTCACCGCAGGGTTGCACTTGATCAGGCTGCCCTGGGTCTCGTAATCGGCTTCATTGAAGAAGAGGTGGTGCACACACACCTCGGCGGTGATGTTCTTGTCCTTCAGCTCGCTCAGGTCGTGGCTGGCGGTAAACAGCGACAGCTCCTTGGCCGAGGTCAGATGCAGCACATGCAGCTTGGCACCGTATTTTTTCGCCAGCGCCACCGCCATGCTGGAGGATTTGTAGCACGCTTCGTCGCTGCGAATGCGGCCGTGCTCGCCCATCGGCACATTCTCGCCCCACTTGGCCCGCGCCGCCTCTTCGGCCTTGGCGATGGTCGGAGTGTCTTCGCAGTGGGTGACGATCATCACCGGACTTTCGCGGAAGATGGCCGCCAGGGTCTCCTGATTGTCCACCAGCATGTTGCCGGTCGAAGAGCCCATAAACACTTTGACCCCGCAGGACTGCTTGGGGTCGAGACGCTTGATCTCTTCCAGGTTGTCGTTGGTGGCACCGAGATAGAAGCTGTAGTTGGCGACGGAGGTGTTGGCAGCGATCTGGTATTTGGCTTCGAGGGCGTCGAGGGTGGTGGTCTGGGGATTGACGTTGGGCATTTCCATGAAACTGGTGGTACCACCGGCGACGGCGGCGCGGGATTCGCTGGCGATAGTCCCCTTGTGGGTCAATCCCGGCTCCCGGAAGTGGACCTGATCATCGATCATTCCGGGGATGAGATGGCGACCTGCGGCATCGATCACCAGCGCATCGGGCGCCTCGATATCCGGGGCGATGCGGGCAATCCGTTCCCCCTCGATCAACACATCGGAGGCATAGATGCGGCCTTCGTTGACCAAGGTGGCATTCTTGATAAGCAGTTTGTTCATGGGGGGTTCCAGTTCCTTTGCCGATAATCGCGGGTCATAATAGCGCAAAACTGCCCTTTCTCTGTAGCAAGGCCTGACTGATGAAGTTATTTGTAAGAGATTTGACCGTGATCGACTCCAGCTACCTGTGCGAACGCCGCGGCATGGTGGGCGAGAGCTGGCTGGTAGATATCGAAATGAGCGGTGAGCTCAACGAAATGAGCATGCTGCTGGACTTTGGCCGGGTAAAGAAGCTGATCAAGTCGATCATCGATGAAGAGGTGGACCACAAGCTGCTGGTGCCGACCGAGTGCCCGCTGATCCACGTCGAGACACTGGATGGTGACGAAAGCACAGTGGATCTGCTGCGCCCGGGTCGCTCCATCCATCTGCGCTGCCCATCCCAGGGCTTTGCCTTTATCCCGGCCCCGCAAGTTGATAAAGAGTCGGTGACCCGCTACCTGCTGGCGGTGCTGGCCAAACGGCTGCCGGGCAATATCAAGGATCTCTCCCTGACTCTGCGTCAGGAGGCGATCACCGGTGCCTTCTACCACTACAGCCACGGCCTGAAAAAGCACGATGGCAACTGCCAGCGCATCGCCCACGGCCACCGCTCTCCCATCGAGATCCACGTCGATGGCGAGCGCGACCATGAGCTTGAGCTCAACTGGGCCGAGCGCTGGGGCGATATCTATCTCGGCACCGAGGAGGACAAGGTGGCGCTGACCGAGCTCGCTTTGAGCCCCCGTGCCAATGCCCAGCTTGGTGCGCATCACTGCGGCTTCAAATATGTGGCGCCGCAAGGGCTGTTCCAGCTGGCCATCCCCAGCGCCGAGGTGGAGATGATCGACACTGACACCACGGTTGAGCTGCTGGCCTGCTATATCGCCCGCGAAGTGAAGAAGATGGTGGGCGACAAGTTCGTCAAGATTGTCGCTTATGAAGGGGTCGGCAAGGGCGCCATTGCCTACGCCTGATCCTCTTATCACTTACCCAAATAAGCAGGCCCCGCGACTGCGGGGCCTGCTGTTGTCAGCTCGTTGCCATCAGGCACTGAGGCGGAAACGCTTGACCAGGCTCTCTTGCTGCTCGGCAAGGGAGTCCAGCTGCTGGCTGGTCTCGGCTACCCGCTCAATCCCCTGATAGTTGAGATCCGAGATATCGGAGATGCGGTTGAGGTTGGTGGCGATATCGGCGCTGGTGGCCTGTTGCTGCTCGGCGGCAGAGGCGATCTGGCTCGACATGTCGCTGATCAGCACCACAATCCCCTGCACCTCCTCCATGGCGTTGTTGGCGTGAGAGCTCTGATCCACGCAGCTGTCCATCTCGCGAGAGCACTCCTGCATCACGGTCACCGCCTTGGCTACCCCCTGCTGCAGGTTCTCGATCATGGTCTGGATCTCGCTGGTGGACTGGGCGGTGCGGCCCGCCAGACTGCGCACCTCATCGGCCACCACCGCAAAACCGCGCCCCTGCTCGCCGGCCCGCGCCGCTTCGATGGCAGCGTTGAGGGCCAGCAGATTGGTCTGCTCGGCGATGCCGCGAATGACATCGAGGATATTGCCGATCTGGCTGCTCATGGCGCTCACATCGCCAATCACCTTGCCGGTCTGTTGCAGCTTGCCCGCCAGTTGATGAGTGGTGGTGATATTGCCTGCCATCACCTTGCGTCCCATCTCGGAGGCCTTCTCCACATCCTGCACCCGCTCCAGGGTCTGGTTGGCAGCCTGCGCCACCTCGCGCACCGAGGCCTCCATCTGGGTCATGGCGGCGGCGACCGAGGCGGTCTCCTGCCGCTGTTTCTCCAGATCTGCCCGCACTGATTCGGTGGTGTGGCGATTGCCGTGGGCGGCATCGTTAAGCTGGGCCGACGCTTGTGAAAGCTGCGCCAGCACCTCCCCCATCTGGGCAATCAGCAGGTTGATCTGGCTGCCCAGCTGACCAAATTCATTCTTGCTGCGAAAACCGATGCGCTGGGTCATGTCGCCCTGAGTCACTTCGGTCAGCACCCGCAGCAACTCCCTGAGCGGACGGCGAATGGCCTTGCCCAGGGTATAAGCCACCAGCATGGCGATCAGGATGGCGACGACGATGCTGGTTCCCTGTGTCAGGGTGCTCTGGCTCTGTGTGGCTTTGGCGTGCTGAATGCTTTGACTCATCAGCTGCTGACTCTGGCCGGTGATCCGCTCAAGCCGGTTCTGGATCTCGACGATCAGGGCACTCGCCTGCTTGCTCTTCTCCCGCATCTGTTCCTGCTGCTTCATCAGCGCCAGATACTGTGAGAGCACGCCTTCGCTTGCGGTGGTGTCGCGCACGAAGCCGTGAACATAGTGGCCCATGTCGTTCTCGAAGTTCTTCAGCTCCCCCTGCAGATCCTTGATGGTGCTGTTGAACCCCTCGATCTGCATCTTGTTGCGCTTGAGCGCCCCTTCGATGGGAGCCGGAATAGTCTGATTGAGGGCGTCCATGGTGGAGAGTTCAATGGCGGAGAGCTTGGTGGTCAGGGTCTCGGAGAGCATCTTGATAAAGCTGTCGTCGATGGTAACCATCATGTCACCCAGACTCTTCTTGAACTGGGGCAGACTGACCTGAAACTGCCCCTTGGCCAGATTGACCTTGTGCAGTCGGGTGAGCAGCGCCTCGTGTTCGCCGGGCAGGGTATCGGTCAGTTGCAGGTAGCTGTCGACCTGCTGGCTGAGGTTGCTCATCTCCCCTTGCAGTTCGGGGTGGTGGGCGACCTGCTGGCGCAAGACATCAAGGCTCTGGCCCACCGCGGCCTTGGCTTGTTTCAGTTCGGCCACTTCGGCCGGCAGCTGTTTGGGGTCCTGCTCGGTGAGCACATCCCCCAGCCACTTGTTGGCGCTGAGCAGGGTGATCTGGGTCTGGCTGCTGGCAATCACCAGCGGCATAGACTGCTGGGTCACCTGCTCCAGTGCGTTCCCCAGGGTCTCCTGACTACGAAATGTGAGCAGTGAACTGGCCACCATCACGGCCACCAGGATCGCGAAGCCAAGGTAGACTCGCTGCAAGATGGAGAGATCCGACATTGTTTGTTTCATTATTGTCCCGCTGTATATGCAAAAGTCCCTTGCCTGAGTACCCCGTCCTTTTGATACCCTGCAGACCACCCTGAACAGGCGCTGCAGATGACGTCCCTCTGGCTATCGGTATTTTTAACAATAACTGAAGGGAATGGGACATCAGCTGTGTCAAATGTCGGCTTGTGTCACACTTGGCGTGCTGCTCGCCCCCCTTTCGGGAGCCGCTTGGGGTTCTAGTTCAATTTTCTGTTTCATATAAGGGAGTTAGCCATGGCGCAAGAAACCATTTTCAGCAAAATCATCCGTAAAGAGATCCCCGCCGACATCCTTTATCAAGACGATCTGGTCACCGCATTCCGGGATATCCAGCCCAAGGCCAAGACCCATATTCTGATCATCCCCAATGTGCTGATCCCCACCGTCAATGACGTGAAAGCCGAACATGAACTGGCCCTTGGCCGGATGTTCACCGTGGCCCGCAAACTGGCAAGCGAGGCGGGCATCGCCGAAGATGGCTACCGCCTCATCATGAACTGCAACCGCCACGGCGGGCAGGAGGTCTACCACATCCACATGCATCTGGTCGGTGGCCAGCCGCTGGGACCGCTGCTCAGCCTGTAATGAATCGCCACGCCTCAACCTGCCGCAGCGCCCTGTTGCTCTGCGGTGCCCTGCTGTTGCTGGGAGGCTGCGCCTCCCGCTGGCAGGATATGTTCGTCTCCTACTCCGATCAGATGGTGCCCCTGCGCAACCAGCTGCTGCTGGGTCATGCCGCCGAGGCGCTGCCCGAGGTGCGTGACTCCACTCTTGGGGATGACACCTTTGTGCTGGATCGGCTCGAACAGGGGCGCATTGCCTGGCTGGCGGGTCAGGATGCGGGCAGCAAGCAGGCGTTTACCGCCGCCGACAGCCGCCTTCAGTGGGAAGACAATCAGGCCGAATACCGGCTGAGCCATGGTCTGGATCAGGTGGGCAGTCTGCTCACCAACGACCAGTCGATGGCCTATCTCACCCCCGATTACGAACGCACCATGCTGCACCACTATCTGGCCCTCAACTACCTGCAACGGGGAGATGCCGATGGCGCCTTGGTGGAGGTACGCCGGGCCAATCAGGTGCAGGAGCAGGCCCTGAAACGGCGAGCCGATGAGGTACGCAAAGCGAAGGATGAGAGCGAAGAGGCCGAAGCAGAAGGCGAGATGCGCCAGCTGATGTCGCGCGGCGCACCGGATCTCGACCGGTTGATCGGCAAGGTCAAGAACGGTTTTCAGAACGCCTACACCTTCTATTTTTCCGCCGTGCTCTATGAGGCGGCCGGGGATCTCAACGATGCCTGGGTCGACTATCAGCGCGGCTACCAGATAGCGCCGGACAACCGCAGCCTGCAAGATGCCTTGCTGCGTCTGGCGCGGCTGCGTGGCTCACCGGACGAGATCCGCGAGACCGAGAAAAAGATAGGCCGCAAAGCGCCGCCGCTTGCAAAAGATCAAGGCCAACTGGTGGTGCTGTTTGAAGATGGTTTGATCCCGGCGCGGCGCGAACTGTTCCTGCCGCTGCCCATCTCCACCTCCCGCGGCGATTTTCGCACCTTTACCGTCGCCATCCCCTATTACGATAATCGGGCCAGCGACACCGGCCCGCTGACGGTGGAAGTCGGCAAGCGGGCCTGGCAGACCAGCGAACTGGTGCGGCTGGAAGCGCTGGCCGCCAAAGATCTGCAGGAGCGGCTGCCCGGCATGCTGACCCGCCAGGCGCTGCGGCTGGTGGCCAAGGAGCAGATGCGCCGCACTGCCGCCAAAGAGGGGGGCGATGTGGGCAATATTCTGGTGGGGATCTTCAACACCCTCTCGGAGCGGGCCGATACCCGCAGTTGGCTGACGCTGCCAGCTCAGGCATCGAGCTGGCAGGGAATGGTGCCGGCCGGTGACATCAATCTCACCCTGGGCGCGGGGGCAGCGCAGCGGCAATTGCCGCTCACCATCCACAAGGGACGCACCACCCTGGTCTGGGTACAGCGCCTCGGCGCCGGTCTGACCACCCGGGTGATGCCGCTCTGAGCAGATGGCGAAGAGATATGAGCAAGACAATTAACCGGGCAGGCTCACACGCGGCCCCACTCACCCCGATTAAGGAGAGCAAGATGAAAGCATACGGGTTGGCCCTCGGGCTCGCGCTGCTGCTGACCGGCTGCGCCACCAACACCTCCGGCGTGGCGCTCTATGGCCCGGCGGGCGGTGCACCCACGCTGGAGCAGCATCAAAACGTCAACGTCACCCTGACCGAGCTGAGCCGCCGCCAGCAAAATGGCCTGCTGCAGGTCAATGTAGCCGCCGCCAGCACCCAGCGCGGCGATAACAAGCTGCAATATATCTTCTATTGGTATGATGAGGCCGGTCAGGAGGTCGCCAGCGATGGCTGCGGCTGGACCCCCATCAAGCTGCATGGCTATCAGACCCGCACCCTCTCGGCCCTGGCGCCCAGCCCGGCGGCGCAGGGTTACCGGATTTACGTACGCGAAGTGATTGAGGAATCCTACTGATGAAAATGAATCATGCCCTGCTGATATTGACCTCTGCATTGCTCTTGGGCGGCTGCTCCAGCACCACGGTCAGCTATGGCGATCCCACTGAAACCGAAACCGTCACCGTCGATTACGGCTCAAGCGATCTGCAGGCCATCGCCGACAAGATGGCAGACTCCATGCTCGCCTCCCCTGCCACCAGCGAGATCACCGCAGGCGGCCGTCCGGTGATGTTTATGGACTCTATCCGCAACAAGACCTCCGAGCACATCGATACCGAAGCCATCACCGACACCATCCGCACCAAGTTGCTGCGGGCCGGCAAGTTCCGCTTCGTCGACATGAGCAAAGTCGCCGCCGTCAAGCAGCAGCTCGAATATCAGCAGAGCAGCGGCATGGTGGATCCTGCCTCCATGGTACGTCTGGGCAAGCAGACCGGTGCCCGCTACATGGTCTATGGCAACCTCGCCAGCATCGTCAAAGACAATGGCAAGGTGAAGGATGTCTACTACCAGATGACCATGAACCTGATGGATCTGCAAAACGGCGAACTGCTGTGGGCCGATCAGAAAGAGATCCGCAAACAGGCGAAGAAATCCACCTTTGGCTGGTAACAGGCTCCCGCAGACAGGCAACTGTGATCCGCTACTGGCCAGCCTGCCCGCCCCCTGGCGGGAGGGGCAGCTGGAACCACTCGGGTTAGGCCTGACCAACTGCAACTATCGACTGCGCCTCCCCTCGGGGCGCAGTTACTTTTTGCGTCAGGGGCACCCCGACCCGGTGCGCCTTGGTATCGACCGTCCCACCGAGTGGCAGCTTTATCAGGGGGCGATGGCCGAAGGGTTGGCGCTGCCTTGCCACTATGGCGATCCCGCCAGCGGTCTGATGCTGCTCGAATGGTGCGATGAGCCAAACTGGGTACACGCGGCGCCACCGGCAGTCGATCAGCCCCGTCTGCTGGCTGAGGTGCTGCGCAAGCTCCATCGCTTGCCGCTGCCTGCGGTGGTGATGGCGGTGCGAGCCCACGCCGCGGGCTATCGCGCCCGACTGGCCCACATTCCCTCCTGGCTGCCCGCCCTGGAGCGGGGCTTGCTCGCCAGCAGTGAGCCAAATGATTGCTGGCGCCCTTGCCACCATGATCTCAATCCGGCTAACTTGTTGGGAAGCAAACCCTGGGTCATCGACTGGGAGTATGGCGCGGCAGGTCACCCCGGCTTTGAGCTCGCCAGCATCCAGCGCACCCATGAGTGGCCCGCCGAGCGGCGCGACGAGCTGGAAGCGCACTATCTGCAGGCCGTGCCGCGCCACCAGTGGCCCGATTTTCAGAGCGAGGCATTTTTACCCTGGGTCGACTATATCGGCCTGCTCTGGGCCCTGCTGATGGCAGAGCAACAGCCCTCACTCGACTATGACACCCTGATCGCCATCAACCGGCAACGACTGGAGTAACAGATGATAAACAAGGTGCGCTGGCACAAGCCGAAAACCTGGGGTCTGCTGCTGATCGGCCTGCTGCTGACCGGCTGCTCCACCCGGGTGATCTACTACTGGCTCGATACCGCCATCATCTGGCAGCTTGATGACTACTTTGCCCTCTCCTATTCGCAGAAGGATCTGCTCAGCCGCGAAGTGAAGGGGCTGATGGCCTGGCATCGCCAACACGAGCTGCCGCGCTACGCCAGGGATCTCGATGCACTGGCCAAGGCGGTGGCCAGCCCCATGACGCCGGAGCAGATCTCGACCAATCTCGATGCGGTGCAGCAGAGCCTGACCCGCACGCTGGAAAACACCATCCCCCGTGCGGTCAGGCTGGCGCGCACCCTGACCGACGAGCAGGTGGCCCGCTTTATGACCGATCGGGTCAAGCGGCAACAGGAGCGGCAAAAGGACTTTGCCACTGAGCCCAAAGAGCAGATGCTGGCGGAGTTTCGCGACAAGATGAACAAGCGGCTCGAGTTCTGGATTGGTGAGGTGAAACCGGCACAGGCGCCACTGGTGGCCCAGTGGGCCGAATGGCAATACGAGCTGATGCCCCCCTGGCTCGAGTTTCAGGAGTCCTGGACCCAGGAGCTGGACAGGTTGATGAAGCAGCGCCAGAGTCCCGACTTTACCCGCGAGTTGACCAACCTGCTGGCCGAGGGGGATGGACTGATGGATGGCCGCTTTACCGGCTATACCGAGCAGTCACGCCAGCGTACCGTCAATTGGCTGAGCGCCATGAGCCAGTCGCTGGATATCTCCCAGCGAGCCCATCTCTACTCCCTGCTCAAGGGCTACGCCCGCGACTTCAAGCAGATGAGCGGCAGCTGACGAGCGGCACCGAATGGTGCCATGCGCCCGGGCAACCTTGTTCAAACCGGGCGCTTATGGTAGTTTGCCCTTCCTATTTATCGGGAATTAACTTTTGCGCCTTATCGACAAAGTAAAACTGGTGCTGGTAACTCTGGTTATCGCCCTCACCCTGCTTTGTTCCATCGCCCGAATGGAAGGCCCGCTGCTACCCGCATCTCCCCAGAGTGAACAGCAGCAGACTCAGGTGTTCAATCAGCTTAGCGACAGCGATGATGGCATCATCAAGTTTGTCGGCAGCCATCAGAATCACCTGCTGCGTCTCGAACAATCCCTGCGCAGTGACAACCAGCCCAAGAGTGTGGTCTACGAGCTGATCCAGAGCTGGTCGGCCCAGGCCATCCTGCTGTTGCTGCTCGGCTGGCTGATGCTGGCACCCGAGCTCTATCACAAACAGAGTTTTCGCGAGCGCTTTGGCGCGATCCACCGGCGCCATCTACAGCGCCAACATCTGCAATATCGCTTCACCCAGAGCTATCTGAGCGCCTGACCCCGGAGGGGCTGGCACATCCACTGTTTGCTCATCTCCTCTTCCTGACGGATCCGGCAACTGCCTGATCCGCATCTGATGCATCCCATTTTTTGCGCCTTGCCGAGCCTTGTTGCTATCGGCCCGGGCACCATTCTCCTGACAGAGGCTTGTTTGCCATGAGAAAGAGCAATCGAACAGTTCTCAACCGCATGAGCAAGTGGCAGTACGCACTGCTGCTGTTGATGCTGTTGACCTTTACCTTTTACTCCCTGCCCACCTTTTTCGGTGAGCAGCCCTCCCTCGGCCTGCACGGACAGCCGCGCCTGACCACCCAGCAGCAGATGCTGCTGAGCGACAAACACCTGACCCCGCTCAAGGTGATCGAGCAACCCGAGCGAGTCGAGCTGGTCTTTGCCAACCAGGGCGAACAGCAGCGCGCCAAGCAGTTGCTGGAGCAGCAAGGGGTCGACAGTGCCGCCCTGACCCTGGAGTTTCACTCCAACGCACCGGCCTGGATCACCCGCCTCGGCGCCGATCCCATCAAGCTGGGACTCGACCTGCGTGGCGGCTCCCAGCTGCTGATCGGGGTAGACGTGGACTTTGTCATCGACAATCAGACCAAGAATCTGGTGGATACCCTGCGCACCCGCTTCCGTGAAGCCAATCTGCGCGGCGCCAGCGTCACGCGCAGCGCACAGGGCGCCGTAGCCGTCACCCTGCCGGAGGTTGCCGAACAGGAGAGCTGGCTCGCCATCATCAAAGAGAGTGCCGGTACCCGTCAGGATCAGTGGAAGCTGACCCGCTCCGGCAATGATCTGAAACTGGTGCTGAGCGATGCTGAGCGTACCCTGCTGGTCAACAACGCCGTGACCCAGAACCTGTCGATCCTGAAAAAACGGATCAACGAGCTCGGCATCGTCGAGGCATCGGTGGTGCGTCAGGGCCAAGATGGCATCCGTATCGAACTGCCCGGGGTACACAACCCCAAGCAGGCGAAAGAGGTGATCGGCGCCACCGCCTCGCTGGCCTTCTACGAGGCCAAAGCCGACAGCCACTTCTATATCGCCGATCGCAACGGCCAGGCCGTCGGCATGGCGCGCAAGCCGGTACTCACCGGCGAGCACATCGTCGATGCCCGCGCCAACATGGGCGAGATGGGTCAACCCCAGGTCAATATCGTGCTCGACACCCTGGGCGGCAGCAAGATGAACCAGTTCAGCCGCCAGCATGTGGGCAAGCCGATGGCGACCGTCTTCACCGAGTACAAAACCAACGCCCAAGGCAAACTGCGCGCCCAGAGCGAGGTGATCAACGTCGCCACCATCCAGACTGCCCTTGGCAACCAGTTCCGCATCACCGGCATTGGCAGTCTGCCGGAAGCTCAGGAGCTGGCCATGCTGCTGCGTGCCGGCGCCCTCACCGCCCCTCTCAAGATCCTGGAAGAACGCAGTATTGGCCCGACGCTGGGGATGCAGAATATCGAGGCGGGCTTCACCGCGCTGGCCTTCGGCATGGCAGGCATGATGCTGTTCATGATGGCCTGGTACCGCAAGTTCGGCTGGGTTGCCATCACGGCGCTGGTCGCCAACCTGTTGATGCAAGTCGGTATGCTGGCAGTGCTGCCGGGCGCCGTGCTGACCCTGCCGGGGATCGCCGGTCTGGTGCTGACGGTGGGCATGGCTGTGGATACCCATGTGCTGATCTTCGAGCGGATCAGGGACCGTCTGCGAGAAGGGGGCTCACTGGCCAACGCCATCGACTTTGGCTATCGCTCGGCCTTCCACACCATTTTCGATGCCAACATCACTACGCTCATCTGCGCTGTGGTGCTCTACTCCATCGGCTCCGGGCCGCTGCAGGGCTTCTCCATCACCCTCATTCTGGGTCTGCTCTCCAGCATGATCACCGGGATCTGGGGAACGCGTGCCATCATCAACCCCCTCTGGGGACGCAGCAGCGAGCGCACGCTGAAGGTGTAACGGGACAGTTGTCCCTCTGATGAGCGGCTTTGGCTGCGCCATCGGCCATGGATATGGCCGGAGCGGCCAAAGCAGAACACTATTTTCCCGGCGTGTCGCGACACGTCGTGATGGGCCAACAGCCTGATGCTGGCTGGCCAAGGAGAGAATTATGTTGAGAATGATCGTTGCAATGGGGTTGACCCGTTGGCGTTATATCGGCCTGTGGGCTTCCATCCTGCTGACTGTGGCCAGTGTCGCCATCTTGCTGGTGAACGGCCTGACACTGGGGCTCGATTTTACCGGCGGGATCCTGCTGGAGTTTCATATCCAGACCCTGAAAGAGGCCCATGAGCTCAATGCCATGCTGGTCTCCCCGCTGGCGGGAGCCGTTGAGCTGAGTTCGGCCGGTATTCCCGGCGAGTGGCTGATCAAGCTGCCCCCCCACGAACTTCCCTGGCCCGCGGCGGATCTCGCCACCATGCTGACCCAGCAGTTGGGGATGCCGGTCGAGTTGCTGCGCACCACCATCGTCGGCCCTCAGGTGGGTGCCGAACTGTTCCAGCAGGGTATGCTGGCGGTGCTGGTCGCTTCGCTGGCGATGTCGGCCTATCTGGCGTTTCGCTTCGAGTGGCGTCAGGCCATCGGCATTCTGCTCTCGGTGGTCCATGACGCCATCGTGGCGCTGGGGCTGCTGTCACTCTTTCAGATCGAATTCGATCTGAACATCATCGCCGGTTTGATGGCGGTGATCGGCTACTCCCTCAACGACAGCATCGTCATCTCGGACAGGTTGCGGGATCTGCTGAGCTCGCGTACCCAGATGGGCATCCACGAATGCTCCGATGTGGCCATCAAGGCGACCTTCAGTCGCACCATGATCACCTCGGGCACCACCCTGTTTACCGTGGGTGCGCTGCTGCTGTTTGGCGGTGACGCCCTCTACGGCTTCTCCTTCACCCTGTTTGCCGGGATCCTGGTGGGCACCGTCTCCTCCATTACCGTCGCCTCGACCGTGCAGGAGCTGCTTGGGCTCACCCCGCAGGCCTACCAGAAGAAGACCGAGGAGCCACTGGCCAACGCAGCCTGAACCTTGTTAATCAGACCCGGCTTACCGGGTCTCAACGAACCGGGCCCCTGCCAACCATTGGCAGGGGCTTTTTCCATCCCTCCTCTCGGTCTCTCGCCGCCCCTTTTGTTGCTCGGCTCGCTTCAATTGACAACTGACCATATTGAAAGCAATGACGGATCAACCCGTCATTTTTAATAACAAAAAAGTCATTTTATTACGTCAGAAACCATAAAATGTGACTGAAAGCACTTTCTTGAGGGCTCAAAGGAGGCAACATTGTAGTGATTTATCTACAAAGGGATATGAGATGTTGTTACAACCTGCCAATACAGCAAAATCCAGACAGTTGCTGAACGAGACCATGGCTTTGGTACTCGCAGGAGGGCGGGGTAGTCGCCTCAAACAGTTAACCGACAACCGTGCAAAACCTGCCGTTCATTTCGGCGGCAAATTCCGCATCATCGATTTCGTGCTCTCCAACTGCATCAACTCCGGCATTCGTCGGGTCGGTGTCGTGACCCAGTACAAATCCCACAGCCTGTTGCGCCATCTCCAATCGGGCTGGTCTTTCCTGCGCTACCAGATGAACGAGTTTATCGATCTGCTCCCTGCCCAGCAGCGGGTGGATGAGGTGAACTGGTATCGGGGTACCGCCGATGCGGTCTACCAGAATCTGGATATCATCCGCGATCACGCCCCCAAATATGTGGTGGTGCTGGCAGGCGATCACATCTACAAGATGGATTACGCCGCCATGCTGCTCGACCACGTCAATATGGGCGCCAAGGTGACCGTTGCCTGCATCGAGGTGCCACGCAGTGAAGCAAGCGCCTTCGGGGTAATGGCGGTGGATGATGATCGCAAGATCAATGCCTTCGTCGAAAAGCCTGCCAACCCGCCCGCCATGCCGGGCAAGGCCGACACCGCGCTGGCCTCCATGGGCGTCAATATCTTCGATGCGGAGTATCTCTATCAGCTGCTGGAAGAGGACATTGCCAACGAGCAGTCCCATCACGATTTCGGCATGGACGTGATCCCCCGCGTGGTGAAAGAGGGCACCGCATTCGCTCACCCGTTTGGCATGTCCTGTGTCGGCTGCTGTCCGGATCGCCGCCCCTACTGGCGCGATGTGGGCACCGTGGACTCCTTCTGGGAGGCCAATATGGATCTCGCTTCCGTCACGCCTGAGCTGGATATCTACGATCAGGACTGGCCCATCTGGACCAGTCAGAACATGACTCCTCCCGCCAAGTTCGTGCAGGACCGAAACGGCCAGCACGGCATGACCATCAACTCCATGTTTGCCGGGGGCACCATCGTCAGTGGCTCTTTCATCCTGAGTTCGGTGCTCTTTACCAATGTGCGGGTCGACTCCTTCTGCACTCTGGATCAGGCCGTTATCTTCCCGGGTGTGGAGATTGGTGCCGGTTGCCGACTGCGCCGGGTGGTGATCGACAAGGGGTGCAAACTGCCGGAAGGCACGGTGATAGGTGAAAACGCCGATGAAGATGCACGTCGCTTCCACCGCTCCGAGCAGGGCATAGTGCTGGTCACCCAGGGGATGCTCACTCGCCTGAACAAAGAGCTGCAGGGAAAACAAAAGCGCTGATCCGCAGCCAGACGGGATCCCCCTTCCTACCGCAAAGGGAGCCATTATGGCACCCTCTTTCTATGGCTGACCAGATAGCCACCTCACACCATCATTGCCATCGCGTTGCAGTCTCCCAGAGATACCATTTACTGTGGGTAAACAGCTGGACAACGCAGCCTTCACGCCCTCAAGTCGTAAACATTGGGTTACACAAAAACCATTAAGCCTCCGAAAAACCCTCTGTATTATTCCTGTTCGCGCTATATAGCAGCTCCTTTATCTGACTTTTTAGCGGTAAACCCACTGGTTTCACTTGATTGTTTGTTTTTCCTTGGTAAGGTGATGGCGGTTGCGTAACAAAGCAGGTACCAGTGTAAACATATAGGTACAGCCGCTTTTGGCTTAATACAGTAGAGAGAATGAAATCATGCAAAGAGACCCCCTGAACAACATCCATATCCAGTCCGAACAAGTGATGATCACGCCTGCCCAGCTCAAGGAGAAGTTACCCATCTCCGACAAGGCGCTGGCATTCGTGCAAGGGGCCCGCAATACCATCGCCGACATCATTCACCGCCGCGATCACCGCCTGTTGGTGATCTGTGGTCCCTGCTCCATCCACGACATGGACGCCGCCAAAGAGTACGCAACCAGACTCAAAGCGCTGCATGATGCCTATCAGGACTCTCTCTACATTGTCATGCGGGTCTACTTTGAGAAGCCGCGCACCACGGTCGGCTGGAAAGGCTTTATCAACGACCCCAATCTGGATGGCACCTTCGATGTGGAGCTGGGGCTGCACCGTGCCCGCGAGCTACTCTGCTGGCTGGCGGAGCTGGAGCTGCCGCTGGCCACCGAAGCGCTCGACCCCATCAGCCCGCAATACCTGGCGGAGCTCTTCTCCTGGTCAGCCATCGGCGCCCGCACCACCGAATCCCAGACCCACAGGGAGATGGCGTCAGGTCTCTCCATGCCGGTCGGCTTCAAGAACGGCACCGACGGCAACCTGGGGACAGCCATTAATGCGTTGCAGGCGGCCTCCTCCCCTCACGCCTTTATGGGGATCAACCAGCAGGGTCAGGTTGCGCTGCTGCAGACCCAGGGCAACCCGGATGGCCACGTGATCCTGCGCGGCGGCAAGCACCCGAACTACGACTCGGTCAATGTGTCGCTGGCGGAAGAGGCACTGGAAAAGGCGGGCCTGCTGCCCGGTCTGGTGGTAGATTGCAGCCACGGCAACTCCAGCAAGGATCACCGTTTGCAGCCCAAGGTGGCCGACAACGTCATCCACCAGATCCAGGAGGGCAACCGCTCCATCATCGGGGTGATGCTCGAATCCAACCTGTTCGAGGGAAACCAGTCCAGCGAGCAGCCCAAGGAGCAGATGCGCTACGGGGTCTCCATCACCGATGCCTGCATCGACTGGGACACCACCGCTACCCTGCTGGACCGCTGCCACAACCAGCTGGCTGACCCCCTCAAGGGCAGAACTGCACGGTAAGCCGTGGTATCTTGTCGTAACCTATTGAACAATCGAGGTATCACCGCTGGTGGCATCAAGCCGCTCACGCCGTGATACCTTGTTGCATCTTGATTTTCAGGGCGCCGCCGCTCGCGGCGCCAGCAGGGACTGGATATGGCTGAAGAGTTGAATGTACTCAGGGACAAGATAGATGCGGTGGACAAGCAGCTGATCGATCTGCTGGCCGCCCGTCTGGCCCTGGTGGGAGAAGTGGGTGAGGTAAAGAGCCGCCACGGCCTGCCCATCTATGCACCGGATCGGGAAGCGAGCATGCTGGCCCGCCGCCGCGCCGAGGCTGAGCAGTTGGGGGTGCCCGGCGATCTCATCGAAGACGTGCTGCGCCGGGTGATGCGTGAATCTTATGCCAGCGAGAAAGATACAGGCTTCAAATGCATAAAGCCGGATCTTGGCAAGGTGGTCATCATCGGTGGTCAGGGCCAGCTTGGCCGCTTGTTCGGCCACATGTTCAGCCTCTCAGGCTATCGGGTCGAGACGCTGGAACAAGCCGACTGGCCGCGTGCTGACGAGCTCCTCACCGGAGCCGGTCTGGTGATGGTGGCGGTGCCCATCGATATCACCTGCCAGATCATCGACCGCCTCGGCAACCTGCCCGCCCACTGCCTGCTGGTCGATGTCACCAGCGTGAAAGCGGCACCGCTCGAACATATGCTGGCGGTGCACCAAGGGCCGGTACTGGGACTGCACCCCATGTTCGGGCCGGATGTGGCGAGTCTCGCCAAGCAGGTGATCGTCTGCTGCCAGGGTCGTGACCCCGCCGCCAGCCAATGGCTGCTGGATCAGATGACCATCTGGGGCGCCCGCTTGCAACAGGTGGAAGCCAAGGCCCACGATGATGCCATGACCCTCATTCAGGCACTGCGTCACTTCGCCACCTTTGCCTATGGCTGGCACCTCTCCCAAGAGCAGGCCAATCTGGATCGCCTGCTGAGTTTGAGCTCCCCCATCTACCGGCTGGAGCTCGCCATGGTGGGGCGGCTGTTCGCTCAGGATCCCCACCTCTATGCCGACATCATTTTGTCGTCACCGCAGAATCTGGCGATGATCCGTCGCTACTACCAAAACTTCGGTGAAGCGCTGGGGCTGCTGGAACGGGGGGACAGGGACGGTTTCATCGCGGCCTTCTCGCAAGTCTCCGGTTTCTTCGGCGAACACGCCGACCAGTTCCTGCGTGAAAGCCGCATGCTACTGGCCCAGGCCAACGACCGCCGCCAACACGGCTGATCCTGCAAAAGTAGTAACAACTCATGCCACTCGGAAGGAGCCGCCACCGTTCATGACTGGATGCGAGCCAAAGATCTCCATTGGAAGGGGCGATTAAGCGTGCAGGTTGCCATTAACAATGGCAACCCGCTTTGCAACTAGTCTCGCAGCAAACCCAGTCCTACCGAATCGTCGCCATCTGCCGCACGCAGCGTTGCTCTCTGTCATCCACCCGCTTGGCAAACCAGGCGGTGGTAAGGTTTCGGGTGATTTTCGGGCTCTTTAGCTGAATGCCGGGCAGGATGGCACGGGGCAATCGCTTGCCCGCTTGCTTGTCGGCCAGGGTAAAGATGCGATGGTAGAGATCGGTCTCGGCAAATTCGGCGGTATCCCCTTTACGCAGGCTCTGGTGGATCGCCTGTTTGCTCATATTGACCCGGTTGGCGAGGGTGTAGACGGCCAGCTCGGTATTGCCCGGCAGATCCGAGTCATAGCGGATCAGATCCCCGTCCAGCGCCAGAGTTTTGCCACTCAAACGGCTGACGGCAGCTTGAAAAGCGGCATTGCGACTGGCGTACCAGCCGGCGTTGAAATCGGCAAAGCGGTAGAGGGTATCCGGGTAGTCGGCGGGATAACCGAAGATATGTTTGGTGCCAAACCAGATGCCGCCGCGACGGGTAAAGACCTCGTGGCGGATGGAATCCTTGATTGGATAGGGGTAGCCACGGGCGTTGGCCTCGGCAAAGGCGATGCTCACCTGCATCGGGCCGCCGGTATGCACCGGGTTGAGGTTGCCAAACAGCGTCTTGCCCATCGGCAGCATGCTGATCATGTCTTCGAAGATTTCACTCATCTCCCGCTCGGTACGCAACTTGTCGATCCGCTCGGCGTAGCTCTTGCCGGTGGGCGAGTTGATGGAGAGCGCGGCACGCACCATAAATTCGGGGATCAGCAGCTTGGCTGCCCGTGAGTTGATCTCTTTCCAGGCGATCTTGCCAAGGCCCGGCACCACGGGGTCGGCCTGATAAGTGGCTTCCTGCTCCGCCACCGCCAGCACGCTACAGACATTGTGATCATTGACCGTCACCCCCTGGGTGGTGAGCGCCGTCACCACGTCGTTGGCCCACCCTTGTTTGTCAGGCACCTGGCGGGGCAAGAAGCGCACGATGCGGCTCTTCATATCCGCCGGTTTGCGCGGCTGCATGGCAGGCGGCGTTTTGGGGTTGCTCACGCTCGCCTCTTTGGCAGGCGCGGAGGCGGGATCACTGGCACAACCGGCCAGCAGCAAGGCAGAGCAGAAGGCAAGAAGACGACAGGAAGGCAAAGCGGTCATAAGCATGTCCATTTTTTGTAGGCCCTACAGGCAGCGCCGCTGGCACTGCACTGACAAGCAAAGTGGGGCCATTGTAGAGGATTGCCTGCTGCAGTTGAAACCCGCGCTCGCAGCATCCCCTCCCCTTGCCAGCTTTTGCCACCCCACGCGCCATCCGTTGTCTGCGATACGGAACTCATGACCTTCTTCAAGGATTCACCCGGCCCGAACCGAACGGTGAGCGACAGATAAAAAGAAACCCCCGCCATCGCTGGCGGGGGTTGGTCGTCTGGCAAGTCGGGCTGATGCCCGCTGCAAACTCTTAGCGGTTTTTCACCTTCTGGTGCAGCTCCTGCACCGAGTTGACGTTGGCGGTTGCATCCACGCTGATGGCCATGCAGGTGGCAAACGCCTCATTCATGGTGGTGGTATACGCCACTTTGTTCTGCAAGGCGGCGCGACGCAGCTGCTTGGAGTCCTGGATCGCCACCCGCCCTTCGGCGGTGTTGACGATGTAGGTGTACTCGCCATTCTTGATGCGGTCGAGAATGTGCGGGCGACCTTCGTGCACCTTGTTGACCAGACGCGGGTTGATGCTCGCCTCACCCAGCGCGACGGCTGTGCCGTGAGTGGCATCCAGCTCGTAGCCCAGCTCCAGCAGCTTGGCGGCCAAGTCAACCACCTGCGCCTTGTCGCTGTGACGCACTGACAAGAGGGCACGACCCTCTTTCGGTACGGCGTGGTTGGCACCCAGCTGCGCCTTGGCATAGGCCTCGGCAAAGCTGCTGCCCACTCCCATCACCTCACCGGTAGAGCGCATCTCTGGCCCCAGCAGCGGGTCAACCCCCGGGAACTTGGCAAACGGCAGTACCACCTCTTTCACCGAGTAGTAGGGCGGGATGATCTCTTTGGTGAAGCCCTGCTCTTGCAGCGACTGACCGGCCATCACGCGGGCGGCAATCTTGGCCAGCGGAGCACCGGTCGCCTTGGAGACAAACGGCACGGTACGGGCGGCACGCGGGTTCACCTCGATGAGGTAGATGTCATCGCCCTTGACCGCGAACTGCACGTTCATCAGGCCGATAACACCGAGCTCCAGCGCCAGCTTGCGCACCTGCTCGCGGATCTCGTCCTGAATTTTCTTGGACAAGGTATAGGGAGGCAGGGAGCAACCGGAGTCACCGGAGTGGATACCGGCCTGCTCGATGTGCTCCATGATGCCGCCGATGACCACGTCGGTGCCGTCGCAGATGGCATCCACGTCCAGCTCGGTGGCATCGTCCAGGAAGCGGTCCAGCAGTACCGGCGATTCGTTGGAGACGCTCACCGCCTCGGCGAAGTAGCGACGCAGATCCTGCTCGTCATAGACGATTTCCATGGCGCGGCCACCCAGCACGTAGGAGGGGCGAACCACCAGCGGGTAGGTAATGCGCTCGGCCAGCAGCACGGCCTGCTCCAGCGCGGTGACGGTGCCGTTTTCCGGCTGCTTGAGGCCGAGGCGCTCGACGGCAGACTGGAAGCGCTCGCGGTCTTCGGCGCGGTCGATGGCATCTGGGCTGGTACCGATGATCGGCACGCCGTTGGCTTCCAGTGCACGGGCCAGTTTCAGCGGGGTCTGGCCACCGTACTGAACGATGACGCCCTTGGGTTTTTCGATGCGCACGATTTCCAGCACATCTTCCAGGGTCACCGGCTCGAAGTAGAGACGGTCGGAGGTGTCGTAATCGGTGGAGACGGTCTCCGGGTTGCAGTTGACCATGATGGTCTCGTAACCATCTTCGCGCAGGGCCAGCGCCGCGTGGACGCAGCAGTAGTCGAACTCGATACCCTGACCGATACGGTTCGGGCCGCCGCCGATGATCATGATCTTGTCGCGGTTGCTCGGGGCCGCTTCGCACTCCTCGTCATAGCTGGAGTACATGTAGGCGGTGTTGGTGGCGAACTCGGCAGCGCAGGTATCGACCCGCTTGTAGACCGGGAAGATGTTGTGGCGGGCGCGCAGTTTGCGCACTTCCCCTTCGGCCACGCCGAGGATCTTGGCCAGACGGGCATCGGCAAAGCCTTTGCGCTTGAGGGCACGCAGGAAGTCGGCATCCAGACCCGCCATGCCGCGCTCTTTCACCTCTTCTTCCAGTTTCACCAAGTCTTCAATCTGCACCAGGAACCAGGGGTCAATCTTGGTCAGCTTGAAGATGCCATCCATGGAGAGACCGGCGCGGAATGCATCGGCGATGTAGAAGATACGGTCGCTACCGGCGTCCTGCAGCTCGTGACGGATGCGGGTCAGGGAGTCCGGGGCATTGAGGTCAACCATGGGGTCGAAGCCGGTTTTGCCGGTTTCGAGGCTGCGCAGCGCCTTGTGCAGGGACTCCTGGAAGTTGCGGCCGATGGCCATCACTTCACCGACCGACTTCATCTGGGTCGTCAGACGGTCGTTGGCACCGGCGAATTTCTCGAAGTTGAAGCGCGGCACCTTGGTCACCACGTAGTCGATGGCCGGCTCGAAGGAGGCCGGAGTGCGACCGCCGGTGATGTCGTTCATCAGCTCGTCGAGGGTGTAACCGATGGCGAGTTTGGCGGCGATCTTGGCGATGGGGAAACCCGTTGCCTTGGAAGCCAGCGCGGAGGAACGCGACACCCGCGGGTTCATCTCGATGATGACCATGCGGCCATCTTTCGGGTTGATGCCGAACTGGACGTTGGAGCCGCCGGTCTCGACGCCGATTTCGCGCAGCACCGCCATGGAGGCGTTGCGCATCAGCTGGTACTCCTTGTCGGTCAGCGTCTGGGCTGGCGCGACCGTGATGGAGTCACCGGTGTGGATACCCATGGGGTCGAAGTTTTCGATGGCGCAGACGATGATGCAGTTGTCGTTGCGATCCCGCACCACTTCCATCTCGTACTCTTTCCAGCCGATCAGCGACTCGTCGATGAGCAGTTCTTTGGTCGGGGAGAGATCCAGACCACGCTCGCAGATCTCGACGAACTCTTCGGTGTTGTAGGCGATGCCGCCACCGGAGCCACCCATGGTAAAGGAGGGACGGATGATGCAGGGGAAGCCGACCATCTGCTGCACGCCCCACGCCTCTTCCATATTGTGGGCGATACCGGCACGCGGGCACTCGAGGCCAATGCTGCGCATCGCCTTGTCAAAGCGGGAGCGGTCTTCGGCCTTGTCGATGGCGTCGGCGGTGGCACCGATCATCTCGACACCGAACTCGGCCAGCACGCCATGCTTCTCCAGCGCCAGTGCGCAGTTAAGCGCAGTCTGGCCGCCCATGGTGGGCAGGATGGCGTCCGGGCGCTCTTTCTTGATGATTTCGCGTACCACTTCCCAGGTGATGGGCTCGATGTAGGTGGCGTCTGCCATCTCCGGGTCGGTCATGATGGTGGCCGGGTTGGAGTTGACCAGAATAACGCGGTAGCCCTCCTCGCGCAGGGCTTTGCACGCCTGGGCACCGGAGTAGTCAAATTCGCAGGCTTGGCCGATGACGATGGGGCCGGCGCCGAGGATCAGGATGCTCTGAAGGTCGTTACGTTTTGGCATGAAACTCTTTCCTCTATTTCTTAGGCGCGATACTGCTTAATCAATTCAATAAAGTGGTCAAAAAGACCGGCACAGTCGTGCGGGCCCGGGCTCGCTTCGGGGTGCCCCTGGAAGCTGAAGGCCGGACGGTCGGTGCGATGGATACCTTGCAGGGAACCATCGAACAGGGAGACGTGGGTGGCGCGCAGGCAATCCGGCAGGCTGTTCTCGTCTACCGCAAAGCCGTGGTTCTGGGCGGTGATCATCACTGTGTTGTCATCAAGGCTCTTCACCGGATGGTTGGCGCCGTGGTGGCCAAACTTCATCTTGACGGTCTTGGCACCGGAGGCCAGACCCAGCAGCTGGTGACCCAGACAGATACCGAACACCGGCGTGTTGGTATTAAGGAAAGCCTTGATGGCCTCGATGGCGTAGTCGCACGGCTCGGGGTCGCCGGGGCCGTTGGAGAGGAAGATGCCATCCGGGTTCATCGCCAGTACCTCGGCGGCCGGGGTCTTGGCAGGCACCACGGTCAGGCGGCAGCCGCGGTCAACCAGCATCCGCAGGATGTTGCGCTTGACGCCAAAGTCATAGGCCACTACGTGATATTTCAGCTGGTCGGCATCCGGGGTGACGTGCCCCTTGCCAAGCTGCCAGCTCCCTTCGGTCCAGTTGTACGCCTCACCAACCGTCACCTCTTTGGCCAGATCCATCCCCTTCAGACCAGGGAAGGCGCGGGCCTGTTCGAGAGCATAGGCTTCATCGACCTGTTTCCCGGCCAGAATGCAGCCCGCCTGAGCGCCTTTCTCGCGCAGAATGCGGGTCAGTTTACGGGTGTCGATGTCGGCGATGCCAACGATGTTGTGAGACTTGAGGTATTCGGAGAGGGATTGCTGATTGCGGAAATTGGAGGCAAGTATCGGAAGGTCCCGGATGATCAATCCCTGAGCATGGATCTGACTGGACTCTTCATCTTCGCTGTTGGTGCCGGTGTTGCCTATATGGGGGTAAGTGAGGGTGACTATCTGACGGGAATAAGAGGGATCGGTGAGGATTTCCTGATAGCCCGTCATCGACGTATTGAAAACCACTTCACCAACGGAACATCCCTCGGCGCCTATCGACACGCCTTTGAACACAGTTCCATCTTCCAGCACTAGCAATGCAGTGTGATTCAAGACAACCTCCAGTTATTTAGCTTTAAATTCAGCAATTTACCTGGGTGTTGCGGGCTCGGTTCCGGTCTTGGACAGGACTCGAACCCGGCAGATTTCTGGCAAATTGGGCGCATTCTACTTAAAAAAAGTGGCATTTCAACGTCTTTTCTCAGATGAAATGCATCTAAATTCAATAAAAAAGCAACATTACCCATTATCTATGCACTCAATCGCTTTGCAACCCCCTCCCACGAAAGAAAAGGAAAAACCACCATCAAAAGATGCCGCCAAGCCAGCGATAACGACAAAAACAAACAAAAAAACCAATTAAAACAATGGCATTTATTTTTACACAAAAAACATTAATGACAAATTTAACGCTTTTACGATGACAAGAGTGAACGTGAAAAATGGAAAACGTTTTTCTGTGTTTGAATTTTTAGTCTTTTTCGGTCCGTGTAAAAAAATGGCTTTATCCGCCATAAAGATGCTCAAATCTGTTACCTGGTGATGACATTCAGGAAGGGAAAATCTGGTGGATAACGCAATAGTGTGATTTATAAGGCATTCAGATAAAAATTGCAGGCAGTGTGTCTTTTTATACAAACTCTGGCTGACTGACAGCAAAAACCCCGGCAAGCCGGGGTTTTTCACTGGGGTAGCAGTAGTACGAAAGTGCCGCTCAGAGGCATCACTTGAGATTGAGCACATCCTGCATGTCATAAAGACCGGCACCCTGCTGACCAAGCCACTTGCCCGCCCGCACAGCACCATTGGCGAAGGTCAGACGGCTGGAGGCCTTGTGGCTGATCTCCACCCGCTCGCCTATATCGGCAAACATGACGGTATGCTCCCCCACCAGATCGCCAGCACGAATGGTGGCAAAGCCGATAGTGTTGCGATCCCGCTCGCCAGTGATCCCCTCGCGGCCATAGACGGCGCACTCTTTCAGATCCCGACCCAGGGTTTTGGCGACCACTTCCCCCATGGAGAGCGCAGTACCGGATGGCGCATCCACCTTGTGGCGATGGTGGCCCTCGATGATCTCGATGTCGGTGTAATCCCCCATCACCTTGGCGGCCTGCTCCAGCAGCTTGAACACCAGGTTGACCCCGACCGAGTAGTTGGAGGCGAACACGATACCGATCTGCTTGCCCGCCTCTTTCAGGGCGGCCTTGCCTGCATCGTCAAAACCGGTGGTGCCGATCACCATCTGCTTGTGGTGGGCCAGCGCAAAGGCCAGATTGGCCAGGGTCACCTCGGGGCGGGTGAAGTCGATGATGAGATCAAACTCATCGCGCACCTTGTCAAGACTGTCGCTGATGGCCACACCCAGATGGCCCAGCCCATTGAGCTCACCGGCATCAAGACCGATCACCGCCGAACCCGGCCGCTCCAGCGCGGCACCGACCACTACGCCATCGGTGTTGGTGATGGCCTCCAGCAGCACCTTGCCCATACGACCATTACAGCCCATCACGGCCACACGGATCGGATTGTCCATCTCCACCCTCTCATCTCTTTTAATTATGGAAAGAGACCGTTTTACCAGCCCGCGCCGGGTTTGAAAAGCCATGATGCCACCACTCCTTGCTGCGCTCGCCAACGGCAGCGCACACTGGCTGGCCAAGAACTTCCTTTTGGTCACAGGCCGTTTTTCATCGTCTCACTCCATCATTTGGCAGACCGGGTGCCATCTGATAGGTTCGAACGAGTGAAATGCCAGCATAAGCAAAATCAGGGCAACGCCCGTGTCGATATCAAACGAGGTGCAAGGATGAGCGCAGGATTGCTGTTTGCTGTGGGGTTGATATCACTGACCCTGGTCATACTGGCCGCGGCTCTGCTGTTTGGTGGGCCGAGCTCGGCATCGGCGATGGCCAGCATCAACGACCCTTTCAAGGGGAGTGGCTGGAGCAACATGCCACCCCTCTCAAGATACCCGGCGCGTGACGGCACGCAGCTGGCCTATCGGCACTATGGCGCAGAGGGCAATACGAAGAACAACAAGGTCAAGGGCAGTGTGGTATTGGTTCATGGCTCTTCTGCCAGCAGCCAGAGCATGCACAAGATGGCGGACGCCTTTTCGCAAGCGGGATATGACGCCTACGCCCTCGATATTCGCGGCCATGGCGCATCGGGCAACAAAGGCACCATTGCCTACATCGGCCAGCTTGAGGACGATCTGGAAGATTTCATCAAGTCGGTAGCCCCCGACAAGCCTGCAACACTCGTCGGCTTCTCGTCAGGGGGTGGCTTTGTGCTGCGCGTTGCTGGCAGTGCGCGACAAACCCTGTTCGAGAGCTATCTGCTGCTCTCCCCCTATCTTGGCCCCACCGCCGCCAACTACCGGCCCAACAGCGGTGGCTGGGTGCGTGTCGGCTTGCCTCGCCTCATCGCCCTGAGCATCCTCAACGGTTTCCATATTTCCGCACTCAACCATCTGACCGTGCTGAACTTTGCCCTCAATGATGAGGCGAAATCCCTGCTGACCCCCTCCTACTCCTTCAACCTTGCTTCGAACTTTCAGCCGGAGCGTGACTACCAGCAGAACATACGCAATGTGCAACGCCCCTGCGCCGTGATCGCGGGTGCAAATGACGAAGCCTTCCAAACAGATCAACTTGAACCTGAGTTAAGACGTCTCGGCATCTCCTGGCCTGTCACCCTGCTGCCCGGTATTGGCCACATTCCCCTGACGCTGGAACAGGATGCTCTCGCGACAGCCGTTCAGGCGGTGGAGAAACTGGCACAGTAACCACACAGCCCAGGTCTTGTGTCCACGCGTTCTGGAAATATCCGTACCATGCTCACGTAGAGATAGAGAGAGGTGCGGCTGACGTTTGGCTGCGGGAGAAATCCCCAAGATGGCATGCAGAGATCTTATCGTTTACCTCTTTCCTTATTAAAGGCACGCGATACCCCCAGATACCGGCGGACTGTGTCAGAACAGCAATGAACAATAATCAGCACTAACTTCTTTTTCCGAATATTCTTTGGATATCTCAACAACACCAGAATCATCAAACAAAAACACCTATCCATCTGGACGTCTATCTTGACCAAGCGAGGTTGACTCACTACTGTGGGCACCCCAATGCGGCAGGATGCCCGCCCTGTTTTCCCCCTATCCCTATCCGATACAGGTACAAAGCAGTTTATGACAGGAGGTCATTGTTCAATTTCAGAGGAACACATGATCCAGACTCAACCCAGTGCCAGGGCCTTGTTGCCACTTCTGGTTTTTCTCGCACTCTTTATCGGTACCGGTACCTGGCTGACCCTGCAGGGGGTCGAATTCGCCTTCTATCAGCTGCCCGCTCCGGTTGCTGCCCTGCCTGCGGTGATGCTCGCCCTGCTGCTTGGCAAAGAGAGCTTCAACAGCAATCTGGAGACCTTCTTCAAGGGGGTCGGCCACAGCAATATCATGGCGATGTGCCTTATCTATCTGCTGGCGGGGGCCTTTGCCAGCGTGGCCAAGGCCACCGGCGGCGTTGATGCCACCGTGGCGCTGGGTCTCTCCCTCATTCCCGGCTGGGCGCTGTTGCCCGGACTGTTCCTCATCTCTGCCTTTATTGCTACCGCTATGGGCACCTCCATGGGCACCATAGGTGCCGTGGCGCCGGTCGCGCTGGGCGTGGCGCAGGCGGCTGGTATCGATCCGGTACTGATGGCAGGCACCATTCTCTCCGGCGCCATGTTTGGCGATAACCTCTCCATCATCTCCGACACCACCATAGCAGCAACCCGCAGTCAGGGGTGCGAGATGAAGGACAAGTTCCGCGAAAACTTCAAGATTGCTGCCCCTGCTGCCATCGCGGTGATCCTGCTCTATCTGACCCTGGGCTCAGTGGGTGAATCCCCTGCCAGCGGCAGCGCCATCGAGCTGTTCAAGGTGATGCCTTATCTGCTGATCTTGGGGCTGGCGCTCGCCGGAGTGAATGTGTTTGTGGTGCTGGGGATAGGTATTCTGGCCGCCGGAGTGGTGGGCATGATCAACGGCTACGCCATCGGTCAGTTCAGCAAGGATATCTATCAGGGCTTTACAGGCATGCAGGAGATCTTCCTGCTCTCCATGCTGATCGGCGGCCTCGGCGCCCTGATGGAGCGTCAAGGTGGACTGGCATGGATCAGCGAGCGCATCAGCGCCCTGATTGCCCGTTTCACTCGCGAGCACAATGGTGAACAGAACGAGAAAGCGGCCGAGCTCGGCATCGCCGGGGTGGTGAGCCTAACCAACCTGTGCACCGCCAACAACACGGTGGCTATTATCGTCGCCAGCAAGGTAGCCCGAGATCTGGCCGAACACCACGGTGTCACCCCGCGCCGCGCCGCCTCCATGCTCGATATCTTCTCCTGCGTGGTACAGGGTCTGATCCCCTGGGGCGCACAGGCGCTGCTGCTGGGATCCATCTTCGCCCTGTCGCCGTTGGCGGTGGTGAGCATGAGTTTCTACCCGATGGCGCTGGCTGTAGCGGCACTGATTGCCGTGTTTGTGAAGCACCAGATGCGCGGCAAGGCTGAGAAGTAACTGACCAGAGGCTGACGCGCCGACATGCCATCAACACGGGCCACATCCTGGCCCTTGTTGGCTCACTAACGGATCCACCAGCATTTATCCCACCGTCCCGGGCATCAGCCGTCCGGGGCGGGAGTTCCCCTGCCCCCCTTAACGTCAAGAGTGAATGTGCTAAGGTAGAGCGCGTTCAAGCCATCGATGCGCAGCTATACCAGAGGTTCCCCATGCATGAGTCCCAACCCGAACGTCAATCCCTGCGCCAACTGGTTCGTCAACGCCGCAAAAATCTGAGTCCGGCCGAGCAGCAATTGGCGGCCCAACAGCTGCTGGCCCAGTTCAAGCAACACCCCGAGATCCTCGCCGCCAAACGCATTGCCCTCTATCTGGCCAATGACGGGGAGATCAACCCCTTGCCCACCATCCATTGGCTGTGGGCCCAGCACAAAGAGGTCTACCTGCCGGTGCTCCACCCCTTTACCCCGGGTCACCTGCTCTTTTTGCGCTATACCGCCACCAGCCCCATGGTACGCAACCGCTACGGCATCGAAGAGCCGGAGCTGGATATCCTGCAGGTGGTGCCCCACAGCACGCTCGATCTTATCTGCACCCCGCTGGTCGCCTTCGATGCCCAGGGCAATCGTCTTGGCATGGGGGGCGGCTACTATGATCGCACTCTCGCCATCTGGCATGAGCACAAGCTGGGGCCCAAGCCACTCGGCATTGCCCACGACTGCCAGCAGGTAGATTCCGTCCCGCAAGAGGAGTGGGATGTGCCGCTGCCCCAGATCATCACCCCAAGCCACTGCTGGCGCTTTGAATAGGCTGTTTTTGGCCGGCAGCCCCGGCTTTGTGCGCGCAAACGCAGAATAAACAGGCAAACGATTTACAAAGTTCCTCTTTTTGCCCAGGAACGTGAGCAACAAGGTCGCGACGGGGTACCGGGTTGGATATAATGCGCCCGCTTTTTTCTTAAGGAACGATCATGACTCAAGATGAAATGAAGAAGGCGGCCGGTTGGGCTGCGCTCAAGTATGTGGTTCCCGGCACCATCGTCGGGGTGGGCACCGGCTCTACCGTCAACCACTTTATCGACGCGCTGGCGACCATGAAGGACGAGATCAAGGGGGCGGTATCCAGCTCCGTGGCCTCTACCGAGCGCCTCAAGGGCTTCGGCATCACCGTATATGATCTCAACGAGATCGACGCCCTCTCCGTCTATGTGGATGGCGCCGACGAGATCAACGCAACCCGCGACATGATCAAGGGTGGTGGCGCAGCCCTGACCCGCGAGAAGATCGTTGCCGCCGTCGCTGACAAGTTCATCTGCATCATCGACAACACCAAGACCGTCGACGTGCTGGGCCAGTTCCCGCTGCCGGTCGAAGTGATCCCGATGGCCCGCGAATACGTGGCCCGCGAAATTCGCAAACTGGGTGGCAACCCGGTGTGGCGTGAAGGGGTCGTCACCGACAACGGCAACCACATTCTGGATGTGAAAGGCATGGCCATTACCGACGCCAAGGCGCTGGAAGTACGACTGAACGCCATTGTTGGTGTGGTCACCAACGGCCTGTTCGCCGCCCGCGGCGCCGATGTGGTCCTGATCGGTACGCCGGACGGCGTGATTACCCAGTAATCCCGACACCGGCAGCACAGTGCAGCGGCATCCTCCCTCGCACGCCAGCGCCACTCTGCAACCTCTGACGCAGCAGCGGCGTTGATTGAGCCCCGGGATGGGATATGACCCAAACATTGCACTGTGAATAAATGACGGCGCCTGATGGCGCCGTTTTTATTTATCCCTCAACAAGTTGCATACGGATGTTTACAACATTCGTTGATAACTTCAAAGAATTTGACTTTCGTCACAAATATTCCCTCTCCCAAACGTTTTTGCTACTTTACGGTTTTCTTCGCACACCAAATCTGCACTTACGTTTGCACATACAGAGGGATCGTCATGACTGCCAAGTTTTCGTTGGACAAGGATAAAATCAAGGTTCTGCTGCTGGAGGGGGTTCATCCCAACACCGTAGAGACCTTTCGTGCCGCAGGTTACACCAGTGTGGAGTATCTCAAGACCTCGCTCTCCGAAGAGGAGCTGATCGAGCAGATCCGCGACGTCCATTTCATCGGGCTGCGCTCCCGCACCCAGATCACCGAGAAAGTCCTCGACGCCGCCAACAAGCTGGTTGCCATCGGCTGCTTCTGCATCGGTACCAACCAGGTCGAGCTGGAAGCGGCCCAGATCCGCGGTATTCCGGTCTTCAACGCCCCCTTCTCCAACACCCGTTCGGTCGCCGAGCTGGTTCTGGGCGAGATCCTGCTGCTGCTGCGCGGCATCCCCGAGAAAAACGCCAAGTGCCATCGCGGCGTGTGGGAAAAACTGGCCAACCGCTCGGTGGAAGCGCGCGGCAAGAAGCTCGGCATCATCGGCTACGGCCACATCGGTACCCAGCTTGGCATCATCGCCGAAAGCATCGGCATGAAGGTTTATTACTACGATATCGAGAACAAGCTCTCGCTGGGTAACGCCATTCAGGTGCCGAGCATGGTCGAGCTGCTCAATATGTCTGACGTCATCAGCCTGCACGTGCCGGAGACCGCCTCCACCAAGAACATGATCGGAGCCGAGCAGCTGCGGATGATGAAACCGGGCGCCATCTTCATCAACGCCGCCCGCGGTACCGTGGTGGATATCGATGCGCTGGCTGACGTCATCAAGAGCGGCCATATCGCCGGTGCCGCCATCGACGTCTTCCCGGTCGAGCCCAAGTCCAATGACGAAGAGTTCCAAAGCCCGCTGCGTGGGCTGGAGAACGTCATCCTGACCCCGCACATCGGTGGCACCACCCATGAGGCGCAGGAGAACATCGGGCTGGAAGTAGCCAACAAGCTGGTCAAATACTCCGACAACGGCTCTACCCTCTCCGCCGTCAACTTCCCGGAAGTGTCGCTGCCAGGCCACAAGGGCTCCAGCCGCCTGCTGCACATTCACCGCAACCAGCCGGGCGTGATGAACCAGATCAACCAGATCTTCGCCGAAGAGGGGATCAACATCGCCGGTCAATACCTGCAGACCAGCAGCCATATAGGTTACGTGGTGATCGACGTGGAGACCGAGCACAGCGAGAAGGCGCTCGCCAAGCTCAAGGAGATCAACGGCACCATCCGAGCCCGCATTCTCCACTGATAGACCCTTATCTGCGCAGCAAAAAGCCCGTCGTGATGACGGGCTTTTGTATGAAGCAGAACCTAAAGGCAGCGTGATGGCTTACCACCACCCCAACAGGTTGCGCCCCACCAGCGCCCCCCATACCAGAGCATTGAGGGCCAGCGCGATAAAGACGGCGGCGGAGCCCAGATCCTTGGCGCGGCCGGAGAGCTCATGATGCTCGGAGCCAACCCTGTCTACCACAGCTTCAATGGCGGAGTTGAGGATCTCGACGATCACCACCAGCCAGCTGATGACGATAAGCAGCAGGATCTGGTTGAGAGAATCCCCCAGCCAGAAGGCAAGTGGCATCAGCAACAGGATCAGCATCAGCTCCTGCCGAAAAGCCGCCTCGTTAATCCAGGCTGACTTGAGCCCCTTCATGCTGTAACCGGTTGCGTTGATGATGCGGGTGACCCCTGTTGCCCCTGGCTTTGCCACGCTATCTACCTCATTTGGAATCGATTTTGGCCTCACATCCTATCAGAGCCCCCCAAGGTTTCAATCAGGGGACTTTTGCTTTATTTTATCTCTTTGCTTTTTCGCCCCTTGCGGCTGACACCACCCACTCGAGACTTGAGTTGTATGTCCATTCACACAGATGAATTGCGCACCCGTCGCCTGGAGTCACTGATCACTCCGAGCGAGCTTGCACACGCGTTTCCGATCACCGATACCATTGCCCAGAATCTGCTGGATGCCCGTCGCGAAGTGGAAGCCATTCTGGCCGGAGACGATCAGCGCCTGCTGGTCATTGTCGGCCCCTGCTCTATCCATGATCCCGCTGCTGCTCGCGAGTATGCCCAGCGCCTCAACGCCCTGCGCGAGCAGTATAAAGAGAGCCTCTGCATCGTGATGCGCACCTACTTCGAGAAACCGCGCACCATCGTCGGCTGGAAAGGGCTCATCAACGATCCGCGCCTCGATGGCAGTTTCGACGTCAACGAAGGGCTGAAACTGGCGCGTAAACTGCTGGTCGACATCAACGAGATCGGCATGCCCACCGCCACCGAGTTCCTCGATATGGTGACCGGCCAGTATATTGCCGACCTCATCACCTGGGGCGCCATCGGCGCACGCACCACCGAATCCCAGGTACACCGCGAGATGGCCTCGGCCCTCTCCTGCCCGGTTGGCTTCAAGAACGGCACCGACGGCAATACCCGCATCGCCATCGATGCGGTGCGCGCCGCCCGTCACAGCCACATCTTCTATTCGCCGGACAAGGACGGCAAGATGACCATCTACCGCACCGCCGGTAACCCCTTTGGTCATGTGATCCTGCGTGGCGGCCACCGACCCAACTACGACACCGCCAGTGTCGATGAAGCCTGTGAAGCGTTGGCCGATGTGGGCCTGCCGGAGCGTCTGGTGGTCGATTTCAGCCACGGCAACAGCATGAAGGATCACCGTCGTCAGCTGCTGGTGGCGCAAGATATCTGCGATCAGCTGCGCCGCGGCCGTACCGGCATCGCCGGCATCATGGCAGAAAGCTTCCTGGTGGAAGGGCGTCAGGATGTGGAGAACGGCTGCGCCGCCACCTTCGGCCAGAGCATCACCGATGCCTGCCTGTCATGGAGCGATACCGAAACTCTGCTGGCGATGCTGGCAGAAGCCGCGCAGGTACGCCTGAGCAAACAGGCTTGAACTGCGAATAAAACCAAAGGGGCCGGTATTTTTGATACCGGCCCCTTCTTCTTGCTGTCAGCCGATTAAGCTTCGCTAATCGGCCCTACATGCGCCCTCTTTCCTGTACACCCTACTTACAAACTGGGCATAAACCACACCCGGCCTGCCGCTTCGATGCGGTCGGAGCGGATCTGGAATACCTGCGCCAGCAGCGCCTCATCCACCAGCTCGACACCCCCTTCGCGCACCACCGCGCCCCCTTGCAGGCAGAGAATGCGGTCGGCCCAGTCGATGGCCAGATTGATATCGTGGATGGCGAGCACCACCAGTAATCCCTGCCCGGCCAGGGTTTTCAGCAACCGCAACAGCGCCAACTGATGATGCAGATCGAGCCCCGCCAGCGGTTCATCCAGCAGCAGCACCTTGCCGGTCGGATTGAGGCTCGGCCACACCTGCAGCAGGGTGCGGGCAATCAGCACCCGCTGCTGCTCGCCCCCCGACAACCGGCTGAAGTCACGAGCCAGCAAAGCTTCCAGCTCCAATGCCTCGCACAATGCATTTATCGCCTCGTTCTGTCTGGCGGGTGCAACCATCTCATCGAACCCCAGGCTCAACACCTGAAACACCGGAATATGAAACAGCTGGGGCTGACGCTGGGGCAGCATGGCGCGCCGTTTGGCAAGCTCGGGCCAGCTCAGGTCAGTGAGCACTTCCCCTCCCAGCAGCACTGTGCCTTCGGCGGGCAAGATCCCCGCCAACGCCCCGAGCAGGGTAGACTTGCCACTGCCATTAGGTCCAAGCAGCGCCACCAGCTGGCCGCCATGCCAGCGAAGATCGAGGGGAGAGAGCCGTCCAGCAATAGCGAGTGCGCGCGCCTCCAGCAGCGGCGCAGCTGCACGAGAAGAAACAGGCATGGGATCAGCGGGTGACATCGGCATCTTGCCTCAACAACGGGTAAATAAGGAGACTGCGCGCCCCGACCAAATCATGCAGATATTCATGCAGCACCATCGGCAGTTTGCCTCAATAGCAGGTAGATAAAGAGCGGCGCCCCCACCGAGGCGGTGATGACGCCGATAGGCAACTCCCCCGCGCTCAGGGTGGATCGAGCAACCAGATCGGCCGCCAGCAGCAGGGCCCCGCCGCCAAGCGCCGAAGCTGGCAGCAGAAAACGCTGATCGCTGCCACCGCAGAGCCGCAGCAGATGGGGCACCACCAACCCGACAAAACCGATGACACCACACAACGACACCGCCACACCGGTCAGCAGACAGACCGCCAGCACCAGCCGCACCCGCATCTTGTCGACATCCATCCCCATCAGGCGGGCCTGGGTCTCCCCCAGCAGCAACTGTTGCAGCGCCTTGCCCTGCCAGCAGAGCCAACCTAGGGTGAGCGGCAGCACCAGCCACCACCAGCCGAACTGCTGGCTGCCGTAAGAGAGGCTGCCCATCATCCAGAACATGAATTCACGCAAGGAGCCATCATCAGCAAAGTACATCAGCCAGGTCATGGCGGCATTGGTGAGAATGCCGATGGCGACGCCAAACAGCAGCAAGCGGGCATGACCGAGACGCGCCCGGCGAGCCAGCCGAATGAGCAGCATGGTTACCAGCAGGGCGCCACCGAAGGCCGCCAGCGACAGCCCCCAGCCGGGCAGATAGAGGCCGAGGGACTTGGCCACCGCCATCGCCACCATGGCGGCCAGTCCTGCCCCGCTCGAGACACCAAGCAGCCCGGGCTCCGCCACCGGATTGTGCAGCATCACCTGCAATACGGCGCCGCCACAGGCAAGGGCTGCGCCAGCCAATAGGGCCAGCAAGGCACGGGGTAGCCGCAGCTCCAGCAAGATGCGCTGTTCGAGATCGCCAAGGGGCTGCCAGGGCAGCAGCACAAACTCGCCCCAGACGAGGGAGAAGAGAAACAGCAGCAGGGTCAGCAGCGTCAGGCCACAGAGCCAGCGCCGCTGCCAGCGCTGCTGACGGGCGATAAGGGAGAGGTACAAGGAGGATCCCCGACAATAACAAGGCTTCATCCCCGGCCCGGTCGCAGCGCCGGGGGGAAGCAGGAAAAGGGCATGATAACAGTGGCTTGCCACCCAAGGTCAAGGCTGGTAACGCTTGGCCATCACGCTTATCTCGCCGCTGGCCACCAGATTTTGCAGCGCCACCAGCAAGGGCTGGCGCAGCGACTGGTGAGGTGAGTGTTTGCTCATCCCCAGATAGAGGGTCACCGGCGTGGCGGGGCGGTAGTCCGCCTTGCCTATCCGGCTGGCATTTCCCTGACTCAGGGCATAGTCAACCTGACAGTCGGTGCCAATCATCAGTGGCAGGTGACCCCGCTGCACCATGCGCAGCAGCTGATCTTCGGTGGGTACTCCGTGCTTGTCGAGGCGGCTGTCACTGTTGAAGGGCTCAAAGTAGGCGGAGTTGAGCACATAGCCCACCTTCACCCCCTGCAGATCGCGGTATTGGTGGATCCGGGCCACATTGACCGGCTGACCATAAAACGCGGGCCAACACTGATAGTAGGCAGGCTGCAGATAGTCGATGAACTGCGCCCGCTCGGCGGTATAGGCGAGTCCAATCATCAGATCGACCTGACCGGTCTGCATCTGCTTGAGCGCCCTGCCCCACGGCATCCGCCGTACCTGCAACTCAATGCCGCTCGCCTGTTGCAACCGGCGCAGGATGTCCATGTCGAGCCCCTGCAACCGGCCATCCGCTTGCAGGATGCGAAATGGCGGCCACAGATCGGTGGCCACCGTCAGCGTCGGGGTCGCTCGCACCGGCATGGCAAATAACAGTAACAACACAATCCCGCATAACTTGCCCATCCCGTCGCATACCTCGCACGGCTTATCCTGTTGGTTAAAAATACCCTCCCGCACCACGTATGAAAACCCGTGGTTCAGGGATAAAATGCGCCGGATTTTCAAGGAGAACCCTATGAACCCGATTTTCGCCAGTATCGGTCTGCTGCTCTGCAGCAACGTCTTTATGACCTTCGCCTGGTACGCTCACCTCAAGAGCATGAACCATAAACCCTGGATCATTGCCGCCCTGGTGAGCTGGGGTATCGCCCTGTTCGAATACCTGCTGCAAGTGCCTGCCAACCGCATCGGCCATACGGTGATGAGCGTGGGCCAACTTAAAATCCTGCAAGAAGTGATCACACTCACCGTATTCGTCCCCTTCTCTATCTTCTATCTCAAGGAAGATCTGAAATGGGACTATCTCTGGGCAGGGCTCTGCATTCTCGGTGCGGTCTTTTTTGTCTTTCGCGAGAAACTGACCGGCGCCTGAGGCTGTACACTCAATATCATCCCGCTCATGGCATCTCATTGATCGACGAGGCAAAAAAATGGAATTGCGAGACATGTTACAGATCCTGGCCAAGCAGGATGGCTCAGACCTCTATCTGTCGACCGGCGCGCCCCCCTGCGCCAAGTTTAACGGCGGCCTGCGCCCCCTCAACGAAACGCCGCTGGAGCCGGGGGAAGTGGCGCGGATCGCCGCCGAGATCATGGATGGCGAGCAGAAGCAGCAGTTCGAGAAGGATCTGGAGATGAACCTCGCCATCTCCCTGCCCCAGATCGGCCGCTTTCGGGTCAACATCTTCAAGCAGCGCAACGAAGTCTCTCTGGTGGCCCGCAACATCAAGACCGAAATCCCCCGCTTTGAAGATCTCAAACTCCCGCCTGTGCTGCTCGACACCATCATGGAGAAACGCGGTCTGGTGCTGTTTGTCGGCGGTACCGGCTCGGGCAAATCCACTTCGCTGGCGGCCCTTATCGACCATCGCAACCGCAACAGCGGTGGCCACATCATCACCATCGAGGACCCGGTGGAGTTCGTTCATCGCCACCGCAAGAGCATCATCAACCAGCGGGAGGTTGGCGTGGATACCCGCAGCTTCCACGCAGCCCTGAAAAACACCCTGCGTCAGGCGCCGGACGTCATTCTTATCGGTGAGATCCGCGATCGCGAGACCATGGAACATGCGCTGGCCTTCTCCGAAACCGGCCACCTTGCCATTTCCACCCTGCACGCCAACAACGCCAACCAGGCGCTGGATCGCATCATCAACTTCTTCCCCGAGGAGCGCCGCCCGCAGTTGCTCAACGATCTGGGCAACAACCTCAAGGCCTTTGTCTCCCAACGGCTGGTGAAAACCACCGATGGCGGCCGCCGGGCCGCAGTAGAGATCATGCTCGGCACCCACACCATCCGCGACATGATCAAGCGCGGCGAATTTGGCGGCCTCAAAGAGGTGATGGAAAAATCCAAGGCCCTCGGCATGGTTACCTTCGACAGTGCACTGTTCGATCTGGTGGTGGAAGGGGTGATTGAGGAAGAAGAGGCGGTGAAGAACGCCGACTCGGCCAACAACCTGCGCCTCAAGATCAAGCTGTGGAAGGAGAAGGGGCAGATTGCCAGCAGCAGCGGTGCCACCGGCTGGAGCCTCGAACCCACCAAGGACGAGAAGGGCGATTTTTTCTAACCTGCCCCTCGAGAACCCCGGGCCCGCCCGGGGTTCTCTTTATCCAGCACGGCTGACCCGACTTATCCCTCAGCTCACGCAGCTCACAGCCAGTCAGCACCAACGGCGAACACGCTGGCAATACGCCACATACTCGCCGCCGAAACGGGCGCGCAGCAGCCGCTCCTCCGGCATGATCTGAAAGCGGGTCAGCCAGGCAACCAGCACGATTGGCCCAACCCAGACCCAACTTCCACCGAGATAACAGCCCCAGGCGGCCAGCCAGCAGAGCAGCCCCAGATACATGGGATTGCGACTGACACGATAGACGCCACAAGTCACAAGACGACTGGTGTGCTGAGGTTTGGTGGGGCTGACCGTGGTCTGGTGGTGACGAAACCGTTGCAGGGCACCAAAGCCCATGATGGCCCCCGCCACGACCAGCACAGCCATCAGCGTCATTGCCCAGATACCGGGCTGGCTCCCCCCTCTTAGCCACCACATGGCCCCGGCACAGAGCAGAAAGATCAGCGGTGGTGGCAAACGTAGCTCAAGATTGACCATTTTATTCCCTTGACGAGTGTCGGCCGAACCCGTGTTGCGGTAGACTCCCAACCAGTCAGCGCCTGTTGAGAGTGACAAAGATCATAATAATAACAACAAGTTGTGGTTAAACCACCACCAATGTGGCCGACCCCGTCCAAACTATCCAACGCGAACAACAAAAAGGAATCACCATGCACAAGAAAACTCTGCTGGCTACCCTGATCTTCGGCCTGCTCGCGGGCCAAGCCGTTGCGGCTCCCTATCTGCCCCTTGCGACGGATCATCGCAGCGGCCAGGAGCAAACCGCCAGCAACGCCTGGTTGGAAGTGGATCTGGGCGCCTTTGAACACAATATCCAGACCCTCAAGGATCGCCTCGGCGACAAGGGCCCGCAGATCTGCGCCATCATGAAGGCCGACGCTTATGGTCATGGCATCGACCTGCTGGTCCCCTCCGTGGTCAAGGCCAATATCCCCTGCATCGGCATCGCCAGCAACGAAGAGGCGCGCGTCGCCCGCGAGAAGGGCTTTACCGGCCGTCTGATGCGGGTGCGTGCTGCCACCCCGGATGAAGTAGAGCAGGCCCTGCCCTACAAGATGGAGGAGCTGATCGGCAGTCTGGTGAGTGCCCAGGGTATCGCCGATATCGCCCAGCGCCACCACACCACCATTCCGGTGCATATCGCGCTCAACTCCGCCGGCATGAGCCGCAACGGCATCGACCTGCGTCTGGCCGATGCTAAGCAGGATGCGCTGGCCATGCTCAAGCTAAAGGGGATCACCCCGGTCGGCATCATGACCCACTTCCCGGTTGAGGAGAAAGAGGACGTCAAGATGGGACTGGCCCAGTTCAAACTGGACTCCCAGTGGCTGCTGGAAGCGGGCAAACTGGATCGCAGCAAGATCACCATCCACGCCGCCAACTCCTTCGCCACTCTGGCCGTGCCGGACGCCTACTTCGACATGGTGCGCCCGGGCGGCCTGCTCTACGGTGACTCCATCCCCTCCCACACCGAGTACAAGCGGGTGATGGCGTTCAAGACCCAGGTCGCCTCTGTCAACCACTATGCAGCGGGCAACACCGTCGGTTATGACCGCACCTTTACCCTCAAGCGTGACTCCTGGCTCGCCAACCTGCCGCTGGGCTACTCCGATGGCTATCGCCGCGCCCTCAGCAACAAAGCCTATGTGCTGATCCAGGGTCAGAAGGTGCCGGTGGTCGGCAAGACTTCCATGAACACCATCATGGTGGACGTGACGGATCTGAAAGGGGTGAAACCCGGTGACGAGGTGGTGCTGTTTGGCCGTCAGGGTGACGCCGAAGTGAAACAGGCGGATCTGGAGGAGTACAACGGCGCCCTGCTGGCGGACATGTACACCATCTGGGGCTACACCAACCCCAAAAAGATCAAACGCTGATCACGCGATATGAAAAAGGGCTCCCGCGGGAGCCCTTGCTGTTATTGCTTAATTGTCTGCCGCGCTCAAGCGGCCTTTTTACGGGTCACAAACAGACTCAGCCCCATGGATGCCAGCAGGATCAACGCGACTACGCCCAGTGCTATGCCGGTCGGGATTTTGAAGATATCCAGCAGCAGCATCTTGACCCCGATAAACATCAGGATAAGCGCCAGACCGTACTTGAGCAGGGCGAAGCGATCAGCCACACCGGCCAGCAGGAAGTACATGGCACGCAGACCCATGATGGCGAAGATGTTGGAGGTCAGCACGATGAAGGGATCCGTGGTCACCGCGAAGATGGCCGGGATACTGTCCACCGCGAAGATGAGATCGCTCACCTCCACCAGCACCAGGATCAACAGCAGCGGGGTGGCATAGCGCACACCGTCACGCCAGACGAAAAACTTCTCCCCTTCCAGGGTCTCGGTCACCTTGAAGCGACGGCGCATCCAGCCTAGCAGCGGATTGTTGGCCAAGTCAGGCTCCTTGTCGGCCGCCCACAGCATCTTGGCACCGGTCAGCAGCAGGAAAGCTCCGAACAGGTAGAGGATCCAGTGGAACTGCTCGATAAGCCAGCTACCGGCGAACACCATACCGGCACGCATCACGATGGCACCCAGCACCCCGTAGAGCAGTACCCGGCGCTGCAGCTCGGCCGGAATGGCAAAGTAGCCGAACAGCATCAGCCAGACGAAGACGTTGTCCACTGCCAGCGCTTTCTCGATGAGGTAGCCGGTGAGGAACTCCAACCCCTTCTGGTTGGCGATTTCACGGCCCGCGCTGTGATCGAGCCAGAGCCAGATAGCCAGGTTGAAGAGCAGGGCCACACTGACCCAGATGAGGGACCAGACGCCCGCCTCTTTGAGGGACACCTTGTGTGACTTGCCGCCACCGACAAAGCGTATGTCTATCCATAACAGGACCAGCACTATGCTGAAGAAACCGGTCCACATCCACCATTCACCCATTTTCACTTCTCCCAAAAACGACAAAACCCACGACCGAGAGGCGTGGGTTTGCGTTTGGAGCAGATACACCTTGCCTCTCGGCAAGGTCTCACTTACAGCTGATTTGCATCGACTGCCCGGCTGCCGGGTGCACTGCAGGAAATGGGTGCACCGTAATGACGACAAACCGGCGAGAAGTTACTCCCCTTGTTGCGCGGATAGTAGCAGCGGTAAATGATAACGCCAAGAGGCATCTTCACTGCCGTCAAAAATAAATCGGGGCCCCATCAAGGAGCCCCGCAAGCAGGTTCAACACATCCCCATCAGAGCGGGTCGACCTTGAGGCAGGAGACCGCGTGATCGAAGTTCCCCTCCAGCACGGGGCGGGTCTTGGCGCACTCGGGGCCAGCCACCGGGCAGCGGGTGCGGAACACGCAACCGGACGGCGGGTTCATCGGTGAGGGCAAATCCCCCTCCAGGATCTGGATCACCTTGTTGCGCTCCAGCTCAGGGTCCGGGATCGGCACCGCAGACATCAGCGCCTTGGTGTAGGGGTGCAGCGGATTGGCGAAGATCTCCTTGCGGGTCCCCAGCTCAACGGCGTTGCCCAGATACATCACCAGCACCCGATCGGAGATATGTTTGACCACCGACAGGTCGTGGGCGATGAAGATAAGCGACAGCCCCATCTCCTTTTGCAGGGATTTGAGCAGGTTAACCACCTGCGCCTGAATGGAGACGTCAAGCGCCGAGACCGGCTCGTCGCAGATGATCATCTTGGGCTCGAGGATCAGCGCCCGGGCAATCCCGATCCGCTGGCACTGACCGCCAGAGAACTCGTGCGGGTAGCGGTTTACCAGGTTGGGCAAGAGCCCCACTTTGCTCATCATGGCGCGCACCTTCTCTTTCACCTCTTCCCGCGGCAGGTTGGGATAGAAGGTGATAAGTGGCTCGGCAATGATGTCGCCGATGGTCATGCGCGGGTTCAGAGAAGCCAGCGGATCTTGGAAAATCATCTGGATCTCTTTGCGCTTCTCGCGCAGGGCATTCTGATCGAGCTTGGTGAGATCGTCACCCAGCCACACCACCTTGCCATCGGTGGCCGGTACCAGACCGATGATGGCGCGGGCAAAGGTCGATTTGCCGCAGCCGGACTCCCCCACCACACCGAGGGTTTCACCCTCATAGAGACGCAAGGTCACCCCATCGACCGCCTTGAGGTCAGACGGCTTGGCCCAAGGCCACGCCTTGCCACTCTTGATACTGAAGTGGACCTTGAGGTCAGACACTTCCAACAGCAATTTTTTGTCGGCACCCATTTAGTTGGCCCCCTTGTTCATGGCATCCGAAACCCAGTGACAAGCACGCTCCCGACCATCGTTGAACGGAGTCAGGATCGGTGACTGCTGGCCGCAAATCTCGCTGACCCGGTGGCAACGCTCCTGGAAGGGGCAGCCGGTGGGCAGACGCAGCAGGTTGGGCGGATTGCCCGGGATGGTGGGCAGCACTTCCCCTTCGGTATCGAGACGAGGAATGGCGCGCAGCAGGCCTTCTGTGTAGGGGTGGCTCGGGCGATAGAAGATATCGTCTACCTTGCCGTACTCCATGGTACGACCGGCATACATCACCAGCACCTTGTTGCAGATACCGGCGACCACGCCAAGGTCATGGGTGATCATGATGATGGCGGTGTTGAACTCACGCTTGAGCTCGTTCATCAGAGTCATGATCTGGGCCTGTACGGTCACGTCGAGCGCGGTGGTCGGCTCGTCGGCGATCAGCAGTTGCGGCCGGCAGAGCAGTGCCATGGCGATCATCACCCGCTGACGCATGCCGCCGGAGAACTCGTGGGGATACATCCCCATCCGCTTGCGTGCTTCGGGAATTTTGACCGCATCGAGCATCCGCACCGACTCTTCGAACGCTTCCGCCTTGCTGACGCCCTTATGCAACATCAGCACTTCCATCAGCTGATCCTGCACCTTCATGTAGGGGTTGAGCGAGGTCATGGGGTCCTGGAAGATCATGGCGATCTTCTCGGAGCGGATCTTGTTGAGCTTGGACTCCGGCAGGTTGAGGATCTCTTCGCCCTGAAACTTGGCGGAACCGGTAATAATGCCGTTTTTGGCCAGCAGCCCCATGATGGCAAAGGCCGTCTGGGATTTGCCGGAGCCGGACTCGCCGACGATCCCCAGAGTTTCACCGGCAGAGAGAGAAAAGTTGAGGTCGTTGACCGCCACCACATTGCCGTCCGGGGTCTTGAACTCGACCCGCAGATCTTTCACATCCAGTAACTTCATATAAAAACTCCTTATCGATCTTTCGTGATGCTTTCCTGTCGACCCGATGCTCGATTAACGATCTTTCGGATCGAGGGCGTCACGCAGACCATCCCCGAGGAAGTTGAAGCAAAACAGGGTCACCACCATAAAGCTGGCGGGGAACAGCAGTTGCCAGATGGCCACTTCCATCGACTTGGAGCCTTCATCCAGCAGGGCACCCCAGCTGGTCATCGGTTCCTGAACACCAAGGCCCAGGAAACTCAGGAAGGATTCAAACATGATCATCCCCGGCACCAGCAAGGTGGCGTAGACGGCCACGATACCGAGTACGTTCGGTACGATATGGCGGGTAATGATCTTCCATTTGGAGACGCCACAGACGTGAGCCGCCTCGATAAACTCCTTGCTCTTGAGACTCAGGGTCTGGCCCCGCACGATCCGCGCCATGTCGAGCCAGCTCACCGCCCCGATGGCGATAAAGATGAGCGCCAGATTGCGGCCAAAGAAGGTGACCAGCATGATGACAAAGAACATGAAGGGGAAGGCGTTGAGGATCTCCAGTACCCGCATCATCAGGCTGTCGACCCGACCACCGATAAAGCCGGAGGCCGCACCATACAGGGTGCCGATGATGACCGCCACCATGGCGCCCATGATGCCGACCATCAGGGAGATGCGACCGCCCAGCAGGGTGCGCACGAACAGATCGCGCCCCAGGCTGTCGGTTCCGAAGTAGTGACCCGCTTCCATATCGGGCGGCGACTGCATGGCGCCCCAGTCCGGATCGTCAAAGGTGTATTGGGACAGATGGGGGCCAAAGATGACCGCCAGACCGATGATGGTCAGAATGATCAGGCTGGTCAGGGCCGCCTTGTTGCGCAGGAAACGGCGACGGGCATCCTTCCACAGGGAGCGCCCCTCCACCACTTCCACTTTTTGCGCGAACGCCTCGACGGCATCGCGTTTTTCAGTTGAAACAACCATGATGAACTCCCGAATTAGTAACGGATCTTGGGATCGATAAAGGCGTAGAGAATATCGACCACTGCGTTAAAGGTGATGGTGAGGGCGCCGACCAGAATGGTCAGACCGAGCACCATGGAGTAATCACGGTTAAGGGCACCGTTGACGAACAGCTGACCGATCCCCGGCAGGCCGAAGATGGTCTCGATCACCACGGAACCTGTGATGATGCCGACAAAGGCCGGGCCCAGATAGGAGACCACTGGCAGCATGGCCGGACGCAGCGCGTGTTTCAGGATGATGTGGCGCAGCGGCAAGCCCTTGGCACGGGCGGTACGGATGAAGTTGGAGTTCATGGTCTCGATCATGCTGCCCCGCATGATCCGCGAGATGGCAGAGATGTAGTACATCATCATGCCGAACACCGGCAGCACCATAAACTGGATGCCACCACCCTGCCATCCACCGGCAGGGAACCAACCCAGATGAATACTGAAAAACAGCACCAGCAAGGGCGCCAGCACAAAGCCCGGGATCACCACCCCGGCCATGGCCGACGACATCAGTAGATAGTCGATGATGGTGTTCTGTTTCAGTGCCGCTATGGTGCCGAAGGTGACCCCCAGCAGCACGGCGAAGAAGAAGGCCGTGGTCCCGATCTTGGCGGAAACAGGCAGCGCCTGACTCACCAGATCATTGACGGTGAAATCTTTGTATTTGAAAGAGGGGCCCAAATCACCCTGCACCAGGTTGCCCAGGTAGGTGAGATATTGCATGCCAATGGGTTTGTCGAGCCCATATTTGGCCTCGATATTGGCGATGACTTCGGGGGGCAGTGAACGTTCGCTGGTAAAGGGGTTACCCGGGGCGAAACGCATCATGAAGAAAGAGACGGTGATCAAGACCAGCAGAGTCGGGATCGCTTCCAATAGCCGTTTAAAAATGAATTTCAACATAGACATTTCCTGTCCTGTACTGCTTCCAAATGGTCGCGGTTGTAATAAAGGCCCGCCGTCTGGCGGGCCCTGCTTGTTATGCGACTTGTTGCTTTAAATCAGTGAGCAATGATGTACATATCTTTGCTGTAGAGGTTATCCAGCGGGTTGGCCGGATAGCCGCCTACATAGGGTTTGACCATACGGGCAGTCACGTACTGGTAGATGGGGGCAATCGGCATGTCCTTGGCCAGGATCTCTTCAGCCTGGACGTAGAGCTTGTTACGGGCAGCCACATCAACCTGATCACGGGACGAATCCATCAACTTGTCGAACTCCGGATTGGAGTACTTGCCGTCGTTGTTGCCGTGGGTGGTCTGCATCAGATCCAGCATGGAGGAAGCTTCGTTGTAGTCGGCGATCCAGCCTGCACGACCTACGTCAAACTGACCCTGTTTCTTGGTTTCCAGGTAAGTTTTCCACTCCTGGTTGACCAGGCTCACCTGCACGCCCAGCTTCTTCCACATGGATGCCACGGCCACAGCCACTTTCTTGTGGTTGTCGTCGGTGTTGTAGAGCAGCTCGAACTTCAGCGGCTTGCTGGCATCGAAACCGGCCTCTTGCAGCAGCGCCTTGGCCTTGGCATCACGCTCGGCCTGGGTCATCTTCGACCACTCGGGCGCTACCGGCTTGAAGCCATCGACAAAGTCCGGCACCAGGGTGTAACCCGGCGTCTGACCCTGACCCATCACCTTGTCGGCGATCACGTTGCGATCGATGGCATAGGAGAGCGCAGTACGGACACGCACATCGTCAAACGGCTTCTTCTTGACGTTGTACTGGTAGTAGTAAGTACCAACATAACCGGTCACTTTCAGCTCGTCCGGCTTCTCTTTCTTCATCTGCTTGAAGCGCTCGATGGGCATCTGATAGGTGATGTCCACTTCGCCCGCCAGATAGCGGCTCAGGTCGGCGTTGGTAGACTGGATGGGCAGATAGACCACCTTGTTGATAACTGTCTTGCCATCGTTCCAGTAGTGCTTATTGCGCTCCACTTCGACGCGCTCGTTCACCACCCAGTTCTTCAGGGTATAGGCACCGTTGGATACCATATTTTCCGGCTGGGTCCACTTGTCACCAAACTTCTCGATCACCTTCTTCGGTACCGGATAGGTGGTGGTGTGGGAGAGCATGCTGACGAAGTAAGGGATCGCTTTCTCAAGCTGCACTTCGAAGGTGTAGTCGTCGGTTGCCTTCACACCCAGCGTATCAGCCGGCTTTTTACCTGCGATGATCTCGGAGGCATTGGCAATAGTCGGGATCTCCAGATACCAGGAGTAAGGAGAGGCGGTTTTCGGATCAACGGCACGCTGGAAAGCAAAAACGAAATCGTGGGCAGTGACCGGGTCACCGTTGGACCACTTGGCATCTTTGCGCAGGTGGAAGACGTAGTGCTTGTTATCCTTGGTTTCCCAGGATTCAGCCACCGCCGGGAGAATTTCCCCTTTCGGGCCGGATGCAACGAGACCCTCGAACAGGTCGCGCAGGATATTGGATTCGACCGTTCCTTCGGTCTTGTGCGGGTCAAGGGTCGCAGGCTCGGAGCCGTTGCCTTTTACCAGTTGCTGGACTTCAGCCAGCTTGGTTCCCGCCGGGACATCGGCAGCCTGAGCCACATTGACGCCACCAAACAGTACAGCCATCAGCAATGTGTTAATCATTGTTTTTTTATGAGTCATTTCCCTACTCCAACAAGAACATTCCATGCATTTTTTAAAGTGACGGGGTTAAAACCCGCTCCCAGCATAATTCCCTGCCAATTCCGATAATGCAACAGATATTGTCAGGGTAATCGTCATTTTCTGGTCAAAAAATCAGCTAGCATGCGCTTTTTCAGTATTAAAACACCAGCAAAGCGCTCATTTTTCACACAAACGACCGATTCTAGAAAAGACCGAGCAAAAAGCAACCAATAAAAAGCCGGTCACGAGGACCGGCTTTCATAAAGCGGAGCTGGCTCACATCAGGCTGGGGAAAACCCCCTTGATACCGGCCACCATGATCTCGATACCCAGCGACATCATGATAAGACCCATGATACGGGTCACCACGTTGATGCCGGTGTTGCCCATGATCTTGAACAGCAGCGGCGCGGCGCGGAAGATGAGCCAGGAGCAGAAGGAGAAGACCACGACAACCACTGACATGCCGAGCAGCTGCTGCCAGTGGCTCTGGCTGGCATAGACAATCACCGAGGAGATGGCACCGGGGCCCGCCATCAGCGGCAGCGCCAGCGGTACCACGGCGATAGACTCGCGCACCGCCAGTTCGCCCTTTTCCTGTTTGTTGTGCTTCACCTCGCCCAGCTTGCCCTGCAGCATCGACCAGGCAATCAGGGTAATCAGCGACCCACCGGCAATACGGAACGATGCCAGCGAGATACCAAACCCATCGAGGATCAGCTGCCCCATATACATGGAGACCAACAGGATCACCATCACCGCGATATTGGCGGTGGTATTGGTTTTCATCCGCTCGGCCTGGGTATGGTGGCTGGTCAGGCTGACAAACACCGGCAACAAACCAAGCGGGTTGATAATTGCGAACAAACCGACAAAAAACTTCAGATACAACGAGACGTCAATTGCTGCCATAGGCGCCTTCCAATAGAGTTTCGGGCCCAGCGGGCCAGTCCATTAATTTCGTGCGTAAATTTACATCATAGCCAGAGTGGGTACCAATCAAATAATCTCACCATTTTGAGGGTTTTTTAGTTAGTTCATCTAATGCATCCGCGCTAACTGGCATAAACCGATGCCAAAAGCCCTTTCTACCGCCCGACACGCGCCAGAAAAGTGAGCGCAAGCCTGCTTAATCATGACCAGAGAGTCCGACGATGACTGACCGAATGACTAAGCGACTCGAAAGAATCTAGGCTTTGCCTTCCCACTATTTCAGGCCAGACATCACTTCATTGACTCGGCAAGAGAGTCACAATGCAAAAACCGGGAAAGCGGGCAGAAATGGCCCCCTCGGGGAATAAAGCGGATTAGTCATGGATTAAAACAACAATCATTTTTGCAACAAACGCTGGAATAAAGTGCGTTTGTCGGTGATTTTGAAACCGATTCACTCATATTTGCTAACCTATACCGCCAAAATAGCTCTACCATCCTATGACCAAGTGCAATTAACCACTTGATAAATGTGGTTTATTACCCTGCGTTAACAAGTCTCTCATCTTTCCCTTTGATGCACATTCCGATAACATCAGTCAAACAAGGATTGTGAAATAAAATTTCTTTTGTTCTTTTGTTACACATGATCCAGATCAAGTTTTTCTGAGTCAGCCCCGCTCTATAATCGACTCAGAAAGCGATTTAGTAAGGCATGTGAAAAAGCTGTTGCAACGATACCGTCTTGACAGGGCGACTATAATTGCCGGGCATTGCCAACGTCTTACTAAACAGTTTTCAAATAATCAGGAGATAAACATGGCAGTAACCAATTTGGCTGAACTGGATGCACTGGTCGCCCGCGTTAAGGAAGCCCAGCGTGAATTCGCCAGCTTCTCTCAAGAGCAGGTAGACAAGATCTTCCGTGCCGCCGCCCTGGCCGCCAACAACGCCCGTATCCCCCTGGCCCAGATGGCCGTGGAAGAATCCGGTATGGGTATCATCGAAGACAAGGTTATCAAGAACCACTTCGCCTCCGAATACATCTACAACAAGTACAAAGACGAGAAGACCTGCGGCATTCTGAGCGAAGACGATCAGATGGGTACCATCACCATCGCCGAGCCGGTAGGTATCATCTGTGGTATCGTTCCGACCACCAACCCGACCTCTACTGCGATCTTCAAATCCATGATCGCGCTCAAGACCCGCAACGCCATCATCTTCTCCCCGCACCCCCGTGCCAAGAACTCCACCAATACCGCAGCCAAGCTGGTACTGGATGCAGCTGTTGCCGCCGGTGCACCGAAAGACATCATCGGCTGGATCGACCAACCGTCTGTTGAGCTCTCCAACGCCCTGATGAAGCACGAAGACATCAACCTGATCCTTGCCACCGGTGGCCCGGGCATGGTGAAAGCAGCCTACTCCTCCGGTAAGCCTGCTATCGGTGTGGGTGCCGGTAACGTACCTATCGTTATCGACGAAACCGCCGACGTGAAGCGTGCCGTTGCCTCCATCCTGATGTCCAAGACTTTCGATAACGGCGTGGTCTGTGCTTCCGAGCAGGCAGTCATCGTTGTTGATGCCATCTACGACCAGGTTAAAGAGCGCTTTGCATCCCACAAGGGCCACGTGCTCTCCAAAGAAGATGCTGACAAGGTACGTAAAGTCATCCTGATCAACGGTGCCCTGAACGCCAACATCGTTGGCCAGCCAGCCACCAAGATTGCCGAGATGGCAGGCGTGACTGTACCGGCTGATACCAAGATCCTAATCGGTGAAGGCGTCAAGCTGTGTGCAGAAGATGAGTTTGCTCACGAGAAATTGTCCCCGCTGCTCGGTATGTTCCGTGCAAGCAGCTTCGAAAACGCCGTTGATATGGCCTGTGACATGGTCAACATCGGTGGTATCGGCCACACCTCAGGTCTGTACACCGACCAGGACCGCAACGCTGACCGCATCAAGTACTTCGGCGACAAGATGAAAACCGCGCGTATCCTGATCAACACTCCGTCTACCCAAGGCGGTATCGGTGACCTGTACAACTTCGCAATGGCACCGTCCCTGACCCTGGGTTGCGGCTCCTGGAGCGGTAACTCCATCTCCGAAAACGTGGGTCCGAAGCACCTGATCAACAAGAAGACAGTCGCAAAACGGGCAGAAAACATGCTGTGGCACAAACTTCCGAAATCCATCTACTTCCGTCGTGGTTCCCTGCCGATCGCTCTGAGCGACCTGGAAGGTAAAAAGCGTGCCATGGTCGTAACTGACCGCTTCCTGTTCAACAACGGCTACGCCGATGAACTGGTCAGCCTGCTGAAAGCACAGAATATGGAAGTGGAAGTGTTCTACGAAGTAGAAGCTGACCCGACCCTGGCTGTGGTTCGCAAGGGTGCCGAGATGGCCAACTCCTTCAAACCGGACGTTATCCTGGCGCTGGGCGGTGGTTCACCGATGGATGCGGCCAAGATCATGTGGGTAATGTACGAGCACCCGAACACCGCGTTCGAAGATCTGGCCATGCGCTTTATGGATATCCGCAAGCGTATCTACAAGTTCCCGAAAATGGGCGTGAAGGCCGAACTGGTCTGTATCACCACCACTTCCGGTACCGGCTCTGAAGTCACTCCGTTTGCAGTAGTAACCGATGAAGTGTCTGGTCAGAAGTATCCGCTGGCTGACTACGAGCTGACCCCGAACATGGCCATCGTTGATGCCAACCTGGTCATGGGTATGCCGAAGTCCCTGTGTGCCTTCGGTGGTATCGATGCCGTGACTCACGCCATGGAAGCCTATGTTTCCGTACTGGCTAACGAGTACTCCGACGGCCAGGCGCTGCAAGCCCTGAAAATGCTGAAAGAGTACCTGCCGTCCAGCTACCAGAACGGTGCCAACGACCCGATCGCTCGTGAGAAGGTGCACAATGCTGCCACCATCGCCGGTATCGCGTTCGCCAACGCCTTCCTGGGTGTGTGCCACTCCATGGCTCACAAACTGGGTGCCGAGTTCCACATTCCGCACGGTCTGGCTAACGCCCTGCTGATCAGCAACGTCATCCGCTACAACGCGAACGACAACCCGACCAAGCAGACTGCGTTCTCCCAGTACGACCGTCCGCAGGCTCGTCGTCGTTACGCCGAAGTCGCTGACCACCTGGGTCTGACTGCTGCCGGTGACCGCACCGCTGCCAAGATCGAGAAGCTGCTGACCTGGCTGGACGAGCTGAAGGCTACCCTGGGTATCCCGGCCTCTATCCGCGAAGCTGGCGTGACTGAAGCTGACTTCCTGGCCAAGGTTGACCAGCTGGCTATCGAAGCTTTCGATGACCAGTGCACCGGCGCCAACCCGCGCTACCCGCTGATCAGCGAGCTGAAGCAGGTTCTGCTGGACTCCTACTACGGTCGTCCGTTCACCGAAGCCGCTCCGGTAACTGCTGCCCCGGTTGAAGCCAAGGTTGAAGGCAAGAAGAAATCCAAGGCCTGATAACCAGTCCTGAGATAACAAGCCCGCGCACTGCGCGGGCTTTTTTTATCTGCCACTAATCACAGCCATCATCTCCCTGACGATTGCGCAAGTGCAGCCCCTAACTTCCCAACCAACCCGCCCCAGCCAATCCGTTATCGGCAGCCCAACCAGTGACTCAGCATTGATGCCCTCGGTGATAACAAGAGCGCGCCCCATCACCTCCTCTCCCCTACCCGCAAAGCAATTACCCTGACGGGCAGATGTGAGCAGCCAACGCCATCTAAGAGCTAAAGGTGTGATAAACAGGATAAGCGGAGCCTCACTAACGCAATGCAGCAGAACTGCTGACTGGCGTACGTGCAGGGCTAACCGACTGGCAGGAACAGAACAATGATAATGCGCAGAGAAAGCGGGAAAGACTGTCAGTAAAGAGAGTTGTTGCACCGGTTGCGCAACCGACACATCAGCAGTTGCCACGATGCAAAGATAAAAAAATGGCAGCCATCAGGCTGCCATCGGGAGAGCACGATTCAGCGATCAGAGGGTCGCAGCGACTTCATCGGAGATGGAGCCGTTGTGGTAAACCTCTTGCACATCGTCCAGATCTTCCAGCATGTCAATCAGACGCATCAGCTTGGGTGCAGTTTCTGCATCCAGCTCAGCTTCGGTGGAGGGGATCATGGTCACTTCGGCGCTCTGTGCCTTGAAGCCGGCAGCTTCCAGACCGTCCAGCACGGTACCGAAGTCGTTCGGGGTGGTGTACACCTCGATGGTGCCATCCTCTTCGGTGACCACGTCATCGGCGCCCGCTTCCAGCGCGGCATCCATCAGGGCATCTTCGTCTACGCCCACGAAGGTCAGCAGACCTTTCTTGCTGAACAGATAGGCAACGGAGCCGTCGGTACCCAGGTTGCCACCGCACTTGCTGAAGGCGTGACGCACTTCGGCTACGGTACGGTTACGGTTGTCGGTCAGGCACTCTACCATCACGGCAGAGCCAGCCGGGCCGTAACCTTCGTATACGATGGTCTCGAGCTGCTCGCCATCGCCACCACCGGCGCCACGCTGAATGGCACGGTTGATGGTGTCGCGGGTCATGTTGTTGGTCAGGGCGGCAGTCACCGCAGCACGCAGACGCGGGTTGTTGGCCGGATCGGCATCACCCAGACGCGCGGAGGTAGTGATTTCGCGGATCAGTTTGGTGAAGATCTTGCCACGCTTGGCGTCCTGAGCGGCCTTGCGGTGTTTGATGTTGGCCCATTTACTGTGACCTGCCATAGAGACTCTCCGTTATTTTTTAAATGTCAGTAACTCTGATCATGACTAACCCAAGGGAAACACAGAGGCCGCACGGCGGCGGCCTCCGGTGCCGGTATCGGCTTACTCGTCGCCCTTGATGGTGGTTGCAATCGCCAGCTCACCCAGTTGGGCGGCATTGGCAAGGCTGGGGGCGTCTGTCATCAGACAGGCAGCCGCGGTCGTTTTCGGGAAGGCGATGACGTCCCGAATGTTTTCGGTGCCGGTCAGCAGCATGCTAAGACGGTCCAGACCGAAGGCCAGACCGGCGTGCGGCGGGGTGCCGTACTTCAGGGCATCCAGCAGGAAGCCAAACTTCAGACGCTGCTCGGCCGGGGTGATACCCAGGATATCGAACACGGTGGATTGCATCTCGCTGTTGTGGATACGGACAGAGCCGCCACCCACTTCGTAGCCGTTGATCACCATGTCGTAGGCGTTGGCGTAAGCACCCACAGGGTTGGCTTTCAGCTCGGCCGGGCTCATGTTGCTCGGCGCGGTGAACGGGTGGTGCATGGCGGCCAGACCACCTTCACCATCTTCCTCGAACATCGGGAAGTCGATGACCCACAGCGGTTTCCAGCTGTTCTCCAGCAGGCCCAGATCGCGACCTACTTTCAGACGCAGGGCGCCCATGGCATCGCAGACCACTTTCTTGCTGTCAGCGCCAAAGAAGATGATGTCGCCGTCGGCAGCACCGGTACGAGCCAGGATCTCACGCACGATGGCGTCAGAGAGGAACTTGGCAACCGGAGACTGCACGCCTTCGATACCATTGGCCGCTTCGTTGACCTTCATCCAGGCCAGGCCCTTGGCACCGTAGATGCCGACAAACTTGGTGTATTCGTCGATCTGTTTGCGAGAGAGCTCGGCACCGCCCGGGACTTTCAGGGCAGCCACACGGCCTTTCGGATCGTTGGCGGGGCCCGCGAACACGGCGAACTCGACAGCAGTCAGCAGATCAGCCACATCAACCAGCTCCATTGGCAGACGCAGGTCCGGCTTGTCGGAGCCGTAGCGACGCATGGCTTCGTCGAAGGTCATGATCGGGAAGTCGCCCAGATCCACGTTCAGGATGTGCAGCCACAGTTTGCGGATCATCTCTTCCATCACTTCACGCACTTGCGGCGCGGTCATGAAGGAGGTCTCCACGTCGATCTGGGTGAATTCCGGCTGGCGGTCAGCACGCAGGTCTTCGTCACGGAAGCACTTGACGATCTGGTAGTAGCGATCGAAGCCGGACATCATCAGCAACTGCTTGAACAGCTGGGGTGATTGCGGCAGAGCGTAGAACTTGCCCTTGTGCACGCGGCTCGGCACCAGATAGTCACGGGCACCTTCCGGGGTGGCCTTGGTCAGCATCGGGGTCTCGATATCGAGGAAGCCGTGCTCGTCCATGAAGCGGCGTACGAAGGCGCTGGCCTTGGCACGGGTCTTCAGGTACTTGGCCATCTCGGGACGACGCAGATCCAGGTAGCGATACTTGAGGCTGATCTCTTCGCTGTTGACCTGATTGAAGTCCAGCGGCAGCGGCTCGGCACGGTTGATGATGTTGAGTTCGTGAGCGAACACTTCGATGGCGCCAGTGGCCATGTCGCTGTTGCGCTGGGACTCGGGACGGGTGCGCACCACGCCGGTCACCTGGATGCAGAACTCGCCGCGCAGCTCGGAGGCCAGGGCGAACGCCTCCGGCTTGTCCGGATCGAAGAACACCTGAACGATCCCTTCCCGGTCGCGCATATCGATAAAGATCAGACCGCCGAGATCACGACGACGATGAACCCAACCGCACAATGTAATGGTCTGCCCTGCATGGGCCTCATTGACCTGTCCGCAATAGATAGAGCGCATGGACTTCTTCCTTCGAAATTGTAGAGAGACGGTTAACCTTGGGCCGCCGGGCACGACTGGCAAGCACCGTCTGTCTCACAGCTGGCCAGATTCTTTTTCTTACCCGGTTTGAAATCAGTCTCGTACCATCCGGTTCCCTTGAGCCGGAAGCCTGCCGCCGATATCAGCTTGACCAGATTCGGCTTGCTACAGGCCGGACAGTCGGTCAGGGGGGCATCGGAAAGCTTTTGCAGTTTTGCCAATTCATGGCCACAGACGTCGCAACGATATTCGTAGATAGGCATGGGTCACAAGAAATTGAAAAACAAAAGGGCTGGCATTATAGAGGAAAACCCCCTTTGGGGTAAAATGGCCAGCAGCCTCCTTTCGCCAGTTTTTTGTACTCGATGGCAAAAAGCGGGCAAAAAATCGGCACGAATGCACCAAGAGCGAAGAGAATAGCAATCATGAGCCTCTATTTGGGCCTGCCACAGTGGTCCCACCCCAGCTGGCCCGGCCAGTTGCTGGGCCTTGGCGCCAAGCCTGCCGAACACCTCGCCCACTACGCCACCGTGTTCAATTCGGTGGAGGGCAATACCACCTTCTACGCCCTGCCGACCCCCGATACTGTACAGCGCTGGGCCGATGCGGTTCCCGATCACTTTCGTTTCAACTTCAAGTTTCCGCAAGCCATCAGCCACCAGAGCGATCTGGTGAGCGCAGACAAACAGGTTGCCGACTTTATTCGTCTGCTCGCCCCGCTGCACGACAAGCTGGGGCTGCTCACCCTGCAGTTGCCCGCCCGTTTCGGGCCAGAGGGGCTGGCCAGACTGGCGGCCTTCATCGATCGGCTGCCGCGGGCGTTTCGCTACGCCCTCGAAGTGCGTCACCCTGAGTTCTTCGCCAAGGGGGAGGCCGAGCGGGCATTGAACCGGCTGCTGATGGAACAGGGTGTGAACCGGGTGATGCTCGACAGCCGGCCACTCTTCTCGGTGCAAGCAACCACGCCAGCCCTTGTCGATGCCCAGGGCAAGAAGCCACGCCTGCCGGTACATCTGCTGGCCACCGCCAACGCCCCCATGGTGCGCTTTATCGGCCTGCCGGATCCGGCGGCCAATCACCCCTTCCTGCCCAGCTGGCTCCCCCACTGGCGCCAGTGGCTTTCCGAGGGCAAGGACCTCTACCTCTATATACATACTGCCGACAACGCCCAGGCACCTGAGCTGGCCCGCCAGATCACCCGCTTGCTGGAGCAGGAGATGGCCCCCTGGCCAGGGGAAAACGATCGCGCACGGCAGGGAGTGCTGCGCTTTTAGCCAACCCATTCTGCGGCCATCGTTTCGCTGCAAAAAAAGTGCTTTTTTGTGGCGTGGCAAGCCCTGGCGTCAAGACAAACGGCCATCAATCCTCTACACTACCGCCCCAAGTAAGGGTCCGGAACATGGCCCGTACGAACAGGACAGGTCCAAAGGATTTCACGACCAGCCACCCCGTTCGTAAACAGGTGATAAATCTACTCTGATGGGTGTCACCCAACGACTCAATTGAACAATACAGCCGGGTGATGTCCCGACTGTCAGGTTGCGCCAGCATGCATACCAAAGATCAAATTTTTGCCGCCCCGATCGCCCGATTGGGTGACTTCTGTTTTGACGAACAGGTCGTCGACGTTTTTCCCGATATGATCCAGCGCTCGGTGCCGGGTTACAGTAACATCATCTCTGCCATCGGCATGATGGCCGCCCGCTACGCCCAACCCGAGAGCCGACTCTATGATCTCGGCTGCTCACTGGGCGCCGCGACCCAGGCGATGCGTCGCCATGTCAGCCAGCCCGGCTGCCGCATCACCGCGGTGGATCTCTCCCATCCGATGATCGAGCGCGCCCGCGCCCACCTCTCCGGTTTCAAATCCGAGGTGCCGGTGGAGCTGGTAGAGGCGGATATCTGCGACATCGAGATCGAGAACGCCTCCGTGGTGGTACTCAACTTCACTCTGCAGTTTGTCGAGCCAGAGAAACGGGCCGCCCTGATCCAGCGCATTCACGATGGGCTGCGCCCGGGCGGGATCCTGATCCTGAGCGAAAAGTTCCGCTTCGAAGATGAACCGGTCAACGAGCTGCTCATCGATCTGCATCTCGACTTCAAGCGGGCCAATGGCTACAGCGAGCTGGAGATCAGCCAGAAACGCACTGCCCTTGAGAACGTGATGCGCACCGACAGCCTGCCGGTGCATCAGGCCCGTCTGCGGGATGCCGGTTTCGTCCATCAGGATCTCTGGTTCCAGTGTTTCAACTTCGGCTCCATGATTGCCATCAAATCCAGCGACGCCCAGCCATGATCGACTTTGCCAATTTCTATCAACTGATTGCCAAAAACCGGCTGAGCCACTGGCTGCATACCCTGCCCACCCAGCTGCACGCCTGGCAACATGACAACCAGCATGGCGACCTGCCGCGCTGGAATCGTGCCCTCAACAAGCTGCCGGTGGTCTCCCCCGGCAACATCGAGCTGAAAAGCCGGGTCGAGATTGGCTCGGCCGAGAGCCTTGGCGAAGGTGAACGCAAGAAGGTCGAGAGCCTGCTGCGCCACTTCATGCCCTGGCGCAAGGGGCCGTTCATCGTGCACGGCATCCACATCGATACCGAGTGGCGCTCTGACTGGAAGTGGGATCGGGTGCTGCCCCATATCAGCCCGCTCGAAGGCCGTTACGTGCTGGATGTGGGTTGCGGCAGCGGCTACCACCTCTGGCGCATGGTGGGTGAAGGGGCCAAGCTGGCGGTCGGCATCGACCCTAGCCCGCTGTTCCTCTGCCAGTTCGAGGCCATTCGCCACTTCGCGGGCAATGATCAGCGCGCCCACCTGCTGCCGCTCGGTATTCAGGAGCTGCCGGAGCTGCGTGCCTTTGACACCGTCTTCTCCATGGGGGTGCTCTATCACCGCAAATCCCCCATCGAGCACATCGAGCAGCTGCGCAATCAATTGAAAGATGATGGCGAGCTGGTGCTGGAGACGCTAGTGATTGACGGCGGTGTCAACGACGTGCTGATGCCCACTGACCGTTACGGCAAGATGCGCAACGTCTGGTTTATTCCCTCAAGTCGCGCCCTCAAGCTGTGGGTCGAGCGCTGCGGCTTCACCGACGTGCGGATAGTAGACGAGAATATGACCAGCACCGACGAACAGCGTCGTACCGACTGGATGATTAATGAATCCCTGAGTGACTATCTGGATCCAGACAATCCGGCACTCACGGTAGAAGGACACCCGGCGCCGAAACGTGCCGTACTGATTGCCCGCAAGGCCAAAGACTAGCCGATGGCGATTCAGGAAGTTACACTGACCCAATTCCAGGAAGCACAGTTAAATGAATGACATGAAAAGCAAATTAAAAGGAATGACCCTGCTCTCCCTGCTTAGTCTCGGCGGGTGTGTCAATATGGAAAAAGCGCCTCAGGTCCCTGCTCTGACGCTGGCCGAGCTTCGTAGCGAGCTGAGCCAGAGCGAGCAGCGCCTGCAAACATCCATGGAACAGCAACAGAAGCAGTATGTGCAGCAACAGCACCTGCTGGTTCAGCTCAACACAGATGTCACCAATATGAAAGAGTCCGTCAAGCAAGTAGACCACAAGCTCGCCACCCTCCCCTCCGAGCCGCCCAAGCCGATGGCCATCCCCACCGAGAAGTGCCCGGCCCCCAATCAGGGTCACACCATCGATGGCAAACTGATGGTCGGTGAAGCCGAGTGGATCTGGGTTGATGCAGCCAACGACGCCTTCCAGGCGCGGGTCGATACCGGTGCGACCACCTCCTCCATCAGTGCGCAGGAGATCACCATTTTCGAGCGCAACGGCAAAAACTGGGTGCGCTTCTTCCTGAGCCATCAGGAAGTGGACGACAAGATCCAGATCGAAGCGCCGCTGGTACGCCATGTGCGGGTGCGTCAAGCCTCTGCCGACGATCTGGACCGCCGTCCGGTGGTGCGTCTGGCCGTGCGCATTGGCGACATGACCGAGAAAGCCGAATTTACCCTGAAAGACCGTAGCGACATGACCTTCCCTGTGCTGCTGGGTCGCGAATTTTTGAAAGACATCGCCGTGGTTGATGTGGCCCGCGAATATATCCAACCCAAACCCAAGCTCAAGGATGTGAAATAATCCATGGTTTCCCGTAAGCCGTTCTATTTGCTGGTAGCCCTGCTGTACATTGTCGGCCTGGGGATGACGATCTATCACCATATCGCGTTGGATGTGCCGCTGACGCCCGGTGAAAAGCGCCAGATCTGGTCCATCGAAGCCAAGCTGGAGTTTGAGGCAACCGGTGAGCCGGTGATCGCCTCCCTGGCTATTCCGGGCACCCAGCCCGGTTTCACCCTGATGAACGAGAACGCCGCCAGCCCCGGCTACGGCCTATCCTTTGTCGAGAAAGATGGCGATGCCCGCGCCGAGTGGTCCATCCGCACCGCCTCCGGCCGTCAGGAGCTCTACTACCGCGTCGACATGATGGCGGATGCCCATGCCAAACCGGCCGCCAATCCGCAGCCGCCTGCCATCGAGAAGCAGATCGAGAGTGAGCCTTACGCCACCGCGATGAAGCAGATCCTCGAGCGGGCACAGGAGCGCTCTGCCGACGGCTACACCCTGACTCGCGAGATCATCAAAGAGATCGAGAAGCAGGAGCAGAACGCCGAGCTGCTGAAAAAGCACAAGAGCCGCGCCAACCTGATCGCCGAGCTGCTCAACAATGCTGACGTCCCCACCCGCGTGGTGCATGCCCTGAATCTGGAAGATGGGCGTCGTCGTCAGGAGCTGGTGGATTACCTGCAGGTATTCAACAGCCCGACCGACTACAAGCTGTTCAACCCGCAAACCGGTGAACAGGGTCGTCCGGCCAACCTGCTGCTGTGGGAATATAACTCCGGCGCCCTGCTGGACGTGACAGGTGGTCACAACTCCCGTGTCAGCTTCTCGATGATCGAGCAAGAGCAGCCGGTGAGCGTTGCACTGGCGCAGAAGTTCGAAAAATCAGAGATGATGAACTTCTCCATCCACAGCCTGCCGCTGGAAGAGCAGACCCTGTTCAAGGGCTTGCTGCTGATCCCGATCGGCGTGCTGATGGTGGTGTTCCTGCGGGTGCTGGTGGGGATCAAGACCTCAGGTACCTTTATGCCGGTGTTGATCGCTGTCGCCTTTATCCAGACCTCGCTGGTCACCGGCCTCATCGGCTTCCTGCTGATCGTCGGCACCGGTCTCATCATCCGCTCCTATCTGTCTCGGCTTAACCTGCTGCTGGTCGCCCGAATATCGGCCATCATCATCATGGTTATCTCGATGATCGGTATCTTCTCCGCGTTCGCCTTCAAGCTGGGGCTGACCGACGGCATGAAGATCACCTTCTTCCCGATGATCATCCTCTCCTGGACCATCGAACGGATGTCCATCCTGTGGGAAGAAGAGGGCCCGAAAGAGGTGTTCCGCCAGGGCGGCGGCTCTCTGCTGGTTGCCGTCATCGCCTATCTGGCCATGGATAATGAACTGATCCGTCACCTCACCTTCAACTTCCTCGGCCTGCAGCTGGTGCTGATGGCGACCGTGCTGTTGATGGGTAACTACACCGGCTACAAGCTGAGCGAATTGAAGCGCTTCAAGCCGCTGGTGGACGAGATGAAATCTGGCGTCACCCCGGGTAAGGACAAGTAACCGATGTGGTTCTGGGAAAAATACACCACCCCGTGGAGCCTGTCCCAATCAGGCATCCTCGGCATGAACAAGCGCAACCACTCCTACATCAGCCGCTACAATCCGCGCAGCCTCTATCCGCTGGTGGATGACAAGCTGCAGACCAAGCAAATTGCGCTGGATGCAGGGGTCACCGTGCCTGAGCTGATCGGTACCATCCGTGCCCAGCACGATGTGGGTCGCATCACCGAGCTGGTAAAAGATTGGCCGGGCTTCTGCATCAAGCCGGCCCGTGGCTCGGGCGGCAAGGGTATCCTGGTGATCCTGCGTCAGGAAGATGGCCTCTTCTACAAGCCCAACGGCAGCGCCTCCAACGGTCAGGATCTGGAGCGCCATGTCTCCAACATTCTGGCGGGGCTCTATTCCCTCGGCGGCAAGCCCGACGTGGCGCTGGTCGAAGGCCTCATCAACTTTGATGATGTGTTCGACGGCTACTCCTTTGAAGGGGTACCCGATGCCCGGGTCATCATCTTCAAGGGGTTCCCGGTGATGGCGATGATGCGCCTCTCCACTGCCGCCTCCGATGGCAAGGCGAACCTGCACCAGGGCGCCGTGGGGGTAGGTCTGTGCCTGCGTACCGGTCGTGCCCTGCGGGCGGTGCAGTTTGGCAATCCGCTGCGCCACCATCCGGATACCGGCCTCGACCTCTATGAGCTCAAGGTCCCACACTGGGATACCCTGCTCACCCTGGCGGCCTCCTGCTACGAGATGTCGGGTCTGGGTTATATCGGTACCGATATGGTGCTGGACAAGTTCCGCGGCCCTATGCTGCTGGAGCTCAACGCCCGTCCCGGTCTTGCCATCCAGATCGCCAACGGTCGCGGCCTGGTGCCCAATCTCAAGACCATCGAGAAGCTGGGACAGGTGAAGATGAACGTGGAGCAGCGGGTCAATTTCGCCAAGGATCACTTCGGGATCTTTGAGGAATAACACCTCCGCTTGTGAACTAAGCGCGCCTATGGCGCGCTTTTTTTATGGCTCATGTTTATCTGTCGGCATATCCCCCATCCAGCCATAGGGGCAGCACCTCATTTCGAAACAACGAGTACGCCAGCGAACGGCTGCTTGGAATAGCGAGGAGAGCGATGGAACGATGGAACGATGGAACGATGGAACGATGGAACGATGGAACGATGGAACGATGGAACGAGAAGAGTGTAACCGGCGATATCAGGGGGATAGATGACTCACAGGTATAAAAAAACCGGCGCCAAGACGCCGGTTCTTCAAGGAGAGTACGACCCGATTACAGGGAGTCAGCATTCTCGGACAGGTACTTGGCAACGCCGTCAGGAGAGGCTTGCATACCTTTTTTGCCTTTTTCCCACTGAGCCGGGCACACTTCGCCGTGCTCTTCGTGGAATTGCAGGGCATCGACCATGCGCAGCATCTCGTCGATGTTGCGGCCCAGCGGCAGATCGTTGACAACCTGGTGACGAACGACACCGTTCTTGTCGATCAGGAAGGAACCACGGAACGCCACACCGGCTTCCGGATGCTCAACGTCATAGGCTTTGCAGATTTCGTGTTTCACGTCGGCGATCAGCGGGTACTTGACCTGACCGATACCGCCATCTTCCACTTTGGTGTTACGCCATGCATTGTGGGAGAACTGGGAATCGATGGAAACACCGATCACTTCCACGCCACGCTTCTGGAACTCTTCATAACGGTGATCGAAGGCAATCAGCTCGGACGGGCAGACGAAGGTGAAATCGAGCGGATAAAAGAAGACAACGGCAGCTTTGCCTTTGATGTGGGATGACAGGTTGAATGAATCAACGATCTCGCCATTACCCAGAACAGCTGCGGCGGTAAAATCGGGTGCGGGACGGCCTACCAATACCATATTCAATTCCTCTTTATGTGAAGTGAACAATCCGGTGAGGATTGGGCTACCTAGAGCCAAGTCCATCTAATTCAAGCGACAAACTATAGACCCGGTGGTAGATTAGTTAAATCAAATTAAATAGATAGCATTAATCGGTTTTTTCTATGCAACGTTGGCCCAGCCTCAAACAGCTGCAATATCTGGTCGCTCTCGATGAGCACAAGAACTTCAACCGCGCCGCCAAGGCCTGTCATGTCAGCCAGTCGACCCTGAGTACCGGGATCCAGACGCTGGAGGACATGATGAACCTGCAACTGGTGGAGCGGGACCACAAGAGCTTCATTATGACCCCGGTCGGAATGGAAATCGTCGAGCGCGCTCGCAATTTGCTCTCCGATGCACGGGATCTGATGGAGCTCGGGCAACATCAGGGCGGCGTGATGCAGGGGACGGTGCGTCTTGGCTGCATTCCCACCATCGCCCCCTTCCTGCTCAGCAAGCTGCTGAAAGAGTGCAGCAAAACCTATCCTGACCTCGAATTGTTGCTGCGTGAAGACACCACCAGCAATCTGCTCAAGCAGCTGGAACAGGGTCAGCTCGACTTGCTGATCCTCGCCCTGCCCATCGAGATCGGGGGATTTCACTGCAAGACCGTCGGTCAGGATCCGTTCCACATGGTGATGCCCGCCAGCATGGCGGCCGGTCTGCATACCCCATTCGACTACAAGGAGCTGCCCAACCAGAGCATCTTCCTGCTGGAGCGGGAGCACTGCCTCACCGAGCACGCAGTGAGCGCCTGCCGCCTGCGGGACAAGAGCAAGATCAACCCGTTTGCCGCCACCAGCCTGCACACCCTGGTGCAGATGGTGGAAGCGGGTCTTGGCACCACCTTCCTGCCGCAGATGGCCATCGATGCCGGCATTCTTGCCAACTCCGATCTGGTGGCCATCCCGCTGCCGGGAGAGACCTCCTATCGCGAGATTGGGCTGGTCTGGCGCCCTAGCACCACCCGGGTACAGACCTTCTACAAACTGGCCGAGCTGCTTAAACCGCTGATCAGCCACAACGAGTGACAACAAACGCCAGCCCTCGGGTTGGCGTTTTTCAGTTCCCCGCCACATTTTTCCTATCGGAGACTAGGTCTGGAGCCAGATCCCTGTTTATGATGGAAAAGTTGTCGCGTGCCCTCCTGCCGCCAGAACGATTTGGCAGGATATGGCGCTCGATCAATGTCTCGTTTGGTAGACCCGTCCGTGGAGAGAGCCCGATGTATCGCAAGCTGCTGCTATCCCTGCTGACTCTGCTGCTGGCCGCCTGCTCCAGCACGCCGGAGCCACCTCCGGCCCCTCGGCAGAGCAGTGCCTTCGATGGCTTCTACCAACAGTGGCGCGGTGTCCCTTACCGCATGGGCGGCGCCAGCCGCGCCGGGCTAGACTGCTCCGCCTTCACCCAGCTCGCCTACAGTCAGGTGCTGGGCTTCAACCTGCCAAGAACCACCGAATCTCAGGCCAGCATTGGCAAACCGGTGGATCGCTACCGGCTGCAACACGGGGATCTGGTCTTCTTCAAAACCGGCTGGCAACAGTACCATGTGGGGGTCTACACAGGTGCCGGCGAGTTTATTCACGCCTCCACCAGCAAGGGAGTGATCCGCTCCCGCCTCGACAACGTCTACTGGAACAGTCGCTACTGGCAGGCACGTCGGGTGACCCAGTAACCGCTCAAACGCCTGCTTGCGGCACAAGTTGCGTGCCGATACTCTCCGTCAATCCCTGTCGCGATGTCGGGACACACAACCCGCGCTTATAACTCAATTGGCCCCAAAGCCTGCATATGACACCATTTTGTGATAAGGTGGTGGCCAATTTTTAACACTTTCGCCTTTTTCTCATACGCTCTCTGTCCTGATTGACAACAAGCGAGGCAATAACAAGCAGCGCGCGGCGAAAGTGGAGTGTGGCGCAACACTGCCGGACGGGTGGCCCACAGCGGCAGTATCAAGGGTTAAATAGATAAGGAGATCGTGCAATGAAACAGTATCAAAGCTGGCTGGGGCAATACCTGATGAGTCGCCGTGACGGTGACCACGCCATGGCATGCGAGATGGCGAGTTCCATCTGCGAGTTCTGGCAGCAGCAGGGTGATGAAAACGAACTGGACAAGTGGCAGCAGATTTACCAGAACCATCTGGAAAAGACCACCTGATCCCGACCGTTGCCTTGCTGCCAGCCACCCGGTGTTGGCAGCAAGGCCACTCGCGACCAACCACCATCAGCCAACCCCTCTCCCCCAATTTTCCCGCTACGTTAAACCGCTACCTTCGTTCACTCGCGCTTTACCATCTTCATTTTGCTCTTGCGCACCGGCCTCTGTTCATTCCATCTCGGCAGCCATTTCCTGTGCCCAGTCGATAAAGGCCTGGATCTTGGGACACGCCCGATTGGGCAGGGTCGCCATGTAATAACGCTGCTCGCACTTGACCTCCAGCCCGGCAAAAGGGGCCACCAGCTCGTTGCGTGCCAGTCGCTTGCTCACCAGATTCTTGCGCCCCATGGCGATCCCGGCGTGATTCATGGCGGCGATGATGGCGAGATCCGAGCGATCAAAACCCATGCTCAGCTGGCATGCCTCGAGGCTGACCCCGGCGTGGCGAGCCCAGCAGCTCCATTCATCGGTATCCGAGTCAAATCCCCATGCCTGCCGATCATGGAGCAGCCGGCACAAGGACAAGTTGGCGGGATTGCCGACAAGCCCGTGCTGCTCGGCATATTCCGGGCTGCAGACCGGCAGCATGAACTCATCCATCAGCGGGTGGATGGCAAGCCGCTCCGGGCTCTTCTCATCGAAATAGAGGGTCAAATTGATGCCATAACCATGCAGGTTGATGTTCTCGTTGCCGGTGATGATATTGAGCTCGATCTGCGGATGCAGGCGGGAGAAATCAGCCAACCTGGGCACCAGCCAGCACTGGGCGATGGAGGGACGCGAATAGATGGTCAGGGTACCGGAGAGCTCCTGATTCTTGATCTCCAGGATCTCCTGATTGATGAACTCCAGCGAAGATTTGAGCGCCCAGAACACCCGCTGCCCATCCGCCGTCAGTACCACCTTGCGGTGAAAACGCTCAAAGAGTTTGAACCCCAGCTCCTCTTCCAGCGCGCTGATCCGGTGGCTCACGGCACTGGGACTCAGCGACAATTCATCAGCTGCCATGGCAAAAGATCCGTGGCGGGCGGCCGCCTCGAAGGTGTGCAGCTTGGCCAGCTGGTAGCCACTCAGCAGCTTGTTGCGCGATATGTAATTATCCCCGTTATACATTCATCCCCCTCTTCGCAATGGCCGCCGATGATACACCCACAGGCCACCTTCAGGATGAACCCCAAAGACCCAAAGAGTGTGATTTCGATAAATTGTGACCAATGTAGCGCCTTTGCATCATCTCATTTCATCCAAGTGGTCGATTTCATCATTTGTCAGCCCCGCCTCATTTTCATTCAATAAGCGCATAAACAATCACACACAACAGATGTCGAGGCGCAGTATGAGTTCAGAGGTATGGGTCATCGCTACCTTGCTAAGTAGCATCGTTCTTATCGTGGTCACCATAGTGAAGGGCAAGGTTCATCCTTTCCTTGCCCTGCTGCTGGCGAGCTTCTATGTCGGCACCCTGATGGGGATGGAGCCCCTCAAGATGGTCAGCGCCATGGAAGAGGGCATTGGCGGCACGCTCGGCTTTCTCGCCGCCGTCATCGGTCTTGGCACCATACTCGGCAAGATGATGGAGGCGTCAGGGGCGGCGGAGCGCATCGGTCTCGCACTGCAGAGATGCCGCTGGCTTTCGCCTCAGGTCATCATGGTGCTGGTGGGTCTGGTGTGCGGCATCACCCTGTTTGTCGAAGTGGGGGTAGTGCTGCTGATCCCGCTGGCCTTCTCCATCGCCCGCAAGACCAACACCTCGCTGCTCAAGCTGGCCATTCCGCTCTGCACCGCCCTGATGGCCGTGCACTGCATAGTGCCGCCCCACCCGGCAGCCCTCTACGTCACCAATCAGCTGGGCGCCGATGTGGATTCTGTCATCGTCTATGGTCTGGCGGTCGGCCTGTTTGCCTCGCTTATCGGCGGCCCGCTGTTCCTCAAACTGCTGGGTAACCGGCTCCCGTTCAAGGAGGTGCCCGCAGCCTTTGCCGACATCAAGGCCCGCGATGAGGCCACTCTCCCGACCTTAAGCGCCTCGCTCTTTACCGTGCTGCTGCCCATCCTGCTGATGCTGGCCAAGACGGTCGCCGAGCTCAATATGGGGCACGCCAGCCACCTCTACACCCTGCTGGAGTTTATCGGCAACCCCATCACCGCCATGTTTATCGCCGCCTTCACCGCCTACTACGTGCTGGGGATCCGCCAGCAGATGAAGATGGAAGGGCTGCTCAACAAGACCGAGGAGTGCTTCTCCTCCATCGCCAATATCCTGCTCATTATCGGAGCGGGCGGCGCCTTCAACGGCGTGCTCAAGGCAAGCGGGCTGGGCGATAGTCTGGCCACTATCCTCTCCCAGCTGGATATGCACCCCATTCTGCTCGCCTGGCTGGTGGCCATCGTGCTGCACGCCGCTGTGGGCTCCGCCACCGTCGCCATGATGGGCGCCACCGCCATCGTCTCCCCCATCATGGCGCACTACCCGGATATCAGCCCGGAGATCATGACCCTGGCCATCGGCTCCGGTGCTATTGGCTGCACCATGGTGACTGACTCTCTGTTCTGGCTGGTCAAGCAGTATTGCGGCGCCACCCTGAACGAAACGCTCAAGTACTACACCACCGCCACCTTGGTCGCCTCCCTGATGGCGCTGGCCGGTACTTTCCTGCTCTCCTTTATCGTGTAACAAGACCGAGAACACTATGAAAAACATCGACGTCCAACAGCTCACAGCGCAATTTCCACTGGTGCAATCCCTGATCGCGCTTGAGCCAGTCACCTGGTTCAACCCCAACACCACCACTCTGGCTGCCGGTCTGCCCTATGTGGGGCTCGATAACAACAATGTGGCGGACGCTTCCGCCCGCTTGGCCCGCTTCGCCCCCTATATGTGCGAAGCCTTCCCCGAGACCCGCACCAGCAACGGTATTCTGGAGTCCGAGATCGCCGCTATTCCGGCGATGCAGGCTACGCTCAACCAGCGCTACGGGGTCGAGGTCACCGGTCAACTGCTGCTGAAAAAAGACAGCCACCTGCCCATCTCAGGCTCCATCAAGGCCCGTGGCGGTATCTACGAGGTGCTGACTCACGCCGAACAGTTGGCGATCAAGGCTGGTCTGCTGCGGGAAGAGGATGACTACCGAAAACTGTTCAGCGACGAGTTTCGCCAATTCTTCAGCCAGTACAGCATCGCAGTGGGCTCCACCGGCAACCTCGGCATGTCTATCGGCATCATGAGCGCCAAGCTCGGCTTTACCGTCACCGTTCACATGTCAGCCGATGCGCGGGAGTGGAAGAAGCGCAAGCTGCGTGAACACGGCGTCATCGTGGTCGAATATGCCGAGGATTACGGGGTGGCGGTGGAACAAGGGCGCAAAGAGGCCGAGCGCGACCCCAACTGCTTCTTTATCGATGATGAGAACTCCCGCACCCTGTTCCTCGGCTATTCGGTGGCGGGCGAGCGGGTGAAAGCGCAGTTCGACGAGATGGGTATCAAGGTGGATACCGACCACCCGCTGTTTGTCCACCTGCCTTGCGGCGTGGGTGGCGGCCCGGGCGGCGTGGCCTTTGGTCTCAAGCTCGCGTTCGGAGACAACGTCCACTGCTTCTTCGCCGAGCCCACTCACTCCCCCTGCATGTTGCTGGGGGTCCACACAGGATTGCACGATGCCATTGCGGTGCAGGATCTGGGCATCGATAACCTCACCGCAGCCGACGGCCTCGCGGTAGGTCGCGCCTCCGGCTTCGTCGGCCGCGCCATGGAGCGGCTGCTGGCGGGCTTCTACACCCTGAGCGATCAGGAGATGTATGACCTGCTGGGACTGCTGGCGCGCGATGAGCAGATCACACTCGAACCGTCAGCCCTGGCGGGTATGGCCGGCCCGTGGCGGGTGGCAGCCAATCCCGAGTGGCTAACCGGGCACGGTTGCGATGCCGCAACCATGGCACAGGCCACCCATCTGGTGTGGGCCACCGGCGGTGGCATGGTGCCCGACGAAGAGATGGCAAAGTACCTGGCCAGCGCCAAGATCTAGGCTTTTTCGCCACATTTATCTGCAAATCAACCCGCCATCACGGCGGGTTTTCTGTTTTGGGAACAAGGGGATGGGGCTGTTCTGTCGTAGCCCATGGCGACAATTTCCCCAAGTTGGTCAGTTTGTGCTAAAATGGCGCTCATTTTTTGACATCTCGCGTCACGTTCGCCGCCAGATTGCCCATCGGGCTCTCTGCCCGGGTCGTGACTTTGCACCATCATGCCTGATGATGTTCCCCCCAGGATGAGCCGACAGGCTCCCGTCAAGGTGGGCACCCTCAAGGGCACATGAGATAAGGAGATCGGGTAATGAAACAATATCAAAGCTGGCTGGGAGATTATCTGATGAGTCGACGTGACGGAGATCACGCGATGGCTTCGGAACTTGCCAACACCATCTGCGCCTTCTGGAAGGCCCAGGGTGATGAAGCAGAAACCAGCAAATGGCAGCAACGCTATCAGCAACACGTAGAGCAGGCGCAATAAGCCCCTTCACTCTTTCGCGATAAAAAAACCGGCGCACATGGCGCCGGTTTTGCGTTTCTGGCAAGCAGCAGATTACATCTGCTCGATCATGTCCTGAGCAAACTGGGAGCAGGAGCGCAGGGTGGCCCCTTCCATCAGACGCTCGAAGTCATAGGTGACGGTCTTGTTGCGGATCGCCGCTTCCATCCCCTTGATGATGAGATCGGCCGCTTCGACCCAGCCCATGTGGCGCAGCATCATCTCGGCGGAGAGGATGAGGGAGCCCGGGTTGACCTTGTCCTGACCGGCATACTTAGGTGCAGTGCCGTGGGTCGCTTCGAACAGGGCAACGCCGTCACCGATGTTGGCACCCGGCGCGATACCGATACCGCCTACCTGAGCGGCCAGCGCGTCGGAGATGTAGTCGCCGTTGAGGTTCATACAGGCGATGACGTCATACTCGGCCGGGCGCAGCAGGATCTGCTGCAGGAAGGCATCGGCGATGACATCCTTGATGACGATGATCTTGCCGGTTTTCGGGTTCTTGAAGGAGCACCAGGGGCCGCCGTCAATCAGCTGGGCACCGTACTCGTTCTGGGCCAGAGCATAACCCCAATCCTTGAAGGCACCTTCGGTGAACTTCATGATGTTGCCCTTGTGCACCAGAGTCACTGAGTCGCGATCATTGTCGATGGCATACTCGATAGCGGCACGCACCAGACGCTCGGTACCGGCTTTGGACATCGGCTTGATGCCGATCCCGCAGGACTCGGGGAAGCGAATTTTCTTCACGCCCATTTCGTTTTGCAGGAAGGCGATCACCTTGTTCGCTTCAACGCTGTCGGCCTTCCACTCGATACCGGCGTAGATGTCTTCGGCGTTCTCGCGGAAGATCACCATGTCGGTCAGATCAGGACGCTTCACCGGGCTCGGGGTGCCGTCGTAGTAACGCACCGGGCGCAGGCAGATGTAGAGATCCAGCTCCTGACGCAGGGCTACGTTGAGGGAGCGAATACCGCCACCGACCGGCGTGGTCAGCGGGCCCTTGATGGCCACGCAATATTCACGAATGAAATTCAGGGTTTCGGCCGGCAGCCAGGCACCTTCACCATAAACATGAGTCGACTTCTCGCCGGTATAGATCTCCATCCAGGCGATCTTGCGCTCGCCCTTGTAGGCTTTCTCGACCGCAGCATTCACCACATTCAACATGGCCGGGGTTACGTCAACACCGATGCCATCCCCTTCAATAAACGGAATGATCGGATGGTTGGGAACCTGCAGCTTGCCGTTGGCATCGACTGTGATTTTCTGACCTTGGGTCGGGATTACTACTTTGCTTTCCATCGGCATCTCCTAACTTCCGTTTGTTATCAACTTGTTTGTTGCGCGCGGCCATCTTAGCCCATTCATTTTCATAATAAAACGACAAGAAAGCATGTCAGACCAAAGAGGTAGCCACCCGCCAGTGCGCCGTCACCACGCCTCTCCGACCCCGCCCCGTTATCCTTCCAGCTCGCTGGCCGCCGCCTGCGGCTGACTCAGGGAGCGGTACTGGGAAGGGGTCAAGCCGGTCTTCTGTTTGAACACCCGGCAGAAGTAGTTCACGTCACTGTAACCGCAGCGACTGGCCACCTCTTCAAGACGAAAGCGGTACTTTTTCAGCATGAATTTGGCCCGATCGATCCGCACCCAGCTGATGTAATCGGCAAGGCGCATATGACCCTGCTCGCGGAACAGGTGAGAGAGATGGCTGGCCGAGACGTTGAAACGATGGGCGATGGAGTCACGGGTGATGGGACGGTGAAAGTTCTCCTGGATATAGATGCAGATCCCGTGAAAGAGCTCTGCCCCCCGTGGCCGATCCGTGGCGGACTCCAGCAACAGCTGACGGGCACTCGCCAGCAGGGCCTGCAGCAGGTGATCATCGGTGGGGGAGCGACCAGGATCCTCGGTCAGTACGTTCAGCGCCGCCAAAATGTGTTCGATCACATGGCCCGCCCGCGCCATGATGCTGTGCTTTTGCACATCGAAAAAGTCCGGATCTTCCCTGCGCTTGCTCACCAGGCTGAACCCCAGCTGGCGTTTGCCAAACAGCAGGCTCAGCACCGAGCAGTCGGTGGTCCAGAGCGGCTTGTTCCAGCCGTTGGGAGGGATATAGAGCGCCTGCCCTGGTAACACGCTGATCTCTCTGACCCCCTCCTCCCTGTCCCAGATCTGGTTGAGATACTCGCCGCTAAAGACCAGCTCGAGGCGGGGAAAGTTGACCTGATAGCTGAAACTGGGTGGCACCCCCTGTTCACTGGCAAACCAGATTTGGTCAAATGGAACCTGTTCGCTCAGGGCTCCGTCGAGCAGTTGGCTGAAGATGAGAGACATGGTGATCCTGATCAAGAGAGAGGCAAGCGGTTGCGGCGCGCGCGACCGCCCATGTTATAGTCCGGTCCACAGCAGTAATGCCACCCTTTTCTGCACCCGATTTTCTTCAAACTAGACGAGGCGTCCCTTATGAGCAGTAGCGATCTGCCCTCCTTTCTGTTGATGCAAAACCCGATTCAAGGCTATGACTGGGGAAGTCATGACTCCCTCACCACCCTGTTTGGCATTCCCAACCCGCAAGGCAAACCCCAGGCCGAGCTCTGGATGGGAGCTCACCCCAACGGCTGCTCCGAGGTGACGCTGGCGGGCAGTGTGCAAAAGCTCTCTTCGGTGATCGACAAGGCTCCGGCCGCCGCGCTGGGTGAGGCCACCTTCGCCCGTTTTGGCAGCCTGCCGTTCCTGTTCAAGGTGTTGTGTGCCGAGAAGGCTCTCTCCATTCAGGTGCACCCGAGCAAGGCTCAGGCCGAAGCGGGCTTTGCCAAAGAGGAGGCCGCAGGCATCGATATCAAGGCGAGCAATCGCAACTACAAGGACCCGAACCACAAGCCCGAGCTGGTCTTTGCCCTCACCCCCTATCAGGCAATGAACGGCTTTCGCGCCATTCCCGCCATTCTGGCACTGTTCGAGCGGGTCAATCTGGCGGCCATCACCGATCTGACCGCAGCCCTTGCCGCCAGCCAGAATGAAGCGGGCCTGCAGCACTTCTTCCACCAGCTGCTGGTACTGGAAGGGGCGCGCAAGGAGGAGGCGTTGGAAGGGCTGCTGGTCTTTGCTAACGAGCATCAGGATGAGGAGACGTTTGCCCTCATCACCAGTCTGGCGGCCCAGTACCCGGGAGATGTGGGACTCTTCTCGCCGCTGCTGTTGAACGTGGTGACGCTTGAGCCCGGTCAGGCGATGTTCCTCGATGCCTGCACCCCGCACGCCTATGTACGCGGCACGGGTCTCGAGATCATGGCCAACTCCGACAACGTGCTGCGCGCCGGTCTCACCCCCAAATACATCGACGTGGCAGAGCTTTTGGATTGCACCCGCTGCTTGCCCAAGCCGGACGACCAGATCCTGCTGTCCCCCCGCTGTGATGGCGCGGTACAGCACTTCGACGTGCCGGTACCTGACTTCACTTTCAGCGTCTACCCGGCTGGCGAGCATCAGCTCACCACTGCCAGCGCCGAGATCCTGTTTGCCATCGATGACACAGTGACCCTCAAGCAAGGCGAACAGTCACTGCGTCTGGAAAAGGGGCAATCGGCCTTTATTCCTGCAGCGACTGGCAGTTATCAACTGCTGGCCGAAGGGCGGGTCGCCCGCGCCGGCAACCGCTGCTAATCAGCATAAGAGCCGACTCTCGTTGGAGGGGGAATATGCCTCCCCCTCCCAACAGAGCAATATGGCCTACCAGTCAAGTCCGTCTGTATCTCTACTGCTCTCTTATGCCTACCTTCCTTCAGGCATCTCGCTCTGAAGTCCATCCCTGACTGCATCCTGCCCACAACCAGCTCCACAGGTTTGTCGCCCAAGCTTGGCGCTACCCTGATGCAGATGACTGGGTTTGCTGATACGAAGAAAATTCCAGCCTGCACAAGCAACGGCGACACTCTGAGTATCCGAAAAAATGGAGGCAATAAAAATAACAACTCTACTCTCTACTATTTTCACCCCCTGATGAAAGCTAAAACAGCACATAGATGCATCGCCATTAAACCTTTCCCAGGCCATCATCATTCGGTCTGTAAACGTTTAGCAGCCGTAGTCATACAGAACCATTAATAATGCAAACGAAAGGGATCTCTTTTGAATTTTCGAGATGCGGCCCTATTCTTTAGTCGTTCTATAATTTAATTCCAAGCAGACCATTCGATCTTTGCTGAGAATAACAGCATAAGAAATCAACATTAACACACTGATATATAAACAGATTTATTTTTAACTCTACTTTAAATTGACGTAATCCGTAAAAAAGCCAGGCCGCATTAACTGACAATCCAATCAATTTAAAGGCAGAATAATGAGAGATTTGATATTTATTTCTTGATATGCCAGCCAAACCTCATTGCAGTAAAGAAATAGACCTTAAATACCCTCTGTGATTAAGATCTCTTTTATTTGATTTATTTTTAAGGTATCACATCTATTCGCCGCTATAAATTTCACACAAAGATCCCCTGACAAAAATAGATAAAAGAGGATATATGCTGACAAAAATGACAATTGGGCAAAAGCTGATCATGGCGTTTACCACTCTCGCTTTGTTGATGCTGGGTTTTGCCTGGTTTGCCACTTTACAACTCTCCAATATTTACCGTGACGCCAGTGAGGTCAGCGATAATATCGTGCCCTCCATCCGGGCATCCAGCCAGATGCATGTGTCCTTGCTGGACGCGCGCCGTGCCGAACTGAACATGGTGATAGATGCACTGGGCAAGGATCCCGACTCCCTCAACAGCAGCACACAGTCTTTCGAAGCGGCAAAGAGTCAGTACATGGCCGCCGAGCAACGGTATGGATCAATGCCTTTTGTGTCGGAGCGAGATCGCAACATGTTTGCAGAGCTGAAAACTGCAGCAGCCAAATATTTTTCAGCCCATGGTGACTTGGAAACAGCCATACGGCAGGGAGATATTGCCAAGATGCAGTCGCTGATCAAAAACGAATCCCGCGCAGCCCTCGAGCAGGCAGGACAGGATGGTCTGGAGCTTCGCAAGGAGAACGATCGGGTTGCCAACCTGCTGACCAAGCAGAGTGAGGCTTCCTATGAACGGGCAAAACTGCTGAGCACTACAGTCGGTGCGCTAACCTTGCTGTTCGTCGTTATTGTGGCCTGGCTGCTGATCCGGCAGATCCGCAATCCAGTGATGACCCTGCTGGAGCAGACCCGCCAGGTGGCGGCAGGCAACCTCACCAGCCAACTCGACATGAAGCAATTCTCCCATGACGAGCTGGGTAAGCTGGCTCAGGGGTTCAACGAGATGCAATCCAATCTGCGCATGCTGGTCAACGAGGTCTCCGGATCGGTGGTGCAGTTGGGCGCGGCCGCCGAAGAGATCAGCGCGGTGGCACAGCAATCGGCCAACAACATGGGCGCCCAGCAGCATGAGCTCAATCAGCTGGCCACAGCCATGAACGAGATGCAAGCCACGGTACAGGAGGTGGCCCGCAACACCAACGACGCCGCCAGCGCAGCGACGTCGGCCAGCGACACAGCCGCACAAGGCAGTGAAACCGTCAATGACTCAATCGGCAGGATTGAAAAGGTGGCTACCGCCATCGAAGAGACTGCTCTGGTGATCCGCCAGCTAGGTGATGACAGCCGAAATATCGGCATGGTGCTTGAAGTCATTCAGGGGATTGCCGAGCAAACCAACCTGCTGGCACTGAATGCGGCAATCGAGGCAGCCCGAGCCGGTGAACAAGGTCGTGGTTTCGCCGTGGTAGCAGATGAAGTCCGCACTCTGGCCAAACGAACCCAAGACTCCACTTCCCAGATCAACCACATCATCTCCGAACTGCAGCAGCGTGCTAACGAAGCGGGCGTCACTATGCAACAGAGTCAGGATATGATGTCCGAGACGGTACACACAGCTCGCGAAGCGGGAGCCTCTATTGCCGAAATAAGCAGCTCGGTTAACAGTATCTCCCACATGAATATTCAGATTGCCACCGCAACTGAAGAGCAGGGGGCGGTAAGCGAGGAGCTCAATCGCAATGTAGTCAACATCAGCAATGCCTCGGAAGAAGTGGCGACCGGCGCCAAACAAATGGCTCAGGCTTGCAACGACCTCAACCTGTTGGCAACACAACTGCAGGAGGTTGTACGCAAGTTTCGGACATAACGCCCGATTCTCCTCCCCTCATTAATCAGCTCAATAAGGCTGAAGCACTAAACAGCCCGCCATCCATAAAAGTGGCGGGCTTTGTTAAATAAGGGCTCATGCAAAACCCAAGGACACCGATGATGAACATAACAAGTGATCAGTAGATGGATTAACTCACATCAAGAGCTGCTCTCCCTCTTTCTGATTGTTCTCTCAACGCGTTTTGCCAGCACCTTCACATTTTCCGCCCTCAAAGTAGCACACAAATCTCCATACCTCCGAAGGCAAAACCTTTTCGACGCACTCATGCAAGTAGCAAGGCACATTCATAATTAATTGTTTTTATTAAAAAAAATAAAAACATCGGTATGAGTTGGCTTTCATGATGATATGCGAGCTGGGTCACATGACGACTTGCACAGCACAAAAATCCAGTAAACGGCACATTTGTCCGATTTCGGCACCGCGCCAACGGGAGAACAATATCCAGGTCAATTGTTCCCCCCATCATGCGGCTCGGCAACGGAGCCAGGAGAGTAATATGTTACCCACCATGACCAACGGCAGACTAATCTGCCTGGAGTTGAAGGCCACCAGCAAGGAGGCTCTATTCGACGAGATGGCACAGATGCTGGCGCGCGATGGCGCCGTGTCTGATCAACAGCAATTCGTCAAGGATATCTGGGCCCGCGAGCAGCTGGACTGCACCGGCTTCGAGCAGGGTGTCGCCCTGCCCCACGCCAAGAGCAAGGCGGTCACTCGTCCGGCCATTGCCATCGGTGTCAGCCGCCAAGGTATCGAATACGGCGCCGAAGATGGCAAGCCGACCCAGCTGATCTTCATGATCGCCTCCCCGGATGGCGGCGCCAACCACCACATCGAAGTGCTGGCCGAGCTATCTACCCGTCTGCTGGAGCCGGGCTTTATCGAGCAGATGAAGGCGGCCACTACCGTCGAGCAAGCCCTGACGCTGCTCAAGCAAGGCCCGAAAGCGGAAAAACCGGCGCCAGCCGCCAAACCGGCAGCCACTGCCCCGGCGGCCCCCGAAGAGCGTACCTTCAAGGATCGCCTCAATACCATGAAGCAGCACCTGCTGTTTGGTACTTCCCACATGATCCCCTTCATCGTGGCGGGCGGTGTGCTGCTGTCACTGTCGGTGATGATGAGCGGCAAGGGCGCCGTGCCGGAAGCGGGCTTCCTTAAAGACATGGCCACCATGGGTATCGCCGGTCTGACTCTGTTTACTGCCGTACTGGGTGGCTACATCGCCTACTCGCTGGCTGACAAGCCGGGCCTGGCCCCGGGCATGATCGGCTCCTGGATTGCCGTTCAGCACTATCAAACCGGTTTCCTTGGCGCCATTCTGGTGGGCTTTATCGCAGGTTTCGTGGTCAATCAGCTCAAACGGATCAGGCTGCCTGACTCCATGACCTCCCTTGGTTCGATCTTCATCTATCCGCTGATCGGTACCTTCCTGGTGTGCGGCATCGTGATGTGGGGGATCGGTGCCCCGATCGCCGCCATGATGGAAGGGATGAACCACTGGCTCTCCAGCATGGCGGGCTCAGGTAAAGTGATGCTGGGTGCCATTCTGGGTGGTATGACCGCCTTCGATATGGGCGGCCCGGTCAACAAGGTTGCTACCCTGTTTGCCCAGACTCAGGTCAACACCCAGCCCTGGCTGATGGGCGGCGTCGGTATCGCCATCTGTGTACCGCCGCTGGGTATGGCGCTGGCGACCTTCATGTCTCCGAAGCGTTACAAGAAAGAAGAGCGTGAATCCGGTAAAGCTGCCGCCATCATGGGCATGATCGGTATCAGTGAAGGTGCCATCCCGTTCGCCGCTGCTGACCCCATGCGCGTTATCCCGGCCATCGTCGCAGGCGGCATCGTCGGCAACATCACCGGCTTCATGATGCACAGTATCAACCACGCACCCTGGGGCGGCTGGATTGTCCTGCCGGTTGTTGAAGGCAAGATGGGCTACATCCTGGGTACCATCCTCGGCGCCCTGACCACCGCCATCATCGTCAACCTGCTGAAGAAGCCGGTGAGCGAAGAAGATGACGTCACTACCACCCAAACCAGCTTCGAAGTCATTGAAGCGGAAGGGGAAGCGGACGTACTGGCCATCACTGCTTGCCCGTCTGGCGTTGCCCACACCTTCCTCGCCGCCAAGAGCCTGCAGAAGGCTGCCGCCAAGCAGGGGATCAAGATCAAGGTCGAGACCCAGGGCGCCAACGGCATCATCAACCGCATCACCGCCAAGGATGTCGCCAACGCACGCTGCGTCATCTTCGCCCACGACGTGGCGATCAAGAACCGCGAGCGCTTCACCGATATCGAGGTCATCGACGTGAAGACCAAGGAGGCGATCCACAATCCGGAAGCACTGCTGGCCCGCACGCCGGGCAACAAGGCAAACGCCGCCTGATAGCAGTCAGACCAACCAGTACAAGGGGCCCATCACGGGCCCCTTTTCGTTGTCTGTCGAGCAACCGCACATCATCCCACCGACCAAGCCACTGATTTAAAACATATTAACCAGTCACATCACGGATCTTGGCGAGCCGTCACAGAACGGTGACGTGTAAAAAAACAGCAATTGAAGCGCTGGTCAGATCTCATGTCAAATGGCTCCGCCTACTAAACTGGAGCATCACAAAAATGATAAAAATCAATAAATTGGTTCTGGCTGTTACCCTCACCCTCACTGCCACCCCCTTGCTGGCCGCCCATTGGGAGTGCGGTGAGCACGTGCGCTTTGGCCTCCCCTCCGAATCGGATCAGAAGCTCTGCCGTGAAGGGTATGCCGTCGGCTACAACTACGACTACAAGGTGGCAGACTGGGTATCCTACCGGATGACCGCCCAGAGCGCACAGGGCACAGTGCCGCGCAAGGATGCCTTCGCCGAGGACAGGGAGATCCCGGTCGCCTACCGCGCCACCCTCTCCGACTACAAGGGCTCGGGCTACGACCGTGGCCATCAGGCCCCGGCGGGGGACATGAAATCGAACAAGAACACCATGAAAGAGAGCTTCCTGCTGAGCAACATGACACCTCAGATCGGGGTGCTCAACCAGAAGGCGTGGCGCGTGCTGGAGGACAAGGTGAACAAGTGGGCGGTCTCCCGCAAGGATGTGCAGGTGATCACCGGCCCCATCTTTACCGGCTCTGAAGAGTCCATCGGTCAGGGTGTGGCGATCCCGAGTGCCTACTACAAGATCGTGATGGACCCGGCCAGACTGCAGGCCATCGCCTTTATCATGCCGCAGGAAGAGGTGCCCATCAGCCAGATCGCCAACTACCGGGTCTCGGTACGCGAGGTGGAGGAGCAGACCCAGCTCAACTTCTTCAGCGATATGCCCGAAGAGCAGCAAGAGACGCTGGAAGCCCGCGTCTCCCCGATGTGGAACTGAGCGCGAACACTCGCCAACAGATGGATTGAGACGCCATCTGTCTTGCATCGCAACAGAGGGAGGGGGAGTCACGCTCCCCCTGCCCTTTTCAGATGGCTGCTGACCCGTTGCGGCCACTTTTGCGGCCACAGGTGTGGCATAACCCGACGACCCGCCCCGACTCACAGTTTGCCGCACCGTTAACTGGTATATTGCCCCTCTTTGGCACTAACAGACTGAATTGACGCACATTTGCCTTATCCCATCGGCCCACAAGCCGCTGCGCCACGGCGCGATTCAGCCCGACAGAGGACCTTTTGATGAAACAGACCCTTCTTGCCCTCACCCTCAGCAGCCTGCTGGCGCTCTCGCCCCTCGCCCTGCAAGCGGCCGAGAGCTCGATGCAGATGGAGCACGACCTCAATACCCTGGTCAGCAAACGCCAGGCGGTGGACATGCTGCTCGGCGAAGCGCTGCAGATCTACAAGTCGCCAGCCAAGATCTCCCACGCCGGTTTTACCGCCAAGATGCCGAGCAATATGGAGCTGGTGACCGAGCGGCTGCTGGCCGCCTACCAGCTTGAACCCTACCGCACCGACCTGCTCATCTCGGCTGCCAACGCCCAGATCTACAACGGCAACCTGAGCCGCGCCATCACCTTGCTGGAGCAGGCGCAGGCCGTCGCCCCCGATGATCTCGACATCAACAGCTATCTCGCCATCTGGCAGCTGGTGAAGGGCAACAAGGATGCCTCCCGCAGCTATCTGGCGAAAGTGGCGGATCGCAACAGTGGCCGCGCCGCCGATCTGGAGGAGATCATCGCCCGGGTACAGCGGATCACCGCCGCCCCGCTGCAGACCGAACTGACCGGGGATCAGGTCAAGGCCACCAAGGAGGGCAAGCGCGCCATCGTCACCCTGGGCTACGCCCTCAACCCTGACGGCAGCATGGACAAGATCCTGCTGGGCCGCCTGCAAACCACCCTTGAGCTGGCCAAAGCCGATCCGGAAGCGCTGATCATCCTGACCGGCGGCGTGCCCCAGAACCGCCAGACCGAGGGCAAGCTGATGGCCGACTGGCTGGCCAACCACGGCATCGACCGCAGCCGCCTGATTGAAGAGAACTACGCCACCAGCACGGTGGATAACGCCCTCTACAGCGCCTATGCCCTCGCCCGCCACCAGATTGACTATGCGGTGCTGGTGAGCTCCGCCAGCCATGTGCGCCGCGGCCAGACGGTGCTGGAAATCGCCTGCGACCAGATTGGCCCGGCCAACATCAAGGTGGCGAGCGTCAGCTACCCCGACAAACCCCTCGAGGAGCTGGCCACCCCGAGCGAGAGCGAGCTGCTCGGCATCTACCGCGACGCCCTGCGCACCTACGGCATGTGGAGCTACCGCTCCGCCCCGCTGATCGAGCGTTGATCGACAATCAAAACGAAAAAAATAGGGAGGCGTGATGCCTCCCTCTCTTTTTATTGACCGATGATTGGCCAAGCCGCGCCCGTTAGCTGACGATAAAGCCCTGTGAGGGGGCCGCTTTGGGATCATCACCGAAGCGGTTTGGTCCCTGCTGGCCATTGCAGACCATAAAGTAGATAAGCACCAGAGTACCGATAATGGGGATAAGCCCGAGCAGCAGCCACCAAGCGCTGCGATCGGTATCGTGCAGGCGACGGGCCGCCACCGCCAGCGATGGCAGCAGCACCGCTAGCGAATAGATGGAGCTTATCAGCTCATTGTCGCCGCCGATCAGCTTGTCCACCATGCCGAGCAACAGCATGACGATGACGTTGCACAGCACAAACATCCAGTATTCGGTGCGATGGGCCCGCCCGCTGAATACCGCATATTGCTTGAGGACCGAGATATACCAGTTCATTGCGCCTCCTGAGTGGCCTTTATGCCTATGAATAAAAAGAGAGTCGATAAAACAAGTAGTTAAGAGCTTAGCGCGATCATCCCCCCGAGTCGACAATGATGCCCGAACGCCTCCCAAACTAATCAGCTGCGGCAATCATTGACCGACCGAGCCGGAAGATAATTTGCCCTGCAACAGAGCAAATCACCCCCATCAGCGCATCACTCTCGTCACAAGCAGGAAAATGGTGCTTAATAATCCATTAGCAATCGTATGGACTCAGCGTGAGGATAGCGGTAGATTCGGCGCCCAATCCTGAACAGGATCTGTGTCTCCCTCCCATAATGAATCCACTTATTCATTACTTCTCCTAACACAGGGATAGCCATGAGTATTACACGCAGAGATTTTCTCAACGGCGTTGCCATCACCATTGCGGCAGGCGTCGCCCCCATCAATCTGCTCAAGGCTGCCGAAGGCGGCAGCGCGCTGGCGGATAAAACCCTGGCCTACCCGCCCGCCCTCACCGGCCTGCGCGGCAACCACCCGGGCTCTTTCGAACCGGCCCACAGCATCGCCCGTGACGGCAAGCAGTATGATTTTGCCAATATTCCCCTAGAGGGAGAATACGATCTGGTGATCGTCGGCGCCGGGATCAGCGGTCTGGCCGCCGCCTGCTTCTATCAGCAACTGCTCGGCGCGGATAAAAAGATCCTGCTGCTCGACAACCACGACGACTTTGGCGGCCACGCCAAGCGCAACGAGTTCACCACCCCCGATGGCCTGCGTCTGGGTTACGGCGGCAGTGAGTCCCTGCAATCACCGCGTTCGGTCTACAGCCCGGTGGCGCTCGGTCTGCTCAAGGCGCTGGAGGTCAACATCGACGAGCTGGCCGCCGGTTTCCAGCAGACCTTCTATCCGGATCTGGGGCTCAGCCGCGGCGTCTATTTCGACGAGAAGCACTTTGGCGTCAACAAGATAGTGAACGGGGATCCGGGTCACAACGTGGCGGACGATATCCCCCGCGATCGCCTGAACGGCCGTCCGCTGGCAGAGTTTATCGGTGACTTCCCCCTCGATGATGCCGACAAAGCCGCCCTGTTGGCCCTGCACGAATCGAAGATCGACTACCTGAGCGGCATGACCCGCGAGCAGCAGGATGAGTGGGTGACTCGCAACAGCTACACCACCTTCCTGCGCGATAAAGTGGGCCTCAGCGAGCGGGCGATCACTTACTTCCAGCAGCGCACCAACGACTTCCAGGCGGTCGGCATCGACGCCACCGCCTGCGCTGATGCGCGCCTCTGCGCCTTGCCGGGGTTCGACGGCCTCAATCTGACGCCGCTGGATGCCGAGGAGCAGGCGGAGCTGGACGATCCCTACATCTTCCACTTCCCTGATGGCAACGCCGGTCTCACCCGCCTGATGGTACGCAAGCTCATTCCGCAGGTGGCGCCGGGTCACACCATGCAGGATGTGGTGCTGGCCAAGTTTGACTACAGCAAACTCGACCTGCCTGAGCACAAGGTGCAACTGCGCCTTGGCAGCACGGCGTTGCAGGCCAAAAACGTGCGCCTCGCCGACGGCAAGCTGGCGGTGGATGTCACCTACATCAAGGAGGGGAAACTGCACCGGGTGCGGGCCAAGCAGTCGATCATGGCTGGCTACAACATGATGATCCCCTACATGGTGCCCGAGATGCCGGAGCCCCAGAAGGAGGCGCTGCGCCAGAATGCCAAGGCGCCGCTGGTCTACACCAAAGTGGTGATCAAGAACTGGCAAGCTTTCGTCAAGCTGGGGGTACACGAGGTCTACTCCCCCGCCGCACCCTACAGCCGGGTCAAGCTCGACTATCCGGTCAGCATGGGTGGCTACGAGCATCCCAAGAGCCCGGATCAGCCGATGTGCCTGCACATGGTCTATGTGCCGACCCTGCCGGGCAGCGGCCTCTCGGCACGCGAACAGTCCCGCAAGGGGCGCGCCATGATCCTCGGCATGCCGTTCGAGCAGCATGAGCAGATGATCCGCGAGCAGTTGCAGGGGATGCTCGGCAGCGCCGGTTTCAACCATGAGCAGGATATCCTCGCCATCACGGTCAACCGCTGGTCTCACGGTTACTCCTATGTCACCAACACCCTGTTTGATGACGAAGCGCAGTGCGAAAAATGGATTGAACTGGGTCGCCAGCCGATCGGCAACATCACCATCGCCAACTCGGATGCAGGCTGGAGCCCCTACGCCCACGCCGCCATCGACGAAGCGTGGCGCGCCGTCAACGAGCTGGTTGCCATGAGCAAGGGAGGTGCCCAATGAGCCGCGCCCTGTCACTGACCGCCAGCGCCCTGCTGCTGGCCCTGCCCGCCCTTGCCGCCAACGCAGCCCCCGCCATGTCGGCAGGCGAATACGTGGCCAAGCTGGGCGATTGCGCCGCCTGTCACACCAGCGAAACCAGCAAGCCGCTGGCGGGCGGCAAAGGGTTCCCGACCCCCATCGGTACCGTATTTGCCACCAACATCACCCCCGACAAGACCCACGGTATCGGCAACTACAGCCTGCCGGAGTTCATCAAGGTGATGCGCGAAGGGGTGGCCCGCGATGGCCATCGCCTCTATCCGGCCATGCCCTACACCGCCTACGCCAAGATGAGCGATAAAGATCTCGAAGATCTCTATCACTATCTGATGAAGGAGGTACAGCCGCTGGCCATCGCCAACAAGGAGAGCGACATCCCCTGGCCCCTCAACATGCGCTGGCCGCTGATGGGCTGGAACTGGATCTACCACGATGACAGCCGCTTCACCCCGGTCGCAGGCAAAAGCGAAGAGTGGAACCGTGGCGCCTATCTGGTGCAGGGAGCCGGTCACTGCGGCAGCTGCCACACTCCGCGCGGGTTTGGCATGCAGGAGAAAGCGCTGACCGAGGCGGATCCCGTCTACCTGAGCGGTGCGGCGCTGGATGGCTGGTATGCCCCCGATATTCGCGGCAGCCGATACAGCAAGCAGGCGCTGATCGACCTGCTGAAAACCGGCCGCAGCCAGCATGAAGCGGTCGCGGGCCCCATGGGGGAAGTGATCACTCACAGCAGCCAGTATTTCAGCGACGCCGATCTGGCCAGCATAGCCACCTATCTCACCGATCTGAAAGATGAACCGGTGGCGGAGAAAGGGGCCCGCGCCTACGCCAGTGCCAGCGGCAAGGCGGACTACGCCATGTACTGCTCCACCTGTCACGGGGCCAACGGCCAGGGCAATGACCACGTCATCCCCTCGCTGGTCAACAACCGCACCGTGCTGGCGAGCGATCCGTCGAGCCTGATCAACGTGTTGCTGCACGGCGCCGAAACACCGGTCACCCACGGCCATCTGGGTTACCACATGCCGGGCTATGGCTGGACCATGGATGACGAGCGGATCGCCGAGCTGGTCAACACCCTGCGCGCCTCCTGGGGCAATGAAGGCACCGCCGTCAAGGCGGCAGCGGTCAAGGCCCAGCGCGAGCTGCACGGCAAGGAGTAAGGGCTGTCAGCTCTCTCTTGACCAAGTGCCATAAGAAAACGGGCCTCCACTGGAGGCCCGTTTGCTATTGATGAACCAGGTTCCGGTGCTTATCCCTTGCGGGATTTTGGCCCCGGCAGTGGCGCCGTTGGCTGGCGGTAATCGCCATAGGGGAAGATATTGCGAAAACGCTGGGCCACCGGCTCGGGGATGGAGCGGGAGAAGATCAGCTTGACGCCATCGCCATCGCGCTGCCCCACAATGCGACCGCGCACCGTGTCGTGGCGCAGGATCTGCTTGGCATGCTCAATAAAGGCGGGTGACACCTTGCCCTGCTTGACCACTACCTTGCCGGGGGCAAGGCGGATCTCGAACAGGGCACCACGCCCCAGCTTCATCAACCACCAGATCAGGGCTATCGCCACTATCAAGGAAATCCAGGCCATCTTCATCCCTCCCAAGCTCTTGATATAAGGCAGTATAAGCGGCCGAGCGTTCCGATTGTTTGGCGCCGATCACAGCCCCCGCCTCAACGTAATAGCGCCTCTTTGCTCAGCAATACTTGCCCCAGCCCACCAGCGTCTCGCGATAGAGCGCCAGCAAGGCTTCATCGCGCACCGCCACCCCGACCTGCTGCGGACGATAGGCTGCCCAATCATCGTGGGAGTGGCGTTTGCCATCGAACTTTTGCAGGGTGTGGCCGATGGCCGGGCCGCTGGTGATGACCCGTACCGGTCCCTCGCGCAGGGTAAAGAGGGTCGGATCAATCACATAGGCGATGGCGGACGGATCGTGAACGTGGCAACCGGAGAGCCCCAGCTTCTCGGAGTAGAAGCGCAGATAGAAGCGGCTGACATCCCACAGGAAGCGGCCCGGCTCCCCCGCCTTGTCCCTGAGTTCATCCAGATAGGCGCTGCCGAAGAAGCTCTGCTGGGTCACATCCAGCCCGATGATCACCACCGGCCAGTCGGCGGTAAAGACCCGGTCGGCGGCATCGGGATCGTCGTGAATATTGGCCTCGGCATAGGGAGTGACGTTGCCGCGATGGCCGTTGACGCCAAACGCGCCCCCCATCACCACTACCTGTTTCACCAGCGAGACAATCTCGGGCGCCTGTTGTAGCGCCAGCGCCAGATTGGTCAGCGGGCCGATAGTGACCAGGCTGATCTCCCCCGGCGCGGCTTTCACCGCCTCGACAATATATTGCCAGGCGGGGCGGGGATCCGGAGCGATAGTCACCTCCCCCGCCTCCATGTCGCCAAAGCCGCTCGGGCCGTGGACTATGGTGGTGGGGCCGACCGGCTCGCGCTGCAGCGGGGCGGCAGCACCTTTGGCCACATCCGCCTTCATGCCGTACTTCTGCTTGAGCCAGAGGGCGTTGCGGGTGCCATTGTCGATGGTGGCGTTACCAAAAACAGTGGTGATGGCGAGCAGCTCGATGGCGGGGTGGGCCTCGGCAAACAGGATGGCCATGGCATCGTCGATACCCGGGTCGGTATCCAGAATGATTTTATGGGTCATGAGAAATTCCTACGGTGACAAACCCTGCGACAAAAGGGAGAGTCTACCCGGCTGACGGCCCCATATCCCGGCATGGGATCACAGAGCGGGCCTTTGCTCCCGGCAGCGGGGGCGCTGCTGGCGACAATTAGCATAAAAAACGCGGCCCTGTTGCCAGCGCCGCGCCCTTTATCGTTGTTCGTTATCTGCTATCTGGCAGTGATCTGCCTGACCGGATCCTCAGTGCTTGCGGTGCCAACGCGGTGAGGTCGCCTTCTCCCCCCAGGGGGTGACGCAGGGGAGCAGAGCCCCTTCAATCACCATCTCGCTGCCCGCCAGCGCTTCGGCGATCTTCTGGTGCAGCACCCGCAGTACCTTGCCCTCGTGCTCGGCCAGAGAGTGGCCCGCGGCAAAGAATTCCGGCTGATATTGCAGTGCCAGCTTCTGGGCGAATTCGTAGGTGTTGAAGCAATCCGGCATCCGCTCAACCACATCTTCAAGCCGGGCCAACAAGCTGTTCAGTTCCCTGGTCATAGTGCTCTCTCCGTGTAGGTTAATAGCCAAAAACTACCCCTTATTAGATAAGTCACCAACGAGCAAACCACAAAAGTGTGGGGAGACACACAGTTCTCTCTTGCGTCCGGCTCATGGTGAACGGCAGACAGCTTGCCAGCTTTACATTTCGGTAACAAACAGCTAGATTTAGACCGACTAATCAGTCGGTCATTTTTCATGCGGAGAACAACATGGGTGCGGCGCAGCTTCAACACACTCCTGAGGATATCCTCGCCATCAAATTGTCCCTGCCGGATCAGCTGGCGCGGCTCAAGCGGGCAAGCCTGGCTCACCCCATGCCAACCCTGGCAGAGCGCCGGGCACAGCTGACCAAACTCAAACAGGCGTTGCTCGCCCACAAGGGGCAGCTGTGCAAGGCGCTGGCGGCAGATTATGGTCAGCGCAGCCACTACGACAGCCTGATTGCCGATGTGCTGCCCTGCATCATGCAGATCAACTACACCCAGAAGCGGCTAAAACGCTGGATGCAGCCCCACCGCCGTCACACCGGCCTGCTGCTGGCCCCCGCCAAAGTAGAGGTGCACTTCCAGCCGCTCGGGGTGGTCGGCATTATCGTGCCGTGGAACTTTCCGGTGATGCTGAGCCTTGGCCCCCTCATCACCGCCATCGCGGCGGGCAACCGGGCGATGCTGAAACTCTCCGAGTTCACCCCTCATACCAACGCCGTGCTACGCACCATGCTCACCAGCGTGTTTGACGAAAACGAGATCGCCATCATCGAGGGAGATGCCCAGATGGCGGCGGCGTTCAGCTCACTGCCGTTCGATCACCTGCTCTTTACCGGCTCCACCATGGTGGGCAAGCTGGTGATGGCCGCCGCCGCGCCCCAGCTCACCCCCCTCACCCTTGAGCTGGGTGGCAAGAGCCCCTGTCTTATCGCTCCCGACATGCCGGTCGCCACCGCAGTCGAGCGGATGATCTTCGGCAAGAGCCTCAACGCCGGGCAGATCTGCGTCGCCCCTGACTATGTGCTGCTGCCCCGCAGCGAGGTGGAGAACTTTATCGCCGCCTATCGCCGCCACTTCAGCAAGCTCTACCCGCAGGGGCTCAATAGTGCCGACTACGGCGCCATCATCAACGACCGCCAGTATCAACGTCTCGTCAGCTGGCTGGATGAAGCCGAGCAGGCGGGAGCCCAGCTCCACCCCTGTGGCAGCCCGGCCCGCGACGACCAGCGCCGCCTGCTGGTGCCCCACCTGCTGACCGGGGTACCAAGTCAGTGTCAGGTGATGCAGCAGGAGATCTTCGGGCCGCTGCTACCGCTTATCCCCTACGACACTCTGGAGGAGGCGCTCGCCTATGTGGCTGAGCGGCCCCGCCCGCTGGCCCTCTATCTGATGAGCTTCGACCCCGAGCTGCAGGCGCGGGTGACCCGGGAGACCCACTCCGGTGGCATGGCGATCAACGAAAGCCTGTTTCAGGTGGCGGCCGATGATGTGCCATTTGGCGGCATCGGCGCCTCCGGCATGGGCCACTACCACGGCCACGAGGGGTTTCTTACCTTCTCCAAGGCGAAAACCGTGCTGACCCGCGGCAAGTTCACCACCGGCTCCCTGATCCATCCCCCCTACCACAGCTGGATCCAGAGGCTGATGATGGCCTTCTTCCTGCGCTGATGGAGATGACAATGAATCAGGCTATCCCGCAGCCACAAACCATGACCGACAAGCGCCGCCAGATCCTGGATGCCGCCCTCGCCCTCTGCGCCGAAGATGGCTTGCAGGGGGCTGCCACCGCCCGTATCGCCAAGGCGGCCGGGGTAGCCAACGGTACTCTGTTCCACCACTTTCCGAGCAAGGAGGCGCTGATCCTCGCCCTCTATCAGGATGTAAAGACCCGGATGGGGAGCGCCATCCATGAAGCAGATCCCACCCTGCCGCTGTACGACCAGACCCGCCACTACTGGCAGCTGGCAATGGAGTGGATGCAGGCTAACCCCAATGAGCTCAAATTTGTGCTGGGCTTCTTTCACTCTCCGCTGTTGGCCAGACCGGCCCGCAGCCAGATCCTGAACGATGCCCTGCGCTTTCTGCCTGCCCTGCTGGCAAAGGGGCAGGCTAGCGGCGAGCTGATGCAGGCCCCCGCGCCACTGTTGCTGGAGGTGTGTCAGGGCCAGTTCCTCGCCTGCGCATCACTGTTTGTCGATCAACCGGAGCTGGGAGAGGACGACTACTGGCAAGCCAGTGCGTTCGCCCTCTTCTGGTCAGCCATCTCAGGAGCCAATCCCCATGCAAACACGGATGTTTGAACCTGCGGCAGCCCTTGGCCGCCGCCTCTGGATCACCACTCTGCTCTGGGTGGTGGGTCGTACCCTCTGCCGCGCCGCCCGTACCGACGAGGCAGTACGCCGTGAATTGGCGCCGTTGCCGGACGGGTTGGCTATTCGCCTCGAAGTGGGCGGCATCGGCTACGCCATGAACATGCACAAGCAGGGTGGGCGCTGGTATCCCGGCGCGCCAGTCGCCCCCCATGCCACCATCCATCCGCTACGGGTGCGCTTCAAGCATCCCAATATCGCCTTTCGTGCCCTGAGTTTTCGGCTCGGGGTCAATCAGGCATTTGGCGAAAACCGGCTGCTGGTGGAGGGAGACCTGACCGTTGCCATGCATCTGGTGCGGGGGCTTGAGCAGTTGCAGTCCCTGATCCTACCCGCCTTTATCGCGCGGCCGCTGCTGCGCCACTATCCCGCCCCGACCAACAAGATCGGCCGGGCCTGCAACATCTATCTGGGTCTGGTGACCGGCTAACGCGCAAGGAGCCTTGAAATGAGCCGCTATTACGATTTCTTCTGCCCGGTCAAACTGCTGGCCGGTGAACAGGCGCTGGAGCAACTGGCCAGCGAGCTGGCCAGCCTCGGGGCCCGTCGCCCGCTGCTGCTGACCGACAAGGGGGTCAATGCTACCGGCCTTGCCACCCTGCTGGCCAATGTGCTGGCCGAGGGGGAGCTGCCGGTCGCCGCCATCTGGGACGAGATCCCGGCCGACTCTTCCACCGCCGTGGTGGAGCGGATCGCCAAACGCTATCGCGAGCTCGACTGCGACAGTCTGGTGGCGCTGGGGGGCGGCTCGGTCATCGACACCGCCAAGGCGGTCAACATTCTCACTTCCATGGGGGGTGAACACCTGCTCGACTACTCGGGCGCCGGTTGCCTGACCCGTCCCCTCAAGCCGCTGGCAGTGGTGCCCACTACGGCGGGCACAGGATCAGAAGTGACGCTGGTGGCGGTGATCAAGGATGAGGCGAGCGGGCGCAAGGTGCCCTTCACCTCCCCCTTCCTGCTGCCCCAGCTGGCGGTGTTAGACCCGCGCCTGACCCAGGGGCTGCCCCTCAATATCACCGCCGCCACTGCCATGGACGCCATGACCCACGCCATCGAGGCCTTTATCGGTACCGCCAAGAACCCGGTGAGCGATGCACTGGCCCTGATGGCGGTGGAGAAGATCGCCAGCGCCCTGCCGCAAATCATCCACGACCCGCAAAACAAACAGCTGCGGCTGCAACTGGCGGAAGGCTCCACGCTGGCTGGCATGGCATTCTCCAACTCCATGGTGGGGCTGGTGCACGCCCTCGGCCACAGTCTGGGAGCCCGCTGCCATCTGCCACATGGGTTGTGCATGAACCTCTTTTTGCCGACCGTGCTCGACTACAACCGCCCCGAAGTGGATAGCGAGTTGGCCCGGCTGCTGTTACCGCTGGTGGGGGCAGAGCGCTTTGCTGCCACCCCGGCCCATCAGCGGGCGGAGGCGACCATCACAGCCATTCGCACCCTGCGCGACACCTTGTGGCAAGCGGTCAAGCTGCCGCGCACCATGAGCGAGGCAGGGGTAAGCGATCGCTCGCTACTGACCGAGATCCGCGATCTGGCGGTCAACGACGGCGCCCTGCTGTTCAATCGCAAGGACGCCGACCGTGAGCAGTTACTCACCCTGCTCGAGCGAGCCTGGGTCTGATCCCACCCCTTTGCCAACACTCTTGTGCTGACACTAACGCGGTGCCCGACTCACCATCGGGCACCTTGATCTACATCGCGATATCGATGCGCCCTCTGTCAAAGGGGGATGATATTGACCACGGGCTCTCATTATCTGTTCTATACCTTGGCTAACAGTTATGTTGTGCCGAGAGACCCAACTTTATGCCAGAGGTGCCCACCATGAGCGACATCATCCATCAGGCCAACCAGCAGCAGTTCATCTGTATGGTGGAGGGAAAAGAGTCGAGACTGCGCTACCGGCGGCTCGATGCCAAGACCATCGACGCCTACAGCACCTTCGTGCCCCCCGAGCTGCGGGTGCAGGGGATTGCCGATCAGCTGGCGCGTGCCTTCTTCAACTGGACTCAGGCGGAGGGGCTCACTATAGTGCCGAGCTGCCGCTACATTGATGTCTGGTTACGCCGCAATGCCAACAACTGAACCTCTGAACTCCGCCCTCGAACAGCAATTCCAAGCCAAAACAGAAGCCCTGCTGCGGGCCGATCCGCAGCGGATGGCCTGCCTGCAAGCCGCGGCCGAGCTCAATCTGCCCGACTGGGCGCTGGGGGCCGGTTTTATCCGCAACCTCATCTGGGATCACCTTCACCACAAGGCAGAGCCCACCCCGCTCAACGATATCGACCTTATCTATCTCGACAAAACCGATCCGCAAGGGCTGGCCGAGACGGCGCATGAAGCCTGGCTGGCAAAGCGGCTGCCGGATCAGCAGTGGGAAGTGCGCAATCAGGCCCGCATGCACACGCGGCAGCTGGTAGCGCCGTTTGCCAGCAGCCTTGAGGCGCTCAGCCACTGGGTCGAGATGCCCACCTGCATAGGCGTACGCCTCACCCGAGATGGCGAGTTCGAGTGGCTCGCCCCCTACGGCTTTGCCATCAACTGGTCGCTGCAAGTGAGTGCCAACCCCAGATGTCGCCAGGACAAACAGATTTTTACCCAGCGCATCAAGGAGAAACGCTGGCAGGCTATCTGGCCTGACCTTCAGGTAAACTGGCCATAACCTGATTGCAATCTTTCGATAACCTTGGGCACACTAGGGGAAAAGCTGGTTGTAACTCAATGGGTTAAATAATGCGCGACTTCTTCTCTCTCGAACGCTGGCTACCGGGCCTCGCCGCCCTGCTGCATTACCAGCGCGCCTGGTTGATGCCAGATCTTCGCGCCGGACTCTCGGTGGCGGCCGTGGCGCTGCCCGTCGCCATCGCCTATGCAGAACTCGCCGGAGTGGGTGCCATCGTCGGTCTCTACTCCTGCATCCTGCCCATGCTGGTCTATGCCCTGTTCGGCACCTCCCGCCAGCTGATTGTCGGCCCCGATGCCGCCACCTGTGCGGTCATCGCCGCTGTGGTGACGCCGCTGGCCGCAGGCGACCCCACCCGTCACTGGCAACTGGTGATGACCATGACCGCCATGACCGGCTTCTGGTGCCTGATTGCCAGCCGCTTCAAGCTGGGAGTGCTGGCGGACTTTCTCTCCCGCCCGATCCTGATGGGGCTGCTCAATGGTGTGGCCATCACCATCATGGTGGGCCAGCTCTCCAAGATCTTCGGCTTCACTTTCAGCGAACGTTACCTCATCGAGCGGATCGCCAGCGGGGCCACCTATATCACCCAGACCCATCTGCCGACCCTTGCCATGAGTCTGGTAGCCCTGCTCACCCTGCTGCTGGCCAAGCGCTACAAACCGGCATGGCCCTCCTCCATGGTGGCCATGGTGGTGACCGCTGCGCTGGTGTGGGGCTTTAATCTCGGCCAGTTTGATATCGCCACCCTGGGGACGGTAGGCTCCGGTCTGCCCGCGTTCCAGATGCCGGAATTTCCCCCCGGTCTGATGCGGGAGCTGGTGCTGCCTGCCCTTAACCTCGCCATGGTGAGCTTCGTCTCCATGATGCTGACCGCCCGCAGCTTTGCCGCCAAAAACGGTTACGAAATCGACGCAGACAAGGAGTTTCGGGCCCTCGGTATGGCCAACCTCGCCTCCGCAGTCTCGCAAGGTTTCGCCATCAGCGGGGCGGATTCGCGTACCGCGGTCAACGACGCCAACGGCGGCAAGAGCCAGCTGGTCTCTATCATCGCCGCGGCGGTGATCGCCCTCATCACCTTCTATCTGACGGCGCCGCTCAAATACATCCCGACCGCCGCCCTCGGGGTGGTGCTGGTAATGGCCTCACTCTCGCTCACCGACTTTCGCGGACTGTGGGCGCTGCGTAACTCCGATCGCTCCGCCTTCTGGCTGGCGCTGGTCACCTTTATCAGCGTGCTCACCATGGGAGTGATCCCCGGGATCACCCTCGCCGTGTTGCTGGGCTTGTTCCAGTTCCTGCGCAATGTGATGCGCCCCACCGACCAGCTGCTTGGCATGGATGACGAGGGGGTAGTACGTACCCTGGGGGACAACGAACAGGCCAAGGCGATCCCGGGTATTCTGGTCTATCGCTTCAACTCGCCGCTCACCTACTTCAATGCCCCCTATTTCAAGCGGCGGGTGCTGGCCCTGCTGGTGCAGGATCCCCGAGCCCCCAAGTGTCTGGTGATCGATGCGGTCGCCTGCTTCACCCATCAGGACATCAGCGTGATGAGCATGGTGGGAGAGCTGCACAAAGAGCTGAAACGGCGCGGCATCCATATGGTGATGGCGGGTCGCCACGGCCAGATGACTCACTGGTTAAAGCAGGCGGGCGTGCGGGTGGGCGATGAAGGGATCATCCTCTGCCCCGATATGTATCAGGCGCTGCGCCTGACCCGCTGCTACCGCGAGCCGGTGTTCAAGGATGATGCGGTGGTGGAGAGCACCACTGATGCCATCCGCTCCAACTGGCCGCAGGATGATGCCCTGCCCGACTCGGCGCGCCTCCCCCTGCCAAGCGAACAGGAGGCAGGCGCCACGCCTGCCTGATCCCTTGGCCTGACCCCCTGGCCGATGCAATCCTGCACAAGGATTGCACCGGCCTTAGCCTTGGTGTTAAATGCGCCCCCAGAGGACACTCCCCCGTGCCCTCCCAGCTGTTGGACATGCCATGCAATCTCAATCCCACGCAGGCCCGGGCACGCTATTTGCGCTGACCTGGCCGCTCTTTATCGATCTCGCCCTGCACTTTCTGACCGGCGCCCTCAATACCTTCATGGTGGGTCACGTCTCCTATCAGGGAGTGGCGGCGCTGGCGGTCGGCAATCAGGTGTTCGATCTCGCCATCACATTGTTCAGCTTCGTCAGTATCGGTACCAGCGTGGTGATCACCCAGTATCTGGGAGCCGGCGATCGGGAGAAGAGTCGGGTGGTGATCCACACCGCTATCGGCTTCAACCTGCTGATCGGTCTGGTGGCCGCCATCGGCGTGATGGCAGGCGCCAGCACCATGCTGGCGCTGATGAACCTGCCTGCCAATCTGATGAGCGACGGGACGCTTTACTTGCAGATCATCGGTCTCTGCCTGTTACCGGAGGCCGCAGCCCTCTGTCTGGCGGCGACCCTGCGCGCTCACGGCCACACCCGTCAGGCGATGTATGTGACCCTCATCGTCAACCTCATCACCTTCGTCGGCAACCTGCTGCTGCTCTACGGCTGGTTCGGCCTGCCCCAGCTTGGCGTCGCCGGTGTCGCCATCAGCACGGTCGCGGGCCGCCTGATCGGCGTGGTGCTGCTGGTGTGGCTGGTAGCCCGCAAGACCGGCATTCGACTGGTGGTGCGCGATATCGTCCACCCCAGCCGGGAGATGCTGGGCAAAGTGCTCCATATCGGCCTGCCGGCGGCAGGAGAGAACCTCTCCTGGATGCTGCAGTTTATGGTGGTGACAGCCTTTGTCGGACTGCTGGGTGACAAGGCGCTGGCAACCCAGTCCTACTTCTTTCAGATCTGCCTGTTTATCCTGCTGTTTGGCCTTTCCATCGGCCTTGGCAACGAGATCATCATCGGCCATCTGGCGGGAGCAAGACAGTTCGATCGCGCCTATCAGCAACTGCTCAAGAGCCTCAAGCTGGGGTTGGCAGTTACCTGCGTCATCGCCGTGGCGGCGGCCCTCAATGGCCGCACCATCATCAGCCTCTTTACCGATGATGCCGACATCATCACCCAGGTGGCGCAACTGTTTCTCATCAGCCTTATCCTCGAGCCCGGCCGCACCTTCAATCTGGTGGTGATCAACGCCCTGCGGGCCACCGGGGATGCCCGTTTCCCCCTCTACATGGCGTTGCTCTCCATGTGGGGAATTGCCGTGCCACTCTCCTATTTCCTCGGTATCATGCAGGGTTATGGACTGGTCGGTATCTGGCTGGCGCTGGCCTGCGACGAGTGGGTGCGCGGTCTGGCCATGTTCTGGCGCTGGCGCAGTCGTCGCTGGCAAAACAAAATTCTTGTTGAAACAAAAGCGGAATCACAATGAAGAAGATAGGACTCTTGCTGGCTGCCATCCTGCTCAGCCCCCTGGCCATGGCGCAAACTGCCCCTGCCGCTCCCAAGGCTCAAGCCACCCAGACCTGGTATGTGGCCCCCATCGCCATCGATGAAACCAGCGACGCCCAGAAGGCGCTGACCAAGGACTTCATGGCCCAGATGATCAAGACCATCAAGATCAACGAGTACCAGACCGGCAAGGCCGTAGGCAACACCAAGAAGCCCAAGTGGCTGATCCGTACCAAGCTGATCCTCGCCAGCAACGAGCCGCTGGTCGGCAAGAAGCACCCCCAGGGTCTCACCTACGGCAAGGGCAATCCGACCCAGGAGATCGTCGGCGAGCTGCTGATGAACGGCACCCTGGTGGCCCACATCGGCCAGGGCTGGCGCGAGCCTATCGTCCCGGGCACGCCGGTGGCTGACAAACTCTCCATCGCCAACTATCGCTACGCCATCGGGGATCAGGCCAAGTCGGCGGATCTGGAGGAGCTGGCCGCCCAGATTGGCTTTGAGGCGGGCAAGGTGATCCACCGCGACGGCAAGCCGCTGCCCGAGAAGAAAAAGAAAAAAGAGCAGGCGGACGAAGAGAAAGAGTAACGTTGCCTGCATCCATAAAAAGGGGCCACTCGGCCCCTTTTTTGATCCTGCGCCCTCACGCCAACACTGCCCCTGTTGTGACTTGTCGCACAGTTTGGCTCACCATTCAGATTGACAAATCACTTATCTTGTTTTGATTCAACAAGTTATAAATATCCCGCCGAATACCCCAAATCATTGCCCCCAAATCCGATCAGGATCACATTTATCCCCGGCACTAAGGGGTAGCTTTGGTCTTACAGGCACAATCAAACGAAACCAAGGAGGCTCCATTACATGTTCCCAGAGTACAGAGAACTCATCTCGAAACTGAAGAGCAGTGATGTCCATTTCCAGAAGAAGTTTGACTTGCACAACGACCTGGATGCGGAGATTAGAAAGTTGGAAAAGCATCACGCCAGCGACTATAGCGCCGAGGTGAGAGATCTGAAAAAACAGAAACTCAAACTGAAAGAGGAGATATACGACATCCTCAAACAACATCCACAATAGATGCCTCGAAGAATATGCGGATAAGCAATTTATCCCCCAGCCCGGCCCACGCGCCGGGCTTTTTGTTGTTTCAGTCAATTAGTTGACACCCGAGCCTACCGATCTTGCCGGTAGTTTGTTACATTTTTTCCTTGGAATTCAGGGAATAACGGTGATGATAACATGAGCAGAAAACGATCTTTTTATCATCTATTGCTGCTTTGCCTGTTCGCATTGAGCCACCCCCTGCAGGCTCAGGAGCCTGAACTGGAGCTGTGGCACTCCCAGCAAGCCGGTTACGTGATCGACGACGTGATCGCCCGCTTCAATCAGGAGGGGAACCACAGAGTGCGGGTCACCCAGATTGAGCCGGGCAAGATCAAGGCGGATCTCCTGCTGGCAGCTCAGGCCAGGGGGCTGCCCGACCTGATGCTAATCCCCTCCGATTTTATCGGCCTCTATCGCCAGATGACCCTCGCTCCCCTCCCGGCCGAGTGGTTTTCCCCCGCGCTGATGGCCAGCGCCCTGCGTTATGTCACCCTGGATAGGCAACGCTGGGGCATGCCCATGATGCAGGGCAACCATCTGATGCTGTTTTACAACAAGGCGCTGGTCTCGACTCCGGTGACTCAATGGCAGCAACTGACAGCTATCACCCCGGCCCTCAAGGCCAAGGGGGTCGACCCCGTCAGCTGGCCCTATCACGACATGTACTACTTCGCCGCCTTTTTACACACCTTTGGCGGCTCGCCGGTGACCGAAGGGCGCATCACCCTCGACAGCCCGGCCATGGTGCAGGCGCTGGAGGCCTACAGCACCGTCGCCAGCGAACAGTGGGTCGATCCCGAGTGCGACTATGACACCGCCCTCGCCCGCTTCAATGAGGGCAAGAGCGCCTACCTCATCAATGGGGACTGGGCGTTCAATGATCTGGTGAAGAACATGGGGGATAAGCTGGGCATCGCCCTGCTGCCACGCTGGCAAAGCCATCCCATGCACTCCATGAGCGGCGCCTACGTGATGGGAGCCTCCCGCTGGGCGATGGATGATGAGGATCGGCAACCCGTCATCAAGGCATTGATGGCCTTTATCCAGCGTCAGGATATTCAGCAGTTCATCTATCATCAGGGGGCGCTGCTGCCGGTCAATCAGCAGGCTTTTACCGCCATCAGCCGCCGTCCCACGCCTCAGGAAAAAGTGCTGCTGGAACAGTTCACCCTCAGTACCCCCATGCCCTCCGACAGCGCCATGTCCATCGCCTGGCAAGCGATGGAGAAAGGGTTCGAGCGCTTTAAAGAGGGGATCAGTGCCGCCGACACCGCCCGCTATATGCAGCAGCTGGCCGATCAGCAGTACCGGCAGGTCAAAACACCATGAAACATCGCACCTTTCGGCTCGGCCCGACCCTCATCATCATCCTGTTCACCGTCGCCCTGCTGCCGGCACTGCTGGCCAGCACTGTGCTGCTGATCCGCCAGCACCAGATCATCGCCCAGAGCGAGCAATCGCAGCTGGAGCGGGCCCTCACCAGCATGACCCGCGAGGCCCGCTTTCGCAGCGAGCTGATCGGCACCCAGCTCAATCAGCTCAGCCAGGATCGGGTGCTCCATCAGGCCCTCGACAACTTTCTCTTCTCCAGCCATGCCCGGCTGGCGCTGGCCACCTTTGTCAAATCCAACAGCCTGCTCACCTCGGCCTACCTCATCGATGACAAGGGGTTGGTGGTGGAGTACATCAATGGCCAGGCCTCCCACCTCGAGTCGAGCGACCTGATGCCGCAGCTGATGGCCTGGGGCAAGACCCGCGAGGCGAAACAGGGCAAGCATCTGCTGCTCCCCGTCAATGATCCCGTACTGGTCGACGACATGGAGCAAAACCGCAGTGGCGGGCTGGCGCTGGTGGCCCCCATCTATCGCAACCACCAGCGCGCAGGGGTGATGCAGACTCCTTCCGGCTTCGTGATGACCATTCTCCCCTGGCGGCAGATGGCCCAGTTGCTGGAGCCCTATCTCAAGGGGAGCGAATATCTGGTGATCTCCCAGGGCGAGAACCGTCTCTACGAAGGGGCTCACCAGAGCGCCAACGCGATGGATGACAGGGAGCCAAGCAAGATGGCGCAGCCCCTGGCCATTGGCTGGCCCCAGCTGGAGCAGGAGATCACCCCCACCATCACCCTCTACAGCTACAGCAATGACAGGGTCAGCGAGCTCAACAAATCCCAACAGCTGCTGACCGTCAGCATCGCCGTCATGTTGCTGCTGGTGGCCATCGGCTGCGTCTGGCTCACCCGCTGGCTCACCCGACCGCTGCGCTCGCTGGCCGCGCTGGTGCGCAGCTATGGCAAGGGCAATTACCAGCAACGGCAGGCGCCGCTGCGCTTTGTGGAGTACGACGAGGTGCGCCAGCTGCTGCAGGAGATGGCCAGCACCATCTCGGATCAGGTGCGGGCGCTCTATCAGCAAAATGAACAGCTGCAGCAGGCCAATAGCGAGAAAGAGGCCTTCAACCAGCGGCTGCTCGGCTTCAACGACGAACTGGAGCAAGAGGTTGCCTCGCAAACGACCGCCCTGCGCTCGGCCCTGAGCCGGGAGGAGCGCAGCCGCCATATCCTGCAATCCTGGCTGCAGTTCGGTCTGCACCAGCAGCTGGATATCGATATTGCCGAGCTGGCCAGCTCCGCCCTGCTGCAGCTCTCGCAGCTCTATCCCGGCCACCGCTGGGGACTGGTGATCCGCCGCGATGGCCAGCCCCACTACTCCCTGATCCAGGGGGTCGATGCCCCCTTGCGGGATGCCCTGCAGGAGAAACTGGTTCAACTGATGGATGAGGAGGTCAAACACTCCGAATGCCAGTGGGACAACGCACTTTGGAAGATCATGACCCTGCCCGGTAGCCAGAGCGGCGTGCTGTTTGGCTATCTGATGGTGAGCGCCGAAGGGCTGGAGTCCGAAGACAGGGCCATCTTGCGGCTGTTTGCCAAGCAGTTGGCGGTGGGCATCGAGGGGCGCCTCTTCACCGACGAGCTGGCGCGGGTCGCACGCACCGACAACCTCACCGGACTGCCCAACCGGCAGGCGTTCGAAGAGACCTTCCACCACTATCAAGCGGTGCTGGCGCGCCATCCGGAGCGTCACCTCGCCCTCTTCATGCTCGACCTCAACGGCCTCAAGCGCACCAACGACCAGTATGGGCACGAGGCGGGCGACGCCCTGCTGATCCAGATGGCTCACCAGCTACGCACCCTCTGCCGTCAGGATGAGAAGATTTTCCGCATCGGCGGCGACGAGTTCGTGCTGCTGGCGGAGGCGGATCACCTCGCCAGCCAGCAGCTGGCAGGCAGGTTGGAGGCAAGCCAGCAGCACGCCATCGTGCAGCATGGGGAGCACTGCTTCCCGCTGCGCTTTGCCATCGGCTGGAGCAGCAGCGACCAGACCCCCCTGGCGGAGCTGAGCCGGGTGGCTGACGACGCCATGTATGCCAATAAGGCGCGCTTCTATCAGGGGCAGCGATAAAAAGCGGAGGCCTCTGGCATTGGCGAGCCTTTCGCCAACGCCCTGATCAGCTCGCAAAAATGGCGCACAACGCTAGACGCGGCGCGGACCATGACTAAGATAGGGGCTCTTGATGTCTCGATTTGGAAGGGAGTAGGAAATGGAGTTAGTACTTGGCCCACTGGAAGCCCGCGTCATCGGCTGTCTGATTGAAAAAGAGATCAGCACCCCGGATCAATATCCCCTCTCCCTTAATGCACTGGTCAACGCCTGCAACCAGAAGAGCAACCGCGAGCCGGTGCTGGAGCTCTCCGAGCTCGATATCCGCGCCGTGGTGGACGAGCTGATCCGCAAGCGGCTGGTGGTCAACACCGCTGGCTTCAACGCCCGGGTGCCCCGCTATCAGCACAGATTCTGCAACACCGAATTTGGCGAGCTGAAATTCAGTGCCCAAGAGCTCGGCATCGTCTGCGAACTGCTGCTGCGCGGCCCACAAACCCCGGGGGAGCTGCGCTCGCGCACCAACCGACTCTGCAGCTTCGATGATGTCACCGAGGTAGATGCGGTACTGACCCAACTCATCGAGCGTGGCCCCTACGTGGTCAAGCTGCCGCGCGAGCCGGGCAAGCGCGAATCCCGCTACGCCCACCTGTTTAGCGGCGAAGTGGATATTCAGGCGATGATGGATGCCGCCCCCGCCGCGGCCTATGCCTCCCCTGCCGCCGACCGCCTGAGCGAGCTGGAGCAGGAGGTGAACGAGCTCAAGAGTCGTCTCGCCGCCATGGAAGCACGGCTGGCTGCGCTGGATGGTCAGGGCTGATCGCCTTTACCATCACCCATCTCTATCAGGGAGCCGGGGCTGATGTCCCCGGCTCCCTGCGTTTTTTATCGTGAGGAAGTGCCAGTGATCTCCCTGATTAAAGAGTCAGACCACCAGAAGATGCCCTGGAAAAACCAGCAGGGCACTACCAGCCAGATCCTCATCTCTCCCAAGGGGAGCAGCTTTGCCAAACTCGACTTTGACTATCGACTGAGCTCGGCCCCCATCAAGAGCGCGGGCCCCTTCTCCCCCTTTCCCGGCTATCAGCGCATTTTGCTGCCGGTGAGCGGGGCAGGCTTTGTGCTCAACGGCCACCCCTACGCCACCTTCGAGGCGGCGCACTTTAGCGGCGATGAGGAGACCCACTGCGAGTTGCTGAAAAAAGAGGTGACCGATCTGGGGCTTATCTACCATCCGGATCGCATCAGCGCCAACGTGCGGGTGCTGAACCTCCCCTTCCCGCTGACCCTTACCCTCGAGCCAGAGAAGACCTACCTCTGTCACCTGCTGAGCGGCCAGCTGGCCGTGCAGGGCAAAGAGGTGGCTATCAACGAGACGCTGGTAGTGACCGGGGAAGAGAGCATTCACTTCGAATGCCAGAAGAAGACCGCCATCGCCTTCTTTACCCTGCAGGCCAAATAGCGCGAAAGTCGGCGGTGTGCAGTCATGCCACGCCACACACAAACAGCAGAGATGAAAAAGCCGGGAAATCCCGGCTTTTGCTATTGAGGCAACCGGCTCGTGCCGGTCAGCACCTTAGTTGACCTTGAAGGAGCCCTTCATCATGGCAAAGTGGCCGGGGAAGGAGCAGAAGAAGGTGAGATCCTTGCCCGCCAGACCGTCGGTCTTGAAGGTCACGCTGCTGCTCTCGCCGCCGCCGATCAGCTTGGTGTGAGCCAGCACACGGGGATCATCCTTAGGCAGATAGCCGTTCTCGGCCCCGGCGCTCATCCCGGCAGTCGCCACGGTCTGATAGTCGGCGGTGCTGGCCAGCACCCAGTTGTGGCCCATGGCGGTCACGGGCAGCTTACCGGTGTGGTTCAGGGTGACCGTCACCTCCTTGCAGGTGGCCGGCACGTTCATCTCTTTGAGGTTGTACTGCATGGCATCATTGCCTTCGATGACCAGTGCACACTCATCCGCCAGCACGGGGGCAGCCAGGGTACTCAGAAACAGCAGGGTAATCGCCTTTTTCATCATCTTCTCCTTTGATTGGCAATGGATGGCAACGACTTGGCGGATGCGGTTAACGCTTCGCAAAGATGCCGTCTAAATCGACCTTCATTTTACTCAATTGTCTTCAATCGGCTATGGCTTTTGGCCAAAGCTGCGGGCTAGGTCACCAGACGGTGCTCTACTCGCCACTCTCTCCCTCACGGATGGACGATACGACCCGCTCCCGCCACAGGTTCAAAACTGTTTAATTTTTTCTGCTCTTTTCCCTCCGATTGCCCCTATCAGGGCTCGCCCGGCGGGCGCCCCTTGGCTAAGCTAGCGCCCCGATATGAACCTTCTCCAGATGAGAGCGCCGGATGATTGCGATAACCCCCGTGGCGGCCATGCGCGGCCTGCTGCTGACCCTGCTGCTGGCGCTGGCCGGCTGCCAGCCCACCCCGCCTGCCCAGACCCGTATTCAGGGCAAGACCATGGGCACCTACTATGTGGTGACCCTGAGCGATAGCTACCCCGGTGGGGAGCCCGCCCTCAAAAGCGACGTAGAGAGCCTGCTGGCCCGGATGAACAAGGAGATCTCCACCTACGATCCGGGCTCGCTCATCTCCCGTTTCAATCAGGGACCCGCCAACACCCCGTTTGCCATCCCGCCCGCCATGGCCATCATAGTCCAGCAGGGGATTGATGCCGGTAAGCTGACCGACGGCAAGCTGGATGTGACCGTGGGGCCTCTGGTCAATCTGTGGGGCTTTGGCCCGGACAAACGGCCGGTCAAGCGACCCGATGAGGCGGCCATCGCCGCCGCCCGCCACAAGGTGGGCATCGACAAGCTGACCCTGACCCCGCAAGGGGATCACTTCCTGCTCGAAAAAACGATCCCGGATCTCTATCTCGACCTCTCCACTCTTGGCGAGGGGGCGGCATCGGATGAAATCGCCGCCCTGCTCGAGGGCAAGGGGGTACACAACTACCTGATCGAAGTGGCCGGTGCGGTGCGCAGCAAGGGCAACAACAGCAAGGGCTCGCAATGGAAAGTGGCCATCGTCGAACCCTCCGATCAGCCGGGAGCGTTTTCCGATATCGTCATCCCCAACGGCATGGCGCTCAGCACCGCGGGCAGCTATCGCAACTACTACGAGCTGGATGGCCAGCGTTACTCCCATATCATCGATCCCGCCACCGGCCAGCCGGTCACCCACAAGCTGGTCTCCGCCAGCGTCATCACCCCGACCGCGCTGGAGGCCGATGCCCTCGATACCGCGCTGATGGTGATGGGGCCTGAAGCGGGGATGGCATTTGCCAAACAGCACCAGCTGGCGGTCTATCTCATCATCAAGACCGAACAGGGGTTCAAGGCCGAGTACACGCCGCAATTTGCTCCCTATCTGGCAGAGAAAAAACGGTGAGTTCAAGGCCCTGGCAACAGGGCCTTTTTCTTTCACTCATAGCGGGCAAAAGGCGGACAAACGGAGATGGTTCGCAATCGACAACTTGGCCAATTGCCTCTTCGGGCGCTTTGGTGGCACACTTTCTCCCATCAGCCCGCAGCGCCTCGACCCAGACAGATGCAGACACCTGAACAAGAGCCAGAAAAAAAGAGCCCAGCCAAGCCACAACGCATTCTGATGGTCAATGAGCAGCGCTCGTTTCAGGTGATGATGAAGGCGATGCTGCTCAATCTGGGGATCAGCAACATCACCTACTCCAATACCGCCGAGGATGCGCGGCGCCGCTGCCAGAAGGGCAGTTTCGACATCTATCTCATCGATTACGATCTCGGGGTTGGCGAGAATGGCCGCCAGTTGCTCGAAAGCCTGCGCGACAAAGATCTGATCCCGCCCCAGAGCGTGGTGATCATGGTCAGTGGCGACAGCTCCCGCGCCATGGTACTGAGCGCGCTGGAAGCCGAGCCCGACGAATACCTGATGAAGCCCTTCTCTCAGGAGCAGTTCTCGTTTCGCTTGAAGCGTGCCCTCGCCCGGCGCAATGCGCTGGCCAGCGTCTTTACCGCACTGGCCGATGACAATCTGGCAGCCCTCATTACCGCCTGTGCCGAGCGGGCCGATGCGGTGCCCCGTTTCGCCAACTACTGCCGCTGCCTGCAGGCCGATACCCACCTCAAGCTGGGTCAGGCGCAGGAGGCGCGCGCCCTGATGCGCCAGCTGCTGGCCGGGCAGGAGAACAGCTGGGCCCGCCTGACACTGGGCAAGGCCTGCAACACCCTGGGGCTCCACGAAGAGGCGGTCAGCCATCTGCAGGCGACTCTCAAAAATACCCCGCTGATGGTGGAGGCTCACCTCTGGCTGGCAGAATCCCTGCTGGCCCTTGGCAATGACGAGCAGGCGCAGCAGGAGCTCAGACGGGCGGTGGATATCTCCCCCCAGTCTGTGCAACTCTCCCGTCGGCTGGCGGAGGTGTGCCTGCAGCGCCACGACTACGCCCAGGCCAAGGATGTGCTGATGTCGCTGATCGACCTGTCGCGCAACTCCATCCATCGCACGCCCCATTATCTGGGGGCCTATATCCAGACCCTGACCCTCTACGCCCTCAACAGCAACGACAGCTACCACATCGCCAACCTGCAAAAACAGGTCAATTCGGCCCTGTCGCGCATCCGCGATTCGCTGATGATGTCGGAGTTCAACTACCCGGTGTTCGAGCAGATCTGTCAGGCCCGGGTGCAGATTGCGCTGGGTGAGCTGCTCAAGGGCAAGAAGATGCTCTATCGCGCCAATCAGAACTGGCTCGATGAACCGGCCACCATGCCCCCCGCCCTGCTTGGCGAAACCATCCTTGCCCTCTACCAGCTCGGTGAGTTTGAATATGCCGAAAGCCTGCAAGGGCTGCTGGCGGAGGACGAAGATCGGCTGCTCACCACCTGCATTCAGGCAACCCGCGATGACAAGACGGTGCTGGAGCGGCGTCAGCGCTACCAGCAGCTCAACGATCTGGGGATCAAGGCCTATCAGAGCGGCGAGCTGGAGCAGGCCCTCGGCCATTTTCGCGAGGCCCTGCGCCGCGCTCCCGCCAATACCGGTGCGGCTCTCAACAAGATCCAGGTGCTGCTGCAACTGATGCAGAAAAACCGCAAGAGTCCGGAATTTGGTGCCGAGTGCAAAGACACCCTGGACGTGCTCGACGGCATCCCCCTCAACCCGGCCCAGCAGGAGCGTTTTCGCAAGCTGCGTCAGGAGTTCAACCAGTTCAGCTAAGACCCCGCCACGCCCCCTTTTCCCCGCCTATGCTGAAACCAGTTCGGCAATGCGAGGGAAACGAAGATGGCGATGTGTCGTTATCTGGTGGCCGATGGCCGCCACTGCAGTGAAGAGGCTGGCGAGCACGATCTCTGCCACTGGCATGATCCCCACCATACCCATCAGGAAGCCCACACCGCCGAGGCGCTTGAACAGTACGTTCGCGCAGGCGGACTCTGCCACGGCCTGCAGCTGTCACGGGCCAATCTGGCGGGTCTCAATCTGGTCAACAAGGAGTCCGATCAGGGATTTTTGCTGGAGCAGTGCAACCTCTATCGCGCCAACCTGCGTGGTGGTCACCTCTACGGCCTGCGCATGAAGGGCGGCAGCCTGATGAAGGCCGATCTCAGTGATGCCAACCTCCAGTGCGCCACCCTCGATGACGTCAACCTGCTCGGCATCCGCTGGCACAACACCCGGCTCGACAACATGCAGACCGGCAAACGGGTGATGCAGGATCGCAAGGGGCGCCGCGAACGGGATCCCAAACAGGCGCGCATCTGGTTCAAGGAGGCGGAAGAGACCTACCGGGATCTGCGCAAAGCCTCGGAGGCGCAGGGGATCTTCACCATGTCCGGCAACTATATCCAGCAGGAGCTCACCATGCGCCGCCTGCAACTGCCGTTCTGGTCGACCCAGCGCTTCACCTCCTGGGTGGTCGATCTCTTCTGCGGCTATGGCGAGGCCCCGATGCGGGTGGTGCTCTTCTCGTTGCTGCTCATCTTTATCTGCAGCATTTTTTACTTCTTCTGCGGACTGCATTTTCAGGGCGAGCACCTCATCTACCAGCCCGGTGCCCCTCTCGAGCAAAATGCCATCTTCCTGCTCGAATGCCTCTACTACAGCGTGGTCACCTTCACCACATTGGGGTACGGCGACTTCACTCCGGTCGGCCTCTCCAGGATCTTCGCCGCCTTCGAAGCCTTCACCGGCAGCTTTACGCTGGCGCTGTTTGTGGTGGTATTCGTCAAAAAGATGACCCGCTGACACCTCTGCCCACCCCGCGGTGCCTGCCACTGACGCAGGCCCGCGGCCAAACTTGCATCCACCGCCGATTCCTAGTCCAATAGCCACTTATAAAAATGACATGAGCATCCCGGACATGAAGATCATCTCTTTCAATATCAACGGCCTGCGCGCCCGTCTGCACCAGCTGCAAGCCATCATCGACAAGCACCAGCCCGATGTGATCGGCCTGCAGGAGATCAAGGTGCACGATGAAGCATTCCCGCTGGCCGATGTGGAGGCCATGGGCTATCACGTGGAGTTTCACGGCCAGAAGGCCCACTACGGGGTGGCCATCATGAGCAAGCAGAAGCCAGTCAAGGTGGAGAAAGGCTTCCCCACCGATGACGAAGAGGCCCAGCGCCGGATGATCATGGCCACCTTCGAGCGCGAAGACGGCTCCCTCATCAAGGTGATGAATGGCTACTTCCCGCAGGGTGAAAGTCAGGATCACGAGACCAAGTTCCCGGCCAAGCAGAAGTTCTACGAGGATCTGCAGCACTACCTCGAGACCAACCACACCCCGGACGACCAGCTGGTGCTGATCGGGGATATGAATATCTCCCCCACCGATCTCGACATCGGCATCGGCGAGGCAAACCGCAAACGCTGGCTGCGGGATGGCAAGTGCTCCTTCCTGCCCATCGAGCGCGAATGGATGGAGCGACTGAAAGGGTTCGGCCTCACCGACACCTTCCGCGCCGCCAACCCCACCGAGTGCGAGCGTTTCTCCTGGTTTGACTACCGCTCCAAGGGCTTTGACGAGAACCGCGGCCTGCGTATCGATCTCATCATGGCCTCCGACGCCCTCAAGGACAGCGTGACCGAGACCGGTATCGACTACGAGCTGCGCGGCATCGAGAAACCCTCCGACCACGCCCCCATCTGGGCCTGCTTTGCCTGACACGGCGCAAGATTAACCGATGAGCCGCGACGAATTCGTAAACTGTGAAGCGGCTCGCGGTTGCCCGCGATAAAAGGGCGTAAAAAACCCATCCAGACAAGGTGCCTTATGGCACCTTATTTTTTGCAGCAAGGAGTGGCTGGCGTGATACGGTTGCGAAGAGCCCTGGCCCGGGATGAACATCCCCGAAGCCCCCCGCCCATATCGGAAAAGTCAGACTTTTTTCGTCAATCGGCAACCCTAATTGCCACTTTGAGAAGGTTGTGTTCAAGGTTGCCGCCCTATCATCTCCCATTCCAATCATAAAGAAGTTGTTTTTTTAATCATGACGTTAATGATGTGTATGGAGAAACATGCTGAACGCAGCAGCCGAAATCGATCCAACAGGAGTGTGATGATGAAGGTGTCCAATGCCGGAAGAGAGGTTTACAAACGCAGCTTGCTGACCCTGGCGCTGATCAGCGGTCTGAGTGCCTGTGGCGGCGAGACGACCCAGACGGCACAGACCATGCCCGCCGTCCCTGTGGTGGTCGCCGAGGTCAAGCTGACCGATGTACCGCTCACCACCGAGATGGTGGGAGAGACCGCCGGTTTTCGCGAGATTGATGTGCGCTCCCGGGTCAGTGGCATCCTGCTCAAGCGCACTTATGTGGAAGGCCAGCCGGTTACCGCCGGTCAGGAGCTGTTTCTGATTGACCCTGAGCCCTACAAGGTGGCGCTGGAGCAGGCCAAAGGGACCTTGGCTCAGGAGCAGGCCCGTCTCAACAAGGCCCGTGCCGATCGGGATCGCATCATTCCCCTCTTCAAGCGTCAGGTGGTGAGTCGCAAGGACTATGACGACACCATCGCCAACTACGAAGCGGCCATCGCCAGCCATCAGGCCGCTCAGGCCAAGGTGAAAGAGGCGGAGCTCAACCTCAGCTACACCCAGGTGACCGCCCCCATCAACGGCATGGCGAGCAAGAGCTCCCAGTCCGAGGGGAGCCTTATCTCCACCAGCGGCGACAACGGCCTGCTCACTACCATCACCCAATTTGATCCGCTCTACGTCAACTTCTCCTACTCGGAGCAGGATCGCCTCAACTTCGAAAACTCGGTAAAGAAAGGGGTGATTGAGGCGAAGGATGCCACCACCTGGCGCACCCATATTCGTCTGGCCGATGGCTCCCTCTACCCGGAGGCGGGCAAGCTCAACTTCTCCGACAACCGGGTCGATCCCCAGACCGGCACCATCCGTGCACGGGCCATCTTCGACAACAAGGACGGCGTACTGCTGCCCGGCCAGTTTGTCCGCATGACCATCGATCTGGGCACCCGCAAAAACGCCATCGTGGTGCCGCCGCGCGCCATCGTCCAGTCCCAGGCTGACCGCATGGTGATGGTGGTCGATGCCGACAACAAGGTGGTGCCCCGTCCGGTGACCCTGGGCGCGGCAGTCGACTCCGGCGTGCTGATCGAGAGCGGCCTGCAGGCAGGTGAGCGCTATATCGTCGAAGGCTTGATGAAGGCCCGCCCCGGCGCCGTGGTGAAACCTGTCTCTGCCGACGAGATGAAGGCGATCACCGGCAAGGTGGTCAGCCAGTCTGCGGCCAAGTAAGGAGCCCGTATGTTTTCCAAGTTCTTCATAGAACGTCCCATCTTCGCCAGCGTGATCTCGATCATTATCGTGCTGGGCGGGTTGGCGGCGATGCGAGCGCTCCCCATCGAGCAATATCCCCAGATCACCCCGCCGGTGGTCTCGGTCACGGCGTTTTATCCGGGCGCAACCCCGGAGGTGATCTCCCAGACCGTGGCAGCGCCGCTGGAGCAGCAGATCAACGGCGTCGAGCGGATGATCTACATGCAGTCGGGGTCGGCCTCCAACGGCCAGATGAACCTCAACGTCTACTTCGAGATCGGCACCGATCCGGATCAGGCCACCATCAACGTCAACAACCGGGTCTCGGCTGCCATGGCCCAGCTGCCGGAAGAGGTGAAAAAGCAGGGGGTGACGGTCAAGAAGAAATCGACCTCCATCCTGCAGGTGGTCACCCTCCAGTCACCGAACGGCTCGTTTGATACCACCTATCTGTCGAACTACGCCCTGCTCAACATCATCGACGAGCTCAAGCGGATTCCCGGCATCGGTGATACCACCTTGTTTGGCGGTACTGACTATGCGATGCGTATCTGGCTGCGACCGGATCGACTGGCCCAACTCGAGCTCACCCCGAGCGACGTGATTGGCGCCATTCGCGAGCAGAACACCCAGTTCGCGGCAGGCAAGATCGGTGCCCAGCCCACCACGGCCCCCATCGACTTCACCTACACGGTGCAGACCAAAGGGCGCCTTGAAGATGTGAAGGAGTTCCAGAACATCATCGTCCGCTCCATGCCCGATGGTTCCAAGATCCGGGTCCGCGATGTCGCCCGGGTCGAGCTGGGGGGCAAGGATTATGATCTGGTCGCCCGCGCCAACGGCAAACCGGCCATCGGTATCGCCACCTATCTGCAGCCGGGCGCCAACGCCGTCGCGGTCGCCGATGCGGTACACGCCACCATGGAGCGACTCAAGGAGCGCTTCCCGCAGGATATCGAGTACCAGATCCCCTACGACACCACCGAGTTCGTGAAGATCTCCATCGAAGAGGTGGTACACACCCTGTTCGAGGCGATCGTGCTGGTGTTCGTGGTGGTCTATCTGTTCCTGCAGAACTTCCGCGCCACCCTGATCCCCTGTATCGCGGTGCCGGTGTCGCTCATCGGGACCTTCGCCGGCATGCTGGTGCTCGGTTTCTCCATCAACCTGCTGACCCTGTTCGGCATGGTGCTTGCCATCGGTATCGTGGTGGATGACGCCATCGTGGTGCTCGAGAACGTCGAGCGGATCATGAGCGAGAAGAAGTGCTCCGCCAAGGAGGCTGCCATCCTCGCCATGCAGGAGGTCTCCGGTCCGGTGGTCGCCATCGTGCTGGTGCTCTGCGCCGTGTTCCTGCCGGTCGCCTTTATGGGCGGCATGACGGGTGTGATGTACAAACAGTTCGCCATCACGGTCGCGGTCTCGGTCGCCATCTCCGGTCTGGTGGCACTGACTCTCTCCCCGGCCCTCTGTGCCGTGTTGCTCAAAGAGGGACACCACAAACCCGCCCGCTTCTTCGTCTGGTTCAACGAAAAATTTGACCAGCTGACCCGCGGCTATGTTCGGGGTGTCGCCTTCCTGAACCGTCGGGTGGGGGTCGCCTTTGCCATCATCGCCGTGCTGATCCTCTCCATCTACGGCCTCTTCCTGAAAGTGCCGGGCGAACTGGTACCGAACGAAGATCAGGGCTACCTCATCTCCGCCGTCATGCTGCCGGATGCCGCCGCGATGAGCCGGACCCAGGCGGTGGCGGATCAGTTCGACAAGATCGCCATGGCCAACCCCCATGTGAAGGATGTGATTACCTTCTCGGGCTTTGACATTCTCTCCAATGCCATCATCAGCAACAGCGGCATGACCTTCATTACCCTGAAGGACTGGAGTGAGCGTCAGGGGGCCGGACAGGACTCCTTCTCGCTGGCCAAGACCTTCCAGGGCTTGAGCCTGATGGGGCTGGCGGATGGCTTTGTCGCCTCCTTCAACCCGCCTCCCATTCAGGGGATGTCCACCACAGGTGGCCTTGAGGCCTATCTGCAAAACCGTGGCACCGGCAACGCCCAGGCCTTCTCCGGCGAAGTGCAACGCTTCCTCGAAGCGGCCAAGGCGCGCCCGGAGTTTGCCAGTGTCACCAGCACCTACCGCGCCAACGTGCCGCAGGTCTATCTCGACCTGGATCGCGAAAAGGCCAAGGCACTGGGGCTGCCCATCAACGCGGTGTTCGACACCATGCAGGCCACCTTCGGCCAGGTCTATGTCAACGACTTCAACCAGTTCGGCCGTACCTACCGGGTGCAGTTGCAGTCCGAGGCAGACTATCGCGCCAAGAAGAGCGACATCCGCAACGTCTATGTCCGCTCCGACAAGGGGGAGATGATCCCGCTCAGCAGTCTGGTGACGGTGCGTGATGCCACCGGCCCCGAACTGGTCGAACGCTTCAACATCTTCCAGGCCGCCAAGATCATGGCCCAGCCTGCCCCTGGCTACAGCTCGGGTCAGGCCATCGCCGCGCTGGAAGAGGTTGCTAATGAAGCTCTTGGCAACGACGCCAAGCTGGAATGGACCGGCTCCGCCTATCAGGAGAAAGCGGCCGCAGGCAGCGCTGGCATGGCCTTTGGTTTCGGTATCGTGATGATCTTCCTCATTCTGGCCGCCCAGTATGAGCGCTGGAGCCTGCCGTTTGCGGTGATCACCGCCGTACCGTTCGCCCTGTTCGGTGCCCTGCTCGCCACCTGGCTGGTGGGGCTGACCAACAACGTCTACTTCCAGATCGGGCTGGTGACCCTGGTCGGCCTTGCCGCCAAGAACGCCATCCTGATCGTGGAGTTCGCGGTGATGAAGCACGAAGAGGGGATGAGCCTCATCGAGTCGGCACTGGAGGCGGCACGCCTGCGTTTCCGTCCTATCGTGATGACCTCGCTCGCCTTCATCCTCGGCTGTGTGCCGTTGGTGACCTCCAGCGGCGCCGGTGCCGCAAGCCGTCACGCCCTCGGCTGGCCGGTCATTGGCGGCATGCTGGCCGCGACCTTTATCGCCATCTTCTTTATCCCGCTCTTCTTCCGGCTTATCATGAGAGGGTCGGAAAAAAGGGCCTGACTATTCCGGTAAAGCTCACCAAGCCCCCCCCTCACGGAGGGGCTTTTTTATGTCGGTCCGTTACATCGCAAACAGATAGGCCTTCATCGCCTTGAGGCGTACGGTGGCGGCACCGATGATGTCGATAAAGCCAAGCAGCGGATGGGGTTTATGTGCCGAAATCCAGGCTGAGCCGGTTGCCCCAATTGGCAGGTCCACACCGTCCGGCACCAGCATGTCGAGTACCACTGTCCGACCATGGCTCGACATGTTGTTGCCCACATGCTGCCGTACATCTTGATCCCCCTGCGCAACACTCATCTGGGCCTCCCCCGTACCAGTAAGTACTGAGTGCACCCGTGCCCGAAAGATGCGCCCTGGATAGGCATCTACATAAAACTCGGCAAACTGGCCTGGTGCTATGTTGCGAAAACTCTGATCCGGAATGCGAAACTCCAGAAACTTGCGAGAAGTGTCGTATAGGTGCATGTTGCCGGTACGGGAACCGCTGGCAATATTGACTATCGAGACCTGACCATCAAACGGAGCCCTGATCACCTTCTCTTCATTCCGTCGCTCCTGCAAGGCCAGCTCTGTCTCTAGATTCAACACCTGAGCTTCAATCGCCTGAACCTTCGCTTCACTGGCACTCAGTTGCGCCAGATCGCCATCAATTTGGGTCTGCAGCTGGTCACGGCTCTGAATACTGGCAAAGTTACCCAACTGGGTCAGCCGAGCCAATTCCTTGTGATTGAGGTTCAGTCGTGACTGGATCGCTCGCTGCTGGCTTACCTCTGACGCCACCTGGGCATGCTGGGCGTCAATCTGATAGCTCAACGCCTGAGACTTACCGTTACTCTCCCAGTCCGCAAGACTATAAATGGGCTGACCACGCGCAACACGCTGATTATGCGCAACATAAATCTGATCTATCTGATGAAACTGGTTGATGCCTAGTAAGGGTCCCAACACCGCATGAGGTGCCTTGACCGTCGCCGAATCGGTAAAATCCACCGGAGCCAAATGGCGAGAGGTAGTCAACAAACCAAGCGCCAATAACGCGCCAATTGCGGTACTCCAAAAACCAGTTTTTAGGTTCCAAGGCAATATGTTCAGCTTGACCAGCAACCAGACGATCAGGATATAGGGCAGCAGGATCTCTTTCATGATGCCTCCCCCTCATGACGACCACGTCGAATACCATGGCCGATAATAAGGCTCATCCGCTCGCTCAACACATCCCAACGGGCAAAGGCGATGATGACGGCAAGCACCCACCAGGTCTTGTCGATAAACAGTCCGCACAAGGAGAGTGCAAACACCAGGGTGATATGCACCGACTCAGACACCTTGGCTCGATGCACAGCGATCTCATGCAGTTGCCACAGCAGATAGACCAGATAGAGGACCACATAGAGAGTGATCACAGTAATCACCCCCATAAAGATCTCGGAATCAAGCAGTACCATGATGGCTGGTAAAGCATGGTTGAACTTGGTCGCCTCAATTGGATATATGTGGGCACCTTTCGAGAAGAAGACAACCAGAGCGACCGTGACCAATATAAACGTCAGGCGCCAAAGCCACCGCGCTAACGCAGAGGTTGATTGTGATGACATTTGATGTTGTTCCTTGAGTAACGGATGAGCAAACAAGTGGGCCTCATGAGCCACCCAGCTAATAACGCGCATCAGGCTCGACCGGATCGGCGCGACGGGCAGGATGAAGAAGCCCCCAACCAGTGAAGGCTTGCAACTCAGAACTGGTGTTGCACACCGATGTTGAAGAAGTTCAGGTAGCTGTTGTTGTAGCTGCCGGACAAGTGCGGGCGACCGATCCCGTCCTGATCCACTGGCATATCCCCCAGCCAGGCCAGGGTATAGCTGGCTTCCACCTTGGTGGCTGGGCTCAACTGATAACTGGCCCCCAGCCCCCAGCGCCAACCAGAACCCACTGGAAGCATCACAGTACGGTACTCATCACTCACTGCACTACTGTCATAGCCAATTCCACTGCTCAAACGCAGTGCAGGGGTGACATCAACCTGTGCCCCCAGGCTGGCATGCCATGTATCCTTGTAATTCATATCAATGGTTTGGCTGCCCATGGCAGATGCCACATCGATATCGCCAAAACGGGACCACTGCTGCCAGTTGGCACTGGCCAGCAAGGCCCACTGGTCGTTGAGCTGGTGATAGCCACTTAGCGTAATGGTCTGCGGAATCATGATCTCGACCCCTAGACCTGCCACATCAGCACGTGGGAAGAGCTGATCTTCCAGCTCCCACTTCAGTTCGGAGAAGTAGCTCAGGCCGATACGGGAGTGCTGATCCAGCTCGTAAAGTACCCCGAAGGAGGCGCCATACGCCCAGTCGCTGTTGGAGAATTCCCGCCCTTCCCCCATCCCAGACGTCAGATCCACAGAGGCTTCCAGCGAACCATTCATGGCGATCAGGCTGGCTCCCACCGACCAATTTGAGTCAATGCGGTACGCCAGACTCGGAGCAAAGGCGATGCCGGTCAGCTTGGCCGACTGGGTATAACCACGACCATCCCAGCCATCGCCATAATCGATACCCAGACCGTGACTGCCAAAGACGCCGATACCTGCGACCCATTGATCGTCGATGGCATGAGTCAGATAGAGACTGCCGAGCGGCGCGGTCTGCAGGGCATTTCCACCGTTGTTACCGCCGTTGTCCAGATCCAGCTCAAGGTCGCCGTATACCACACCGCCATTGACCTGCAACTGGGTACCTTCCAGTTTGGTCATACCGGCCGGGTTGCTTGCGATAGTATCTGCCCCTTGGGCACGGGCGGCAGACCCTGCGTTGGCCAGCGCACTGTTGGCAGTGCTGGTCTCGTAGAGGGCAAGGCCGCCAGCCATGACTGAGGGACTCAGCAAAGCGGCAAGCATCAGCGACAGCAGTCGTGGCTGCATTTCAATACTCCTGAATAGTGAACATGGTGAGCACCCGGCAAGGTGTGCTGCTCAAAAACACGGTTTGACTCTTTGATTGTCAGCATCCGGGAGACCTGCGGCTTTATACTGCTCGCTCATGGCGTCACGGGATGGATAAGGTCGGCAAGCACTCCTGCCGCAGTCATTTATGCCGGAGCAAAAGAGTGAACCATCACGCCATCGTGGTAACTGACAGGGGCATCCTAACGGGATGAGGGGCATGCTTCATTAGGGTTGGGCATACGCAATGGTTAAGCATTGCTTAAATATCCCCCCCAACACAGCACCTCTATAACATCACTGGCTCCATTGACCTTCACCTCGTGGCAAGGTTTACAGTCCCGCCATCTGCTCCCTAAGGATGCCCGGATTGTCACTCACCCAGCTTGCGACAAGATTGCCCTCTGCCCTGCTAGCCCGGCTATTGCTGGCGCTGCTGCTCGTCTGCAATCTGACCCTCTGCATCAGCTGGCATGGTTCTCCCCTCTCCTCCGAGACGACCCCAAACAGGGCCCAGTCGATGGTGATGTTCGATTCATCCATGGTGATGGCGGATGGCGATATCTCTCATGCAATGCCCGCTATGGATCACCCGGGCGATGTCATGCCTCTCTCCTGCCATCAGGGAGACGAGAGGTCAGCCATGGGCGATGAGTGCCAGATGCAGACAGGCATCAATGCCCACTCCTTCGGCGCGATGACTCTGCTTGGGGTACTGGTCGCTCTGCTGATCTTTCCCTTGCTGCTTGGCAGCAACTTCGCAGCGTCACTGCTTGATAACTGGTTGCGGGATCCCTTCCTGCGATCGCGCGGTACTCACCCTCCCTCCTGGCCGCGCCGACACCTGATGCTGTCGGTGTTACGCCACTAGAAAGTCCTTCTCTTGCGGTACAGGCAAGCTTCAACTTGCCCGTTCTCTGCCGCCTTGCCTTACCCTGTGCCCCGGCCAAGCCGGTCCGCTCACAGGGAGCCGTGCGCACTGATACAGTTGCGCCCCGTTTGCCGCCAGCCCCTTGGGTGATGCCTTGCACCTCACCCGACCGGCGGCCTGCAAAAGAGAAGACGTATTATGTCACCAGCCCACTTTTCACCGTCCAAGGTTGCTGCCTGCGCGGACGCCTTATCCTCCTGCACTTTCTGCATGCAGATCCGCGCCGGAGGCCAGTCATGAACAAGACCGTCCTGATGTCGGCCCTGCTACTTGCCCTTGGCGCTGGTGGCGGCTACTGGGCCGCCAAACAGACCTCCGATGGCGCAAGCGCCAAAGAGAAGATACCCCTTTACTGGGTCAACCCCATGGATCCCCGCGACAAGCGCGATGCCCCTGCCAAGGACAACATGGGGATGGACTTTATCCCCGTCTATGAGGAGCAGAAAAACGGCTCGCCGGGCACAGTCACCATCAGCCCCGAGATCCAGCAGAACCTGGGGGTGCGACTGGCTAAGGTCGAGCGACTGCCTATCCACCAGCAGATCGAGACGGTGGGCTATGTCGGGTATGACGAGGATCGGCTGGAGGCGATCAACGCCCGCATGGCGGGCTGGATCCGCACCCTCGCCATCAAGAGCGAGGGGCAGCAGGTGAGCAAGGGGAGCCTTATTTACGAGCTCTACGCGCCGGATCTGGTCAACGCCCAGCACGAATACCTGCTCGCACTCAACACGGCCAACCCACTGCTGCTGCGCGCCGCCGAGGGCAAGCTCAAGTCCCTGCAGGTACCGGCAGATCAAATAGCGGCCCTCAAACGCAGCCGTCAGGTGCGCGAAACCATCAGCATTTACGCCCCCAGCAGCGGCTATGTCTCCGAGCTGAAGGTGCGCGAAGGCCAGTATGTTGAGCCCGCTGCGGCGCTCTTTAACATCAGCACTCTCAAGCAGGTGTGGGTCAGTGCCGAGGTGTTCGAGCGTCAAGCAGCCCAGCTGAAAGTGGGGGATCCGGTCACCATGACCCTCGACTATGCCCCCGGTCGCAGCTGGCAAGGTAAGGTGGATTACCTCTATCCGACCCTCGATGCCGCTACTCGCACTCTCAAGGTGCGGCTGCGCTTTGCCAACCCGGACGAGTTTTTGAAACCCAATATGTTTGCCAAGGTGAGCATTCGCACCGGGCAGGGAGAGCCACAATTGGTGGTGCCGAGCGAAGCGGTGATCCGCACCGGCAGTCAGGATCGGCTGGTGCTGGCGTTGGGGGATGGCAACTTCAAGTCGGTCGCCGTCACTCTCGGCCCCCAGTTTGGCGACAAGGTTGCCATCAAGGCAGGGGTAGAGGCTGGGGATAACATCGTCAGCTCGGCCCAGTTCCTGCTCGACTCCGAGTCGGCCATCGATTCGGACTTCCAGCGCATGACGGCGGTGCGCCCCGCTCAGGTGTGGACCCAGGGCGAGGTTGAAAGCATCGATCTGGCCAACCGCACCCTGATGGTCTCCCACCAGCCCATCCCCGAGTGGCAGTGGCCCGCCATGGAGATGGAGTTCACCGTCGCCGAAGGAGTCGACATCAGCAAGCTGGTCGAGGGGCAGACCCTGCACCTGCAGGTGATGCAGGAGGGGGATGAGTACCGCATCACCACCATCCATCAGGAGAAGGCACCCGCTACTGACGGCGACGCCAAGCGTGGAACGGATGAGATGGAGAAGATGGAAGGCATGGACCATAGCCAGCATCAGATGACGATGCCCGAGGTGGAGAAGAAGTCATGATCCCTGCCATCATTCGCTGCCTAGCAGGCAACTGCTCTCCGCTCTCTCTACTTGGTGAGAAAGGAGTTCAATCATGATTCCGTCGATTATTCGCTGGTCGGTGGGCAACCGCTTTCTGGTGCTGTTATTGACCCTCATGCTCACCGCCTGGGGGCTCTGGTCGGTCAAACAGACCCCGGTGGACGCCCTGCCGGATCTCTCCGATGTGCAGGTGATCATCAAAACCTCCTATCCGGGCCAGGCGCCCCAGGTGGTGGAGGATCAGGTGACCTACCCGCTCACCACCGCCATGCTGGCGGTGCCGGGAGCCACCACGGTGCGCGGCTACTCCTTCTTCGGCGACTCCTTCGTCTATGTGCTGTTTGACGACAACACCGACCTCTACTGGGCCCGCGCCCGGGTGCTGGAGTATTTGAGCCAGGTCGCGCCCAATCTGCCCGCCTCCGCCCGCCCCCAGCTCGGCCCGGACGCCACCGGGGTGGGCTGGGTCTATCAGTACGCGCTGGTGGACAAAACCGGCAAGCATGACCTCAGCCAGCTCACCTCCCTGCAAAACTGGTTCCTCAAGTACGAGTTGCAGACGGTGGAGGGGGTCTCCGAAGTCGCCACCGTCGGTGGCATGGTGCGCCAGTATCAGGTGCGGGTCGATCCGGACAAGCTGCGCGCCTACGGCATCCCGCTCTCCCTTATCGAGACCGCCATCAAACAGGGCAATCAGGAGACAGGCGCTTCCGTCATCGAGATGGCGGAAGCGGAGTACATGGTGCGCTCCAATGGCTATCTGAAAAGCGTCGAGGATCTGAAGCAGATCCCGCTCGGCACCACTGTGCGCGGCGCCCCGCTGCTGCTGGGGGATGTGGCAGATGTGGTCACCGGTCCCCAGATGCGGCGCGGCATCGCCGAGCTCAACGGCGAAGGGGAAGTGGTGGGCGGCATCATAGTGATGCGCTACGGCGAGAATGCCCAGCACACCATAGACGGAGTCAAGGCACGGCTGGCGGAGCTGAAAAGCAGCCTGCCGGAAGGAGTAGAGATCGTCACCGTCTATGATCGCTCCGACCTTATCCAGCGCGCCATCGACAACCTCTCCGGCAAGCTGGTGGAGGAGTTCGCGGTGGTGGTACTGGTCTGCCTGGCCTTCCTGTTCCACCTGCGCTCGTCGCTAGTGGTGGTCATCACCCTGCCCATCGCCATTCTGGTGGCCTTTATCGTCATGCACCTGCAGGGGATCAACGCCAACATCATGTCGCTCGGGGGCATCGCCATCGCCATCGGCGCCATGGTGGATGGCGCCATCGTGATGATCGAGAACGTCCACAAACACATGGAGCGGGAAGCGCTCACCGACAAGAACCGCTGGCGCATCATCACCGAGGCGAGCATCGAGGTGGGACCCGCCATCTTCTTCTCCCTGCTGATCATCACCATCAGCTTCCTGCCGGTGTTCGCGCTGGAGGCACAGGAGGGGCGGATGTTCCATCCGCTGGCCTACACCAAGACCTACGCCATGGCCGCCGCTGCCGCGCTAGCCATCACGCTGGTGCCGGTGATCATGGGTTACTTCATCCGTGGCAAGGTGCTGGCGGAGCAGGCCAATCCGCTGAACCGCTGGCTAAGCCAGGGCTATGTGCCGCTGCTCAAAGCCGTGCTGGCCCGTCCGAAAACCACTCTGGCTGTCGCCGCCGTGGTGACGGTGGCGGGCTTCTGGCCGCTCAAGTACCTCGGCTCCGAGTTCATTCCGCCGCTCGATGAGGGGGACATCATGTATATGCCCACCACCGCAGCCAATATCTCGGTGGGCAAGGCGCGGGAGATATTGCAGCAGACCGACAAGCTCATTCGTACCGTGCCCGAGGTGCAGAACGTGTTCGGCAAGGCGGGTCGCGCCGAGACCGCTACCGACCCCGCCGATCTGGTGATGATGGAGACCAGCATCCAGCTTAAACCCCGGGATCAGTGGCGCCCCGGCATGACCCCGGAGAAGCTCAAAGAGGAGCTCGACTCCCTCATCCGCTTCCCCGGTCTCACCAACGCCTGGGTGCCCCCCATCAAGACCCGCATCGACATGCTGGCCACCGGCATCAAGACCCCGGTCGGCATCAAGATAGCGGGGCCGGATCTCAAGGTGATCCAGCAGCTCGGCCAGCAGCTGGAACAGATCGTCGGCAAGGTGGAGGGCGCCTCATCGGTCTACGCCGAGCGGGTGGCGGGTGGCCGCTACGTCAAGGTGGATATCGACCGGCTCAAAGCAGCCCGCTATGGCCTCAACATCGCCGATGTGCAGGCGGTGCTCGCCACCGCAGTGGGCGGCATGGAGGTGGGCCAAACCATCGAGGGGCGCGAACGCTACCCCATCAACCTGCGCTACCCCCAGAGCTATCGCGATTCTGTAGCCAGCTTGGAGCTGCTGCCGGTGGTCACTCCAAGTGGCGCTCGCATCGCGCTGGCGGATGTAGCCCGGGTCTACATCAGCGATGAAGCCCCCATGCTGCGCAGCGAGAATGCACGCCTCAACGGCTGGGTCTACGTCGACATTCGCGGCCGCGATATCGGCTCCTTCGTCGATGAGGCCAAAGCCGAGGTGGGCAAGCAGCTGGTGCTGCCGGCGGGCTACGCCCTCACCTGGTCTGGCCAATACGAGTACATGGAACGGGCCAAGGCGCGCCTCGCCTACGTGGTGCCGCTCACGGTCGCCATTATCGTGCTGCTGCTCTATCTGGCGTTTCGCCGCGTTCAGGAGGTACTGCTCATTCTCACCACCTTGCCGCTGGCGGTGGTGGGGGGGATCTGGACCCTCTGGCTGCTCGACTTCAACCTCTCGGTGGCGGTCGGGGTCGGCTTTATCGCTCTGGCCGGGGTGGCGGTGGAGACCGGCGTCTTGATGCTGGTCTACCTCAACCACGCCTGGGACGACCTCGTCGCCAGCGGCAAGCCGGACAAGGCGGGGCTGCACCGGGCGGTGATCCACGGCGCCGCCCTGCGCCTGCGCCCCAAGATGATGACGGTGGTCACCATCATCGCCGGCCTCTTGCCCATCATGTGGAGCCACGGTACCGGATCCGAGGTGATGCAGCGCATCGCCGCCCCCATGATCGGCGGCATGGTGAGCGCGCTGGTGCTGACCCTGCTGGTGCTGCCAGCGGCCTATTACCTGTGGCGCAGTCGCAGCCTTGGCAAGGGCGCGAACCCGCAATCCGAATAACCCGATTTCACGATCCATATTGACTGAACGATGAGGAAACCATCATGAACTACAAGACGCTGACCCTGACATTGCTGCTTGGCTTTGCCACCCAGACCAACCTGCAAGCCGAAGAGATGATGCACCATGAAGGGCACGAGATGAGTCAGACGGGTGAGATGAGCGAACAGGCCGCAATGGTGATGACCAAGGGGGTCATTACCCGCCTCGATGAGGGGAGCGGCAAGGTCGGCATCAAGCACGAGGCGATCGAGAATCTCAAGATGCCCGCCATGACCATGGTCTTTCGAGTGGCAGATCCGGCCCAGCTCAAAGGGCTCAAGGTGGGGGATGCCATCCACTTTCATGCCGAAAGCCAGAGCGGCAAGCTCACAGTGACAGCCATCCAGCCGCAATAAACGGCTCTGGCTCGCCGAAGAGGTCACGATAGACAGTGACAACGCAAGAGGGAGGCATCAGCCTCCCTCTTCTTTTGGTAAACCTGTTCATGTGGTCAACCTCTGGCACGCGATGGCACTCAGCTGCGGGTTGCCAGCAACTGCTCCACATCCTCGATCACCTTGAGGGCCGCCTGCGGGCCGCCGCTCGAAGTCCAGAGCGATCCGTCCACGGCGCCAAAGCGCTTGGCCTTGATCACCGGCAGTTGCTGGAACGCCGGGGTCTGCTCCGCCTGACGCATGGCATCCACCGCATCACCGGTGGCACTCAGGGTACCGACCACCAGCCAGTCGGCATCCAGCAGATTGAGGGACTCCAGACTGAGCGCCGGTGAGTGGGGCGCGCCGGTACCCTGCTGCTTGCTTGGGCGCACCAGCCCCATCGACTCCACTACGCTGCTGGCAAAGGTGCCCTGATACATAAAGCTCGGCCCCTTGGGGTTCCAGCGCACTATGCTGATGCTCTCCCCCTGATGCTTGGCCAGCTTGCTGCGGGCCTGAGTCAGCCGCTCGGCATACTGCAGCAAGAAAGTATCCCCTTGCTGGTCGCGGTTGAGGGTGTGGGCGGTGCGGCGGAAGCTATCCTGCCACGGCTCACCCCACTTGCTGGTCACCACGGTCGGCGCGATCTCCCCCAGCAAGGTCAGCAGCTCGGGACGGGTCTGGCCGGTCAGGATAAGGTCGGGCTCCAGCGCAATCAGCGACTCCAGATTGGGGCTGTCGAGATCACCGATCACCTGGATCCCCATGCCCGCCTTGTTCAGCAAATAGCGAGGCAAGGTGGGTTGACCACGGCCATTGACGGCGCCGATGGGGATCAGCCCCAGGGTCAGGGTGCTGTCGAGTTCGAGCTCGCTCAGCACCACCACCCGCGTTGGCTGGACTGGCACTTGCACCTTCTGGCCAAACGCATCGGTCACTTCACGCATCTCCTGCGCCTGAACCAGCGGCGCGGCCAGCATCAGGATGGCTGCTGCCAGGGCGGCAAAACGCTTCATCATCTCACTCCTTCTCGTTGCACGGCCCGGATAATCGGCCGCGTGGATACACTCGGTGAGCCCACAGAACAGGCCCATATGACTCAACTCGCCGAACGCAGGGCGCAGCCATGTTCGTGGCGACGGGGCACGATAATGGGCGCCCCGTCGCCGGGGGCATGCAGAATGTCGACACTGGTCTGGTAGAGCCGGTCGATTAGATCCTTGGTCACCACCTCCCGGGCCGGGCCCATGGCGGCAATGCTCCCCTCGCCGATGGCGATCAGCTCGTCACAGTAGCGGGCCGCCATCGCCAGATCGTGGATCACCAGCAGCACGGTTTTGCCCTCGGCGGTGATGCGATGGATCGCCTCCATCACCTCGGTCTGGTGACCGATATCGAGGGCGCTGGTGGGCTCGTCGAGCAGCACCATGTCGCTGTCCTGCGCCAGGATCATCGCCAGCCACGCCCGCTGTGCCTGCCCGCCGGAGAGGGACGCGGCGCTCTGCTGCCAGATGCTTTCAAGCTGCATCCGCTCGCAGGCAATACGCACCATGCGGGCATCCTCCTCACCCCACTGATTGAACCAGCCCTGATGAGGGTGGCGGCCATACTGCACCAACTGCTCCACCAGAATGCCGGCAGGCAGGGTCGGCCGCTGGGGCAGATAGGCGAGCTCCCGCGCCAGCCCCTTCATGGGGTAGCTGGCAAGCGGCTTGCCTTTGAGCAGGATCTCGCCGCGTTGGGCTTTCATCTGGCCGGATAGCAGCTTGAGCAGGGTCGATTTGCCGCAGCCGTTGGGGCCGACGATCCCCACCAGCTTGCCTCTCGGCACGCTGAAAGAGATGTCCCGCAAAATGGGGGTCTGCTGATAGGCGAAGTGGAGGCGATTTACGGTGAGCGTCATCAGTCAGCCCTCTGGCGATCGTTAACGAGAAGAAACAGCAGCAACAGGCCGCCGAGAATGCGGGTCATGATGCCGGTCGCCACCTCGTGAGGGCTGGCCAGCACCCGAACCAGGGTATCGCTGGCAAGCAGCAGCAGGGCGCCGCTAAGCGCCGCCAGCCAGAGCGGCACCACCCGGTCTTTCACCAGCCAGGAGGCAAGAATGGGGGCCGCCATGGCGATAAAGACCACGGGGCCGCCGATGGCGGTGCCGAGCGCCGCCACCAGAATGGCCTGCGCCAGAATGCCCAGTTGCACCCGATCGCCGTTGACGCCAAGTCCTCTGGCCATCTCGGGGCCAAAGCGCAGCACCGCCAGCGAGCGGGAGAGATAGACGATCCAGGGGCAGAGCAGCAGCAACAGGATGGCGATAGGGGTGATGGTGCTGTAACCCACGGCGATAAAGCTGCCCATATTCCACAGATAGAGAGAGCTCAGGTGCAGCAGGGCCTGGGTGGACATCACAAACTGGCCGAGCGCCTCGAACAATTCGGAGAGACCGATACCGATCACCACGAACAGATAGCCCTGCTCACCCGGTTTGCGGCAGAGGGCATAGAGCACCAGCGCCGCGAAGATGGCGCCGATGGGGGCCGCCCACCAGGGCCAGCTGCCCACGGTCAGGTAGAGGGAGAAGACGATGATGGCCAGAGAGGCGCCGTTATTGACCCCCACCATATCGGGTGTGGCCAGCCGGTTGCGCACCAGCGTCTGCACCAGACAGCCGGAGAGCCCCATGGCCGCCCCCGCCACCACCACCCCAAGGATGCGCGGTAACCGGATCTTGAACAGGGTGAGCTGCTCAAGCCGGGTCCCCTCCCCCAGCAGGGTGTTGACCACCCCGGCAAAACCGAGCTTGCCGCCGCCAACGCTCAGGGCCAGCAGAGCAAGCGCCAGCAACGCCATGGCCAGCAGAGCCAGCCAGCGCCAGCTTGGCAGATTGATCAGCAAAGAGCGGTTGCCGGCCCGCAGGCAGAGCGTATCGGTAGGTGTACGCATCAGCCCCTCACTTGACGGTCAGCAGGGTACGAAAGCCCCCGCGATGAACGATGGCGATCAGCACAGGCGCACCGATCAGGGCCAGAATGACGCCGTTTGGCAGCTCGAACGGCTGGATCAGCCAGCGCGCCAGAATGTCGGCCAACAGCAGAAACAGCATGCCGAACAGAGCGGAGAAACAGACCTGCACCGACAGCTTTACCGGTTCCACCAGTCGGCCACAGTAGGCAGCCAGAAAGCCGACAAAGCCGATGGGGCCGGCGATGGCGATGGCACTGGCGGTAAACAGGGTGGCGGCCAGCAGCACGCCAATCCGCACCCGGTTGGGGTGGATCCCCAGCGCCTGTGCCTGACTATCCCCCATCTGCATCAGGGTCAGCTGGCGACAGAGCAGCAAGGTGATGACAAACGCCGCCAGCACGAAGGGCAGTACGGCAATGATGGCATCGAGATTGGCCGCCGACAGGGAGCCGAGGTTCCAGAAGCGGTACTGCTCCAGCACCATCTTGTTGGAGAGCAGCAAAAAGCTGGAGAGACCGCCGAAGGTGGCGGAGAGCGCCACCCCGACTAGAATGAGCTTGAGGGGGTTGGAGCGGCCAATCATCATGCCAAGCCCCAGCACAATCACGTTGCCGAGCAGCGCACCGAGTCCGGCCCAGAGCAGATAGCCGTAGGCGGACTCCACCCCGAACCAGGTGAGCCCCACCACCAGCGCAAAGACCGCCCCGGCGTTGACCCCGAGCAGACCGGGCTCCGCCAGCGGGTTGCGGGTCGCGCTCTGCAACAAGGAGGCCGCCAGAGATAAAGAGGTACCGACCACCATGGCGCAGAGGGTGCGCGGCAGTCGCAAGGTATTGAGCACCATGGCGAGCTTCTCGTCACTCGCCCAAGGCGCGTCACCCATCAGGTAGCCGAACACCTCGCGGGCACCATAAACACCCGCACCGGTGGCGAGCGAGAGACAAAGCAGTATGAACAGGAGGAACAATCCCAGCCAGAACAGAGGGGTCTGGTACTTAACCACCCTTTACGACTCCTTGCGTTGGGTCTGACAACATGCAGCCAAACCGACGTGAAAACAGGACGCTCTTGTGTCAACGGAAATAAAAACGCCGCCCGGACGAATACCCGGACGGCGCAATACTAAATGCAAATCATTTTTATTTGCAAGCGTGGATCAGGTATTCTTTCGCATCCGCTTAATTATCCATCACATCGTGACGGGTCTGGTGATAGGCCTCTTCACTCTTGCCCCGGCGCCAGTACGGCACGGCGTAGAGCGACTGACGATCCACCTCAAGCACGGAACGAAAATGGCGGCGCAGCGGCAGCACCAACGCCTCTTCCCCACCCAGCCAGAAGAAGCCGCCATCGCGCACCAGCGGCAGAGCAATCACATGCTCCAGCAGGCCGCTGGACTCGGGCTCGCCGACAAACCAGTGACAGCGCACCCCGACCGGTAGCGTCAATGGTTGAGCATCGGCCTGATCCGGCACCAGAATCGCAATTTCCCCTCTGGCATCTGCAGGCATCACCTCACACATCGCCATGATGGCGGGCAAGGCGGTGAGATCCCCCACCAGGCAGTAGTGATCGGCTGGTTGCAGCATGGGATTGGGGCCACCCGGCCCGGAGAGGATCACCTTCTCTCCCGGCTTGGCATGGGTGGCAAAGGCGCTGGCGGGTCCGCCTTCACCGTGCAGCACGAAGTCGATATCAATTTCCTGCTCATCACGGCGAAACGCACGGATGGTGTAGGTGCGGATCACCGGCTTGTCTGCCGGGTCACTCCAGCGCGGGCCGCTCGGGGTCATGGCAGGCAGCACCGGCTCTACCTGATGGGGCTGGGCCAGCATCACCTTGATATGGGCCCCACCGCAGGTAAAGGGATAGTCAGCCAGTTCGCTGCCACCAAAGGTGATGCGACGCAAATGGGGGGTGATCTGGGTAATGGCTTTGACAGTCAGCAGACGGGGGCGATTGGGAGGCAGAGATGGGGACACGATGGGGCTCCTCGTTGAGTGTGTCGCCCATGCTACACGCAAATAGGAATCACTATCAAATAAGATTATTTCTCGTCTAGTAGCTACAAGCTGGATTCAAACATCCCCAACCACTCGCGTCCACACCCCAATCCAGACATAGGCTTTATGCACGCTAGCTCCATGATTGGGCAAAGAAAGCAGCCGGACAACGCCATAGTCACAAAGGGTTCCATTTGCTTATTTCGACCATAGTTTTTCGAGATCAAATTTTATTTCCCAATAAGTTTCCTATCCTTAGTGAAGCAGTTAATGTAAGCACAGGATGCCAAACAGGATTGTATGATGGATGACCAGATCCTGATTATTGATGATGACGATCTCTCCCTCCCCGACGCACAGCAAGCGGGCTGGAAGGTGATGATTGTTGACGATGAGCCTGAAGTGCATCGCATCACCAAAATCACCTTGAACAAATTCGAGTTTGACAATCGCCCCATCGATTTTCTGCATGCCTATTCCGCGGCACAGGCCAAAGAGTTGCTGGCCACCACCCCGGACGTTGCCCTGTTGCTGCTGGACGTGGTGATGGAGGTCGACCACGCCGGCCTCGATGTCGTCAAATACGTCCGTGAAGATCTGCAAAACAAGATGGTACGCATCGTGTTGCGTACCGGCCAACCCGGCCAGGCGCCGGAAGATGACGTGGTCACCAACTACGACATCAACGACTACAAGGATAAAACCGAGCTCACCTCCCAGAAGCTGCGCACCCTGCTGCGGGCCAGCCTGCGATCCTATCGGGATATCCGCACCCTGGAGAGTAACCGTCAGGGGCTGGAAAAAGTCATCGAAGCCTCCAAGGGGATCTTTGAGAAACGGGCGTTGCGCCAGTTTGTCGAAGGCGCTCAGGAGCAGCTCAGCGCCCTGCTCCATCTGGGGGAAACCCAGATATACGACGTCAAGCAATACGCCTATGAGGTGAAGGATCAAGTATTGGAGCCCCTGCTCCCCGGCCATCCCGCCATGCTCCTCACAGAAGCGCCGGAGATCCTGCGCCAGGCGATGAGCAAGCGCAGCAATGTCTATAACGCCACCCAGATGGTGCTCTACTGCCAGAATCCGCGCCACCACCTGCTGTTCCACATCGAGACCACCCGCCAGCTCAGCCAGATCGATACCAGTCTGCTGACCCTGTTTACCGAAAACATCATAGTGGCGCTGGAGAATATCCGGCTCAATGAGGTTATCGCCGACAACCAGCGGGAGATCATCTATCGCATCGGCGAACTGGTCGAAACCCGTTCCAAAGAGTCAGGGCTGCACGTCAAGCGGGTCGCGCTCTATACCGAACAGTTCTGCCACCTGATGGGCATGAGCGAAGAGCAGAGCGAGCTGGTGAAACGTGCCTCGCCGCTCCATGATATTGGCAAGGTGGGAATTCCCGATGCCATCTTGCACAAGCCGGGCAAGCTGACAGCGGAGGAGTGGGAGATCATGAAAACCCACGCCCAGCTCGGGCAGGATATGCTCTCCGGCAGCGATCTGGCGCTGTTCCAGATTGGTGCCACCATCGCTGGCAATCACCATGAGAAGTGGAATGGCAGTGGCTATCCCCGCGGTCTGAAAGGGACGGATATTCCGCTGGAGGGGCGGATTGTGGCGCTGGCTGACGTGTTCGATGCCCTGGGTTCGGATCGCTGCTACAAGAAGGCGTGGCCGCTGGACAAGGTGCTGGCCCTGATTGAAGAGGAGAAGGGGCAGCATTTCGACCCCCAGCTGGTCGAGCTGATGATGGCCAATCTGGACAAGTTCCTCGAGATCCGCGAGCAGAACAAGGATGTCTATATCGGCGAACACTGATAGCCAGCTTGTTCTGTTTATGAACTAAAAAAAACCGCCCTGCTTATCAGGGCGGTTTTTTATCTCTGGCATCACGCCACTTCAGTACGAGGGTTACTGCTCTGGCAGATTGAGATCCAGCTTGGCAGCAGGTTGTCCGGCTTGCTGATTCTCGGCCTGCGCAGCGGCCAGAGCACGCTTCAGGGCACGCCGTTTTTGTATCACCACAAACCCGACCCCACCCAATACCGCCAGCAGCACACCCCCCCCCGCCAATGCCCAGATCAGCCAGCCCATTTCCTCCTCTGCCGGAGCTTCATGGGTCGCCTCGGCACTGGAGGCCGGTGCGGCGGCCGACACCACCTCTACAGGAGGCGGCGGTGGCGGGAATACATTGAAGGTTTTCACCGGCAACTCGATTTTCAGCTCACGGCCGAGGCGAGTGGTGCCATAGAGGGTTGCTTTCACCTCATGCTGACCGACCTCCTTGATGTTGGAGAGATCGATATCAAGCTTGGGGTCGCTGGCGGTCTCGCTGAACTCGTAGAGGCCGCCCACATTGCTGGTCACACTCCCCTTGACCACCACGGAGGCGGGATCCAGCTCATCACGGTCGATTAGCAGTGAGAGCTTGGCTCCCAGCTCTTCCGAAGGCGGCGACAAGTTATAGCTGAACGGATAGGGGTAAAGCAGCACATCCTGATAACGGGCACGGACAAACACCTGATTGCCCGTGCTGAACATGGCGCGGTACTTGCCACCGGGAATATCCTGCAGCGTCACTTCCGCCGTCATGATGCCATCACCCGGCACTTCGTCGAGCCCCTTGCCATCATCGCGATAGTGGCCAAGTACTTGATCCAGCACGACCTCTTTCTTATCGGCATCGCTGAACGATTGCAGCTTGACGGTCATGCCAAGGTCAGAGAGATAGTATTTATCTTTCGGCGGCTGACCATTGATCAGCAACCACGCCTTGAGCTTGACCACCTCCCCCTGATAGAGCTGCATCGGCAGGGCGGCGATATCGAGCCGGATATCGGAGAGAATGCGCACCCGGTTGTCGGGATCCACCTCGCCAATCGCCTGCCAGGGGCCCGGCATGGGATTGCGCAGGGTAATGAGATCGTGCTCCGGCAACGCCAGCCAACCCACATCTGCGGGTTTGACCTTGCCCACGTAAAGCTTGCTGCCATCGGGGCGAACCAGGATCACGGACGGGGTGCCCGGCTTGCGCTTGATAATAAAGGTGATCTCCTTCACGCCGTAATCGATGCGAAAGCGGTTATCCAGCAGCGGAATATCGGAAGGGGCAAATACCTCGGTCGCCGCCGCCCCCAGCGAGAGCAACAACAGCAGACCGGCACACCACTTGCTCATTGCCGCCACAGACAACTTCCTCCCTTTTTCTGTACCAGATCCAGTCTCGCCTCGTGCAGGGCCTGAACCTCGGTGCTGGCACGCACCACCTTGAGGGCAGGTCGGTTGCTCTCCAACCGGCGAATGCTGGTGTCCTGATTGCTTTCGTTTTCGTTGCTCTCGGTGGCCAGATTGAGTTTGGTCTGGCCGCCGGTCATCAGCAGGTAGACGTCCGCCAGGATCTCCGCATCGAGCAAAGCCCCGTGCAGGGTACGGTGGGAGTTGTCGATACCGTAACGATCGCACAGCACATCCAGGTTGTTGCGCTTGCCAGGGAAGAGATCCCGCGCCATCGCCAGGGTATCTGTGATGGTGCAGATATCCGCCGTCTTGAAGTTGAGTCCGAGCTTGCTGAACTCGTAGTCCATGAAGCTCACGTCAAACGGTGCGTTGTGAGCGATCAGTTCGGCGCCGCGGATGAACTCAAGGAATTCGTCGGCAATCTGGCTGAACGACGGTTTGTCACGCAGGAACTCGTCGGTGATACCGTGCACCTGGATCGCTTCCGGGTCGACCAGACGATCAGGCTTGATATAGACGTGATAGTGGTTACCGGTCAGCTTGCGGTTGATCACCTCCACACAGCCGATTTCGATAATGCGGTGCCCCAGATAGACAGGGCCACCCGCCGTATTCATACCTGTGGTTTCAGTATCCAGAATGATCTGGCGATTCAGTTGGGGTGTGTTCATGATCCAATCTATGTCAAACTTCGGCTTTACTTACTCGCTAGTTTACCCCAAGCCTCATGTTAAAACAGATTGATTGCTCATGTTAAAACAGATTGATGTCTATACCGACGGCTCCTGCCTCGGCAATCCGGGCCCGGGTGGTTACGGGGCCGTGATGGTCTACGGCAAGCACCGCAAAGAGATTTCCGCAGGATTCAGGTTGACCACCAATAACCGGATGGAGCTGATGGCCGCTATCATGGGGCTGCGCACCCTCAACGAACCGTGCAAGGTGCGCCTCACCACCGACAGCCAGTATGTCCGCCAGGGGATCACCCAGTGGATCATCGGCTGGAAGAAGAAAGGGTGGATGACCGCCAACCGGCAACCGGTCAAGAACGTCGATCTCTGGAAGGAGCTGGATGCGGAAGTGGGTCGCCACCAGATTGAGTGGCTCTGGGTGAAGGGTCACTCCGGCCACCCGGAGAACGAACGGTGCGACGAGCTGGCCAGAGAGGCCGCCTGCGGCAAGGATCTGGCCGAAGATACCGGCTACCAGCCCTGACGGGCCATTCCCGGTGTGGCGAGGGACTTTGGCAGCTGCCAGCGCCGCCGCACCGGGATAAGTGGAAAGCGCCGTTTACGGGCCGCAATCACGTATACCGATGCAAATGCCCTGCAATAATCCCGCCCGATACTCTCCCGCCACCAACTGTGCCAGCTCTGTTTCCCCATAAACGAGTAACCGAAACGCTCGTCGAACATCACCTCGCATCCCAGCAGATGCAACCAGTCCGTCACCCGCCCCGGGGTGAACATCCGTGCCGACCAGGGCATTCTGCGCCGCAAGAACGGCACACAGTGACCGATCCCGACCAGACTCATGGGGTTATAACCACTGATGATCAGCCAGCCATCGTCGGTCAGCACCCTTTCGGCTTCGCGCAACACCTGATGAGGATCGGCAGAGAAATCGAGGCAGTGGGCCAGCAGGCAGGCATCGACGCTGCCGGTCCGCACCGGCAGATCGAGGGGATCGCCATACATGTCGAGCAGCCGCCCGCCGGGGGCGACCCCGATCTGGTGACGAATGGAGGAGCGTTTGCAGGAGAGTTCGGCGCTCAGAGCGCCAATTTTCAGCAGATGATACCCAAACAGATTGGGGCACCAGTTGTCGAGCCGATCCTGGATCTCGGCCGCCACCCAGTCCCCCATAGGCAATGCAGACCAGCTGGTCGGGATCTCGATTTGTTGTTCGGTACGTGCCACCTGCATAATAGGGCTCAACTCGGGGTTTCGAACGCCATCCTGTTATATAAGATACCCTCCCTAAAGAGAAGCAGACTCATGTATCCAGTGATCACAGTTCCAGCCTTTAATGACAACTACATCTGGTTGATCCGCCACGAAAATCACTGTCTGGTGGTCGATCCGGGCGATGCCGCACCCGTGCTGGAGCGGCTCGAGGCATTGGGGCTGGTGCTCGATGCCATCCTGCTGACCCATCACCATCACGACCATGTCGGGGGTGTCACCGACCTGCTTGCCCACTTCCCCCACGCCCGGCTCTATGGCCCCAAACTTGACCCGATGCCGGATCACCACGGTCAGTGGCTGGAAGATGGCGATCAGATCAACTGGCACGGCCTCGCCCTCGAGGTGATCCATGTGCCCGGGCACACTCGCGGCCACATCGCCTACCACGGTAACGGCATGCTGTTTTGTGGCGATACCCTCTTCTCGGCCGGTTGTGGCCGCCTGTTTGAAGGGACGCCGGAGCAGATGTACCACTCGCTGCAACGACTCGCCGCCCTGCCCGATGAGACACTCATTTATTGTGCCCACGAGTACACCCTCTCCAACCTGCGTTTTGCCTATGCGGTCGAGCCGGACAACCCGGCGATCCGCCGCCAGATCGGGCTGATCAGCAAACTGCGGCAACAAGGGCTGCCAAGCCTGCCAACCCGGCTGGGTGACGAACGCACTTTCAACATTTTTCTGCGCTGCGAACAGGATTCAGTGAAATTTTCTGCTGAAAAGCATGGGCTAAAATGCGTGGAAAATCCGGTAGATACCTTCACCATCCTGCGTCAGTGGAAGGACGTTTTTTGAACAAACCTTGATCAGGGGGCCATTGCCCCTTATGATGCGAGCTGTTTTTCCTAAAAATGACCGGAACGAGATGAAGGTACGAACGGCCTTATTGGCAGCGCTGTTGCTCAGCGGCTGCCAAAACCTGAGCCATCAGGATGACCGGGCGCTAACGGCAATCGAGCCGATCAAGTCCCCCCAGGTCAAGAAAAAAGCGCATAAAAAACACTCTTCCCATTTCCTGTTTGGCGATGAACAGCTGGACGAAATGGAAGATACGGACAATCTGTGGGTGCGTATCAGCGATGATATGCAACTGGAAACTCCGGACAATCCGCGCATCCGCCAGCAACGTGAGTGGCTGTTGCGCAATGATAAGCATCTGGCGACCATTGCCAGCCGGGCTGAACCCTACCTCTATCTGATGGTAGAGGAGATTGAACGGCGTGAGCTGCCAATGGAGCTTATTACTGTCCCGATGATCGAGAGCATGTTTGATCCCCATGCCCGATCCCGCAGCAATGCCGTCGGACTCTGGCAGTTTGTGCCAGCGACAGGCAGAAACTTCGGTCTGCGCCACGACAACTGGTATGACGGACGGCGCGATGTGCTGGCCTCCACCAATGCGGCGCTCGACTATCTGGAGTACCTGAACCGCTTCTTTGACGGTGACTGGCTGCAAACGCTGGCCGCCTACAATGCCGGTGAAGGACGGGTGCGCAACGCCATCCAGCGTAACCAGCGCGCAGGCAAGCCGACCGACTACTGGTCGCTCGATCTGCCCCGGGAAACCCGGATGTATGTGCCGAAGATCCTCGCCATGGCTGACATGATCAGCAATGCGGACAAGTACAATATCCAGTTGCCGGTGCTCGCCAACGAGCCGAAGCTGCGAGTGGTGGAGACCGGCAGCCAGATCGATCTGAATGTGGCCGCCCAACTGGCAGGTCTGCGCACGTCACAGCTCAAGGAGGTCAATCCGGCCCTGAGCCGTGGTGTGATGTCGCCCCGTGGTCCTTACCGCCTGCTGGTACCGGTAGAATATGCCGATACCCTGGAGCTGGCACTGGCCGATCTGCCCAAGAGCGAGCGTATTCGTACCCGCTCCTATCAGGTCACCAGTGGCGATACCCTGTCGCGCATTGCCCAGAATCATGGCGTCAGCGTGAACGAGCTGAAGCTGGCCAACAATCTGCGCAGCAACAACCTGCGTCGCGGTCAGCAACTGGTGATCCCGACCCACGGTCAGGTCAGCAGCAAGGCCAGCTCCGCCAGCAAACCGCAACAGCTGGCAAGCCGTGGCAGCAGCCAGAAGGCCAAAGTCAGTTACAAGGTGCGCTCGGGTGACAACCTGTGGAGCATCAGCCAGGCACACGGCGTCTCCCACGAAGAGCTCGCCAAGTGGAATGGTCTGAATGCCAAGTCGGCGCTCAAGCCAGGCATGAAGCTGGTGGTCTATCCCAAGCAAGGGAAGAAGAGCGACAAATCGATGGTGTATCAGGTTCGCCGTGGCGACTCCATCTCCTCCATCGCAGCTCGCTTCCAGGTGGCCATCAACGATGTGATGCGCTGGAATCAGCTGGATAAAGGGGATTACCTCAAGCCCGGTCAGGAGCTGACCCTGTTTGTGAAGAACAACAGCTAAGCCTCACCGCTTGAATCCGATAAAAAACGGGGCCAGTCATCTGACTGGCCCCGTTTTTTATTACTGCGGCTAACCGCTGCTGTGTCTAAGCCGCCGACTAAAACAATGGCTTGGCGCCGCCTGCGGATGCATCACCGCTCTGCAGGCAAAACTATCACAGCTATTCCCAGAGCCTTGTCGGCACCACCATCAGCACGGTGCGCTGACCAATCGCCACATTGGCGTTGGGGAAGACCACCGCTTCGCGCGGCTGCTCGACCGTGTAGCGCAGCTCGCCATCCTCGGCCAGCACGAACCCTTGCGGGAATTCGGTGAAGTTGTCCACATCGCTGGCAAACAGGAAGCGAAATTGCTCCGATCTCTTGGTGATCACCCGATCGATGGCAAACAGGGTGAAATCATCCGCCCGCCAGGGTTCGAGCACCACCTCATCCTGAGTGACCAGCTCCTGCAGTGCCTGCCGGGTTTCGATAAAGCGGGTCATGTCGTTCTCGCCAAACGGACGCACCTTGCCCAGCTCCACCGTGAAGGCGTGGGCGCCATGCTGGCGGGAGCTGTAGTAGCTGAAGGTGGTGGTCGGGCTGGCGGAGAGCAGAATAGTGCGTACTCCGCAGGCGCCGAGGAACTGCACCTGCTCGCGGCAGTGGGGCCGCTCATGGGGGAAGGGGTAAACGGCGAACTTCTCGTGGCGCGAGCCACGAATGGCGGTGTGCAGGTCGTAGTGGTAGCGAGGACGGGCCGGATCGGCAAAGAAGCGGCTCACATACTGCTCAAGGCGCATGGCGCGGATCCGCTCCCGGTTGCAAAGCCCCTCCCCCTTGCTGTGGGCACCGGAGAAGAGGCGGTTCATGTTCTCTTCTACCTCCCGCAGCCCCAGATTCATCGCCGCCGGATTGCCAAACAGGAACAGCACCCGATGGCGGGCGCTCAGCTCGCCAGAGAGCAGGCGGCTCAGCAGCTGGTTGCAGATCTCGATAGGGGCGGTCTCATTGCCGTGAATGCCGCAGGAGAGGACGATATCCTTGCGTCCGCCAGGTTGATCGCCCGCGCCACTGGCAGGTTCCAGACAGAGCACTCCCGTATCCCAGACACTGACCCGCGTGCCATCGGGCAGGGCAAATTCAAAGGGCTCAAGCTGCCACTCATTACTGCGGGTCAGGGCCAAAAAATCGTGCTGGGGAATCATCCGTCTCACCCTCTCGCTCTGGAATACTATGGCCGGATTATACGCAAGGCATCGCGGCTTAAAATCGTTTTTTAAACAAATTCAAACATTAACGACACAATTGTGATAACAATCGAACGATGACTCAATGAAAATAGCGATGTGAAATAAAGAAGAGAGGAAAGAGGATCAACGAATAACAGGGGGAAAACGAGGAGAGATAACACTGACTATTGCCAGCCCGATGGCAGGGCGCCACAGGGGCAGAGCGGAAAACGGATCAGCAGAAAAACGAGGCATCCATGCCCGGCTGATCAACCACGCCAGAACGGCTTGGTGGTCTCTTGATAACGGTCAGCTTCGTTCAGGCCGATGTCTTTGAGCAGGTACTCGGGCAGCTCGGAGAGCTGGCGACGGCTGCGGCTGCGCTCCAGCCAGGTCAGAACGGTCATTTTAACGCGAGCAACCAGATTCAATTGGCTGGAATGCTGGTAACCGGTTTCGGTATAAGTCATGTTGGCCATGATGTGGCTCCTCTGAATATTTGTTTACGCACTGGGCTTTATTTGATGCGCAAAGCTTAGTCAGGGAGCAGGGCCGACTCAATTGACGAATTTTGATACGTTACATTAGGAAAACTAATAGTAAAAAACTGACTGATACAATTTTAATGCTTTGATTTATAAAGAATAATTAAATCACCATTCGACCATCAACGGCCCGCAGCATATTGTGCTGCATGGCACCACCTTACATATGCAATTTACCGCATTGCCTATGCACTCGCCAATGGACATGCCATGGGTGGCAACCCCGTCATTACATTCGATTGTTAATTTGTCGATCTCTTTGCGATCTTAAATTAACACGATGAAACATAAAACAAACTTACTCTTTCTCCCGCGCAGCTCCCTCGATGAAGACCCGAAAACGCCCCTCTTGGCGCGCAACCGGCATACTGGTATGGTTATTTATACAGTAGTTTATTCCCCTGCCCTGACGCCATCGTTTATGCCGTCAGCGGCGGATGAAACCACAGGATCATCGATGGATACCTTTACCCCGACCGCCGCCCTGCGTCAACAGATGGCCGCCATTGAAGCCTCTCTCAACCAGCTGGCCGATCTGCTTTGCCAGCTCGACCTGCAGGAGGCTCATGTCTATCCTCTCCCCCCGGTTGCACAGGGGGAAGAGCACGACCCGATCGAGCAAATTGAGGTGGGCTATCTCAACGGTGAAGCCGCGCTGGCGGCCACCCTCGCCGCCTATCGGGACCACAGCGCCCGCCCCGGCTGCTCCACCAAGGCAACTCATCGGCTGCCCGGCTGGTTGCGCTTTCCTGCCGCCGCAGCCCCCTTGCTGCAACCGCTGATCGACCAAATCAACCAGCACAAACTCGATTTCAAGGCGCTGGTGCAGCAGGCGGGGGGACGGGACGAGAAGTTCGAGCTGGTACATACCGCCCTGCCCGGGGTGATCACTCTGCAGGTCTACCGCAAGCTGACCCTGTTGACAGGTGAGCTGCAATCCCTCGGCTTTACCTGGGCTGACAAGCAGACCATCAATCGCCTCAGTCGCGAGCAGGTGCTTGAGATGCTGGAGCGCAGCCGCCGCTATATACCGGCCCTCTCCAACAACGAGGAGTGGAGCAAGATGGTGGATCAGGAGGTGTACGACATTCGCCGCCTGCCCGCCGATGCCGAGCTGCGGATCCGCCGCCCGGTCAAGACCCACCCGATGATCAACCTGCTCTGGCTGGAGCGCACCCCGCGCAAGCAGCAGATCAAGGCGAGCCTGCCTCTGCTGCTCTGCTCGGACAGCCCGCCTGCAGTCACCCATCTGGGCAACTATCCCCCCAAGAGCCGGCAGGCGCGGCGAGATCGCAAGATTGGCGGCGAGCCCATCATCGAGCGGCTGCACCTCTATCTCTATCAGGGGTGACTGGATCAGGAATAGCTGGGCCGCCTTGCCGCGATAAACGAAGTATCCCGCATCAGCACCCCAAATAAGAAAGGGGAGAACATCCTGGATGTTCTCCCCTTTTCTGTATCGATAGGCGGTATGAAAGGTGGCGTCGCCAATCAACCCATCAGCAGGGCCCGCAGGCTCTCCACATCCAGCCCGCGCACCTCGGACTGGCCGCTCAGCAACCCATCGGCCAGCGCCCGCTTCTCGTCGTGCAGGGCGACGATCTTCTCCTCCACCGTCTGCTCGCATACCAGTCGATAGACGGTCACCGGCTGGGTCTGGCCCATCCGGTGAGCCCGATCGCTCGCCTGATCTTCCACCGCCGGGTTCCACCAGGGATCGAGGTGCAGCACGGTATCGGCCTGGGTGAGGTTGAGGCCGGTCCCCCCCGCCTTGAGGCTGATGAGGAACAGCGGCACTTCCTCATGACGAAAACGCAGGATGGAGTCCTGACGGGACTTGGCAGAGCAGCCCCCATCCAGATAGCAGTAGTCCCAGGATTTTTGCTCGATGCGGGCCCGCAGCAGGCTCAGCAGATCGACAAACTGGCTGAACACCAGCACCCGATGACCACCGTCAATAGCCTCTTCCAGCAGGGCCATCGCCTCATCCAGCTTGCTGCTTGTCTGCGACCACTCGGGCATCACCAGCTCCGGCGAACAGCAGAGCCGGCGCAGCCGGGTCAGGCCGCTCAGCACATGCATCAGGGCACGGCCATCGGCACTTTGCACCTGCTGCACCACTTCCCGCCGGGTCGCCTCGTAGAGCTGGCGCTCTTCGGGGGAGAGGCTGATGTGGTGGATGATCTCGGTCTTGTCCGGCAGCTCGGTCAGCACCTGCTGCTTGAGACGGCGCAGGATGAAGGGGCTGATCACCGCCCGCAGCAGCGCCATGTGCTGGGGATCCTTGACCGCTTTGCCAAAGCGACGCTTGAACTCGCCAAGGCTGCCGAGCAGCCCCGGGTTGATAAAAGTGAAGAGACTCCACAGCTCCCCCAGATGGTTTTCGATGGGGGTGCCGGAGAGGGCGAGGCGAAAATCGCCGTCGAGCTGGAACAGCAGCTTGGCGCGCTGGGTGCCGGCGTTTTTGATCTGCTGGGCCTCATCAAGCACCATGGAAGACCAGCGGCGGGACTTGAGCGCCTCCGCCAGGCTGCCGAGCATGCCGTAGTTGATGAGGATCACCTGACCGGCCTTGGCCTCGCGAATCATCCCCTCCCGCTCGGCCGGGTTCTCGAACACCACCACATCAAGCTCGGGGGCGAAACGGGTCACCTCCTCCTGCCAGTTGGTGACCACTGACTTGGGTACTACTACCAGCGCAGGGCCAAGGTGCTGGCGCATCCGCAGCACGATAAGCGCCTGCAGCGTCTTGCCCAGACCCATGTCATCGGCCAGACAGGCACCAAAACCGTGATGGGCCAGGGTCGCCATCCAGCGCACCCCCTCTTTCTGATAGTCTCGCAGGGAGGTAAGCAACTCGTCCGGGCAATCGACCTCCTGCTGCCACTCCTGCTGCAGGGATTGCCACGCCGCATCCCCTTCGGTGGTAATGACCGAGAGCAGACGGGTCAGGGGATAGGCCAGCTTGTTGTTGATGCGCTGCTCTTCATCGAGCATGGCCCCCAGCATGGTGAGCCGCTCCACCAGCTTGTCGCTCAGCATCAGGCTGGTCTTCTCGTCGAGCTGAACGGTACGCTGGCCCGGGGTCATCTGGCGCAGAATAAGGCGCAGATCGAGGATCTGGTGCTCATCAAGGGCCAGTGCCCCTTCGACCTGGAACCAGTCCTGCCGCCGCTCGATGCGCAGGCTCAGAGCCGCTTCATCAAGGCTCTTGAGGCGAGCGCTGTCCTGATGCCAGTGAATGACCACACCGGCGTCCACCAGCTCGGGCAGGGCATTGACCAGCGCCAGCGCCTGTTCCCCCTGCAGCAGCCACTCGCTGCCGGGCAGGCCGATGGGCAATTGATTGCGCAGCAGCTGGGCCTGCAGCTTCTCGGCCGCGAGGTCGCGCTGCCAGTAGTGGTACGCCTTGATCCCCTGCCGTACGATCGACTCCCCCTTGCCAAGGGGCTGGGGCGGCAGATCCTCAAAGCGGGTCACCAGCTTGACCGACAGCTGACCATCCTGCCAATCCAGTTGCACCGAAGGAATGCCCGGCCAGGGAGCCAGTTCGGCGTTGCCGCTAAGCCCCGCAACCTGACTGTGCCAAGGCAGCTCGGGAATAGCGTCCAGGGTGCGTTGCAGCTCGGCCAGCCCCTCGGCGGGCAACAGCGGGATGGATTCGAGCGCAGGCAAGCGGTCGAGCAGCGGCTGCGGGGTGAGGATCAGCTGCCACAGATCCTGCGCTAGCGGCATGATATGGGCCCCGCGGGCGGCCGCATCGGGGCAGAGCTGCGCGCTCATCCCCTGTTCGGTGGCCACCACCTGCAGCAGGGGGGCGCTGATGGCCAGTTGCAGCTTTTGCCCCTTGGCGTTGAACAAACGGGGGTGATCGGCCAGCGGCGCCCAGACATCCCGCGGCAGCCGTCCCATCACCCGTGGCAGGGTGCGAACCAGTGCCCAGTCGTGCTCATCGAGCATGGCGGCATACTGGGTAGAGAGCAGGGCCGGATCGACCCGGCGACCGGCGGTCCACTCCCCCTTGGTGCTCAGCTTCTGGATCTTGCACTCCAGCTCGGGGCCGTCGGCATGGAGCAGCCACACCAGCCGCTCCTGCGGCTTGCGCACGCCACTGGAGCGTCCCAGCCCCTGCAACCAGTTGAGCCAGCTGGCAGAGGCCGCGGTTTTATCCTCGTCCCCGTCATCATCCTGCTCGTCACTGCCCTCTTGCGTACTCTCCTCACTACCGCGCAGTTGGCACAAGGGCGCCCCTTTGGCCGCCTCGCCCAACAAGATGCGCAGCAGATCCTGACAAAACGCCATCAACCGGTGATGGGGTTCGGCATCGAGCAGGTGGGAGAGATCCCACTTGTGCAGCATGGCCACCTGCGGGCTCTGGGCGCCGTGACGGGCCAGCGCGCAGAGATCGAGCCAGAGATAGCCCCAGTGCAGCTCCTCTACCGGCAGTTGCAGGGTATCGAACAGCCCGACCGCCTGACCGTGCCGCTCCCCGGCCCACTGGCTAAGCAGGTCGGCCAGCAGCGGAAACTGCCCGCCGAGGCTGCGCTGCCACTTCTTGCGCTGCTCGCTGGCGATGACGGGATCGGCCTGCTGCAACCAGCCAAGCCAGAGCAGGGCGCTGAATGAACGGGGCCACTGGCCCGCTTCACCCTCATCGGTTGCCTGCCACTGGCCCAGCGCGGTGAGCAGTCGCTCGCCAAGCGGGCCGCTCTGGCTCTGTTGGGCTATCGCCTGCAGGGCTGGCCAGCCGGGGGCGGCATCCTTGTCCTCGCCGGTTAGCGATGTGCTCTCGCCATCCCCGCAGAGCCAGCGCCACTCCGCCTCGAACGCTTTGGCCCGGGCCTGCACCTCGGGGGCGCAGCGCACCAGCGCATTGGCCAGCGGCCAGCGCTCTTCATAGGGGGCATCGAGCAAGAGTTGCAGCGAGAAGTGCTCCAGCAACATTTGCTGCCAGGCGGGGCTGGAGCCCGCCAGCAACTGGTGAGCGTCCGGGGTATCAAGCAGGGTCAGCAGATCGCTGGCCGAGAAATAGGTGGGGATCTCCCCCGCTTTGCCGCGGCAGAGCTCGCGCACCACCGCATGGGTAAGATCCTGCCCGGTCAATGAGGGCACCCGGCTCCAGTCCGGCGCCGGGCAGAGACCGGCACGCACTCCCAGGATCAGCGCCAGCGTCCCTTCGGCGGTCAGGCTCCACTGCTGCTCCCCGCGCAATCTGACCAGCCCCGCATCCTGCAGTCGGGTCAGTTTATCGATCAGAGCATGGCCTATCGCCAGTTGTTCTTGCAGCAAACGGGTACTGGCAACGCGCTGCAATTGCAGGGTGGCGAGCAGGGCATAACTATCCGAAGAGAGGGTGGACGCAGACATCAAGACTCACGGGCAAGTGCAAAAGCGGAATTTTAACGGTAAAGCGCCAGCGGCTCGACCCTTTACCGTGAAATAACTCAAAAAAAAACGGCCATCCATGATGACCGTCGAAAGTAACGAAGGAAATAGCCGGATCATCCGGTTACCTCCCACAGCGGGAAAATCGGGAGCGCTAGCCCCTAATTCGTGGAGCCAATGCTAGAGGTTGGCGCCCGAAAAAGCTTTGAAGCGGATCACAGTTGAAAAGGATTTCTGAAAACGGTTTCAATTTTTAGCGGCAAAAAACCACGATTTCGCGCCAAATGAGCCATGTCCCCACTCCTCCTGCTCACCCGGTACAAGCGGTGAAAACCCTATAACGGTCGCTTGTCGAACGCCCCTGTGCGGGCAGCTGTCAGCTGTATAGCTTCATCAGAACCTGCCGCCCGCAGGCTAGATTTCAGGGCCACCGGACATGGCCGAGATGGGCCAGGAGAGCACGAATCGGCTCCCTCCCTGCCCGGTAGCTTGGCAAACCGCGCTGCCGCCGTGCGCCTCGGCAATCGCCTTGACCACGGCGAGTCCGAGTCCGCTGCCGCCGCTCTTGCGCGAGCGTGATGGATCTCCCCGACGAAACGCATCGAAGATACAGACGGCCACCTCCTCGCTGATGCCAGGCCCCTCATCTTCCACACTCAGGACGCACACACTCTCCGAGCGATGCAACCGCACGGTCAGCAGGCCCGGCAGCGCGTGCTTCTGGGCATTTTCCAACAGCGCCATCAGGGCCTGACGGATACGAAACAGATCGCAGCAAACATGAAGTTCGCTATCGAGCTCCCGCTGCAACACAAATCCGCTCGCCGCCAGAGGGCTGGCAAACGCCTCAAGCACCACGGCAAGCTCGTCGGCCAGCCTGACCTCGGTCCGCTGCAACTCCAGATGGCCGCTGTCGTTGAGGCTCAATACCCGCAAATCCTCGATCAGGTGATTGAGCCCCTCCACCTGACGCAGCAACCCCTCGAAGAGTTCGCTGCTGGGAGGAAATACCCCTTCGGCCAGCCCCTGCAAGCGGCCACGCAAAATGGTGACGGGAGTGCGCAACTCGTGGGCAATTGCGGCATTCCAGAACTCCCGCTCGCGGGTCATGCTCTGCAACCGCTCGGCCATGGCGTTGAAGTCACGCACCAGTTGCGCCGTCTCCCCGATCGCCTGCTCATCCTCCGGCACACGGGCATCGAGTTTGCCCTCGGCCACCTCGCGCAGGCTGGTTGCCACCGAGTTGAGGGGAGTCAGGATGCGGCGAGAGAGGCGAACCGCCACGTACAGCGCCATCCCCAATGCAATGAGAATGGTGGAGCCGATCCATAACATCTCGACTCTGGAGGGCACCCAGGTCTCGGAGATGCTGCCCGGCACAAACGCCACGGCGATGCCATAAAACACATAGGTGCCGATCACCGCAAGGGAGATGATACCAAGCGTCATCAAGCCCAGAGAGCGGATGATCTGCCTGCGAAGGCCGGGCGCCGATTTCATGCATCGCCCCCGAAGCGATAGCCAACGCCCCAGACACTGGCGGGGACCCCCTGAATGCCGTGTGTCTCCAGTTTTTTGCGCAACTTGCTGATGTGGCTATCCACCGTACGCTCCTGGGTATCCCCCTCCGGCAAGCAGTGAGTCAGCAGTTCGGCGCGACTGAACACCCGTTTCGGCGCCCGCATCAAAGAGGCGAGCAACTTGAACTCGGTCAGGGTCAGCTCCAGCACCTGCTGCTGGTCATCGCAGAAAATGCTGGCCTCGTGGCTCTCCAGATCGATCTGAAACTGACCGACCCGCAGCACATTCGCCGTGGCAGGCGTTACGGCCCGGGTGCGCCTGAGCACGGCCTGCACTCGCGCCACCACTTCGGCCGGATTGAAGGGTTTGACCACATAGTCATCCGCCCCCATGCGCAGCCCCATCAGCTTGTCGAGATCCTGATCGAGGGCGGTCAGCATGATCACCGGCGTATCGCCACGCGCCCGGATCTCGCTGAGCACCTGCCAGCCATCCAGTAGCGGCATCTGCACATCCAGCAGCAGGAGATCGGGTTTGAATGCCTGATGCATGGCCAGCGCTTCACGGCCATCGGCGGCGTGCAGGGAGCGCAAGCCATGACGTTGCAGGTAAGCGGCGAGGATGTCGGCGATCTCGGCTTCATCCTCTGCAATCAGTACCAGTGACTGGCCCGCCGGGCTGGCGGAAGCATTGAGATGGGACATAGTCGGACTCGAAAAAAGGTGGCGCTGAACTTTATCATCGCCTCCATGGATTCTCCACAAAGCCTCGAATCATTCGCAATAGCCCCTCGCCATAATGGCCGCTCGATGCACTCTCCGGTCACATCACACCGGAGAGACGGTTTAACGAGGTGAGTGGATGATGTTTGTCAAACAGCGGTATGCGGGCGCCCTGCTCGCCGTCATTACCGCATTCGGGTTGGCGGGTTGCGACGCCGCGCCGCAAGAGCAGGAGGCACCCGCCCTGCCTCAGGTGTCGGTGCTGACTCTGACTGGTCGGGAGCTGGTCATCAACGAGGATCTGCCCGCCCGGGTGGCGGCACTGCGCAGCGCCGACATTCGCGCCCAGATCAGCGGCATCGTGCAGCGCCGCCTGTTCGAGCAGGGCGCCGAGATCAGCGCAGGCACAGTGCTGTTCCAGATAAACCCGGCCCCCTTCAAGGCCGATGTCGACAGCGCCGCCGCCGCATTGCAAAGGGCCGAGGCGGTGCTGGCCCGCGCCCGCATCCAGATTGACCGCCTGAAGCCACTGCTGCGCACCGACGCCATCAGCCGCCAGACCTATGACGACGCGGTCTCCCAACGGGATCAGGCGGCCGCCGATGTAGCCCAGGCCAGGGCGACCCTGGCCCGGCACCAACTGAACCTGCAATTTGCCAGCGTGGAGGCCCCCATCGCCGGACGTATCGATCAGGCGCTGGTGAGTGAAGGGGCCCTGGTGTCGCCAACCGATACCACTCCCATGGCCCGGATCCAGCAGATTGATCAGGTCTACGTCGATGTGCGTCAACCGGCCTCGGTGCTGGAATCCCTGCGCCAGCAGGCTGGCTCAACGGCACCGGAACTGGCGGTAGAGATCCTCGGTAGCAATGGCACACCGCTGGGAATGCAGGGGCGCATCCTCTTCTCCGGCATAGAGGTCGATGCCGGAACCGGCGACGTGCTGCTGCGGGTGCTGGTGGATAACCCTGAACGGCGCCTGTTGCCCGGCCTCTATGTGCAGGCGCGCATCCCCCGTGCCCGCTATGCCAACGCCCTGACTGTGCCCCAGCAGGCAGTAGTTCGCACATCGGGTCAGACCAGCGTGTGGGTGGTGGATGGCCAGGGGCAGGCACAGCTGGTTCCGGTCAACACCGCTGAACTGGTGAATAGCCAGTACCGCATCGCGTCCGGGCTCAGTGCCGGGCAACAGGTGGTGATCGAAGGGATCGACCGTCTGACCCCGGGGGTTCAGGTCACAGCTTCCCCCTGGCAACCACCCGCTTTCAGCCAACCGGCTGACGGTGGCATTCGCTGAATCGGAGAGTTATCCATGCCGCAGTTTTTTATCCATCGCCCGGTGTTTGCCTGGGTGATCGCCCTGTTCATCGTGCTGGCAGGGGTCATCGCCATACCCAAGCTCCCCATCTCCCGCTATCCCTCGGTGGCGCCGGTGTCGGTGACCCTCTATGCCACCTATCCGGGCGCCACGCCGCAGACCCTGAACGATGCGGTGGTGAGCCTTATCGAGCGCGAGCTGTCGGGAGTGAAGAACCTGCTCTACTTCGAGTCCTCTGTGGACGCCTCGGGCAGCGCGCAGATCACTGCCACCTTCAAGCCGGGCACCGATCCGGAGCTGGCCCAGATGGACGTGCAAAACCGCATCAAGGCGGTCGAACCTCGCTTGCCACAAGCGGTGCGGCAAACCGGCCTGCAGGTGGAGTCCGCCTCATCCGGCTTTCTGATGATGGTCGGCATGACCTCACCGGATAGCCGCTTCGATGAGGTTGCCCTCAACGACTACATGGCACGCAATATTGTGCAGGAGCTGCGCCGCATCGACGGGGTGGGACGAGTGCAGCTGTTCGGCGCCGAGCAGGCCATGCGCATCTGGGTAGATCCGGCCAAACTCGCCGCCTACGGGCTGACCATCAGCGAGGTGGCACAGGCCATCGAGCAGCAGAACATCCAGATTGCACCGGGACGCCTCGGTGATGAACCCGCCCTGCCGGGGCAGCACCTGACGGTTCCCCTCACGGTTCAAGGGCAGCTGACAACCCCCGAGGCATTCGCCGCCATCGTGCTGCGAGCCGGTGGCGATGGCGCCAAGCTGGTGCTGGGTGATGTCGCCCGGGTCGAGCTGGGGGCGCAATCCTACGCCTTTTCCAACCGGGAGAACGGCGTGGCCGCCACCAGCGCCGCCATCCAGCTCTCCCCCGGCGCCAACGCCGTGCGTACCGCAGATGCGGTGCGCACCCGTCTCGCCCAGCTCGCCCCCACCCTGCCGGCGGGCATGGCCTATTCGATCCCGTTTGACTCGGCCCCTTTCGTCAAGGTCTCCATCGAAAAGGTGATCCACACTCTGCTGGAAGCCATGGTGCTGGTGTTTCTGGTGATGTTTCTCTTCCTGCAGAACCTGCGCTACACCCTGATCCCGGCCATCGTCGCCCCCATCGCTCTGCTTGGCACCTTCGCGGTGATGCTGCTGGCCGGTTTTTCGATCAACTCCCTCACCATGTTCGGCATGGTGCTGGCCATCGGCATCATAGTCGACGACGCCATCGTGGTGGTGGAGAACGTCGAGCGCCTGATGGCCACCCGGGGGCTGTCGCCCCGGGAGGCGACGTCGCAGGCCATGAAGGAGATCACCGGGGCGGTGATCGGCATCACCCTGGTGCTCACGGCGGTGTTCCTTCCCATGGCGTTTGGCAGCGGCTCAGTGGGGGTCATCTACCAGCAGTTCACACTGTCGATGGCGGTGTCGATCCTGATTTCGGCCTTCCTCGCCCTGACCCTGACGCCTGCGCTCTGCGCCACCCTGCTGCGTCCGGTCAGTCCGGATCATCATGAGAAGCGCGGCTTCTTCGGTGCCTTCAACCGGGGGTTCGAGCGGTTCACGGTAGGCTACGGTGCGCGGGTAACCCGGCTGGTCGGGCGCAGCGGACGGATGATGGCAACCTTTGCCGCCCTCTGCGCCGTGCTGGCCATCACCGCCGCCCAGCTGCCCTCCTCTTTCCTGCCGGACGAGGATCAGGGTTACTTCATGACCTCCATCCAGCTGCCAACCGGCGCCACCAGCGAGCGCACCCTTGAGGTGGTCAAGGCCTTCGAGGCTCACGTCGCCTCTCGCGAGGCGCTGGACACCAACCTGGTGGTGCAGGGCTTCAGCTTCTCCGGCGCAGGCCCCAATGCGGCCATGGCCTTCACCATGCTCAAAGATTGGGATCAGCGTCATGGCGCCACGGCAGCCGAAGAGGCAGATCTGGCACAAGCAGCCATGGCAAACATTCCTGAAGGCACGGTAATGAGCCTGCTGCCACCCGCCATCGACGAGCTGGGCACCGCCTCCGGCTTCACCCTGTTCCTGCAAGACAGGGCCAACCGGGGAGATGCCGCGCTGCTGGCCGCTCAGGCCCAACTGCTGGAACTGGCCGCCAAAAGCCAGGTAGTCAGTGATGTGTATCCCGACAATCTGCCTCCCGGCGAGAGCATTCACCTCGAGATCAACCGACAGAAGGCCGAAGCCATGGGACTCTCGTTCGCCAGCGTAAGCAGTACCCTGTCGGCCGCAATGGGGTCGCTCTACGTCAACGACTTCCCCAACGGCGGGCACATGCAGCAGGTCATTCTGCAGGCCGACGCGTCGGCGCGCATGCAGCTCGATGACGTGCTCGGCCTGCGGGTACGCAATGCCAGCGGCGGCATGGTCCCCTTGCGGGAGGTGGTGACACCGGAATGGCGCGAATCGCCGCAACAGATGATGCGCTTCGATGGCTTCCCTGCCGTGCGTATTGCCGGGGGGGCAGCGCCCGGCATCTCCAGCGGAGCGGCGATGGCGGAGATGGAGCGTCTGGTGGCGCAATTGCCACCAGGCTTCGCATTGGCCTGGACGGGACAGTCGTTGCAAGAGCGCCAGTCGGCCGAGCAGGCCCCCCTGCTGATGCTGCTGTCGGCGCTGGTGGTCTTCCTGGTGCTGGCGGCACTCTATGAAAGCTGGTCGATCCCGCTCTCGGTGATGCTGGTGGTGCCGCTGGGCCTGCTCGGTGCCGTCGCGGCCGTGATGCTGCGCGGCATGCCCAACGACGTCTTCTTCAAGGTGGGCATGATCACCATCATCGGTCTGTCGGCCAAGAACGCCATCCTCATCGTGGAGTTTGCGCGCCAGTTGCACGGCGAAGGGCGCTCGCTGCTTGATGCGGCTGTTACTGCTGCCCGCCTGCGCCTGCGCCCCATTCTGATGACGTCGCTGGCCTTCACCCTCGGGGTGGTGCCCTTGATGCTCGCCAGTGGCGCCAGCGCGGAGACCCAGCACGCCATCGGCACCGGCGTGTTTGGCGGCATGATCAGCGGCACCCTGCTGGCCATCTTCTTCGTACCGGTCTTCTTCGTCTTCGTCATCGGCACCCAGGCGCGCATTCAGGCCTGGCGGGCGAAGCGAGCACAGCACCGATCATGCTGACCGATGCGCAGGTTTGCTGGCCCTGGGGAGGCGATGATCATGCAGTGCATGCCTAGCACCATTCTGCGTTCCTTCGAAGATGATGAGCGCGCCATGGTGCCGGGCCCGTGGTTCATGGCCGGTGCTGCGGGGCGACCCTATCGCGGGTTACCTCTCCGGGGTTTGTAACCAGCCCTCCGTCGCCGGTTCATCCTTGGTCTTCTCCAAGATTGCGATCTGCTATCTGGCACAAGGGAATTGCACCATCCCGAGTCGGTGCTGACCCAGCAGGAACCCGGCCTCAGCGTCGCTCTGACGGCCGACTCCCTGCATCATCGACTGCATGTTGTCTGCCATCACCAGTCAAGGCTAGACACTCCTGATGCTTGAACCGCTGGAGAGGCCCCCGCAAGGTTGATGACAGCCTAGCTCTCATTCAGCACGCCATGAAATCGAAATCAATCTAAATGTTACTCAGAAATCGACACATCGCAATCACCTCAGACACATTGCTGATCTACTCCAATATTTTCCCTCTGATATTCAGCCTCAAGATAAAAACAAAATAAACTATAAAAAACAATGAAATGAACTATTTTCGTTTAAAGGTGACTCTTTTTTTCGCATCCCCTCCGCTGGTCATAAGGACACATTTTCTGTGATTTGAAACACAAACTTTGATCATCACAGGGGATAAGCATTGCTTTGGAAATCGATTTCAAGAAAATGAGCTCAGTATGATTTGCTTTGACATCGATTGCATGATGGCAGTTTGAGTCTCGACAATTCATCGTGATGGACATTTTCCCATTGATTGGAGTGGTCAGTATGAATGCAACAAAAAAAGGACTTTTAGCAACATTGATCGCCGCAGCCTTGCTCGGCGGATGTGGCGGTGAAGAGAACATTTCTTCTAGCAACGGCAGTGAAACCCATCCGGGTGAAACGCTTCCTGGTGAAACACCTCCAGGCGGTGAAGATGGCGTATTGTTGCTGTTTGGTGTTGGAGCGAACGCAAAAGTCACCCCCAATATTCAGTCGGAGAAGGATAACTGGAACCTGCAGCCAGTCACGTCTACTCCTGTCGCCATGACCAGCATCAGTGCGGTGCTCATCAACAATGCTGGTACCGATGACACCGCCGATGTGCAGGTAGCCGGTGACGGAGATGGCACCTTTATGCTCAAATCCGCCACCCCTCTGAACCTGAGCAAATACGCCTCCGGTTTCATCGAGTTCCAGCTGCGAACCAAGAGCAAGGTGCCGGAAGTGCTCAATGCCTCCATCGACAACGAGTATCCCAACCGCAGCAGCCTGCCCATTGCAAGCGCCCTGACCGGTTCCGGCAACTGGGAAACGCTCACTCTGCCCATCAACTGCATGAAGCCCTTCCCCGGTGCCAAGGCCGTCAACCTCGCCACTGTGGGCACACCGTTCCACCTGGCCACCAAGGAAGTCTTCAACTACGAAATCACCAACATCAAGTACCTGCTCGCCACCTCGGCCAAGCCCGTTGTCGACCCGGTCACCTGTGAAGCGCCTGGCGGCGCTACCGACCCTGGAACCGATCCTGACACCAATCCAGACACAGGCTCCGGCGTCAACAATGCCCCCGCGCTGGTGGCCACCGATGCCGCACTCTACTACTCCGGTGACAAGAGCCAGGCCCAAGACCGCAGCGCTGATTACCCGGCAGCCAGCTTCGGCGGCACCCTGACCGATGAAAACCAGGTCATCACCATGGACCTGCCAGGCAATGGCGCCGCCTTCCTCGGAACCGACAGCGCCAATGGGGATCTCTCCGCCTATCAGGACGGCGTCATGCTGCTCGACCTGAAAGTCTCCAGCTACGGTGACTCCCCCAACATCCAGATCCGCATGGACGGTACCGCAGGCCCAGACTTTGGCACCTTCTTTACCATGGACAGCAACATCGTGCCCGATGACGACACCTGGTACCGCTGCATCCTGCCGGTTGCATCTCTCATTCCGGCGACCAACACAGGCTCAGTACAAAAGGCGCTCTACCTGAGCGGGGCCTGGGACTCCATGGCCGGTCTGCGCTTCGCCTTCACCAACGTAGCCCTGAAAACAGCCATCCCGGCAGACTTTGACAGCAATCAGCCCTGCCAGCAGATCAAGTGATAAGGCATTGAATCTTCGAGAAATCGATTGAGAATAATTTTCTACGGATTGGAGCAATAAGATGAAATTGAAGTCACTCGCCTTGTTTTTCGGGGCATGTTACGGGCTAGCAGTGCCCGCCGTATCGAATGCCGCCGAGAGTTTTGGCTTCCACGGTTATATTCGTGCTGGCTCAATGTTTGACGCCAAGGACAACTTCGCCAAGGCGGGGTACGAATATGAGATGGACAAGACCATGGGGCGCCTGGGCTCCGAGCTGGACAACAGCTGGGAAGCGGGTCTGAACAAGTTGTGGGATCTGGGCAACAACAAGTCGGTCAACATCCACTTCAAGGTGGAGTCCGATGCCGATGGCCTGCAAACCCGTGCAGCTCCTCGCGAAAGCGGTGTGTCAGAAACCTATGTGGAGCTGGGTGGCATCACCCCGACCGGGACCATGTGGGGTGGTCTGCGCTATTACGACCGCGAGAACTACATCTGGACAACCGACTATTTCTACACGGACTACTCGGGGACCGGCGTCGGCATCAAAGCCATGGAGATGGCGGGTGGCAAGTGGGACTTTGCCTATATCAACAGCAACGACACCAGCCACTCCGACCGCGCCAATGGCACTGAAGCCACCATGCACACCCTCCACACCAGCGCCCTCTACGGTGCCTGGGACATGGAGATCGCACTCAAGCAGATGCCCAGCAACGAATTCACCGGCGACAACAAGCAATATGCGACCAAGGGGGCAGAAGGAACCGTCATTTATTCCCGCGACGACTTCTTCTTCATGCCGGGCGGCTTCTCCAAGTTCATCGCCCAGGCAGGACGTGGACTGGGTTCAGGCGACTTGCTGGGGGCCAACCTGACCAATACCGCCATGTATCGCAAGGGCTCCCTGTATCAGAAGACACTGCAGGACAAGGCGGATGGCTATAAACCCTACCAGTCCAAGGTGATGGAAGGCGATCAATCCTATCGCCTCTTCCTCTGGGGTGGCTGGTATGGCGCCAATATTCATCTGCTGCCGACCCTATCCTACCAGTACAACGACTACGAGCTGGGTGGCCATGACTCCTGGTATGCCGCATCTCTGCGCCCGGTATTCCCGATCAATGAGTTCTTTTCCATCCAGACGGAAGTCGGATATGTGAAAAACAACCTGATCATCGATAACGTCGAACGGGGTGGCACCTCTCACAAGGTCAGCATAGTGCCGACCTTCACCGTCAATACCGGCATGGGGCCCTCACCGGAGATCCGCATTCTGACGACCTATGTCGATCACAACAACGAGACCCCCTGGCAGGAAGACCGGGAAGATTTCCTGGTCGGTGTGCAGGCGGACATGTGGTGGTAGGTTAGGTCGCGATACTTATTTTCACTATAATCTCGGGTCCCTTGGGGGACCCGCATTGCATACGAGGAAACACGATGAAGGGAACGAAACAGTGTCTGCCTTTCCTGGTCAGTCTGTTGATGGCCGGGTGCGTCAGTAAAAGCCCGGAGCATCCGCCAAGATCGGCCACCTCCGACTTGCAGCAGCAGCTTCAACATGACCGAGAACAATTGTCGGGCAAAATGGCGATCGCGGCATTCAAGGATCTTCGCTTCCAGCCCTTCGGGCAAGAAAGCCGTTGGGTAAATGTGGGTACTGACAGCCCAGTTTACGCATTCGATTCGGGCAAAAGCTATGTGATGGCATTCTCATTGCCCGCTTTCCCCCAAGCTGCCCGCGTCAAAGTAACCATCCCAATCGACTATACCATTTTTCTGCCCAGCATCCTGTTACTGGACGAGAATCACCACCCCGTTCAAACCATTCCCAGCTCCTCTTTCAGTTATAACGGCCGTTCATTAATTTCAGGACAGAACATCCAGGGAGAATTTACCATTCCGGCCCCCATCGGCAGCGTCCGAGCTGCCTATATGGTGATCTATTCTACTACGCTGGATATGCAAGGCAGCACCAGGCTCAATCCCGACGATCTCCAGCGCGCAATGCAATATGATCGCTCCACGGATGTCGCCCGTCTCATCAATGTGGATGTGCCCCATTCGGCCACCGGACGATTATATTTGGCACTGGACGCAGAGGCTGCTGTAAATGCGACACCGAACGCAAAAACCATATCGCCCGTGATGATCACCGCAGATAAAGCGCTAGGTGAACTGGATTATTATCAACATATTCGCACTGCGGTTGTGAGCAAAAACTACGAGCAGGCTCTCGCCTGGGTCAAGGCCGCCGAACAGGCCGGTTTTACCAAAGCAAGAGAGGTTTTTTTTGCCGCCCAGCAGTAGTGGGCCCCTCAATCTGAGGCGAAGCATCATTGCTTGTCACCACCAAGGGAAAGGGTTATCCTAAGCCTCTGATTTATTGAGAATATATTCTTGTAATATTGGTTATAGCCAAGGGTTTTCACAGTCGAGTACGGAGGGCGGATGTCGAAGTCAGCTCAGGAGAAAAAAGCTACTGTCTATGATATCGCCAGACGAGCCGGTGTCTCGGCAAGCACTGTATCCCGGATATTAAACGGCTCGGCCAAAGTGGCCGCAGATAAACGCCAAGCGGTTGAAGATGCAATTCAAGAATTGAATTTTCGTCCCAACCTTATGGCACAATATCTGAAAACGGGTCAATCCATGACCCTTGGGGTATTGACTCAACATGTAGAGAGTCCATTTTCCAACGAAATGTTGCGTGGTGTTGAACATACCCTTCAGGGCATGGAGTATGTGCCGCTGATTGTCAGCGGTCACTGGAATGCGGAAGAAGAAGTCGAACGGTTGCGCCTGCTGGTAGCTCGTCGGGTCGATGGTCTTATTATTTTGACCGGCCACGTAAATCAACAAACGCTGCTCGAGTTTTCACAGCAAATACCCATTGTTGCCACTGGCCACAATATCATGACCGAGCGGGTACATTCCTTCAGCATCAATAATCGGCTGGGTGGCTACATGGCAACTCGCTATTTATTGGATCTGGGTCATCATGACATCGCCCACATTGTCGGCTTACCGGATCAAAACGATGCCATCGAACGTCATCATGGTTATCGTCAGGCCTTAGTCAGCGCGGGAATCGAATATGATCCATCCTTGGTCATCCAAGGGGATTTCGCCGAGGCTGGTGGCCTGAATGCAGTGAAGAAACTGGTGCAGAGTGGCCGGAAATTCTCAGCCATATTCTGCGCCAACGATCAGACCTGCTACGGGGCTATTTTGGGGCTCAAGCAGTGCGGCTTAAGGGTACCAGAGGATGTTTCACTCATTGGTTTTGATGACCTGCCATTCTCTACCTATTCCAACCCGCCATTGACCACGGTACGCCAGCCCATCTACGAGATGGGGGTCAAAATGGTCAAGACTCTGTTGGGTTTGATCGAGGGTACGGAGCCAAACTCGGACGAACTGCCCGAATTGAGCATTGTGGTGCGTGATACTACTCTGCCGTACAAAGGATGAATGTCGACTGGGGGTTGTTCCCTGCGCAGCATCCGCTCAAAGCGGCCTTCGGGCCGTTTTTCTTTTGTCAGCCGCCTGTCCAGCGAGCGACTTGTCCTTGTCGCATCTTCCACCTTGTCTCTCTGACGTAGCACAGACTCCACACACAACCCGGCGCACCTCTTCTACCGGCCCCTCAATCCGGCTGGCTCCATAAAACCAGCCAGAGCCTGGCAATGACAACCCGATGACATCTGCCTACAAACCGGCCCTGATGGAAAAAGGCGCCTGAAGGCGCCTTGAAGAGTCTGCTGATCGCTGCGGGGGATTGCCCTGTGGGCGTGTCCACCGTCAAGGCGCAGCGAAGGGAGACTCCGTCCCGATAGCTGTGCTGGTTGCCAGCGTGGGAAGATGCTCGTCCGCCTCACAGAGACGGGCTCTTTTTGCCGTCTTCTGGGGGAGATACCAGCTTGCCAACCCCTGCTGGATGCGCGCGGCGGCCGCTTCCGGCGTCATGGTGCCAAGCACCACGGATTGCGATACCTCTGCGAGTTCGGTGGTGAACGATGGCTCCCCCCTAGTGAGAAACTGAGCCCCCAGACGCAGGGTAGAGTCACAGGTATCACGCCAGCCCATCATGGTGCTAGCCACCGGATCCTTGAGCTCGAAGAAGTGATTGGAAAGGGAAAAGAAACCCGGTACCGAGTTGGAGAAGCTCTCGGCAAAGTCCGCACTCGCCATCCACTCCACCAGTTTCAGGGCAGCCTCCTTGTTGGGGCTGGCTGCATTGATGCCGATCCCCATGTCAGTGTGATCGGTGAAGTAGCAGGTGTCACCTTCCTGCGCGACGGGGGGCGGGAAGGCACCAAAATTGACCTTGCCGGTAAACTGGGCCAAGGACCAGGAGCCCGCCACTATCATGGCGGCCTTACCGGAGGCAAAGGCATCCACCGCCTGAGCCTCGGTTGTATCGGCCGGATGGTCCCCTATGTAAGGCCGCCAGCTCGCCAGCTCACGAAACGTCGCCATATAAGGGGCATCGGTCACTCGCGCCTGGCCGTTGATCAACGCTAGGCGTCCATCTTCCCCATGCCAGTAGTTGGGGCCGATATTCTGGTAGCCAAGCTCGGAGACCACCCAACTGTCGTGGGCCGCCAGCGCAAGCGGCAGATAGCGGCCATCCTGCTTAACCTTCTCCAGCACGGCGAAGAAGTCAGCACGGGTTCGGGGTGTCCTCAGCCCCAGGGTTTTAAAGATGTCGACATTGAAGTAGAACCCCTGGATCACGGAGGCGATGGGCAGGCAGAAGGTCTGGGCCCCGGAGTCGGTCTGCCAAGCGGCCTTGGCAAAGCTCGGAAAGTTCTCCATCCCGGGCAAGTCCGTCAGATCCAGCAAATACCCCTGCTGGAACAGTCGCAGGGACTGATCGTAGGGACGGCAAGTGATGAGATCCCCCGCCTTTCCCGCCACCAGCCGCTCGGCAAGTACCTGATCGTAATCGGCCGAACGCTGCGGTTGCAGCTTAAGGGTGATCTCGGGATGGAGCGCCTGAAAACGGGGCAGAAAATGCTCCTTCCAGAGCACCTCGTCATCCACGCGCCAGGTTTCCAGCACCAGCTCCTGGGATACCGCCGCCGTACTCAACCCCCAGACCAGCAGGGCACTCACAGATTTCCACATCGCCTCTCTCCTACACCTTGAAACGGGCCACCAGACTCTGCTGCTGGCTGGCCAGCCCCGACAACACCTCACCACTGCTCGCCGACACCCGGGACGCCTGCTCGGTCTCGTGAGCCACGTCTGCGATGGCCGCCACGTGCTGGGCCACTCCCTGACTCACCGAAATCTGCTCCGCTGCGGCATAAGCCATGTGATCCGCAATCTCCTTGATGGCCTCCATGCGCGAGGCGATCCCCGCCAGGGCACTCTCGACATCCCGGGTCTGCTGCACACTCTGCTGGGTCTGCTCATGGCTCTGGGCCATCACGCTCGCCACATCGCGGGCGCATCCCTGCAGGTTGTCGATCATCACCTGGATCTCCTGGGTCGCCCCTTGTGAACGGGTAGCCAGCGCCCGCACCTCCTCGGCCACCACGGCAAAGCCCCGCCCGGCCTCCCCGGCACGGGCCGCTTCGATGGCCGCATTGAGGGCCAGCAGGTTGGTCTGTTCAGCCATGCCACGGATCACCTCGAGAATGTTGCCAATGTTGCTGCTGTAGCCTTCGAGCTTGCGGGTGATCGCCATGGCCCCGGCGATGTCGGTCGCCAGTTGTTCGATGCCATCCCGATTGGCCTGCATCAGATGACGTCCGCGCCGGCTCTCGTCATTGGCCTCCCCCACCTCCCGACGAACATGATCGCTCGAGCGCGCTACTTCGGTCGCACTGGTCTCCAGCTCGAAGATGGCGGCCGCCACCTGATCGGTCTGGGCCTTCTGCGCCTGCACCTGCGACATCACCTGCTCGCCGATCTCCGCGGTCTTGCGCGTCTCGCTCACCAGGTACTCAGAGCCGGTCTGGACCTCCATCAGAAGCGTCTTGGTGTGGTGGGCCAGCTGGTCGATGGAGTTCGCGACCTCACCAAGCTCGTTCCTGGCGGGGTAGCGAACCCGCAGCGTCATGTCCCCTTGTGCCATCAGACCGAGAACCCGATTGATCCGCACCAGCGGCACCTGGATGCTGCGGGCCGTACTCCAGGCAACTATGAGGGCGATGAGCACGGAACACAGGGCCACCATCACGATCCAGGTGCGGGCGCTGTCAACCGCGACGTCGGCACTCAGCCTGTCCTCCTGCATGCTCTGGTTGCTGATGGCGATAAGCCTGTCCAGGACCTCCCCCAGTTGCTGGCTCTGCGCCTCCTGCTGTTCACGCAAGCCATGGAGTTGCAGGCTGATTTGCTGACGGCGCACCAGGGTGGCAATCAGCCCCTTGTCGCCAAATACCAGCTGGGGAATGCGCGCCACATGGCGGGTGAACCTGGCCTTGACGTCATCGGGGACAACAATCCGCTCCAGACGCTGGTTCGCAATGTCGATGTCTTTGGCCAGCACCCCCTGTAGCGCCACCAGATCCGTGTTGCCGTCGGCACGCAGGATCAGCTTGAGATCCCGTGCAATACCGCTGGTGATGAGCTCCGCCTTGTTCTGCAAAGAGCGCCGCCCCGCCGTGTAACGCACCAGCAAGTCTGCCGCCGAACGGTAGTTGTCGTCCAGGTGCAGCAGCTCGCTCCGCATCCGTGCGAGCACCCTCTCCAGCTCGACCGACTCTTCGTGCAGGCTCATCAACTGCTCAGAGATGGTAAACAGCCGGGGGGCCTGGTCGGTGACCCGGGCGAGTTGCCGCTCACTCTCGGTATCGAGTGTCAGGGCCGCGAATGCCTTGATGTGCTGCTCATAGCGGACCTTGTCATGGGCAACACGCTGACGGGACTCGGGGAACGCCGACGTCTCCCGGATGGCGAGATGCGCCAGGCTGTCCCTGTCAGCCATCAGCAATGCGGCGCGCAGCCGGCTGGCGGTCAGGGCCTGAGGCGTCGCCTCCTCGGTCACCTGCTGGAAACGACCGTGAATGGAGGTCGTCTTCAGGTAACTGATGGCCCCGAGCAATAGCAATAGGACCAGCAGCAGCGTAAAGCCCAATCTGATCCGCTGTACGATCGACATCCTTCTCTCCCACCTCTCCCTCCGCATCGGGGCGGAGCCGGTTATCAAGGCACCAGGAGCCCGACAGGCATCCTGGTGCATCTGGCTGACGGCTTATCGACTCAACCTGCCCTGGCAATCGAGCCTGACCACTTCCCCTGAGGCCCCCAGCAGAGAAGCCGGTACCCAGCGTACGGTCGCCATGTCGATGCGTGCCTGTCCACTGGTGCCCAGGATGAAGGGGGTATTGACCTTCGCGAAGTCCATGCCCTCTTCGAGGCAGCGCAGGGGCAGACTCAGGGTCACCCACTTCTGCGGGGGCAACTGGCGCAAGGCCGGAGCAATCTCGATGGACTTGCCGCAGGGCCAGCCACACTGCAGTCCCAGCGTCATGTCCCCCGCTGGCGCCTGCTGCACCCGCAGCGTCACCTGCAGCTCGCTCTCGCCCTTCAGGTAGGTGCGACGATCCGCCCCCTTGACCTGGGTGGTCTGCAACTGGATCGTGGCCCCGGAGTCGATACCCGGCTTGTCCGCCCCGAGGAAGGTGACCGCTCGCGCATCCTGCTGGCGCAGGTAGTCGATGGGCTGAACCTTGATGAAGGTCATCTCGGTCACGCTGTTGCCGGAGACTTCAGTCCCCGTCCAGTTGCTGGCGTCCCCCATGCGCAGACGGTGTTCTTCACCCGCCTTTGGCCCGAACAGCTCGAGCACCTTGTCAGCGGCGCTCAGTTTGGCGGGGTCGCTCTCGTTGCAGCCGAAGGTACGTTTATCCAGGGTCAGGGTATTGAGGTTGCTGACCCGGGCCGCCACAGGGGAAGGCTTGCCGTAGCTGAGCCCGTAGCCATAGGGGAAGAGCGGTGCGTACTCACCCGCAGGATCCTGCTCGAAGGCTGGGCGCTGCCAGCCCGGGATATGGGTGGGCGTGCGATTGATGGTGGTGGCGCACTTACTAAAGGGCCACGAGAAGGAGAGGCGTCCCTGGAAGTCATGGGCCACCTTGCCCTTGGCATCCCTGAACAGCAGATCGGTGATCCCCTCCCCCTCGGTGCCCGGCAGCCAGGCGGCGACAAAGGCGGAAGAGAGATTGAGCTCCTCATTGACGTAGAGCGGACGTCCGGAGAAAAGCACGGTCACCACGGGGATGCCGGCCGCCTTCAGCCGCTTCAGGGTCAACAGATCCTCGTGATAGCTGCTCTTGAGATCCCCATAGGCAAGGGTCTTGTTGTCAGGAATGTCGCCGAACCACTCGGCATAGGGGTCCTCCCCCATGACCAGGATGGCGACATCGGGCTTGGCTCCCGTAAGCTCACCGGATCCCGTGCTCACCTGCACATGATCCGCACCGACGGTGGCGGTCACCGCATCCAGCACGCTCTGGGCACCGGGGAAATCACCGCGCCCGTTCTCGCTGCCTTGCCAGGTCAGGCTCCAGCCCCCCACCTGCTTGCCCAGATCGTTGGCGGCGCTCCCAACCACCAGCACCCGGCTCTGCCGGCTCAGGGGCAGGATCCTGCCCTCGTTCTTGAGCAGCACCAGCGACTTGCGTACCGCCTCCCGGGCCAGCGCCTTGTGCGTCACGGCACCAAGTTCACCCTGCTTGCCCGCCAGCTCACGGGCCGACGGCATGGGTTTCTCCCACAGCCCGGCCCGCATCTTGACCCGCAGGATACGCGTCACGGCATCGTCGATCCGGCTTATCGGGATCTGCCGGCTCGCCACACCATCGAGCAGGCTCTGGCGAAACTCCATCCAGTCCTTGCGCGCCGTGACCATGAAGATGTCGACCCCGGCCAGCACCGCAGGCAGGCAGCTCCCCATGGTACAACCGGCGATCTCGCTGTGACCGTTCCAATCAGAGACGACAAGGCCATCAAAGCCCATCTTGCCCTTGAGCACGTCGGTCAGCAGATAGCGGCTGCCGTGCAGCTTGCCATTGTACTCAACCCCGTCTTCTGGCAGCACGTCGCGGTTGAGCTCGTTGTGCCAGCTGTTGAACGAAGCCATGACCACCTGGGCACCGGCATCCAGCCCCGAGAAGTAGCCCACCGCGTGCAGGTTGCGCAGGTCCTCTTCCGAATAGAAGTTCTGACCCCGGTCGACCCCGTTCAGGGTACCGCCGTCCCCCACGAAGTGTTTCACGTTCGAGATGACATGGCGCTGGCCGCGCAGATCCGTCGCGGAACCTTGCAGGCCACGCACCATCTCGCCGGCATAGTGATAGACGATGGCGGGATCTTCGGAATAGCCCTCATAGGTCCGGCCCCAGCGATCATCCCTCGGCACCGCCACCGTCGGGGCGAAGGTCCAATCCAGCCCGGTGGCGGCCACTTCCCGCGCCGTCACCTGGCCGATACGGTAGATGAGATCCGGATCCCGCGCCGCCCCCAGGCCGATATTGTGCGGGAACAGGGTCGCCGCGAAGACGTTGTTGTGGCCGTGCACCGCATCGGTCGCCCACATGAAGGGGATGCGATACCCCCTGCCCTCAAAGCCCGCTTCCGCCGCCTGCCAATAGGTGTCTGCCTGGTGTGCCCAGTCCTGGGCCGACGCGTGTTTGTTGTTGCCGGGCCAGCCCCCCCCCCCGTTGAGGACGGAGCCAATCTTGTAGCGCGTCACCTCCTCAGGTGTCACTTCACGAAAGTCGGGCTGGATCATCTGGCCAACCTTCTCCTCCAGGGTCATCCGGGAGAGCAGAGCCTGGATCTGGCGCTCCATCCCCTCGTCCCTGGCAATGGCGCTGTGGATCTGCGGCCAGGTGGAAAAATAGGGCATGGTCGACAACTCATCCGCCATCCCGGCACTCCAGATGCCGCACCCCACGAATAGGCAGGTCATAGACCTGGTGAGACCTGTAGTTTTACGCATTTTCCTTATGACTCTCCGGATGTTCTCGTTCATCGCCTGGACTCATCGTTCATGGCGAGTCGTCTTGAAAAAAACTAAACTTGAAATCGATTGCAAGAATATTAAATGGTAAACAGAAATCTCTTCGTCATTCCAGCAGTATCTTTGTCATGCCATGACAAAGATCACGCTGAAAGAGAAAATAGTGATGCAACTCACAAACTCGGGGGCGTGCCTCATCAGCAGAATACCCAGGAAGGAACAGAGAGAACGGGTAGACTCACGTCAGAAAGTTCAACAAAATAAAATTAAAACAATAATTTAAATGCGATCAATCACATTGACTTGCCGCATGAGCTGTCTGGAACGACACCGATATGGCCAAACGGCTGGGGAGTCAGAGGAATGTTGAAAGGATTCAATAGAATTCAATTCAAGTGCATGAATATATCAATAAACGAAAATTTGCCGTCTCCATCACATTTCATAAAAGCAAACTTGATCTGCCAAAAAATTTACTGTTACCTGAATCGTGAAATCGATTTCCATTCAAGAATTGTGTGTGAATCTTGACAGTGAAATGCGGGCCGCAGGATGACTCGGTCATTTTCTGCGTGAGTGTGAAAATCGACGCCATTATTTCCGTCTGTGATCAAAGGGGTAACAATGAAAACATCTCAGCTTAGTGCCCTGACGCTTGCCATGTCTTGCGTCATTGGCTTGCATGGCTGCTCCCTGCCCAGCGCAGGAGCATCTGGTTCAGCTACCTCCTCGGCATCTGCCGGGCCTGTGGGTGAATTGCTGACCAATGGGGGCTTCCAGGGAACCGATGGATGGTGGACGGCCGGGGGGACCCTGAACGCCGAGAACCAGATGGGCTGTATCACCTTCACCGAGTCGGGCTCCAATCCCTGGGATGTCATCCTGGGTCAGTCCAATCTCGGCCTGGTGCAGGGGCAAACCTACAAACTCCATTTCACTGCCATGGCCAAGAGCGACATCAACGTCAAGGCCCTGATCCAGCATGATGGCGCCCCCTACACCAACTACATGGTGCAGGACCTCGCCCTCGGCAGCACGCCCAAACCGTTCGATATCCAGTTCACACCTTCTGCCACTGACGAGAAGACCCAGTTCCAACTTCAGATGGGCACCCAGACACCGACCACTGTCTGTATCGGTGAAGCCACGCTATCGGGCCCCTCCTTGATCAAGAAATCGGAGCTGGGCGGCGTGCGCGTCAACCAGGTCGGCTATCTGAGCAAGGCTCTGAAACGGGCGACCATCGCCACCGACAGCAAGGACGCGCTCCCCTGGACCCTGCGCAATGCCCAGGGTGAGACCATCGCGGAAGGCAAGACCACGCCCTTTGGCCTGAATGCCGCATCCGGCGAGAATGTACAGATTGCCGACTTCAGTCAGGTCACCACCCCGGGCACCGGCCTGGTACTGGAGGTCGCCGGCCAGAAAAGTCATCCGTTCAGCATCGGCGATGACATCTATCACACCATGAAATTCGATGCCCTCTCCTTCTTCTATCAGCAGCGTAGCGGCATCGACATCGAGGCCAAATATGTCCAGCGCCCCGATCTCGCTCGCCCGGCAGGACACCAGCCCGAGAAAGTGACCTGCTTCAACAAACAGGATGCCAAGGGCAACCAGTGGCCAGGTTGTGACTTCACGCTGGATGTGACCGGCGGCTGGTACGACGCTGGCGATCAGGGCAAGTACGTGGTCAACGGCGGCATTTCGGTATGGACCTTGATGAACCTCTATGAGCGAGAGCAACTGGCGAAAGAGGGTGACAAGAGCGCCTTTGCCGACGGCAAGGCTAAAATCCCGGAGCAGCACAACGGCCACAACGATCTGCTGGACGAATCCCGCTGGATGATGGAGTTCTTCCTCGCCATGCAGGTACCCGAAGGCAAGAAGGCCTGGGTACCGGTAGGAGATCAATCCAAGCAGCTCGACAGCCTGAAACTGACCGAGATCGATGCCTCAGGCATGGTCTTCCACAAGGTCGCCGATGAAGCCTGGACCGGGATGCCGCTTCCGCCCCACAAGGATCCACAGCCCCGTTTCCTGAGCCACCCCAGCACGGCTGCGACCCTGAACCTGGCTGCCACCGCCGCCCAGTCTGCTCGCGTATGGAAAGATCTGGATCCGGCCTTCGCACAGCGCAGCCTGCAGGCAGCCGAACGAGCCTGGAAGGCGGCCAACCGCCATCCGGACATCTATGCCTATGACAACTTTGTGGGATCCGGTCCCTATGATGACACCAACCTGAAGGACGAATTCTACTGGGCTGCCGCCGAGCTATTTGCCACCACCGGCAAAGCCGAGTACAAGCAGGCCGTCCAGCAGTCCCCTCTCTATCTGGCCGCCCCCAAGGGGGATCGCAGCGCAAGCGGTGATCTCTACTGGCAGGATCTCAGCAGCGCAGGGACCATCACGCTGGCCATGGCGCCTAACAAACTGGGCAAACAGGAAGTGGAGAAGGCGCGCGCCGCTATCATCGCCGCAGCTGACGGCTACCAAAAGAGCGTGGCGACAGAGGGTTACCTTATCCCCTATCAGGCTACCGAATACCCCTGGGGCTCCAACTCCAACCTGATGAACCGCAGCATCTTCCTCGGGTTGGCCCATGACTTCACGGGGGAGCGCAAATACCTGCAGGCCATGTCCGATGCCATGGACTATGTGCTGGGCCGCAACCCCCTCGACCAGTCCTATGTCTCCGGCTACGGCAGTCGCCCTCTGAAAAATCCGCACCACAGGTTCTGGGCACATCCAGTCGATCCCGTGTCTCCCCTGGTTCCCCCTGGAGTGATGTCTGGAGGCCCCAACTCCATTAATTTCAGTGATCCAGTTGCCTCTACCATGAAAGGGAAGTGCACCGGCCAAACCTGCTGGAAAGACGAGATTGGCGCATGGACCCTGAACGAAGTCACTGTCAACTGGAATGCCCCCTTCTTCTGGGCCGTCAGCGTGCTGGATGAAGGCGGATTAACCCGTTAAGTGCGCTCCCGATGCTCCGTCACCATGGCGGAGCATTTTCCCCTCCCGACCTTGTCCTTATGCAGATATCGGGCCTGTGTCTATCTTTTTCCCAATTTCCCATCAATGCAAACGCCACAGGACGAATAGATAAGTGGCCCCGCAAACTCTTGCGTCCCTCCCTTATCCACCACACAGCCTTTACGACAAAGTTATGCCTTCTGAGTGCCTCTCATCCACCTTTGGGCGCAGCTGATTTTCTACCGTTATACCGTGCCATTAGGCCTGCTGACGCAATACGGCAGCCGCTCAGAGCAATCTCTCCTGCGATGCAATACAGTGCTACATACCGGTAGATGAGCCCGTGCCAGAACCTGAAGTCGATACTGTCATCATCCCTTCGGGCTTACGGCAAGGTTAGGTCAACGCCTCCATCGGAGCAGGGCTTTGCCCTAGGTCTGCGAGCTTCTGCAATGAAATCTTGCAACCATCCCACATCTGAAGGTCTCCCAATCCCCAACATGCTCCAGAAAAGGCCCCTAGGCCATGACGGGACCTGCCATCAGGGCGGAGTAACAATCAGCAGAGCGCGGTAAAGCACAGGACATCATGGAGGCGGGTATCTGTTGGGGCTTTCAACATCAATGCACCGCGGGAAGAGTACGCTCTGCATCTTGTGGGGCCTGCCCAGCAGGTGTTGGGTTGGCATAAAACACCAACAGACATGAAATCGATATTTCAAAGGCAAAACCCAACAACAACCAGATTCAACCAATAACCATATAAACAAAAAACACTTCATTTTCAAAGGATTGATAATCAAAAATGCGCACAAGCACAACCCAGCAAGTGATCAGCATCACAATTACAAAACCCCAAACGTGAAATCGATTTCCCAAATTATTTGGTCGATCTATAGTGAGTTCAATTTAATAACTGAGGAATCATCATGAAAAAAATTATGCTGTGCTGCTCTGCCGGGATGTCCACCAGTCTGCTGGTGAAGAAGATGGTGATCGAAGCCGATAAACGCGGCTTGGCTGCCGAGATCAAGGCTTTTGGCGCATCAGAGTTCGATGATCAGATGCCGCTTTATCAGGTGGTTTTGCTAGGGCCACAGATCAAGTACATGCAACCCGAACTACAAGCCAAGGCAGCCGTTCATGGTGTCAAGGTACAACCCATCGACATGATGGATTACGGCATGCAGCGCGGTGACAAGGTGCTGGACTACGCCCTGTCCCTGATTGGTTAAGCGTGCTCACAAGGAAGGACACACACAATGAGTTCACTCTATGGGATGCTGGTCAAGTTGATCGAACAACGGATCGGCCCATTGGCAGGAAAACTGGGCCAGCAACGCTATGTTCTGGCCATCCGTGACGGCTTCATTGCCGCGCTGCCGTTCATGATCGTTGGCAGCTTTATGCTGGTCTTCATCTTCCCCCCCATCTCCAGCGAAACCACCTGGGGCTTTGCCAGAGCTTGGCTCGATTTTTCCACCACCTATCGTGCCGAACTCATGTTGCCCTTCAACATGAGCATGGGACTGATGACGGTCTTCATCTCGGTGGGAGTCGCATCAAGCCTGGCCAAGCAATACTCCCTGGACCCCATCACCACGGGCTTGCTCTCCCTGATGTCGTTCATGCTGGTGGCGGCACAATATAAAGACGGCACCATCTCCACCCAGTATTTCTCCGGTCAGGGCATCTTTACAGCTCTCATTTGTGCCATCTATTCGACCGAGGTCTACGCCTGGCTCAAGCGCAACAACATCACCATCCGTCTGCCCGAGCAGGTCCCGATGGGGGTAGCGCGCTCCTTCGAGGTGCTGATCCCGGTCCTGGCGATTATCCTGACCTTACACCCCTTCAACATGCTGCTGCAGGAAACCACAGGCATGATCCTGCCCGAGGCGATCATGGCCATGCTCAAACCGCTAGTGGCGGCTTCCGACAGCCTGCCTGCCGTCTTGCTGGCGGTGCTGTTGTGCCAGATCCTATGGTTTGCCGGCATCCACGGCACCATGATCGTCACCGGCATCATGAACCCCTTCTGGATGGCAAACCTAGCCAGCAACCAGGCCGCACTAGCCGCAGGTCAGGCCATTCCTCACACCTTCCTGCCCGGTTTCTGGGATCACTTCCTGTTCATCGGCGGCGTGGGATCCACCTTGCCACTGGCATTCCTGCTAATGCGCAGCCGTGCCGTACACCTGCGCACCATAGGACGAATGGGCGTGGTCCCCGGGTTCTTCAACATCAACGAACCGATCCTGTTTGGTGCCCCCATCATCATGAACCCGGTCTTCTTCCTGCCCTTCATCCTGGTGCCGGTGATCAACGCCATCCTGGCCTGGTTTGCCGTGGATCTGGGTCTGGTTGAGAAGGTCGTGATGCTGACCGCATGGACCACTCCGGCCCCCATCGGCGCCTCCTGGGCGACCAACTGGGCCTTCAGTCCGGTCATCATGTGCTTCATCTGCATGGGGATCTCCGCCCTGATGTATTACCCCTTCGTGCGGGCTTACGAACGCACCCTGCTCAAGCAGGAAGCCGAGACGGCTGAAGCGGAAGAAGCCGCCAGATCAGAAAAAGCAGACACAATCACACCGATTCAGAGTCAGGCGTAAGCACCCGGCGTGCGGGCGCCACGCCGCCTGCACGCCGGTCATCAAGAGGAAACTGCAATGCAATATACATTCCCCGAAGGCTTCTGGTGGGGTAGCGCCTCGTCGGCCGCACAATCGGAAGGGGCTGCCAACGTGGGCGGCAAGGCACCGACCATCTGGGATCACTGGTTCGAGACGGAGCCACATCGTTTCCACGGTCAGGTAGGCCCAGCCAACACCTCCACCTTCTACGATCGTTATCGTGAAGACATCGCATTGATGGAACAGATTGGCCACAACAGCTTCCGCACATCCATCTCCTGGGCCCGGTTGCTGCCGGATGGCCACACCGTCAACCAGGAGGCCGTCGACTTCTACAACAAGGTTATCGATGAGCTGCTGGCCAAGGGGATCAAACCCTTCATCGGCCTGTTCCACTTCGACATGCCGATGTACTGGCAGGAGCAGGGGGGCTGGGAGAGCCGCGAAACCGTGGCGGCTTATGCCGAGTACGCAGAGCTCTGCTTCAAACTGTTCGGTGATCGCGTCGCCTGCTGGATGACCTTCAATGAACCAGTGGTGGTGGTGGAAGGTGGTTATCTGTATGACTTCCATTACCCGAACCAGATGGACTTCAGACGGGCAGCCCAGGTGGCTTATCACATGATGCTGGCCCACAGCCTGGCGGTGAAGCGTTATCGAACACTATCCCTGCCCGGCCAGATCGGCATTGTCCTGAACCTGACCCCCTCATATCCGCGCTCTTCAAACCCGGCGGACTTGAAGGCCTCGTTCATTGCTGACCTGTTCTTCAACCGCGCCTTCCTCGATCCTGCGGTGAAGGGAGTTTATCCCCAGGAGCTGATCGATATCCTGCGCGAACACGATCAGATGCCCGTGGTGCAAAGCGGCGACTGCGAACTGCTGGCCGCCGGCAAGATCGATCTGCTCGGCATCAACTATTACCAGCCGCGGCGAGTGAAGGCACGCATGACGGCCATCAACCCGGACTCCCCTTTCCTGCCTGACTGGTTCTTCGAGAATTACGAGATGCCAGGCCGCAAAATGAACCCTTATCGTGGCTGGGAAATATATGAGCGCGGTATTTATGACATATTGATCAACCTGCGCGACAACTATGGAAATATTCCAAGCTATATCTCCGAAAATGGCATGGGTGTCGAAGGGGAACACAGATTCATTGGTGAAGATGGTCAGGTAAAAGACGACTATCGTATCGACTTCATTCGTGGCCACCTCCAGTGGATTCATACCGCCATTGCTGAAGGAAGTAATTGCCGTGGTTATCACCTGTGGACCTTTATTGACAACTGGTCCTGGATGAATGCCTACAAGAACCGCTATGGATTCATCAGCCTTGATTTGGAAAGCCAGCAGCGCACCGTCAAGAAAAGTGGTGAATGGTTCGCCAACGTCTCTCGTAATAATGGATTTTAAGGAGTCATAAATGATGGATCTTGAAGAAGCAGTCATGGGCATCATCGTCAATGCCGGTCAGTCTCGCAGTCTCTGTTTCGAAGCCCTGCGTCAGGCTCGTGCTGGCCAGTTCAGCGAAGCGGATGCCTTGCTGCTCCAAGCCACCGACGCAGGGAAGGCTGCCCATGCCGTACAAACCAAACTGATTGAAGCCGATGAGGGCGAAGGCAAGACCAAGATGACACTGGTCATGGTACATGCTCAGGATCACCTGATGACCTCCATTCTGTGCCGCGAACTGGCCACCGAACTGGTCGAGATCTATCGCCGCCAAGCCAGCTGATTTTAACTCATCGGACCGGGAGTCCGTGCTTTTGCCACCGTTATATACGGTGGCTTTTTTTATTCTGCTTATACCAACCAGTCGTCATGTATTTCATACCTTTTCAGGCAATTTCAAAAATATGAAACTGTCATGACGCGATACCAGTATAAGTTTCAATATATGTTAATGGCTATTCTTATGCTGCTTGTAGTCATCAATAAAACACTCATTAATAAACACACAGGAATTTGGATAATATGCGTAAACTTGGACTGATGTCAGTATTGCTGATGGCGGGAGGATTATATTCCACTCAGGCATCGGCATGGTGGTGGAGCAATCAGGATTGGCAGGTCTCTGATGGTTGGCGTAATGGAGGGTCAGAATTCGACTGCACCTGGCGCGCCGCCAACGTCTGGATGGAGTCCGGCATGGCCATCCTCCATGCGAAATCCGACAAAGGAAACAAGAGCTGCGCTGAGCTGCGAACCTACAACTACACCCGCAAGGGTCGTTATGAGGTGCAGATGCAGGCAGGATCGGTGCCCGGCACCATCAGCTCCTTCTTTACCTATACCGGAGATGCAGGCACCAGCTCTCACTATGAAGTCGACATCGAGCTGATGGGGGGCACCAACCTGCTCCATACCAACGTCTGGATCCAGGGGCGTCAGTATCCTCAAGACATCGATTTAGGCAAGTACGGCATGTCAATCTGGAATATGGAGCGCTACGCCTTTAATATCGATGCAGCGGGTGTCACTTGGCAGGTGTTCAGCCGCACCCAGAACAAATGGGTGAGCGTGCGCCGAGAGAGCCGCCCCGTCACCAGTTGGATGCAGGTTTTTGTGAACAACTGGATCAGCGCCAACCCGAGTTTCCCGCCCAGCTCCTACAACGGCCAGCCCGCCTACGCCAAATACAAGTACGCCAATGTGACTCCCTGGGAGTGATGGCTGACTGATATATACAAGATGAAACTCTTCTACTTCAGGAATCACCCATTCATCAACACATCGCCTGAGACTAATGAGCTGCAGAGCATGCTTTATAGACTAAGTGTCAGGAAGGGGTAAGGGAGAATCTGTAAGCTTCTTTTACATCAAGTACAACGAAGAGAAGTACTGCTAGATGTTCAAAGTAGTTCAACGAGACAGTATGTCAGCCACCTTCGAATGGCATACTAAGTGGTATACTCAAAAACACCATATGAAAAAGCCCAACCTATTCAATAGGTTGGGCTATATATGTGGCGGAGAGACAGGGATTCGAACCCTGGGTGGCATTGCTGCCACAATTGATTTCGAGTCAATCCCGTTCGGCCACTCCGGCATCTCTCCGTGGGGAGAGAGTTTTACCCAAGCTGGGCCGAGGATGCAATAAAAATTTCTTAGATATCAAATGGCTGAATCAGATATCTGGGAGCAGGCTCACAATGCGGCGCGTGCTGTTCGCGTTGCGAGGCCACTCTTGTATGGCCCTGTATCCACCCGCTCGCACACCCGGCCTTTATCCATATCGTGATATTCACCCATTGCCATGAGGCGTCTCTTTTTCCTGCTTGGCGCTCAAATTTATGGGTGATGCCGATTTTCGCAGGTTTCCTATGTATACCCACATCATTGCGAGTGCGCGGCAAGCTGGTAATCATGGGCTGATTGAGGAACAATCGCGCCATTCTGGCGGCTGTGTTGATGATGTTCCGCCCCGATTGAACTGATGGATCTTCTTATGCGATTGCCGAAACTCAAGCCCCTACCCTTAACGCCCGCCCTTTCCATGCTGCTGGCAGCGATCCTGCTCTGCGCGGCGCCGGCAGAGGCCAAACGCTACCCGCTGCCACCAGCCGGGAGTCGCCTCATCGGTGAGCTGGAGGATTACATCATCCAGCAGAATGAGCATCTGGAGCTGGTTGGCAAAAATACACAAATTGGATTTTTGGCGCTGCTTGAGGCAAATCCGGGTGTAGATCCCTATTTACCCAAGCCGGGTACCCGCTTAACGCTGCCCACCCAGATGCTGCTGCCTGATGTGCCTCGCGAAGGGATCGTCATCAATCTGCCCGAACTGCGCCTCTACTACTTCCCCAAAGGGAAGAACGAGGTCATCGTGCTGCCCATCGGGATTGGTGATATCGGCCGCGAGACTCCGGAGATGACCACCACCGTCATCGAGAAGAATCCCAACCCGACCTGGGTACCCGGTCCCATGGTGCGCAAATCCTGGCTGGAGCAAAAAGGGATCACCCTGCCCGCCGTGGTGCCCCCCGGCCCGGAGAATCCCCTTGGCAAGTTCGCCATGCGCCTTGGCTATGGCAAGCGCGACTACCTGATCCACGGCACCAACAAGGATTTTGGCGTTGGCCTGCGGGTAAGTGCAGGCTGCATCCGGCTGCGACCTGACGATATCGAGGCCCTGTTCAAGATTGTGCCGATCGGCACGCCGGTACGGGTCATCAATCAACCAGTCAAGGTAGCCATCGAACCGGATGGTCGCCGCTGGCTGGAGGTACACTCCCCGCTCTCCCGCACCGAAGAGGAGCTTGAAAATGGCGCCCCGCTGATGCTATCACCGGCCGTAGAGAGCTTTATCAGCGCACCTGATGTGATGCAGGATGAGGTGACGGCGGCGCTGGAGAGCAAAAATGGCCTGCCCCGCCCCATCAGCAGCCAACTTGTCAGTGGCTAAGTCACCAGCGCCCGAGTCGCACCGGAGTCACCTTACCTCATGAAATTCCTGCCCCTCCTACTCCTGTTGGCCTCTCACTCCTTGTGGGCCAAGGACATTCTCTGGATGAACAATGGCGATCGTCTGACCGGTACCATCGAAGAGATTGGCGATGAGTCGGTACGCATCTCTTTGCCCTATACCGGTGCCGTTACCGTCAAGCGGGATGCCATCAAGCGCTGGCGACTAGAGCATCAGGATAAACCCAAGGCGACCGCCAAAGGTGGATTCACCCTGTTCAAGGATGAGCAGGATGAACGCAAGGCCTGGCTCTGGACCGGTAGTGGCGATCTCAACATCAAGCTCAAACACAAGGACAAGCACACCAACAACGTCAACTTCAAGGGCAAGACCGAGTTGGCAAATCTGGACTGGCGCTACAGCTTCTCCGGAGAGTACTCCTACGAAACGTCTGACAGCGTCACCGATAACCACGACTACAAACTGAACCCGACCATTGACTACTTTTTCGATCAGCAGTGGTTTGTGCGCAGCTCGCTCAATGCCGAATATGACATGCTGGAAAGCAACTACCTCAGCCTCGACTATGGTACCGGGCCGGGTTACCGCTTCTGGAACGAGAAGCGCCGTCGGCTGGAGTTCGTGGCGCAAGGGGGTCTGCGCAAGGCCTACTTCAGAGAAGAGAGCGGGATTGGGTTGCTCTTCAAAGGCAACCGGATCATCGACTACCCCTTTGCCAGCATGAACTGGGATTATCGCCAACCCATCCCGATATGGCGGGAAAAACTGGAGCTGTTCAGTCAGGGGCGCTATCTGCTCTATCTGGATCAACCCTCACCCTATATCACTCTGAATCGAGATGTGACCGGCAGCGTGGGCCTGCGCTACTACTTCAACGACCACCTGCGCCTCTCCTGGTCGAGCGAGATGGAGTGGGAAGATGGCGAAGTGCATTTCGTCGGTCTCGAGCAAAAGTACAAAGAGACCGAATTCAGGCACCTGCTCAATCTGGGCGCCAGTTTCTGAGTCAACTGCAAACAGAAAGAGGAGCCAAGTTGGCTCCTCTTTCTGTTTTGGTCATCACCTGCCATGGCACTTCTCCGATGATGGAGCAGGCAACAGATGAGAAACCGGCCGTACGCTCAGATCAGTCCCCAAGCGGCAATCTGGTAGATCCATACCATCGCCAACAGGGTACCGACCAACCCCATGATGACGCCGATGCGCACCATCTGGTGACTCTCCACCAGACCGGTGGCGTGGGCAAGCGCATTGGGCGGGGTACTGATGGGCAGAGACATCCCGAGCGAGACCGAGATGGTAACCGCCAGGATCAGGGTATGACTGCCGCCCCACTCGGCCAGCTCCGGCATGCTGACCGCCAGTGCCGCCACCAGTGGCAGCAGCAGATTGGCGGTTGCGGTATTGGACATAAAATTGGCCATCACCACTGCCAGCAGACAGGCGCCGACCAGCACCGCCAGCGTGGAGTATTCGTGGAACGGAATATGGGTGATGAGCCGCTCGGCCAACCCGGAGTCCTCCAGCGCCAGCCCCAGCGCGATACCGCCCGAGACCAGCCAGAGCACGTCGAGGGAGATCTTGTGCAGATCGTCCTTGGTGATGATGCCGGTGGTCAGGAACACCGCCACCGGGATCATGGCGACCACGTAGGAGCTCATGCCGTGCAGATCCCCCAGCAGCCAGAGCACTATGGTGGTGATAAAGGTGAGGTAGACCACCCAGGCGCGAGGGGTCTGCATAAAGCGCCCCTCAATCTTGAGATCCATCCGCTTGAGGGGGCTCGGGAAGAAGCGCCCCAGCAGGAACCAGCCAAGCAGCAACAGCAATACCACAAAGGGCACCGCAAATCCCATCCACTGGCCGAACGAGATGGCATGCTCGCCGGTCAGGTATTTGAGGGCCACTGCGTTGGGCGGAGTGCCGATGGGAGTGCCGATCCCGCCGAGGTTGGCCGCCAGCGGAATGGCCAGCACAAAGCCGATTTTGGCCGGGTCCTTGTCGGGAAACGCCGCCAGCACCGGGGTAAGGATGGCCAGCATCATGGCGGTGGTGGCGGTATTGCTCATAAACATGGAGAAGGTGGCAGTGATCAGCATCAGCCCCAGCATGACGATCCGGGGATCCTGACCAAACGGGCGCAGCAACACCCGCGCCAGATTGACGTCCAGATGGTACTTGGTCGCCGCAATGGCGAGGAAAAAACCACCGAGAAACAGCATGATAACCGGCGAGGCAAAGGTCGCCATCACCTCGGTGGACTTGAGCAGCTCACCAAAGCCCGGTTCAGCCTTGTCGGCAGTCATGAACCAGAGCCCCTTGTCGGAGAGCAGCAGCAGCTCCAGCACGATGATCAGCACCGAGGTAGCAAAGATAGGGATGGGCTCCAGGATCCAGCAGAGGGCGGCCAGCACGAAAATGGCCACGACCCGCTGCTCGATGACGGTGATCCCCTCCAGCGGGATCCAGTGGGTCGGGATCTGCAGGATGGTGAGGCTCAGCAGCAGTGGCAGAATAATCTTGTTATTGATGGGCACTATTGTCTCCAGGATCGGGAGTAAGAAGCCAATAGTGGCATAACATGCTATCGCCTCACGCGGCCAACTCGCCAAAATGAGAGCTGGCTAACTGCACGGCGCACCGTTTTGTGAGTCATATCAAGCTGGGGTCGGCGCGCTATGGCTGACGCCTCAACCCTTGCAACAAACAGGCAAAAAAACGGGCCCGCTGTTCGTTGCACACGACAGCGGGCCCGTTTCACCATTCATGCCGATGAGGGGGCTCAGAAGTAGATGCGGGTCACCGACTCGATGACGCAACCCGGGCGGCGGATCCCTTCGATCTCAACCTTGATCTCTTTGAGCAACTCCAGCCCGCCCTTGATGGGGGTGACCCGGGCCAGCTTGGTGCGGGCACGGATGTTGCTACCAACCTTGATGGGGTACGGGAAACGTACCTGATCCAGCCCGAAGTTCACCACCATGCGGGCGGTCGGGAACTCGGGGGTGGCCTCATCGACCGAGCCGGTCATCTGTGGCAGCAGCGCCAGGGTCAGGAAGCCGTGGGCGATGGTGGTCTTGAAAGGCGACTCGGCGGCCGCACGCTCCGGATCGGTGTGGATCCACTGATGATCCCCGGTCACGGCAGCAAACTGATCGATCATCTGCTGGCTGACGTGCAGCCACTCGCCGACATGGGTCTCTTCACCAATGCGGGCCTGCAGGGCGGCATAGAGCTCGGCCGCCTCGGCCCCCAGCTCAACAGCGGGTTCCTGAGCCACGGCAGGCTGACCGTTGGCTACTTGTGCCACGATTGCTGCATCCTGTTGCTGCTCGCTCTGGGACTCGGCTTGCAAGTCCAGCACACGCCCCAGCAAAGGATGAAGATGTGCCTTTTGCTGAAACTCACGCCAGTAGTCGCGGATCGCCGGAGAGAGCCAATCCTTGAGCTCAAAGGGGTGCTGCGCCAGAATTTCGCGCTTGCGCTTCAGAAAATCGACAACTTTCATCTACCGATCCCTATTTGATTCAATGCCTGTAAAGAGGTCTAACCAGTCCTATTTTATTAAAGTTTCAGCTGTAAGTGCAAAAAAATCTCGGCGTACACCTGTACCAAGGCGGAAGTAACTACTTACACCATGTAAACCAGCACGATCTGCCAATGAGGAAATCGATTGCCAAATATGCCGCCAGCAGGGACAACTCGCGGGATTCATCATGAAAAAAGGCCCTCATCGGGCCTTGTTGTGGGGAGTCAGCGCGCGCTCGACCAGCCGCTACGCAATCCCTCCTCATCCAGAAAGGACCAGGTGAGGATCCGGCTCACCTTGTTGCCCTGCGCCATGTCGATCACCCGTACCTGACGCGCACCCACCCGGCTCAACGCCCTTTTCGCCCCCGGCAGGTTCTCTTTTTTCGACACCAGCGAGCTGAACCAGAGGCACTGAGTGGCAAACTCCTTGCTCTGGGCAATCATATTGGCCAGAAACGCCGCCTCGCCCCCTTCGCACCAGAGCTCGGCCTTCTGGCCGCCGAAGTTGAGCACAGGGGCACCTGTCACCTCCTTGCCCAGATTGCGCAGCTTGCGCTCCGTCCCCTTGCTCGCCTCTTCCAGCGACGCATGGAACGGCGGATTGCACAGCGTCAGAGCGAAGCGCTCCTTTGGCCCTATGATGCCGCGAAACACATGGTTGGGGTTACCCTGCAGACGACACTCAATCTGGTTGCCGAGTCCGTTGCTCCTGGCCAGCAGGGTGGCCGCCTTGACCGAGACCGGATCGATATCCGATCCCACAAAACGCCAGCCATATTCGCGGGCACCCAGCAGCGGATAGATGCAGTTTGCCCCCACCCCGATATCCAGCACCCTCACCCCCTTGCCGGTAGGGAGCTGGCCTGCGCTCTCGGCCAACAGGTCGGCCGCCCAGTGCAGGTAGTCCACCCGTCCCGGGATAGGCGGGCAGAGGTAACCGGCAGGCAAGTCCCAGTGGGCAATCCCGTAGTGATGGGCCAGCAGGGCGCGATTGAGGGTCTTCACTGCATCGGGATTGGCAAAATCGATGGTGCGGGTGCCGTAGTCATTGATAAAGACATGAGCGGCCAATTCGGGAGTTCGCAGGCAAAGCGCCTCAAAGTCGTAACCCGCCTGATGGCGATTACGGGAGTGAAGTCCGGATTTGCGGTCGCCCGACTTGGGGCCACCGGCTGATGGGATGCGGGGTTTCATGCTGAGCCTGCCGAAGAAAACGGGCCCACACTATAGTGATTTGACTCGGGAAAGTCTAAACGAGGGCAATAAAAAACCGGGCTATCGAGCCCGGTTCAAGTGAGGTTGGAAAAACAGTCCGTACAGCGAGCCGTTTGTCCAGCCTGACTCAGATATCGATCCGGCGAGCTTGCCAGAACTTGTTGCGCCAATATTGGCTATCCAACTTGGAGCGCGTCACACCGGCTCGAGTCGAGGCGTGGATGAATTCGCCATTGCCGACATAGATGCCAACGTGGTTGAGACGACGATTGATTTTGAAGAAGACCAGGTCACCCTCGACCAGATCCTGCTTGGAAACGCGCGTCCCTTCATGGACTTGGGAGCGGGTATCGCGGGGTAATTCGATACCGACGGCATTGCGGAACACTTCACGGGCAAAGGCGGAACAGTCGATACCCCGCTGGCTGCTGCCACCCATCCGGTACGGAACACCACGCCACTCTTTATATACAGTCAGGATTTCATTCACATCAGGTGTCTGGGAAGCTTCCGGTTCGATGACAGGTTCAACCATGGAAACTTCGATCTTGCTCGCGACCTCGGGTTGGGGTGCCGAGGCACAACCCACCATTCCGAGCGCGACCAGCAGTAGCATCAGGTGGCGCAATCCTTTATCCCCGCTAAATAGTAAATCTTGTTAAAATACGGCCCCAAAGGGCAATTTATAAGGCAACAGCACCCGACTATATCCAAGAATTCTATCGAGGCAAGTGAAAATCCCTATCAAGCTCACATTTTTGCAAGGAAATGCACGATTTTTCATAATTAATGTGATCATGCCCAAACAATATACAATCGCAAAAAGAGCCTTGGGCCTCATAGATAACTGGCTTTTATCCCTGCTTCAGCACCTTTTTAAAGTGAAAAATCATGATCGAAACCGATCTTTTTTTGTTAAAACCGGCCAGGGTATGCCAGGAACTGCTTGCTCAATTGCCTGAATGGCTGTCAACCGATGAGCAGCATATCTGGCAAGCCATGACCCATCCTGAACGGCGTCAGGAATATCTGGTGAGCCGCTCCCTGCTGCGCCAGCTATTGGCCGAGCGGCTGCAACAACCCGCCGCCAATCTGCAATTTTGCAACGGCCCCCACGGCAAGCCCCGACTGCATGATGATGCTTGGCAGTTCAATCTGAGCCACAGTGGCAGCTGGCTGGTGCTGGCGCTCTGCCCACAGGGACCGCTTGGGGTGGATATCGAACTGGGCAAACGGCGGCATCATCCCCTCCCCCTGGCCCGCCGGTTTTATGCACAGAGTGAATATGAGTGGCTCTGCGCACAGCCTGCTCAAGAGCAGGAGAGCGCCTTCTACCGGCTCTGGTCGCGCAAGGAGGCGGTACTGAAAGCCCACGGTGGCGGCATAGCGGCGGGGCTGGAGAAGGTACGATTTATCCCGGAGGAAGGATGGCGACTCGACAACCTGCTCGATGACACCCCTTATCAGGTACAGGACTGGCCCTTTGCCAGCGGCTGGCTCAGTCTCGCGGCAACGGCAGCCCCCGTGACCTTTTACCGGCTGGATGAGCGCTTGAATTGCCACTCGCTTAACCCCATGTTACTTAACACCCTTTCTGAAGAGTCCAACTCATGATCGTCGACATTACTCCCCAGAATTTTCACGCTGAACTTATCGATGCGTCCATGAAGAAGCCGGTCATCATCTATTTCCATGCTCCGCAGATGCCGGAGTGCCAGGGGATGACACCGCTGATCGAATCACTGGTTGGGCCCGCCAATGAGCAGGTCACCCTGGCCAAGGTGGATATGAACGATCCCCAGTTGCAACCGCTGGCCAGCCAGCTCGGCCTGCGCGCCCTGCCCGCATTGGTGCTGTTCCATCAGGGTCGCCCTGACGAACAGGGGATCATCGAAGGACCGCAGGATGAAGCCACCCTGCGCCAGTATTTCTCCGCCTTCGCCCCCAAAGAAGAGGAAGAGTTGCTGGCCAAGGGACAACAAGCACTGGCTGACGAGCAGCCCAGCATCGCCTATGCCCATCTGACCAAGGCACACCAGCTGGCTCCTGAACGTCACGACATCAGCCTGTGGCTCATTCAAGCTGCGCTCGACCTCAACCTGCTGGATGAAGCGCAGGAGCGCCTCGGCACCATCCCGATGGCGGCGCAGGATGGCCACTTCCATACCCTGAGCTCACGACTGGCGCTGGCCCTGCAAGCGGCAGACAGCCCGGAGCTGCGCGCGCTGGAAGCCCGCCATGCAGAACAGCCTGATGATTTTGCCCTGGCTCAGGAGCTGGCGGTGCAATACAACCAGGCTGGTCGTCAGGAAGAGGCATTGGGACTGCTGCTGGAGATCCTCAAGCGGGATTTGGCATTCGGCGATGCCAGAAAGACCTATCTCGATATTCTGGCGACCATGGGCAGCACACCGGCGGCGCAGAGCTACCGTCGCAAACTCTATAGTCTGCTCTACTGATCGGAATCGAACTGGCTGGTAATGATGGGGGAGTGCCGGGAGACCGGCATGACCTCATGGGTCAAGTACAAAGAAGGGGCTGTGGGGATTCGGTGAATTTCAGGCAAAAAAAAATGGCGCAAAACTGCGCCATTTTTTTCGCATGGATTACTTCTTGTAGGAAGTAGCCATGTTGTCGATGCGCTGGTTAGCACGCATAGCTTCTTGCTTGGCTTCGGCAACATCAGCAGCGATTTTGGACTGATCAGCACGAACTGCGCTAACATCTTGAGCCAGTTGGTCAACTTTGTTAGACAGATTCTGAACGGAAGTTTCCAGTTCGCTGGTGTTTGCACAACCGCCCAGCAGAGCGGACAGACCAACAACACCTACCAACAACAATTTTTTCATTTTTAAAGCTCCCTTGAACTCGCCAGACGTTTAGCAAGCGGCGTGATTATGGCACAAAAAAATCCTACTTTGCATAGTCCCCACCACAGATAAATGCATTAAAACCCTCATTTTTTTTTGAATGAACAGTTTTTGTCCAGATTCGTCTAAAAAATGAGTGCCGTGTGGTGGGGGCACGGACAAAGGTTAACCAAATTTTTGCCTTATTACAATTTCGTATGAGGCTCAGGCTGTACGTTCTGACAACAATTGACGATATTGCACCAGATCCTCGATGGTCAGCACCGGCATCTGGTGCTTGCGACCGAACGCAACCAGGTCTGGCAGACGCGCCATCGAGCCATCTTCTTTGGTCAATTCACACAACACACCAAACGGTTTGAGACCAGCCAGCTGCATCAGATCGACCGTCGCTTCGGTATGACCCCGGCGGGTAAGCACCCCACCGGTTCGCGCCCGCAGCGGGAAAACATGACCCGGGCGATGCAGATCGCCCGGTTTGGCGCCGTCAGCGATGGCTGCGCGGATGGTGGTGATGCGATCAGCCGCCGAGACACCGGTCGTGACCCCCTGCGCCGCTTCGATGGTCACGGTAAAGGCGGTCTGGTAGTGGCTGGAGTTGGCCTCCACCATCATCGGCAGTTCGAGCTGGCGAACCCGCTCGTCGGGCAGGCAGAGGCAGACGATGCCGGAGCACTCGCGGATCATCAGCGCCATCTGTTCATTGGTCATGGATTCGGCGGCGAAAATGAGGTCGCCCTCGTTCTCCCGATCTTCATCGTCGGCCACCAGCACGCCGCCTCCGGCACGCAAGGCAGACAGCGCCGCTTCGACACGGACAACGGGATCACCGAATTCACTGAGTAGAGACTGATTCATGGTAAAACTCCTAAACAAGACAAGGACCAGAATCAGGGCATGGAAAGGCAGACAGAGACGGGCATGCAGCGGCCAGCCCACAAGGGCGAACACGGCAAGGTCTGTCTTATCCTCTTTCATCCGGACTATGACCGTCGGCTCCGGCATCTCACCGGATCTGCTGACCCCGACCCGGCAATCAGCCAAGTCGAGCGCTCGCGGGCTCCCCGAGTCAATCGGGATACCGCCGGTGGGGAATTGCACCCCGCCCTGAGAATAAGCGCAGACAGCCTAAAGAAAAACGGTTGCAGATACCAGCCAAAATACCCCGCAGGCTGAAAAGCGTTTCAACATTGCGCCCGGGATCCCGCTCTGCGGCCCGCTCGCCAGCGCGAAAGACCATGACTGGCGAATTTCTTTATGGCGCGGATCGGTTTATGGCATAGTTCCCGAAACCAAAAAACAGGGCCCGAAAAGAGAGCCTGAACAACGCTGCCGGCGCAGACAGCAGCGCCAACACCACAAACGGAAAATGACAGAGATGGAAAAGAAAATACTGCTCACGGATTGCCCGGATGCCAAAGGGCTCATCGCCAAGATCACCAACATCTGCTATAAGCACCAGCTCAACATCATCAAGAACGATGAGTTTGTGGATCACGAGAATGGTCGCTTCTTTATGCGTACCGAGCTGGAGGGCCGCTTCAACGACGAGACCCTGCTGGCCGACCTCGATGATGCCCTGCCCACCGGCGCCCAGCGCCGTCTGGTCAAGGCGGGCAAGAAGCGCATCGTCATCCTTGTGACCAAAGAGACTCACTGCCTCGGCGATATTCTGATGAAGAACTACGCGGGCGCGCTGGATATGGATATCGTCGCGGTGATCGGCAACTACGACACCTTGGCCGAGCTCACCGGCAAGTTCGATATCCCGTTCCACACCGTCAGTCACGAGGATCTGAGCCGGACCGAACATGAAGAGCAGGTACGCGCCATCATCGACAGCTATGAGCCTGACTATGTGATCCTGGCCAAGTACATGCGGGTGCTGACCCCGAGCTTCGTCGAGGCCTATCCGCGCAAGATCCTCAACATCCACCACTCCTTCCTGCCCGCCTTCATCGGTGCCCGCCCCTACCGACAGGCGTTTGATCGCGGCGTCAAGTTGATCGGTGCCACCGCCCACTTCGTGACCGACGACCTGGATGAAGGCCCCATTGTCGAACAGGACGTGATCCACGTCGGTCACGCCTTCAGTGCGGACGACATGGCCAAGGCGGGTCGGGATGTGGAGAAATCGGTGCTGAGCCGCGCGCTGGAGCTGGTACTGAACGAGCGGGTGTTCGTCTACGGCAACAAGACGGTGGTCTTCAAGTAATCCGCCCACATGGCTCGTATGCAAACGCCAGAAACAACAACGGCTCCTGCGGGAGCCGTTGTTGTTTCTGCGCCGAGTGTCAGAGCGGCAGATCGTTTACCGTCACCGCGCCCTTCTCCAACTTCAGCTCGGAGGTCAGCGCTTGCTTGTCGGCCTTCAGATAACCCATCAGGGTCAGCTGCTCGAGCATGGGGGCCAGTTGCGGCACAGCCTTGCCCAGCTTGTCGCTGAGGTTGGCATGCAGCACGCCGGAGAGGGCCTGCATTCCCGCGTCGCTGTTGAACAGCTGCTCCAGCGAGGTGGAGGCCAGCTTCACGTCCCCCTTCATGGTCACCGCCTCACCATTGAGCTTGGCGCTGAGATCGGCCAGTTCAAGGGTCGCGCCACGTTTGAGCATCTTGTCCAGCGCCTGCTGGATAGCGGCATCTTCAACTCCCTTGCCACCGGCGGCCTGCAGCCCCTGATACCCTTCCAGATCCAGACCGTTGAGGTTGAGCGCCAACTTGCTGTCGGTCACCGCCAGGGTGTCGGTCTCGTTCTCCAGCTCCAGCTTGGCAATTTTCATCTGATAGCTGCTGGAGAGGGTCTGGGCATCATCACCAGTCAGCTGAGTCTCGGTAGTCATCCCCTGCAGGGCGACCTTGACGCTGTCAGGCAGTTGTACCGTGAGGGCCGAGAGGGTCATCTCGCTCTGGGGCGAGAGGAGCACACCGCTGATCTCGGCAATGTCGGCACTCCCTTTCAGGTCGGCCAGCACCAAGTCCATCTTGCTCTGCTCTTCATGGACCGTCATCCCCTGCCAGGTCATGGTGAGGTGACCATTCCCCTCCAGATTGCCGTGGAACTCACCGCTCAGGGGCAGGAAGCTGAACTCGTCCAGCCCCTGTTTGATCTTGAATTCATTGGCCCAGAAACGGCTGCTGTTACCCTGGGTCCAGAGACTGGTGACCGACTCCAGACCGAGTTCCCACTGCTCCATGCCCAGTGCGGTGAAAACCGGCGCCAGAGTGCCATTATGGGTATCGAGCAGGAAGTGGCTCTTGATGTAGAGCGGCAGGATCTGGCTCTTGACCACCAGCTGCAACTCGATGGGCTGACTTCCCTCCAGCTCGCTGTCGATGGCAGCCAGCTCCTCCGGCGTCACCACGACCTTCAGGATCCCGTCACGGGTGAAGAGGTTGCTGCTACCCGGCAGCCACTGCATGTCGAGCCCGCTCTCTTTCTCCACCTTGGCGATCTGCTCCGCCATGATGTTGTCGAAGCTGTTGCCCGTGTACCAGCACGCAGCCAGACCACCACCTACCAGTGCCGCACCCACGGCGAGGGCCACTATCTTTTTCATATATCCATGTGTCTCCAGGGAGTTGTCACTGCACTCTACGGGGCGGACTCGGGGCTAGGCAAGTCCAATCAGATGGCGAGTCCACTTTCTTGCGGCTCGCCACAACATCACAGCAAGGGGCTGAAGAGATAGAAGATGTTCTCCATCGCCTTCTTGTACCAGGGGCGGGCCTGCCATTGGGACAGGGTCATCGGGGTGGCTTCCGCCATATAGCCCTGTACCAGCCGGGTCATCTGGGCCACGAACGAGGGGTTGTCCACCAACAGGGTCACCTCGAAGTTGAGCCAGAGGCTGCGCCGATCCAGATTGACCGTCCCCACCAGAGCGAAGTCATCATCCACCAGCACGCTCTTGGTATGGAGCAGACCGGCATCGTAGCGGTAGATCTCCACCCCGGCCGCCAGCAGCTCCTCCATAAAGGCGTTGCAGGCGTAATTGGCCATGATGGAGTCGTTGCGTGCCGGCAACACCAGCTGCACCTGTACCCCGCGCGCCGCTGCCGAACTGAGTGCGGCCGCCAGCGGATCGTCGGGCACGAAGTAAGGGGTCGTCAGCACCAGATGACTGCGCGCCTGATAGATAGCCAGCAACAGGCTCTGCTGGATGCAGTCGCCGCCGACGAAGGGGCCGGACGGGATCAGCTGGGCGCGGTAGTTGGTCTGGGGCCAGGCCTCCGGCTCATGCTGCAGACTGTCGAGAAGCCGCTCGCCGGTCTCCATCTCCCAGTCCCAGACGAAGATCGACCACATCAGCGGCACCATGGGCCCCTGCACCCGGATCATGATGTCGACCCACTGGCCGACACCGGCATCCTGCTTGAAGAAACGGGGATCCACCATGTTCATGGAGCCGGTGTAACCCACCCTGTCATCGATCACCACCAACTTGCGGTGCATCCGCAGATCCTGACGCTGGAACAGAATGCGCCAGGCGCCGACCGGCAGCACCTCCACCAGCTTGACCCCCGCCTTGCGCAGCTTTTTGGGCCAGTGGGAGCGGAAGAACTGCTTGCTGCCCACCGAATCGAGCAGCAAGCGACAATCCACGCCGCGTTGCGCCACTTCAATCAGCGCCTCGCACACCTCGTCGGCATCGCCGCCTGGATGCCAGATGTAGAACTCCAGATAGCAGGAGAGCGTCGAGCGACGGATATCCTGGGCAATCTCGCGCAAGATCCAGTCCGGCTTGTTGAGCAAGGTCATGCGGTTGCCGGAGAGCATCGGCATGGCGAGCCGTCCCTGGATCAGATCGTGCAGCGGCTGTGCCTTGGCGCCCACTTCGCAGCAGTGCTGCGGGAACAGACGGGCCAGTTGACGGATCCAGATGGAATAAGGGCGATACATGGCCTGGGCGCGCTCGGCACGGCGGCGCCCCAGCTTTATTTCACCAAACAGCACATAGAAGCCCACCCCGGCAAACGGAATGGCATAGATCAGCGCCAGCCAGGCCAGCGACACCCCGATGGGACGGCGTTTCATCACCACCCGAAACGACACACCGGTGACAATCACGGTATGAAAAAGCAGTAGCAGCCAACCCAGAAAACGGGAAAACAGCAGTTGAAGATCGTGTTCCAGACCGTTAAACAACGGGGACTCCTTCTAATCGACAAACAGCGCGGTGGGCAGACCCCAACCGGCCGGGATGGTATGCTGTAAGGCAAATCCATTCTATCAGGTCGCACGCATGATCCTGCAATCTATGCTGCTCAGCCTGGCCATGCTAGGCCAAGGCTCATATGACATCAATGAGCAACAGATAAACCAGTACCTGCAATCTCAGGTGCAAGTCGACAAACAGCTGGAGCTGCCGGGCATCATCAAGGCCCATGTGACGCTTGAGCAGAGCGACGTCCAAATCGGTCGCCAACGCCCCGATACCGCCCGGGTCTATGGCAAGGGCAAGCTCAAAATCGCCCTGCCAGACAATACCGAATATGACGCCCGCCTGCAGATGACCTATGAGGCGAGACCCCGCTATGACAAGAGCCAGAGCGCGCTGTTTCTCGATAACATGAAGCTGGTGGAGTACAAGCTGGAGCCGGAGGCGGCCGAGAAGAAGTTCGGGCTGATGCTCAACATGCTGCTGCAGAGCATGGAGAAGCGGCTCGAGACCAAACCGGTCTACAAACTCAATGACAAGGATCCGGATCAGGCGTGGCTGAAGGAGAATCTGCTGGGGCTGGAGCTGTCACCGGGCAAGATCCACCTGCTGACCAAACCCCGCTAAACCGCTCAATTCAGGAGGGGCTGGGTGGTATCCCGTACCAGCAGCTCCACCTGATAACCCTGCTGCTGCTGCCGCTCGTAGAGGGAGAAAAGCGACCCGCTCAATTGATTGAGGGGCATATCGGCAAACCCGGCCTTGAGATAGAAAGGCTTCTCGAAGGGCAGCGCCTGACAGACCACAGGTTTGTCCAACAGACCGTGACAGGCGTGCTGCAGCAGCCGTGACCCCAATCCCAGCGACTGGTAGTGGGGCAACAGGCGAAAGCCGCACAGATGGTAAAACTCCTCCTCGTCCCGCAACCGTACCGCCCCCACCAGCCAGTGAGCATCACGCACGACAAAGATCCGCTCGGCCAGATCCGGCACATAGTGGGAAAACGTCGTCTCGTAATAGTCCCTGATAAGGGAGAGGTCGGCGTCGCAGTACTCTTCGAAAGTGAGTTCCATCGCCAGCTTGCTTGTCACAGACAAATCCTTTGATAATCAGTTATTAGTGCCAGATACGGTGCGCTAATCCGACCACATGACGCCAGCACGATAGCATGCCTTTCGTCAACAAAAAAGCGGACGTCGTGGGCAGCTTGCTTACCCGGTGGAAGAGGCCATGACCCACCGCACGACTGCCAAAACCGTGCTTTATGATGACAATCCTTTATTGCGGCGGATACTTTGATCCCGGTCACCGAATCGGATCATTTGCCCCCTGTTGGCCGCTTGTTCTGCCCTCGTCATGATGCTTTACTCAACATGGTCATCACAAGAAGGAGTATCAGGGTTGAAAGCATGGATGCTGGCAGGCCATATGTTGTTGATCCCCCTGAGCGGATGGAGCCAGACTCCCCCTCCCGCGGAGGTGATCTTCCTGACCGCCGCTCCCTCCCCCTTGCGTCCGGTCAAAGATTCAACTCCCGTCCCACAACCCGACACAGCTCAAACAGCGGCAGTCGCCACCAACGGCAAGAAGCAGATCCAGGTCTATAAATCGGTGCAACAAAACGGGGTGGTTCGCTACTCCGACATGGCGCCCGAACAGGGCCATTACGAGCTGCTGCTGTTCAATGACTGCTTCGCCTGCGACCCCAAATCCAGCGTCAACTGGCAGACCACAGGGCTGTTTCTCTATGACTATGCCAGCACCATCAAGGCAGCCGCCAAAACCTATCAGGTTGAGCCTGCGCTGATCCGGGCGCTGATCCATGCGGAATCGGCTTTCAATCCGCTGGCGGTCTCCCGCAAGGGGGCGATGGGTCTGACCCAGCTGATGCCCGCCACAGCGCGGGAGTTGGGGGTCGGCAATGCCTTGCTGGCGGAGCAGAATATCTTCGGCGGGGTGAAATACCTGGCGGGACTGCTCAAGCAGTATGATGGCAACGTGGCGCTGGCGACCGCGGCCTACAACGCCGGCGCGGGCGCCGTACAAAAACATGGCGGTATCCCTCCCTATGCGGAAACCCGTGCCTATGTGGAGCGCGTCCAGCTCCTCCACCTGCGCTACAAAGAGATGCTGCAGGCCAAAGGGCTCTGAGGTTAGCCTCGGTTAATGCTCTTTTCTTGCCCCTACAGAAACAAAAAACACGCCCGCAGGCGTGTCGATACCACACTTTGTTTCGCAAATGATTACTTCTGCTCAGTCGCCACCAGGCGATAAGCCAGCGCACCCAGAATGGCACCGACAATCGGGGCAACCCAGAACAGCCACAGCTGGCTGATAGCCCAGTCACCGACAAACAGCGCAACACCGGTACTGCGGGCCGGGTTGACCGAGGTATTGGTCACCGGAATGCTGACGAGGTGGATCAGGGTCAGGCACAGACCGATGGCGATCGGCGCGAAACCGGCAGGCGCACGGCTATCAGTGGCGCCCATGATGACGAACAGGAAGAAACCGGTCATCACCACTTCACACACCAGTGCGGCAGTCAGGCTATAACCACCCGGAGAGTGCTCACCGTAGCCGTTGGAAGCAAAACCGGCAGAGAGATCAAACCCGGCCTGACCGCTGGCAATCACGTAAAGCACGGCAGCGGCGGCAATGCCACCCAACACTTGCGCCACGATATAAGGCAGTACACCGGATGCCGGAAAACGACCACCCGCCCACAAGCCGACAGTCACGGCCGGATTGAGGTGGCAACCGGAGATATGGCCGATGGCAAACGCCATGGTCAGCACGGTCAGACCGAAAGCCAGCGAGACCCCCAGCAGACCAATCCCGACGTGAGGGAAGGCTGCAGCCAGCACGGCACTGCCGCACCCGCCCAATACCAGCCAGAAAGTGCCCATAAACTCAGCAGCAACAGGTTTCACATTATTTCTCCCATTTGAGATAACACCGAACAAGACCCGAGAAGGGCCCATGCTTGAACAAGCGCAGCATTATGGGAGTGTGAGTCCAGATTGCGAACCCGGCAGGCAGAGCTCATTGAATGTGATATTCGTCACAATTTGTTGATTAGATAAGGGATTTATCATTAAGACAGCCGGCTGCACATCTCATACCCAAGGGCGTCATGCGACAACTTGTGACACAGTTTAGCTCGAGTGCTCATCCCTTGAGCGATAAAAACGGAGGCGTGGTCAGTCTCCTGCCGGGGCAAAACGGCTGACAACCTGCCCCTGATGCTCAATCCATTCCATAAACATGGCGACGGGACGGGCATAGACCTGACCATCCTGCTCGGATTGATAAATGACCAGCTGCTCCTGGGTTTCGGTATGCAAAGCCAGGGCAAGCACTTGATAGTAACCCCCCTTGAAGTGGCGATAGCGGCCTGGAACGGGTGCTTGCATGGGAAAACCTCGCAGAAGTGAACACCGATGAGCGAACCACATAAAGATGACACCATGAGTGCCAGTCAACTCATCGAAAAGGGGGACGAAGACGATTTTTTACACAAGCCAATCGTGCCACAGGATCCGGATATTGCAACACAGTCAGGCAGCTTTGTTAATTCGTTCCCCATGTTTCACTAGTTAACCTTGGTTAGCACCAAAGATCGTGCTGAATTTAACGTTCTAGCAACCCTGTTTTAGGGCTAAAAATCAGGGAATTCTTCTAAAAAGAGGATTGTTCTAGCATTCAATTCTGTGAAGAATAGGGGAAAAGAAATTTGATACTAAAAATCGCCTTTTTCGCCAACGCGTCCCTGTGGGGAAGGAATCACACTCACCATGTTCACAATCGACAAGTCGCACAAGCTCGACGATGTCTGCTATGACATCCGCGGCCCGGTGCATAAAGAGGCTCGCCGTCTCGAAGACGAAGGCCACCGCATTCTCAAGCTCAACATCGGCAACCCGGCCCCGTTCGGCTTTGATGCGCCGGAAGAGATCATCAAGGATGTGATCCTCAACATGCCGCTGAGCCAGGGCTACTGCGACTCTAAGGGGCTCTTCTCTGCCCGTAAAGCGGTGATGCAGTACTACCAGCAAAAAGGGATGCGCAAGGTCGATATCGACGACATCTACATCGGCAATGGCGCCAGCGAGCTGATCGTGATGGCGATGCAGGCGCTGCTCAACAATGGCGACGAGATGCTGGTGCCCTCCCCTGACTATCCGCTCTGGACCGCCGCCGTCACTCTCTCCGGTGGCCATGCGGTGCACTACCGCTGCGACGAAGGGGCTGACTGGTATCCGGATCTCGACGATATCCGCGCCCGCATTACCCCGCGCACCCGCGGCCTGGTGCTGATCAACCCCAACAACCCGACCGGCGCCGTCTACGGCAGCGAGTTCCTGCTGGAAGTGATCGAGATTGCCCGCCAGCACAACCTCATCATCTTCGCCGACGAGATCTACGACAAGATCCTCTACGACGATATCTCCCACACCAGCGTCTGCACCCTGTGTGACGATGTGATGGTGGTGACCTTCAACGGCCTCTCCAAGGCCTACCGTGCCTGCGGCTTCCGTCAGGGCTGGATGGTCATCACCGGTCCAAAAGGCCGTGCCCGCGGTTACATTGAAGGGCTGGAGATGCTGGCCTCCATGCGACTGTGCGCCAACGTGCCGATGCAGCACGCCATCCAGACTGCGCTTGGCGGCTACCAGAGCATCAACGAGCTGATCCTGCCGGGCGGCCGCCTGCGCAAGCAGCGGGACAAGGCGTGGGAGCTCTTGAACGAGATCCCCGGGGTCTCCTGCGTCAAACCCAAGGGAGCGCTCTACATGTTCCCGCGCCTCGACCCCAAGGTGTATGACATCCGCGACGATCAGAAGATGGTGTTCGACCTGCTGCAACAGGAGAAGCTGCTGCTGGTACAGGGCACCGGCTTCAACTGGCCGGCGCCGGATCACTTCCGGCTGGTGTTTCTGCCCCGCGAAGAGGAGCTGGAGGATGCCATCGGCCGCCTCGCCCGCTTCCTCAAGGGCTACAAGCAGTAAGCAAGGCTCATGAAAAAGGCTCCCGCGGGAGCCTTTTTGTTATCTGTGGTTTTATTCGTGCCATCAGCCGTGCAGCAGGGCACCGGCTACCAGCACCGCCATGGTGATGAGGGCTACGCCGATGATAAAGGGCAGCACCCAGCGCACAAAGCGATCGTAGGGGATCTTGGCGAGCGCCAGACCGGCCACCAGATGGGCGGCGGTGGGGGCGAACAGGTTGATCCAGCCGGAGGCGGACTGATAGGCGGTGATCACCAGATCCCGCGAAATACCGGAGAAGTCCGCCAGCGGCCCCATCAGCGGCATGGAGACAGTCGCCAGCCCCGAGGTGGAGGGGATAAAGAAGCTCAGGATGATGTGCACCAGATAGGCCATCAGGATGAAGACCGACGAGGAGAGTCCGCTCACCAGCCCTTCAGCCCAATGCAGAATGGTGTCGATGATGACGCCCTGCTCCATCACCACATAGATGCCGCGCGCCACCGCTACCACCAGCGCCACCCCGATGAGATCCCGAGCGCCGCTCAGGAAAGTCGCCACATAGTTGGACTCCGGCATCCGGTTGATCAGCGCGATCAGGATGGAGGCGCTGAAGAACAGGGTGGAGAGCTCGTCAAACCACCAGCCAAAGGTGGGCAGCACATCAATCCCCAAATCCGACCAGGGCACCACCGCATAGATCATCAGCAGGAAGGTGCCGAAGAATACCAGCATGGTGAGCTTCTGCTTGCCGGTGAAGGCGAGGTTGCCGCTCTTCATCTGGGAGAACTCGTCGTCATAGGTGATGTCGGCCAGCACGGAGCGGGATTTGTCCTGTTGCACCTGCTTGGCGTAGCGCATCACGAACCAGGAGGCGAAGATCACCAGCAGCAGCCACTGGATGACCCGCAGGCCAATCCCCTCACCGATGGGGATACCGGCAAAACCGGAGGCGATGCCGGTGGCAAACGGGTTGACGGTGGAGGCGAGCACCCCGACCCCGGAGCCAAGCAGGATAATGCCCGCCGCCACCATGCGATCGAAGCCAGCCGCCATCATCACCGGCACGATCAGCGCCCAGAAGGCCACCGTCTCCTCTGCCATGCCGAAGGTGGAGCCGCCGAGAGCAAACAGGGCGATCAACACCGGGATAAGCAACCGCTCACGCCCGGCAAAGCCGCGCACAATGGCCCCCACCCCGGCATCGAGCGCACCGCTTTGCATGGTCACCGCGAGAAAACCACCGATGATGAGCACGAACAGCGCCACGTCGGCCGCCTTGTGAAAGCCCTGAATGGGGGCCTTGAGCACCTCGAACACTCCTTGCGGGTGGGCGGGTAACTCGGTGTAGCTGCCGGGCACCGGCAACAGCCGCTCGTCGCCGCTGTAATCGGCCACGGCCGCTGCCGCCACCGGCTGCTGGGTCTTGGCGGTGACATAGTCATATTTGCCCGCTGGCAGCACCCAGGTGAGGGCGGCCATCAGGGCGATGATAATGAAAAGCAGGGTATAAACAGTGGGGAGTTGGCGCTTCTTGGGCGCCTCGTTTGGAGTGGTCATAGCTTCCGTACCTCGGCAATGCCGTCTGTGATCCGATCAGCGCAAGACTAGCGGGTTTGATATGGGAAAAAGGTGATCGCTGATAATAAAATTCCGCAAATTAGCGGAATGTTTGCCAAAAAAACAGGGCCCCGCGGGGCCCTGTTTTCACTTGAGTCAGACTCAGAGCTCGACCACGTCGAATTTCACGTCCGGATTCACATCCGCATCGTAATCGACCTCATCCAGACCGAAACCGAACAGGCGCAGGAACTCCTGCTTATAACCGGTGTAATCGGTCAATTCGGAGAGGTTTTCGCTGGTGATGGATGGCCACAGGTCGCGGCAGGTCTGCTGCACATCTTCACGCAGTTCCCAGTCATCCATGCGGATGCGAGCCTGATCGTCCAGCGCCATGTCGGACGCGTAGAGACGGGTGCGCATCATGCGGTCCACCTGCTCCATGCAACCCTCGTGAATGCCCTTCTCCTTCATGATCTTGAAGGCCATGGAGATATAGAGCGGCATCACCGGAATGGCGGAAGAGGCCTGGGTCACCACGGATTTCAGCACGGCCACGTGAGCGGTGCCGCCCTTGGCAGCCAGATCGCCACGGATGGCTGCAGCGGCGCGGTCCAGATCTTCCTTGGCGCGGCCCAGAGTGCCATGCCAGTAGATTGGCCAGGTCAGATCGGTACCGATGTAGGAGTAGGCCACGGACTTGGCGCCGTCAGCCAGCACGCCAGCATCACGCAGGGCAGCCATCCACAGCTCCCAATCCTGACCGCCCATCACTGTGATGGTGTTCTGGATCTCTTCCTCGTTCGCCGGCTCGACGGTGGCGGTGATGATCTGGTCCTTGTTGGTATCGATGGCGGTGGTGGTGTAGACCTCGCCGATCGGTTTGAGGGCAGAGCGCACAACTTCGCCGGTTTCCGGCATCTTGCGCACCGGAGAGGCCAGGGAGTAGACAACCAGATCAATCTGACCCAGATCCTGCTTGATAAGCTCGATCACCTTGGCGCGGCACTCGTTGGAGAAGGCATCGCCGTTGACGCTCTTGGCGTAGAGACCCGCCTCTTTGGCGGCCTTGTCGAAGGCGGCAGAGTTGTACCAGCCAGCGGTACCGGTCTTGGACTCGGTGCCCGCTTTTTCAAAGAAGACGCCGAGGGTGGCGGCGCCGCTACCGAAGGCAGCCGCAATCCGGGAGGCCAGGCCATAACCGGTGGAAGCGCCGATCACCAGCACCTTCTTGGGACCATTCTCGATGGTGCCCTTGGCCTTGGTATAAGCGATCTGGCGACGAACATTGGCTTCACAACCGACCGGATGAGTGGTGGTGCAGATAAAGCCGCGAACCTTGGGTTTGATGATCATATGGGGTCTCGGATCCGTTTAATGGATGAAATCGGGGCATAAGATACCTCATCTTGCCGCGATAAGGTGCTCTGATGTGTTGAACTGCGGCAAAAATGGCCATTCAGGGTGACGGCTGCCGTCAAAAATGCACAATTTTTCGGAAAGCGTCACTTCATCAGTCCGGTAATTAATCTCCCCATATCTATGGAAACCTATGACATGTTTCAACGCAGGTGCAGTACGACCAACATGATACAAAAAGGCCCCGAACTCTCGGGGCCTGGGGGTAATGTCATCGAATTATATCAAGCGGCATGTGAGCGCCATTTAAAATGATTAATCTGTGTTCTCATTGACTTGGCCATCTCATCAAGACGCTGACACTTGGCCGATACATGGGCTGCCGAATCCGAGGTATGTACTGCGATATCGGCAATATTGACCATGCTGCGCGTCATCTCTTCGGTGACTTTGCTTTGCTCTTCGGCTGCAGCAGCGACTTGCACATTGAGATTATTCAGATCATCCACCGCACTCACAATTTCTTCCAAAGAGACGCCGCAGGTCAGCATCAGGGTGTTCGTCTTCTCCACTTCAGATAATCCGATATTCATACTATCAACAGCCATAGTTGCATTCTGTTGCAGGCGATTGACGGTATTCTGGATTTCTCCGGTAGAATTTTGGGTGCGCTGAGCAAGTACCCGGACTTCATCAGCAACCACCGCGAAACCGCGCCCCTGCTCACCAGCTCTGGCGGCTTCAATTGCCGCATTCAGTGCCAGTAAATTGGTTTGTTCGGCAATCGAGCGAATAACCCCCATCACTTGGGTAATGTTATTGCTTTCGATGGCCAGGTTTTGCAGCACAGTGGATGTATTTTGCAATTGACCAGAGACCAGAGCCATATTCCCAATGGTCTCTTTGACAACCGCTTGCCCCTCTTCTGCCTTGTTTTCAGCCTGACGGGCGGCAATTGCAGCACTATTTGTATTTTGGGCGATTTCGTTAACCGTTGCGCTCATCTCATTCATCGCCGCAGCGCTCTGATCTGTCTCCAGACGCTGCTGGGCCATTTGTTCAGCACTGGTTAGCCCCAGCTCGTTCAGTGCATCGGCGCCTGTCGATAACTGTTCAGCCACGTCATCCATTTCGCCAATCAATCTGCGGAAATGGCTAACCATATCATTCAGCGCCCGAGCGACTTGCCCCAATTCATCTTCCCGAATGACGGGGACGGTGACGGTCAAATCCTGCTCATGCTGCAATTTGTAAAGTGCTCTGCGCAAAGCGGTGAGCGGTTGACTGATCCCGCGAAAAATCCAGATCCCCAGCACGGATAAAGCGAACAGGGCAATCCCGGTGATGGAGAGGAAGGCAAATGAAAAATCAACGGCCAGACTTTCCAGGGTACCAACATGCTCATCTGCAAATCTCAGTTGGAGTTCAACCAGCTTGCCCAGCGCCTCATTAAAAGGATCAACCGTGCTGTATAACTGATGAATTGCCTTATCAAGAGGAGCTTTTAATGAAAGATCACTCTTAATACCATCCAGTGTAATGTCGGCTTTGTTCATCAATACCTGGGCAGACTCCGCAATCGCCCGCTCCTCCGCAGACATCTTCTGGGCCATGTAACGCTTCCATTCCGTTGCTGCTTTTAACTGCGCTTCAGTAACGGAACGTTTTGCTTCTTCACGGGTGATTAATCCAACATGCGCTTTATTGATCGCATCAACGACACTGACCGCATATAAGTCTGAAATCAGCTTCAGTTCGGATAACTGCTGCACCTCCTCTTCATTCACCTGATGGGCAGCCTGATTCATCAGGCGCATCCCCCAAAGGGAGAGAGTGCACAGCAAAATCATACAAAACAGCGGTACCACAACCAGCATCAATAATTTGCTACGAACCGAGATCCCTTTCATGGTGTCGTCCTCATACTCAGGCCACTGGTCGTTTAATATGCAATTGATACACCAAGCATCACGCGACCACTCATTTCAATACAATCACCCGCTTACCTCATTAAAAAGCGCGGTCTGTGCACCATAGTGCAATGCAAGTTGCAACCTGTTCGCAAAACCAGACCTTAAACACATCACCGCAGGAGAAGGGCTAATGCCCTTATTGATAATGCGCTTTTTGAGTCTATTCATCATTTCGTTGATGTCTAATCTTCGCAAAGCAAAATCCGTAGCGCGTTGCAGCCTGCGTCATCCATGCACTGATGGCGGCAACGTCCACGAAACTAGCAGGCAATGCGGGTGATGTGGCCATCCTGCAGCTTATAGAAGGCATCTTGTGGCAACTCCTGTGACCAGGTCGCCTTATAGTCGAGATCGGCATAGACGCCGCGCAACATGGCACCGAGCAGACCGTGGGAGATAACAATGGCCCGCTCGGCGATGGCGGGATCCTGCAACCACTGGTGTGCCCGGCGCTGAATGCTCTCGAAGCTCTCGGCCCCCGGTGCCAGCAGATACCAGTCCCCCTTGCCGGTATCGAGTTCGGGGTGGGCAAGGCGCAGCGCCGGTATCTGGCAGCTCTCCCACTCCCCCATGCCCAGCTCCATCAAGCGATCGTCCCAGACGATGCGATCCGCCGCCAGCCCCAACTGCTCGCACACCAGCAGCGCAGTCTGACGGGCACGCCCGAGCGGGCTGGCATAGACGGTCCAGCGGGCGGGATCCGCCAGTTCGGCGGCAAGGCGCCGCCCCATGGCGATGGCTTGCGCCTCCCCCTTGTCGGTCAGATCGGAGTTGCAACGCCCCTGCAGACGCTGCTCGGCATTGAAGCGGGTCTGGCCATGGCGCAGCAGATAGATGAGTCGAGACATGATTTCTCCAGCACGTTCAGAGAGATAGAAAAATAAAGGGGGAGATGATAGCAGATGAGCCAGAAGGATGGCCCAAACAGAGAGGCTAAAGCGGGCGTAAAAAACGGGTCAAGGCTGACCCGTTTGCTGCCAATTTGGCCAGAGTGTATCGGCTCAGCCCTTCTTGATCTCCCGCAGATAGCGGTAGATGGAGTGGACCGAAATGCCGAGCTGGCGCGCCGCAATCTGGGCACTGTCTTTTAACTCGAAGATCCCCATGTCGTGCAGCTGGTTGACGATAACCCGAGTCTTCTGGGACGGAGGCACCGCCTCGTTGCCACGCACCTCGGCACTGACGGTGTCGATGGTGCTGTTGAGCGCTTCGTCGATGTTGCGGGCAAACACCTCCGGGGTGGCATGGCTCTCGTGGGGATGCATGCACTCCGGCATCATGGTGCGCAGCACAGATTGCAACGGGGCATCCATGTCGCTGTTGATACAGAGCAACCCGATGGCCCTGTGCTCCCCGTTGCGGATCACGGTCGTGATGGAGCGCAGGGTCTTGCCGGTGGCACACTTGGTCATGTAGGGGCTGGAGATATCCTGCCCGCTCTTGAGCTTCATCATCGCCAGGTTGGTGATGGGGGCGCCGACACTGCGGCCGGTGATATGGCCGTTGGCAATCTTGACGATCGAGGGATTGCGCGCATCCAGACTGTGGAGCAGCACTTCGGTGTGCTGACCATACATGGCGGCGATGCCATCCACTATGTTCTCCATCGACTTGAGGATCTCAAAATCGCTCGGACTCAACTCTTGCAGCTTCACAATGGGACCTTCTTGCAAGGGTTGCTGCCGGACAATGGGCGCCGAGCAGCAACCGACAGGGACATCAGGCGGACATGATATCAATAATGGTGCTGTCTGTGGCAGACATGCCCTCCTTCACCATCTGGCCGACGTTGCGGATGGTCTGATCCACGTCGCCGGCGACGATCCCCTGCCCCGACACCGAGTGGCTGTTGAGGGCCATCAGGAAACCGCGCACCGCCGCGCCGGAGGAGGTACTCACCTTCATGGCGCAGGAGGCCTTAGCCCCGTCGCACACCATGCCGGCACTGTCGCTCAGCACATTCTGGATGGCGAAGCAGGATTGCTCGAAGCTGCCGCCCGCCAGATAGACCATGGCCATGGAGGCGGCCGCGCTGGTCACGGTATTGCCACAGAAGGCCGACAGCGGCGGATAGTGGGACTTGATATAGATGGCACCCAGATGGCTCATGATGAGGGCGCGAGCCAGCTGCTCTTCGCTGGCTGCAAAGCGCTCGGCAATCACCATCACCGGAATGGTGGCGGCAATGCCCTGGTTGCCGCTGCCGAAGTTGCTCATGGCTGGCAGGGTCGCGCCCCCCATGCGGGCATCGGAGGCGGCCGCCGTCATCATCACGATGCGGTTCATAACATCCTCGCCGATAAGACCGGCATTGATGTTCTGCTGCATGGTGCGCCCAATCTCGAGGCCATAGGGGTTGTTCATCCCCTCGGCGGAGAGCTTGCCGTTGAGCTCCGAGGCTTTGAGGATGAACCTGATCTGCTCGAACTTCACCTGGGTGGCGAACTCGTAGATGGCGGCGATGCTGATATCTACCCCGTCGCAGATGGAGCCGGTGGCACCGCCCTGGCTCTGATCGGCGGTGAAGGTCACCTCGCCATCGCGGCGCTGCTCGACGATGCGGGTATGACCGCCGCACAGGGTCACTTCGGCGCTGTGTTCTTCACCCTTGTCATCAGTGCCATAAACGGTCACGCGGCAGAAGATAAACTCGGGGGCGGCGGTGCGGCTCACCTGCACCTTGCCGGCATCGATCAGCTGCTGGGCACGATCCACCTGTGCTGGCTGGATCGCGGCCAGCACCTCCAGCCCGGCATCGGCGTTGCCACCGATGGCACCGGCCGCGGCCGCAATGGCCAGACCGATCTTGCCGGTCCCCGGCACATAAACACCCATCGAGTTTTTATAGAGATTGTCTGACACCGCAACCTCGAGGCGACCGGGCTCACACCCCAGTTGCCGGGTGGCGACCGCTGCGGCATAGGCGGCGGCGATTGGCTCGGTACAACCCAGCGCTGGTTTGACAACCTGTTGAATAATCTGCAGATACTGCTGCCACGCTTGTTTCATCACTTGAACCTTTTTATCAGCATTAACGAGCGATATGGGCGATCGCTTCCACTTCAACCTTGACGCCCATCGGCAGATCCTTCACTGCGAAGCAGCTGCGCGCCGGACAATCTTTCTGGAAATAGGCTTTATAGACCTCGTTGAACGCGGCAAAATCGCTGATCTCGGCGAGGTAGCAGGTGGTTTTGAGCACGGTATCCAGCGAGCCGCCAGCGGCTTCCAGCACGGATTTCAGGTTTTCCAGTGACTGGCGGGTCTGGGCGGCAATCCCCCCTTCCACCACACCACCCTGCTGCTTGCAGACCGGCAACTGACCGGAGGTAAAGATAAGGTCGCCATAGGCAGTGCCGTGGCTGTAGGGACCGATAGCGTCAGGTGCCGCTGCTGCTGTGATGATGCGTTTCATATAGCCACTCCTGTTTGTGCAATTTTTTTTGCAATCATGAATCTCATTCCGTTCAACATTATTTGCTTTTTATTTTATCCATTCAACAAAAAGATACAAAAATGGCGTTTAAAGGCACCTTTCGGCCTCAATATAAACCGTGATCACCATCCTGATTTGAACAAAAGTACTCTTATGGGCATTGTTTATGACAGTTTCATTCAACTATATTTGCGCCGCTTTCCCACATCCCTACAAAAAAGAAGGTTTTAATGGACGCGCATAGCACTACACTCGCCAGCCCCGTGATGGGCACGCTGGAATGGAAAGAAGCGGTTCGCTTCGACAGCACCGACTGGGGCTGGATCATCATGAGCATCGGCATGGCCATCGGCGCAGGGATCGTCTTCCTGCCGGTACAGGTGGGTCTGATGGGCTTGTGGGTCTTTCTGCTCTCGGCGGTGATCGGCTACCCCGCCATGTACATGTTCCAGCGCCTCTTTATCAACACCCTGGCCACTTCGCCGGAGTGCAAGGATTACCCCAGCGTCATCACCGGCTACCTTGGCAAGAACTGGGGTGTGCTGCTCGGCGCACTCTACTTCGTGATGCTGGTGATCTGGGTCTTCGTCTACTCCACCGCCATCACCAATGACAGCGCCTCCTTCCTGCAGAGCTTCGGCGTTACCGACGGCCTGCTCTCCGAAAACCCGCTCTACGGTCTGGTGCTGATCTGCGGTCTGGTGGCACTGGCGTCGCGCGGCGAGAACCTGCTGTTCAAGATCTCCACCTTTATGGTGCTGACCAAGATCAGCGTGGTGGCAGTGCTCGGCCTGATGATGGTGGACAAATGGGATGCGGCCAACATCACCGCCATGCCCGCTGCCGGTGACTGGATGAAGGATGCCATCATCATGCTGCCCTTTACCCTCACCTCCATCCTCTTTATCCAGAGCCTGAGCCCCATGGTGATCTCCTACCGCTCGCGGGAAAAGTCGCTGGAAGTAGCCCGCTTTAAGGCGATGCGCGCCATGAATATCGCCTTCGGCATCCTGTTTGTGGTGGTGTTCTTCTACGCGGTCTCCTTCACTCTGGCCATGGGCCACGATCAGGCGGTCAAAGCCTCTGAAGAGAATATCTCCGCACTGGCGATGGTAGCCCAGGGGATGCCCGGCCAGACCCTCAAGCTCCTGAGCCTCACCCTCAACATCTTTGCGGTAATGACCGCCTACTTCGGCGTTTACCTCGGTTTCCGTGAAGCCTGTCAGGGTCTGGCGATGAACCTGTTGCACCGAGTGCTGCCGGAAAACCGCATCAATAAAGGATTGGTAGGCAAAGGGATCATGGTCTTTACCGTCATGCTCTCCTGGGGTGCCATCGTGCTCAACGCACCGGTACTGAGCTTCACCTCCATCTGCAGCCCCATCTTCGGCATGGTGGGTTGCCTCATCCCGGCCTATCTGGTCTATCAGGTACCGGCGCTGCACAAGTACAAGGGCACTTCCCTCTACATCATCATCGTCACCGGCCTGCTGCTCTGCGTCTCGCCCTTCCTGGCGTTCAACTGATCGGTTTCCCCTTATCGACCGCGGGTCACCTTCGGGTGGCCCGTTTTCTATTGGTGCGGCTGACCGCGCCTCCGCCCGGAAGTAAAAAGCCAAGGGGATCACAACTTGCAACCGGCCATCACCCAAGGGAGGCCGCTCGGAGTACTATTCAGGCAACACGACTCACGCCCGCACTCAGGTATCGAGGCCTAATATGAAATGGATTTTCAACCCCGCCATCCGGCTGGGCAATCAGCTCTCCTTCAAATACAAATTCCTGCTCTGGTCCTGCCTGATGCTGCTGCCACTGGCCTACAGCATGACCAATCTGCTGGGGCGGCTGCAGGATGACAACGCGCAGGCCAACCGCGAGCTGGCGGGAGTGGTCAATCTCACCCCCGTGCCCGCTATCGAGCAAGCCCTGCTCACCCATCGCAATCTCGTAACCCGTCACGCCTATGAAGTGGATCCGGTCGGTGATGATCAGGTCAAGGCAGCCGCACAAACAGTTGCTCAGAGCCTGCAAGCCTTTGCCAACACCCGCCAGAACAACCCCTCCTTTGAGGTGATCCAGCAGGGCTGGGCCGCCCTGCAGAGTGAAGCGGGCAAGCTGGAAGTGGAGCAGAGCAACCTGCGCCACGACAAGCTGTTGACCGAGGTGCGCCACCTCTACAAGCACATTACCGCCAGTAGCAGCCTGATCCAGGATCCGGCGCTCGGTACCTACTACATGGTGATCCTCGCCAGTGAGCGGTTGCCGCAACTGCGCGACCTGCTGGCTCAGGTGCGGGATCGCGCCGCCACCATCGCCGATTTCGGCCTGTTTCAGGCCGAGGGCTACAGCGGCCTGCGTTTTCGTCTTGACCTGATCAGCGCCACTCTGCAAGAGCTGGAGGCCGACCTGACCCTGCTCTACCGGATTGAACCGGCCTACCGCGCCGAGCTGGGTCAGCAGACCGATGCTCTGATACAGCTGGTGCGTCAGGGGGTCGAGACCATGGAAAACAAGATGATGAAGGATCAGCTGGTGCAACTCCCCACCAAGGAGGTGCAAGCGCTGGGGGATAAGATGGACGAGGCCATCACCGCACTGGCAGGCCAGGTACGCCAGCGGCTGGAGGCCGACTTACATCAGCGGCTGGCCGCCAACCAACGCCACTTCTGGTGGGTCACCGCGCCGCTGACCGTCAGCTTGCTGCTCTACCTCTACCTGATGATCGGTGCCTATCTCTCCCTGCGCGACACCGTAGGGCGGGTGCGTGATATTGCTGCCCGGGTCAACGCCCAGGATCTCAGCCAGCATATCGAGATCGTCGGTCAGGACGAGCTGGCCGCCATCAGCCGGGATTACAATGTGACCCTGGAGACCCTGCGTACCCTGATGCTGCGAGTGCGGGAAAATGGCGTCACCGTGGTGGAGAGCGCCACCGAGATCGAAGCGCGCACCTGCCGCTCGCAGGAGGTCATTGCCGATCAGCAAGGGGAGACCCATCAGGTCGCTACCGCCATCAAGGAGCTGGCCGCCACCTCACAAGACATGGCGGGCAACGCCCTGCAAGCCGCCCGCATGACCCAGGAGGCGCAGGACGTGGTCGGTCAGGGCGAGGATGTGGTGGAACGCACCATCAAGGCCATCGACCATATCAACCGCGAGGTGCTGCGTACCGCCGACACCATAGGCCAACTGGAGCAGCAGTGCAGCCAGATTGGCGGCGTCATCAGCGTGATCCGCGGCATCGCCGAACAGACCAACCTGCTGGCCCTCAACGCCGCCATCGAAGCGGCCCGGGCCGGTGAGCAGGGTCGCGGCTTTGCAGTGGTGGCCGACGAGGTGCGATCTCTTGCCAACCGCACCCAGGGGGCTACCGTCGAGATCCAGCAGATGATTGAACAGCTGCAATCCGGCGCCCGCGCCTCGGTCACCGCCATGTCGGCGGCCAGCCATGAAGCGCAGGAGGGGGTCGGGCTGGCGCAGGAGGCAAAACAGGCTTTCGGCGCCATAACCGAGAAGGTGGATCGAATGGTCGATACCAACGCCATCATCGCCAGCGCCATCGAGCAGCAGGGCGCCGTGGTCAACGAGATCGAACGCAACGTGGTGCGCATCTCCGATGGCAGCGACGAGGCGCTGCAAGTAGCCAACGCCGCCCGCGATGCCGCACGCCAGATCCACCAGCTCACCGAACAGCTGCGCGCCATGGTACAGAGCTTCGTGCTGTAACAGAGCGCTGACAAGCCGGGCTCAACGTGAGCCCGGCATTATCTCGGTCTCGCCCCTGCCCACAACATCTCGGTTGCGCGGATCATCCAGAAAATCTCTGCGACCCACTTGCCGGGCAAACGCCAACAAAGTAGTCTCGAACGAAAACAAAATGCGGCATTCCCGACACGCACTGTCTGCGACGTCGAGGCAAGCAAGCCGCCTGCGAGCCACAGATTAAACCCAGCGTCACGTCATTTATCACCCGCTTCAAGCGAGGATTTACCCATGGCCAGATACCAGTTTTTTACCATTCCGGCGTCCAATCGGCAGCAATACACCTTTATCGACATGGCATCTCCGACTTTTCTGAGTGAAAAGGCGGCACTGCTGACCCAAGGATTCGAGGTGGAGGAGGACTTTATTGACGCAACCAGTCCACGGGAGGCCGTCGAGAAGTACCAATCCAATTTTCTCTATGTGGCGGATGAGATAGGCAAGTCCGATAGCAGCTACGCCGCAGCCGTCGCCATGCTGGAGATTGGCAAGGGGTTATTGGGTAATAAAACCCGCCGAGATTAGGTGCAGCGGTAAAGAGTGGTGGCCATCGTGGCAACACGCCCGATGGCCATATGGCAAGATATCAATTCGGTAAGTCAGAAGCGCCCCAGCTGCTGGAGCATCTCGATCAGCTCCTCTTCGCTGCTCGGCTCATAGGCCAGCTGAAGGCTCGGCGCAGCGCCCCCCATCAGCATGTAGACGTTGGTGCTGCAGTGGTCGTAGTGATACCACTTACCGTCGATACAGACGTCGGTATAGCATCTCGGGTCCCTTTTCAGTTCCATATGCACATCCTTTTGTTACATCCCATCAACATCACTCCTGACCGTAAGACAACCCGCTGCGACCTATCTTGATACAGATCAAGATGTGCAACGGCTGTGCTCCTGCAGGCGCAATTCCTGCAGTTTTCCTCCCGGATGGCGTTGTGTAACACAAGTCCCCCCTTTCTTCTCTTCCCTGACTTGAGCCTGACTACACTTAGCCCTGTCGACCCACACCACCATCTGGAGTCATACCGATGAAACCGAGGCTTTCCACCACCACGATTTTCTCGCTCTTGCTCTGTAGCGCACTGCTTTTGCAGCCTGCTCTTGCGCAGTCGGCCAAGGCCGCCATCGACCCCAAGCCAGCCAGCGAATTTACCATCAAGGCAAACCAGCAGGTGCTCAATACCCTGCCCTTCAATGACAAGCAGGATTTCGAGGATGCCCAGCGTGGCTTTATCGCCAAGCCGGAGACCCTAACCATCAAGGATGACAAGGGCAACGTGGTGTGGGATCTGGAGCAGTACAAGAGCTACATCGGCCTCGACAAGGCCGCGCCAGACAGCGTCAACCCCAGCCTGTGGCGCAATGCCCAGCTCAACATGCAGTACGGCTTGTTCAAGGTCACCGACAAGATTTACCAAATTCGCGGCTTTGATCTCTCCAACATCACCTTTATCGAAGGCAACAAGGGATGGGTGGTGTTCGATCCGCTGATCTCCCCGCAAACCGCCAAGGCGGCGCTGGCCTTCATCAACAAGACCCAAGGGGAGCGCCCGGTCACCGCGGTGGTCTACAGCCACTCCCACGTGGATCACTACGGCGGTGCCGCCGGTCTGTTCAACTCGCTGGACGAGGTGAAAAAGAACGGCGTCGAGATCATCGCGCCGGAAGGATTTACCGAACACGCGGTATCGGAGAACGTCATCGCCGGCAACGCCATGGCTCGCCGCGCCGTCTACATGTACGGCGCCCTGCTGCCGCGCAACCCGCAGGGGGGCGTCAACGGCGGTCTGGGGCAAACCACCTCCACCGGCGTGCCCTCGCTGCTGCTGCCGACCCGCTTTATCACCAAAACCGGTGAAACGCTGACGGTCGATGGCGTCAAGATGGTCTTCCAGATGACCCCGGGCACTGAAGCCCCGGCCGAGATGAACACCTGGTTCCCGGACAGCAAAGCATTGTGGATGGCCGAAAACTCCACCAACACCATGCACAACATCCTCACCCTGCGCGGCGCCCAGGTGCGCGATGCGCTGAAGTGGGCCAGCTTTCTCAACGAGACCATCGAAACCTGGGGTGATCAGGCCGAGGTCAAGTTCCAGAGTCACCACTGGCCACGCTGGGGCAATGCCAATACCGTCGACTACTTCAAGAAGCAGCGTGACCTCTACAAATACATCCACGACCAGTCGGTGCGCCTGATGAACATGGGCTACACCGGTGAGGAGATCTCCGAACAGATCACCCTCCCCCCCGAGCTCAACGACTTCTGGCCGAACCGCGGTTATTACGGCACCCTGCGCCACAACAGCCGCGCCATCTATCAGCGCTATATGGGCTGGTACTCCGGCAACCCCTCCGATCTCGACAACCTGCCCCCAGAAATGGTCGGCCCCAAATATATCGAGTTCATGGGGGGCGAGCAGGAGGTACTGAAAAAAGCCAAGGCCTCGTTCGACAAGGGGGAATATCGCTGGGTCGCAGAAGTGCTCAAACATCTGGTGTTTGCCAACCCGAACAACACAGAGGGCAAGCTGCTGCTGGCAGATGCACTGGAGCAGCTGGGCTATCAGGCTGAATCCGGCCCGTGGCGCTCCGTCTATCTGCAAGGCGCCTATGAGCTGCGCAATGGCGTTCCTAATGTTGGCGGAACAGTCACCGCCTCACCGGACACCATCCGGGCCATGAGCCCCAGCATGCTGTTTGACTATCTCTCGGTGCGCATTAATCCCGAGAAAGCGGCGGGCAAGAAGATGGTCATCAACATGGCGTTCACCGACATCGGGGAGAAACATACCCTGAGTCTGGAGAACTCGGTGCTCAACCACACAACCCGCTATGCCGCCAAGCCTGATGTGACCATTACCCTGAGCAAGAAGACGCTGGATGATATCCAGCTCGGTCAGGGCACCATGGAGCAGAAGATCGCCAACGGCGAGATCAAGATCGAAGGTGATCAGCAGAAGTTCAGCGACTTCATCAGCCTGCTCGACAAGTTCAACTTCTGGTTCAACATAGTGACGCCATGATGCAACGCACCTTGCGCGCATGCATGATCCTCCTCTGCCTCATCCCCGGGATGGGGCAGAGCTGTGGTTATGATGCCCTTTATCCCAATCCGTTCGAACAGAGCTGGCCCGGCACGGTCAATATTGCCATGGCCACGGCGACTGCGGTGAGCCGTGAGCAGTTACCCCCCTTGGCAGCCCTGACAGGAGAAGCCGGCTTCTCCCGTAGCCAGGCATGGCTCCAAACCCTCAAAAGTCGACTCCAGCAGGCAGGGGTAGGCGGCGGGATCTCCATCCTGCTTATCGACTCAGGACTCTGGTCCAGAGTACGAGGCAAGGAGTCCCTACTGCTCCAGTTGCACACCAGCGGCCCAAACCCCAAAGACCGGGTGATGCTGCTGAGTGAAGCTGCCATCAACGCCATGTTGAATGGGTCGCTCACCATCGAGCAGGGACTGCAATTGGGTATTGTGGAGCTGCAAAGAGACGACAATCAGCAGTTGCAGCGGGATCTGCACAAGGCGCTGAGCTCGCAGACCTGACCGCCACGGGAGAAACAGATAGAACAAAGGGAGGCAAATGCCTCCCTTTTTTATGCCTTCACGGCGAACGTCAAGCGCGGGCGCTTATTCGTCTTCCAGATAGGCGTAGCCTTGCAGGCCCAGCTCCAGCTCGTCGAGTAGGGCTTTGCGAGTGGCATCGTCCAGCGCCGGGTGAGCGGCGATCTGCTGGTAGTTTTCGCGGATGACGGACGGGTCGATGTTGACGTAACGCAGCAGCTGGTCGACGGTGTCGCCGCGCACCACGTTGCGAATGTCCATCTTGCCCTCTTCGTCCAGCCACACTTCCGCGCAGTGGGTGTCACCGAACAGGTTGTGCAGATCGCCGAGGATCTCCTGATAGGCACCGACCAGGAAGAAGCCGACGTGGCACTCTTCGTTCTCGCCGTAGACCGGCATTGGCAGGGTGCTTTCGACCCCCAGACCGTCGACATAGTGCTCGACCTGACCGTCGGAGTCACAGGTAATATCCATCAGGATACCGCGACGGCTAAGCGGACGATCGAGACCGGCCAGCGGCATCACCGGGAATACCTGACCGATACCCCAGGCATCCGGCAGGGACTGGAACAGGGAGAAGTTGGCAAAGCACTTGTCCGCCAGCTTTTCACTCAGCTCGTCAGCCAGCGCACGGTGGTTGCGGTTGACCGGGTTGAGCATCTCTTTGAGCGCCAGACAGGTGTTCTGGTGCAGCATCTCGGCCCAGGCACGCTGTTCAAGGTTCAAGAGGCCCATGGTGTACTGGGTATTCACGTCACCCAAATCTGCCACCGAGTCATGGAAGATCTCCAGCAGGGAGGGATCTTCGCTGCGCAGATCCAGCCAGCCTTTCCACATGTTCTGCAGAATGGTCGGTGCATCTTCGTCCGGCGCGCTGATGTCGTTCATCTCCACCCCTTCGGCACCAATGATATTGGTAACCAGCACGGCGTGGTGAGCGGTCAGGGCACGGCCGGACTCGCTGATGATGGTCGGGTGCGGCAGGTCGAACTCGCGGCAGACATCGCCGATACCCCATACCACGTTGTTGGCGTACTCGGAGAGGCTGTAGTTGGCGGAGCAGTGGCTCTGGGAACGGGTTCCCTCGTAGTCCACACCCAGGCCGCCACCGACGTCCACGACTTCGATGTTGGCACCAAGGCGACGCAGTTCGGCGTAGAAACGGCCGCATTCGCGGATGCCGCCCTGAATGTCGCGGATATTGGCGATCTGGGAACCCAGATGGAAGTGCAGCAGTTGCAGACAATCCAGCTTGCCCAGCCCGCGCAGACGCTCGATCAGCGCCAGGATCTGGGAGGCGGAGAGACCAAATTTGGACATGGAGCCACCGCTCGATTCCCACATGCCGGAGCCGGTGGAAGCGAGCTTGGCACGCACCCCAATGTTGGGCTTGATGTTGAGACGAGCTGACTCGTCCAGCACCATTTCCAGTTCGGAGGGCTTCTCCACCACGATGTAGACCTTGTGGCCCATCAGGTTGCCCAGGAGGGCGTGGCGGATATATTCGCGGTCTTTGTAACCGTTGCAGACGATCACCGAGCCTTGCTCATGGTGATGGGACAGCACGGCCAGCAGTTCCGGTTTGGAACCAGCTTCCAGGCCAAGCCGGGGCTTGTCGCTGTAGGACTGGCTGATGGTCTCGATGACACGACGCTGCTGGTTTACCTTGATCGGGTAAACGCAGAGGTAGTCCCCTTCATAGCCTGACTTCTCGATGGCCTGACCAAAGGCGTTGAACAGCGCATCGACCCGACTCTTGAGAATGTCGGGGAAGCGCAGCAACACGGGGGTGGTCAGCCCGGACTGACGCAACTGTTCGATGGCGTCAGAGAGCACAATATGCGCGTCAGGGCGTGATTTGTCGGGGGCGACGGTCACATGACCGGCGTCATTGATATTGAAAAAACCCGCACCCCAGTAGGGAACGTTGTAGACCTTCAAGGAGTCCTTGCTGGACCAGTTAGTCATGGGCTATGCCTCGCAAATGAGCGACCCAAAGTCGCCTTCGTTACCCTCAATCACATCCAGACCATCTAGTGCAGAGTACGGCGAGCGCTGCCATCACGAGACGCAGCCACCCAAACCAACGCTTTGCACATCGCGGCAAGCCAGAGGCTGCCTGGTGGATCTTGGGGAAGTAACGAGTCTTGATGTGGGGCTGGTGGCTTTACATCAAGCTCAACGGTATGCGGTGCCACTATGCCGTAGCGCCGCGGTACTTTGATGACAGACGACATCAGCCACGCCGTCAGTTCATCATTCGGCAGCGATCCCGACAGAAGGAGAGGGTTCCAAGGAAGAGAAGCGAAGGCGCCAGCACGCATGCGTGTTGATAGACGACAACAACCACAGCCCACCTCACCGTCAGTGACCGCCCATGACAAGGGAAGATGATGAGCCGGTGGCCCACTCGGTCAAATGAAGGATGAGAGTCTGTTGTTCTCCCTGATACCGGAGCCTAACCGGTATTAAAGAAACCATTCCCCAGCAGTGTCTGTCGTTTCTGCGTGCCTCGCCCTATAGGCGTATGATCGGTCGGGTTTCTGGCGGCTCTGCCTGCTTCAGGGTTGCCCTTGGATCGGCGCGGAGTGTACACACTTACCGCGGGCAGTGACAATAAAAAATAGTGTTCAAAATCCCCTTTTAATAAGTCGATCAAATCTTGCTGGCGAGCAGGCGGGCTCTGGGATGGCGCAGGTTATGCGACAGCCCGATTCCCCCTTGAAAAGTGTGCGAAAACGCCATGGTTGGGCTGACGCCTTGCTGTGCGGTGGCTGAGGGGAATTTGGTCGCCACCGCCAGCGCCTAAATATCGTAATAAATGCCACATTTATGCGATCTCCCTCCCGGACGTTGCCCTGCGCGCCGCACATTCGCCGCTCTTCCCTTGCGTCAAAAAATGTGAAAAACCTGCGCTGACGCAATGAGTGCCCCGCACGGATTGGCCACAATGACCGCTCACAATCGGTTAGAGGCTGACTAATGGATACCCTGCTTGAGCGTTTTCTGCGTTACGTAACTTTTCATACCCGCTCCGATGAGACCAATCCAGCCTGCCCCAGCAGCGAAGGCCAGCTGATCTTTGCCCGCGCCCTGCAAGAAGAGATGAAGGTGCTGGGGCTGAGCCAGGTCACCCTGGATGAAAACGGCTACCTCACCGGCTGCCTGCCGGGCAACCAGCCGGACGCCCCCGCCATCGGCCTGATTGCCCACATGGACACCGCCGACTACGAGGCGGAGCACGTAGTACCGCAAATCATCGAAAACTATCAGGGCGGCGACATCTGCCTTGGCAAGGGTGACGAGGTGCTCGCCATCCGTGACTACCGCTTCCTGAAAAACTACTTGGGTCAGGATCTCATCACCACCGACGGCACCACACTGCTTGGCGCCGACGACAAGGCGGGTATCGCCGAGATCCTCACTGCCATCGACCACCTGCAGGCCCACCCCGAGATCCCACGTGGCGATATTTGGGTCGGCTTTACTCCGGATGAGGAGATCGGCCGCGGCGCCAACCTGTTCCCGCTGGACAGATTCCCGGCCAAGTGGGCCTACACCGTGGATGGCGGCGAACTGGGCGAGCTGGAGTATGAAAATTTCAACGCCGCCAGCGCCACGGTTCATTTTATCGGCAATAACGTCCACCCCGGCACCGCCAAGGGCAGCATGATCAACAGCCAGACCCTGGCCGCCCGCTTCCACGCCGCCATGCCTGCCGAGCAGACCCCGGAGTGCACCGATGGGTATGAGGGCTTCTTCCATCTGGCCCAGATGAGCGGCACCGTGGAGGAGAGCACCCTGCACTACATCATCCGTGACTTCGACGACGAGCACTTCGCCGCACGCAAAGCCGAGATGCAGAGCCGGGTCGCCGCCCTGCAGGCCGAGTATCCGAAGGCCCGCATCGAGCTGACCCTGACCGACAGCTATCGCAACATGCGCAGCCAGATTGAGCCGCACATGCATATCGTCGAGCTGGCCAAGGCCGCCATGGAGGCCGCCGACGTGGTGCCGAAGATCAAGCCCATTCGCGGCGGTACCGATGGCGCCCGCCTCTCCTTTATGGGTCTGCCCTGCCCCAACCTCTTCACCGGTGGCCACAACTTCCACGGCAAGCACGAGTTCATCCCGCTGCAATCCATGGAGAAATCGGTCGCCACCCTGGTGGAGCTGGTGCGCCTCACCGCAGCCTGGGGCGGTTAATCGATTACCATGACAACCAAGGGGGAAGCCGGTTAACCGGCTCCCCCCTTGCTATCTGGCCATCACCCATCAACAAAGGGAAACCGGGGAGGGTCGCTCAGGAGCAACTGGCTGCCACTGCCATCAAACTGTCATCCCGCTGACATGTCGCGGGAACAGTGTCACATCATGCTGGGAGCAACGGATCGCCGGAGCCCTCCAGATGTTCACTATCGATACCCTGCTGACCCAGCACTTCCCCCGCCTGCTTGGCTACCCCCTGCTCACCCCGTTGTTCAAGCGGCTGCTGGGCTGGCTGCTCAACGAACGTGCCTTTGCCGACTTTGCCGCCCGCTACCCGCACCTGCGCGGCCTCGACTTTGTCGAGCAGGCGCTGACCCAGCTCGATTTCGACTATCGGGTCAGCGAGGCGCAACTCGAGCATATTCCCGCCAGCGGCCGGGTCATTCTTGTTGCCAACCATCCCATCGGCTCGCTGGACGGACTGGCGCTGCTGCAACTGCTCGGTCGCATCCGCCCCGATGTGAAGATCGTCGCCAACCAGCTGCTGGCACAACTCGCGCCGCTGCGCCCTTTGCTATTGCCGGTAGACAATATGGAGGGCAAGACCGATCGACAGGCCATCCTCGCCATGAACGAGCACCTAGCCCATGAAGGGGCACTGGTGATCTTCCCCGCAGGCGAAGTCTCGCGGCTTGGCCTCAAGGGGGTGAAAGATGGCCCCTGGCAGGCAGGCTTTATCAAGCTGGCCCAGCGCACCCGCACCCCGCTGGTGCCCATCCATCTGGGGGGACGCAATAGCCTCTGGTTCTATCTCGCCTCCTGGCTCAACAAGCCCGCCTCCGCCCTGTTGCTGGTACGCCAGCTGTTTCGCCAGCAGGGGCAGACCCTGCCGGTGACCATAGGAGCGCGCATTCCGCTCGACAGTTTTCAGGAGCTGCCAGCCAAGACGGCGGCGCGGCTGGTGCGCAACCACCTCTACCGGATTGGCCGTGGCAAGGCGGGACGGCTGCAGACCGAGGCCCCCATCGCCCTGCCGGAGGATCGCCGCCAGCTCAAACAAGCCATCGAAAGCTGCGAACAACTCGGCACCACCCCGGATGGTCAGGGGATCTACCTCTACCGCCGCCACGAACTAAGCCACTCGGTGATCCTGCGCGAGCTGGGACGACTGCGAGAGATCGCCTTTCGCGCAGTGGGGGAAGGATCCGGCAAAAGGCGGGATCTCGATGGCTTTGACAACGACTATCACCACCTGATCCTCTGGGATCCGGCCCGGCTCGACATTATCGGCGCCTACCGCTTTGCCCCGGTGGCAGAGCTGCTGGCCAGCAAGGGGAAGGATGGCCTCTACAGCCACACCCTGTTCGGCTTTGAGGATAAGCTGCTGCCCCGGCTGGAGCAGGCCATCGAGCTTGGCCGCAGCTTTATCCAGCCCGCCTACTGGGGCAAGCGGGGGCTCGATTATCTCTGGTTCGGCATCGGTGCCTATCTGGCCCGCTATCCCCGCTACCGCTACCTGTTTGGCCCGGTGTCGCTCTCCGGCAGCCTGCCGCCGGCGGCCAAGGATCTGCTGGTGAGCTTCTACCGCCAACACTTTGCCCCCGAGCTGGCGCTGGCCCCCTCCCGCCGTCCCTACCCCGAGACGCAACCTCTGTTCGAGGGGGTGGATTACGGTGCCGATCTCCAAGCACTCAAGGCCCGCCTCGACAATTTGGGCTGCGCAATCCCTACCCTCTACAAGCAGTATTCCGAGCTGTGCGAGCCGGGCGGCGTCCAGTTTATGGATTTTGGCATCGACCCCGACTTCAACCACTGCATCGACGGGCTGGTGTGGGTCGATGTGAGCCGCATCAAGTCCCACAAGCGTGCCCGCTATATCGGCAGCCATCTGGCCGAGCCGCGCTCATAGCCCTGCAGGCGCCAGGCAAATAGCCAAAGGCAAAAAAGGAGAGAGAGGCCATCGCCTCCCTCTCCTTTCGCTCTCATGCTCAGCACCTTTTCGAGGCGCTCGGCCCATCAGGCGTTACTCGGCCGCCTTGCGATCCGAGTGGCCGAGATCCCGCTCAGGGGCGATGACGTCACGCACCCGCTGCTTGATCTCCTTGGCCTCGGGGAAGCCGTCATCGACCACCCGATCCCACACCTGCACCCCGCTCACCAGAATGCGGAACTCCCCCTTGCTGGCCGGCACCAGCGCCACCTCCCCCAGATCGCTGTCGAAGGTGGAGAGCAGCTCCTGCGCCAGCCAGGCGGCGCGCAGCATCCAGCGACAGAGGGTGCAGTAGCGGATTTCTATGCGGGGTTTGCTGATCAGGGTTTCAGACTCGATCATGAGTGACTCCATAAAAAAGCGACAATGGCGGGAAGTGGCGTACTGCCGCCCAATGGCCGATCCCGGTTTGGTCAAATCAGTGCTGATCAACCCCATGAAAATCGGCCAGCCAATGGCGGGCAATGGTACGCATCGCCGATTCTGGCAGCTCGAACAGGCCGGGAGCAAGAGGGCCTGCCGCCAGCATCCGGATCCCTTCCATGATCTCCGCCAGCACCAGATAGACATATTCACCTATCACGGCGCCATGGACGAAGTTGACCGCCTCGCCCCGGTTGAGCAGGTAGATCTGGGTGCCATCCGGCCGGTTGAGGGCCAGCACATGGGGGCACACCTCTTCGCTCGGCCACGGCAACTGGGCCAGCGAGAAGGCAAACTCGTCGTCGGCCGAGGTGACCGAGGCCACCATGGTGCCGGGGCGCAGCGCCTGCAGATCCGCCAAATCCAGCGAGCCGTTGCCGGTAGAGCAGATCACCAGCTCGGCGCGGCTCAACGCCTCGGCCTTGGTGATCAAGCGAAAACCGTGAGAGAGCGCTTCGACCTGTCGCAGCACATCGGTCTCCACCAGCCCGAGATGGAGGTTGCGACAGCGCAGGTCGCGGGCGATGCTGCGTCCCACCTTGCCATAGCCAAACAGCACGGCTTCGCAGACGTTGAAAGTACGGTTGAGGTTACGAGCCAGCGACTCCGCGGAGTAGACCACGCTCAAACCAATCTGGATATCCTCGGCCTGCTTGAGGGGGCTGCGTGCCACCGACACCACAGGGGTCGCCAGCACCTCCTGCTCATAGCGCTGATGGCCGTTCTCGGTCATCTCCACCACCCCGAGGAAACGGGGGCCGAAGTACTCGCTCAAGATCACCTGAGTTTTGGCAAAGTAACCGCCTATATCGAGGATCAGCAACCGCTCGTGGGGGGCCACCAGCGGTGCAATCTGCTGGATGATGCTGTCGGGTTCATTGGTCCAGCGCCGGTTGAGGGGCAGCACCGGATAGTGCTGGGATACCCACTCCAGGGTCGGACCATGTACCGATTTCGGTTTGGGCAAAATGGCGCCAATCCGTCCAATCTGACCGAGAGCGTCGATAAAACGGGGGCGATCGGGAAGCAGGTGAGTGACCAGCAGAATGCAGAGACCATCGATACGTCCCTGTCCGGTGAAATGGCGAAAAAACAGATGCTCAGATCCTTGACTGCGCAACTGTGGCCTCCTTATGTGCCGCAAAGCAGGCAAACAGAACCCGGCGCGGCCGGGTTCTGTGTGTGTCCAAATAAAATGAAAATCCTTTTTATCTGAAACACATATGGGGCTCAATCATTATCTGCCAAGAGTATGAGCGAGTATGCAAAAATGACTGTAATTGCCTGTTTTTCATGCAAAAATCAGTACAAAGAAGCAGCAGGCCACACCCACCATAGGCTGAGCCCGGTTCCCGCCGCGGCGAGCAAGATCAGCCCACCCCAACGCACTGGCAACGGTTTGTCACGCAACGCCCACTCCAGCAGCGGCAGCAACCAGACCGGCAGCAACACCACCAGCGGCACCTCCACATATTGCCAGGCCAGCATCTGGACGAAGGCGAGGGCCAGCGCCAGACCGGCGGGGGCTACCTTGGTGCCAACAAAGGTGGCAAGCAGGGCGCGAAAACCGGCGAAAGCGGCCAGCGCACCGGCCAGCTGGGCAATCAGCAAGCTGCCATCAATGCCGATCACCAGCGCCAGCCAGATAAAACCGAGGGCAAACCCGAGCCCCTCGCGGCTATCACAGTGCAAGGTGCTCCAGCCAAACCAGAGGATGGCGGGCAGTAGCGCCAGCCAGATCCCGGGTTCGCTCGCCAATACCGATGCCAATCCCTGCCACCACACCAGCGCGCTGAACACGGCAAAGAGCAGCAGCGAGCCGCGCAGATCGTTCACCTGAGCCGCAATGGCGGGGACCAGCAGGGTTAGCGGCAGCCACTGCCACGCCTTGGCCGGAATACCATAGAGACCGCCAAGCCAGGAGCCCACCAGCCAGAGCGCCAGCGCGCCCCACAGATACCCCAGTCGCGGCCAGCGCCACGATAGCAAAGCGGCTCCCAGAGGAGCCGCCAGGGTTTGCAGCAGAAGTTCCGCGCCCATTACTTGCGCACGCCTTCGACAAACAGGTTGATGCTCATCTCGTCCGGGATGCCGGGCAGCATGTAGCTCACGCCAAAGTCACTGCGCTTGATGGTGGTGGAGGCGTTAAAACCGCTGCGGTAACCGCCCCAGGGATCCTTGCCTTCGCCAATTTTGACCAGATCGAAGGCCACTTCCTTGGAGACGCCGTGCAGGGTCAGGGTCCCTTTCAGCACGCCTTTATCCTTGGTGCCCTCGTAAGCGGAGCTGACGAAGGTCATCTTGGGATACTGCTTCACGTCGAGGAAGTCAGGGCTGCGCAGGTGCTTGTCGCGGGCCTCGTGGTTGGAGTCGACGCTGGCGGCATCCACTTCAAAGCTCGCCTTGGCCGCCGCCGGGTTGGCGTCATCCATGCTGAAGGTGCCACTGAAGGTGTTGAAGCGACCCACCAGCTCGGAGAAGCCCAGGTGACCCACCTTGAACTGCACTGTGGTGTGCGCCGCATCCACATCGTAATCCGCCGCCATCAGAGGGGTAGCCATAAACAGGCAGGAGGCCAGCAGAGCCTTGGTCATTTTCATCCGTTCGTTCCTTCATCTTGGGGTTCACATCAGTGGTTAAAATGCTAACCTCGTTCTGAAGATGAATAATCAGTGATTTATTAAATTCATTATTTACTGAGGATGGAAAATGGACCAGATCGCCGCCATGCGTACCTTTATCAAGGTGGTGGAGTGCCAGAGCTTTACCAAGGCCGCCAACCAGCTCGGCATCTCGGTCGCCATGGCCTCCAAGCTAATGCAGCAGCTGGAGGAGTCCCTCGCCACCCGGCTGCTGTCGCGCACTACCCGCCAGGTCAATCCCACCGAGGCGGGCCAGTTCTACTACCAGCGATCCCTCGCCCTGCTGGCGGAGCTGGAAGAGACCCACAGCCAGCTGACCCACCACAACCAGCAGCCGAACGGCACCCTCAAGCTCTCGGTGCCGATGGATTTTGGCTATCTGCACCTCTCCCCCGCCCTGCCGCTGTTTCGCCAGCGCTTTCCCGATCTCAAGCTCGATATCGAGTACAGCGACCGGCGGGTAGCGCTGGTGGAAGAGGGGTTCGATCTGGCGCTGCGGATCGGCCACCTCAGCGACTCCTCGCTGGTGGCGCGCCAGCTTGCCACCATTCGGGTCGAGCTTTGCGCTAGCCCCGACTATCTTGCACGCAAGGGCAGACCGGAAAAACCCGAGGATCTCAAACAGCACGACTGTCTGATCTACACCCTGACCCAGCCGGAGTGGCACTTCAAACGGGGAAACGAGCAGCAGAGCATCCGGCCACAGGGACCGCTGCGGGCCAACAACGGGGTGGCGCTGACCCGCGCCGCTTGTGATGATCAGGGCATCATATTGCAGCCCACCTTTATCGTGGGGGAGGCCCTGCGGTCAGGGCAGCTGGTCAGCCTGCTGCCAGAGTGGGACAAGGGAGATGTGGGACTTTATGCGGTCTATCCGCACCGCCGCTTCGTCTCGGCCAAGGTGCGCTGCTTTATCGAGTTCGTGCAGGAGCGCTATCTCGCCCCGCAACAGTGGGATGCGCCGACCTGATGGTCAACGCTGACGGTTTGCTCTGACTTTCCGGCCTGCTGGCCCGGCAGACAACCTAACGTTGGCTGGGGGCCGCTGCGGGGGCGAGCGTTGCCAGCAGACGCGCCTGCTCGGGGTGCAACTGCCAGCGTGGCAAACGGGTGCGTATCACCGACAACTGCTGCTCACTGAGGGCATAGGGGAGCGCCACTTCGATCTCGGGGCAGTCAAACATGGCGGCCAGCTGCAGGATCAAAATGAGGTTTGCCTCGTCGGCCTTGTGCTTGTTGACCCGTTTGCGGATCTCGTGGCGCAGCTGGGTTTCGGGGTCCTGGGTCATCGCCTGCCAGCCGAAACCGAACAACGGCACCAGCGCGCTGACAATCCCCAGCGCCGTCATCGGCTGCTTGGGAGGATGATAGAGTGCGTTGAGATCCAGCCGAACAGGATTCTGACGAACCTCACCCTCACCAAATAAAATCGTTTTCGTCATTGGATTACCCGTTATATTCCACTAGACTGCGCCGCATATTTTACCCCGATATGCCAACGAGGTGCTGATGCTAAGCGATATCGAGATCTCCCGCCAGTCCCCCCGTCTCTCAATCCACGCGCTGGCCGAACGCCTCGCCATCCCCCAGCACCTGCTCAGCCCTCATGGCCACTACAAAGGCAAACTCAGCCTCGACCTGCTCACGTCTCAACCCAAGCAGAGCGGCAAGCTGGTACTGGTGAGCGCCATCACCCCGACCCCGCTCGGTGAAGGGAAGACGGTGACTACCCTTGGCCTCTCCATGGGGCTCAACCATATCGGCCAGCCCAGCATCGCAACCATCCGCCAACCGAGCCTCGGGCCGGTATTCGGGGTCAAGGGGGGCGCAGCCGGTGGCGGCCACGCCCAGGTGGTGCCGATGGAGGAGATGAACCTCCACCTCACCGGCGATTTTCACGCCCTGACAGCGGCCCACAATCTGGCGGCGGCAGCCCTCGATGCCCGCCTGTTCCATGAGCGTAAACTCGGCGACCAGTTCAGCGCCAAAACCGGCCTGCCGCGGCTCGATATCGATGTTGACAACATTCTCTGGCCACGCACCCTCGACATGAATGACCGCGCCCTGCGCCACCTCACGATTGGACAGGGGGGCGCTGCCGATGGTGTGGAGCGCAGCGATCGCTTCGTCATCACCGCCGCCTCCGAGCTGATGGCCATTCTGGCGCTGGCGAGCGATCTGAAAGACCTGCGCCAGCGCATCGGTCGCATCCAGCTGGCCCGCGATATCCACGGCAAGCCCATCACAGCCGAACAGTTGGAAGTAGCGGGCGCCATGACGGTGCTGCTCAAGGACGCGCTGCAACCGACCCTGATGCAGACCACCGAGCAGACGCCGGTGCTGGTGCACGCCGGCCCCTTTGCCAATATCGCCCACGGCAACTCCTCGGTGATCGCCGATCGCATCGCCCTTGGCCTGACCGACTATGTGGTGACCGAGGCGGGTTTTGGCTCCGACATGGGGCTGGAGAAGTTCTTCAACATCAAGAGCCGCCAATCCGGTATTACCCCCGCCTGCGTGGTGCTGGTGGCCACGGTGCGCGGCCTCAAGGCCAACAGCGGCCTGCTCGATATCCGCCCGGGCCAGCCGCTGCCAGCCAGCCTGCAGGGGGAAGATCTGCCAACCCTCAAGCAGGGCTGCGCCAACCTCGCCTGGCATATCCGGAACGCCCGTCGCTACGGGGTGCCGGTGGTGGTCGCCATCAACCGCTTCCCCACCGACAGCGAGGCCGAGCTGGCGCTGTTGGCCCATGAAGCGCAGCAAGCCGGTGCCTGTGGCGCAGCCATCTCCAACGCCTTCACCCAGGGTGGTGCCGGTGCCAGCGAGCTGGCCCGCGCCGTGGTCGCCGCCTGCGAGCAACCCGGCAAGGTGAAACTGCTCTACCCCGACGAGGCGAGCCTCGACGCCAAACTGGCGACCCTGGTGGAGTGCGGCTACGGCGGCCGCGGAGTGCAGCTCTCCGACAGAGCGCGCCAGCAGCTGGCCCAGCTCTCCGCCGAAGGGTGGGATCACTTGCCCATCTGCGTAGCCAAGACGCCGCTCTCCATCAGCCACGACCCTGCCCTCAAAGGGGTGCCGACCGATTTCGAGGTGCCCATCGACGAGGTGAAGCTCTGCGCCGGTGCCGGATTCGTCTATGCGCTGGCGGGCCCCATCATGACCATGCCGGGGCTGGGCAGTCTGCCTGCCTATCGCCATATCGATATCGATGAGAACGGCGAGATAGTCGGCCTGAGCTGAGCCCTTCCACAACCCCAGAAACAACAAGGCCCCGCCAATTGGCGGGGCCTTCTGTTATCCATGCATCAACCCTTAGAGGGTGAAGCGCTGGGTCATATGGTGCAGGGTGTTGGCCAGCTTGCTCAGCTCGACGCAAGCCTGGGCGATCTGATGAGCGCCCTGGGCATTCTCGTCAGCGGCATTATGAATGTTGACGATGCTGCGGTTGAGCTCTTCGGTCACCGCATTCTGCTCTTCGGTAGCGGTGGCGATCAGAGTGTTCATGTCGGTGATGCGCACCACGGCACCATTGATGGTCTCGATACTGGTACCGGCATCCCGTGCCAGACCGACACTCTCCTGCATCTGGTGACGACTCAGCTGCATGGCGTTGCCCGCCTCGGCGGCGCGGCTCTGCAGCAGCTCGATCATCTTGCTGATCTCGGCGGTGGAGTCCTGGGTACGCTGGGCCAATGAACGTACTTCATCCGCAACGACCGCAAAACCACGACCCTGCTCACCGGCACGGGCCGCTTCGATGGCCGCGTTAAGGGCCAGCAGGTTGGTCTGACCGGCGATATCGCGGATCACATCCAGCACCACGCTGATGTTGGCGCTGTCGGCCTCCAGCTGCTGCACTACTGTGCCCGCCTGCTCAATCTTGACCGACACCTCTTCGATGCTGGCAATGGAGCTGCGAACCACTTCGCTGCCAGCAGCAGAGGTGCGGGAGGCATCCTTGGCGGCGCTCATGGCATCCGTGGTGTTGCGGGCCACTTCATTGACGGTGGACTGCATCTCGTTCATGGCGGTCGCCACCTGGGAGACTTCGTTCTGCTGGATGGCCATGCCGCTGGCAGACTGGCTGGAGATGGCGCTCACCTCCTCCACTGCGCTGCTGAGTTGGCTCACGGAGCCGGCGATCTCGCTCACCAGATCGGAGAGGGAACCCTGCATCCGGTTGATGGCGGAACCCAGCTGGCCCAGTTCATCGCGGTTGAAGCGGCTGTCACGGATCCACTGCTGCAGTTCGCCCTGACCCAGATCGCCATTGGCAATACGCTGGGCCTGACGGGCCAGCATGATCAGCGGGTCGCGGATCTGGCGGGTCAATACCACGGAGAGCACCACCACAAGGATCAAACCGACCACCAGCGCGATGGTGACACTCAGATTGGCGGATTGATAAGAGTCGACAATGTCGCTGCGGGATTCAGACGCATAACCATGGTTAATCTGGATAAGGGAGGCCACTGACTTGCTCAGCGCGGTGTAAAGGGGAACCCCCTCCTCAAGGAAGATGCGTTGGGCTTCGGCAAGCTGATCGCTGTCTTGCAGCTGTTTGACTCGCTGGTGCAAGGCGACGTAACGATCCCAGTCAGATTTCACCGTATCGAATGTACGGCGCTCCGCCACATCCTCAGGCCAGATCGTCTTGTCATGGGCAATCAGCTGCTGCGCGATCGAGTTAAGCTGTTGACTGGCAATACTCCGATATTCAGCCCTTTTCAGCGGCTCGGCAGCCACCACGAAATAACCCAGCTCATAACGACGCAACTCACCGAGAGAATCCCCGATCGCACTTGTGCGATTGACCGCAGGCAGGATGCTGTCGGTAAACCGGATGGCAACATCATTCATGTTGCCAAACTGGACAAGGGAAAAACCGCCGATAAAGGCGACCATCAAACCGAGCACGGCAAAGCCGGCGGTGAGTTTTTTGCCTATGGTCATGGTACTGGTATTCATGGGATATCCTGGTGGTCGTTAAATTCGTAGCACTCGTCCGGTTCACGCCCTCTTGGCATGAACTATCTGGCCACCTGTTCAGTGGCGCACCATCCAACCTTGATGAATATCTCTGAATTCCATGAGCGGCAGCGAGAGCCGTGAGGGGGCGCTAGAGTAACCGGATTGTGATGGTTCGGAAAGAGTCTGTCCGGTTACTTTTTGTAAGGTGAATACGAGGGATTTATCGTGCTCGATTAAATATACCGCTCAGATGAATAAATCGAAAAAATGCATAACGTTTGCATAAGGCAAGCCGCACGGGTCAAGCCGTTGCAGGCCGCCACTCTCATCCGGGACCAATGAAAAACGCCAGCAATGGCTGCTGGCGTCTCGGTTATTCAGCGTGGCGGTTACAAAACAACCGCTATCTTATCCGCGCAGGCCGCCCAGAAATTCGGCCCGGGTATCGGGCTGGGTCTTGAACACCCCGCCGAGGGAGGTGGTAGTGGTATAGGAAGTCGAATCCATCACCCCGCGCGCCTTGACGCAGTAGTGGGTCGCCTTGATGCTGATGGCCACATCCTTGGTACCGAGCAGGGTCTGCAGCGCCAGCAGGATCTGCTGGGTCAGCCGCTCCTGCACCTGGGGACGGCGAGCGAAAAACTGCACGATGCGGTTGATCTTCGACAGGCCAATCACCTTGCCACGAGGGATATAGGCCACATGGGCCATGCCGTCGATGGTGACGAAGTGGTGTTCGCAGGTGCTGGTGAGGCTGATGTCCCGCACCATGATCATCTCGTCCACCTGCATCTTGTTCTCGATCACCGTCACCTTGGGGAAGGTGGAATAGTCGAGGCCTGAGAAGATCTCGTTGACGTACATCTTGGCGATGCGATGCGGCGTCTCGGCCAGACTGTCATCGGTCAGATCCAGCCCCAGCGTCTCCATGATGGAGCGCATATGGCCTTCGATCTTCTCCCGCTTCTGCTGGCTGTTCAGCTCGTTGGTGACCAGGGGGGTTTCCAGTCCCTGGGCTTCGAGGGCAGCCCTGACCAGCAAGGCTTCCGGACTTAAGGTTGTCATTATCTTCTCTCCCACGCTCAGGGACTGTGAGGGCAGCTCAAGGAGCAACCCCTTATGTTATGGCTGCGTACAGGGCCGACGGTATCGCTGTAATGGTCGCCACACAGGATGTGACAGCCATCTGTTATGGCGGCATAGTAAACGGCCATTGCCGCCAAGATTCAAGTCAACTTGTGCGTCACCTCATACTTTATGGCCATCAACCCCCGTTTCAGCGCCGATTACCCCGAGATTCCCTTGAGATAACCTGCCCATCCCCGGGGATTTTTGTGATAATCCCGCCTTCAATCATAGAAAGAGGTCATGACGATGGGATTTGATACCAGCGGACTACTCCCCTTAAGCGATGCCCTGCAAGGGATGCTGGAACAACTCGCCTGCTGCTGCGACAGCGAGCAGCAGCCCCTGCCAGAGGCCCTTGGCCGGGTTCTTGCCAGCGACATCGCCTCTCCCCTCGCCGTGCCCCCCTTCGACAACTCCGCTATGGACGGTTACGCTGTGCGCCTTTCGGATCTCGCCAGCGGCACCCCGCTCATCATGGCGGGCAAGGCGTTTGCCGGTCAGCCCTATCAGGGCGAGTGGCCCGCCGGCCACTGCGTGCGGATCATGACCGGCGCCCCGGTTCCCGCAGGCACCGATGCGGTGGTGATGCAGGAAGAAACGCAGGCCGACGGCGATCGGATCACTTTTCTGGCACAACCCGAACCGGGCCAGAATATCCGCCGCGCCGGCAGCGATATCGGCAAGGGCGCCTGCGTGCTGCCAGCCGATACTCGCCTCACCCCGCGCGAAATGCCACTGCTGGCCTCCCTCGGCGTGGCTACCGTCACGGTGCGTCGCCCGCTGAAAGTGGCTATTTTCAGCACAGGTGACGAGCTCAAGCCGATTGGCACCCCGCTCGCCCACGGCGACATCTACGACTCCAACCGCTACGGCGTGCGGGCCATGCTGGCGCGGCTGGGCTGCGACTGCCTCGACCTTGGCATCATCCCGGATGATCCCGCCCAGCTGCGTGCCGCCTTTATCCGCGCCGATGAAGAGGCCGATGTGCTCATCACCACCGGCGGCGTTTCGGTAGGGGAAGCGGACTTCACCAAACAGCTGCTGGACGAGCTAGGCGAGATCGGCTTCTGGAAGCTGGCCATCAAGCCGGGCAAGCCATTTGCCTTCGGCCGCCTGCCCCGCGCCTGGTTCTTCGGCCTGCCGGGCAACCCGGTCTCCGCCATGGTCACCTTCGATCAGCTGGTGCAACCGGCGCTGGCCAAGCTGGCGGGCCAACGCTTCGAACGCCCGCTTCAGCTGCAGGCCGTCACCACCGAGCCGCTCAAGAAGAGCCCGGGCCGACTCGACTTCCAGCGCGGCATCCTGAGTCAGGGTCCAAATGGCCTCGAGGTACGCAGTACCGGCTCGCAGGACTCCGCCGTGTTCAGCTCCCTGTCGCGGGCCAACTGCTACATCATTCTTGAGCGCGAACGTGGGCGCGTCACTGCGGGCGAAACCGTCACCGTCGAACCGTTCGGGGGATTGCTGCTGTGAGCGAGATCCTGAGCGACGCCGAACTGCTGCGCTACAACCGCCAGATCATCCTCAAATCCTTCGACTTCGAGGGACAGGAGGCGCTCAAGCAGGCCCGTGTGCTGGTGATCGGCGCCGGTGGCCTTGGTTGCGCCGCCAGCCAGTATCTGGCGGTGGCCGGGGTTGGCCAGCTCACCCTGGTCGATTTCGACAAGGTGGAGCTCTCCAACCTGCAGCGTCAGGTGCTACACAACGATGAGCGAATTGGCCACTACAAAGTAGACTCAGCAGCGCAGTCGCTTCGTGCCCTCAATCCCTGGCTCAACGTGGAGACCCACGCGGCCGTGGCCGATGAGGCGCTGCTCGATACCCTGTTGCCCCAACACCAGCTGGTATTGGATTGCACTGACAACCTGGCCATTCGCAACCTGCTGAATCAAAAGGCACGCCGACACAGGGTTCCGCTGGTCAGTGGCGCCGCCATCCGGCTGGAGGGGCAGCTCTGCAGCTTTACCTGGCAGGAAGATGAACCCTGCTACGCCTGCCTCAGCGCCCTGTTCGGCGAGCAGGCCCTCACCTGCGTCGAGGCGGGAGTGCTCGCCCCCGTGGTGGGATTGGTGGGCAGCCTGCAAGCACTGGAAGCTATCAAGCTTTTGGCAGGCATGGGCAAAAGCTACAGCGGCCGCCTGCTGATGATCGACGGCCTGAGTGGCACCTTCCGCGAGATGAAGCTGCCCAAGCGCCCCGACTGCCCGGTCTGCTCCCATCCTTGACGCAAACGGGATCAAAAAAGCCGAACCCTGTGGTTCGGCTTTTTGGTACCTGCACCTAACAACCCCTTCCTCAATGGGTCGTGAGGATCCGTTGCAACAGGTGATTAAAGCCCGAGGGATCTTCCGCGGGCCAGGCGTGGTGGCCGTTGGGAGTGTGGATGGTGGCGTTGGGCAAGGCGGCAAACTGCTCTACCCGTTTGGCCAGCGGCAGGTAGTCGTGAGTGGTGGAGATGATGGCCACCGGCTGCCAGATAGCGCCGAGCCGGGCCCGTACCGACCAGCCCGGTAACGCCTCCAGCAGCGCCTTGTAGGTTTTCTTTTTATTGCGCACGAAACGCAGTCGGAAGGTGTGGCGTACCTGTGCCAGCTCCGGGCCCGGGAAGAGCTCGCGTCCCAGCCACCAGGCGAGGGGGCGCATGCCAAACCAGCGCAGCAATTTGAGGCGCTGGGCGTAACGCTCCTGCTCTTTGGGTGTTTCCAGCAGAAACTCGCTAAAACCGTTGACCAGCACCAGTCCCTGCACCTTGTGGGGGAGTTGCAGCGCCAGCTCCAGCGCCACCATGGCCCCGAGCGACAATCCCACCACCCAGGCGGGCTCCGGCTGCTCGTCGAGCCAGTTCACCACATCGGCTGCCAGGGTCGCCACATCGAACGGCCCCTCCTGCATGCTCTGGCCGTGGCCGCGCAAGTCCAGCGCCACCACCCGGTAGTGTTCGGAAAACCGTTCGATCTGCGCCTGCCAGTCGAGGCTGGAGGAGCCCAGCCCATGCAGCAGCAACAGCAAGGGGCCCTCCCCCGCACTGCGCAGGGCAAGACCGTTGAATTTCATCACCTGATTGCGGCGCATCAGTGTATTGCCTCTCGACTCATCACCTGAACCATCTCTTGTTGTTATGTTGCCCGTGGCCATCCTGCCACGTTATCAGCACGGCGCCCAATCAGCCTTCGCTGACCAGACTCACCGCCTTGATATAAGCGTAGATCTGCTGCTCCGGCGCCAGCGCCAGCCGCTTGGCGGAGCGGCTGGTGATCCGGGCCAGCAGTATCTGCTCACCCAGCGCCAACTGCAACAGGGTCTGGCCGGGGCGCACCTCGCGCACCGCCAGCAGACGGGTGACGAGACAGTTGGAGAGGCTGGAGTGCTCGATGGGGGCCGTGGCGATCACCACATCGCGCCCCGCCACCTTGATCTGCAAGGGGCCGCTCTCATCCGGCACCTGGGTCATTGTGACCCGCAGTTGCTGCTCACCAAGCTGCAGGGTCGCCATCTGCTCCTCTTCATCGTAGTGAGAGAGGGTCGCCGCCAGCATCACCCCGGCATCGTCACGGCTGGCGAGTGACAGGTCCGTACGGGCGAAAATCTCGCTCGGCCGGCCTTGCGCCTCCACTCTGCCACCTTCCAGCAGCACCAGCTGATCGCAGAGCAGGCTCACCTCCTCCATGGCGTGGCTGACGAAGATCATCGGGATGCTGCTCTCCTGCTGCAAGCCCTTTAGCACATGGGCCTGATGGATGCGGCTACGCCGATCGAGCGCAGAAAAAGGCTCATCGAGCAGCAGCAGATCAGGCTCGGCCAGCAGCGCCCGCCCCAGCGCTACCCGCTGGCGTTGGCCGCCAGAGAGGGCATGGGCAGGCTGCCCCAGCAGATCGACAAAACCGAGCCGAGCCGCCAGCGCTTCGGGCTGCCAGCGCCCTCGCCCCTTGCGGGCCGCCAGTTGCAGATTGCCGAGCACCGTCAGATGGGGGAAGAGGCGCGAGTCCTGAAACACCAGTCCGATCCGGCGCGCTTCGGGCAGAAGTTGAGCATACTCCCGATCGCGCCACCGCAAGCGATCCCCGCTTTGGCGATCGAGCCCGGCGATGATGCGCAGCAGGGTGCTCTTGCCGCAGCCTGAGGGGCCAAACAGGCCGAGGATCCCCCCCAGCTCGAGGGTCAGTGCACAATCGAGGGTAAAGGGGCCAAACTCGCGCCGGGCATGGAGGTTCAAGGCATGGCGGTGCGGCACGTTCACAGGCGGCATAGTAGCGGGCTGGTTCATCCAAACACTCTCCGCTGTCGGCGCTGCAACACCCCGTAGACCAGCACCAGCATCACCAGCGAGAAGGCCATCAGGCCGCCCGCCAGATAGTGGGCTTGTCGGTAATCCATCGCCTCCACATGATCAAACAGGGCGATGGAGAGCACCTGGGTTTCGCCAGGGATATTGCCGCCAATCATCAGCACCACGCCAAACTCCCCCAATGTATGGGCAAAGCCGAGGGCCGCAGCCATCACAAAGCTGGGCAGAGTCATCGGCAAGATGATGTGGAAGAAGCGCTCCAGCGGGCCGAGCCCCAAGGTAGCGGCAGCCTCCAGCTCCTTGTTACCCATGTTGACGAAGGCGGAGGTGAGCGGCTGCACTACGAACGGCAGCGAATAGAGGATGGAGGCGAACAGCAGGCCGAGAAAGCTGAAGGCAAGCGGGGCACCAAAGGTGTCGCGCCACCAGGCGCCGAAGCCATATTCAGGGGAGAAGGCGAGCAGCAGATAAAAGCCCAGCACAGTGGGGGGGAGCACCAGCGGTAGCGCCACCAGCGCCTCAACCAGCGGCCGCAGCCGGTTCTGACTGCGCGACAGCCACCAGGCCAGCGGCGGTGCCAGCAACAGCAAAATCGCTGTGGTGCAGGCCGCAAGCTTCAGGGTGAGCCAGACCGCCAGCAGATCCCCTTCACTCATTGCCGACCTCCCGGTTGATAAATGCCCCCAACGGCATGGTATCGCTCCTTATTGCAAAGAGTGGCCGACCCGAAGGCCGACCACTCAGGGTATCGCATCAGGCCCATCCCCTTATTGGGGCAAGGCATAACCAGCAGCCTTGATCTGCGCCTGACCCGGCCCCTTGAGCCAGGCCACCAGCGCCTCGACCGCGGCGCCTTTCTTCAATATCAGCCCCTGCTGCTCGATGGGGGGATAGAAGCTCGCAGGCACTGCCCAGGCTTCACCAGTCTTGCCCGCTTCCACCAGATTGGCCCAGGCGACAAAGCCCAGTTCGGCATTGCCTGTGTCGACAAATTGCCAGGTCTGGCCGATGTTGGCACCGGTCAGCAACCGGTACTGCTTGGGATCGATCTTGAGATGGGTGAGGGTCGCCATGGCGGCAGCACCATAGGGAGCTGTGCGGGCATTGGCGATGGCGAGGTTGCCTTTCCAGCTGCGCAGGGTCGCCTCGTCAGGGGCCGGCCCCCCCTTCTTCCACAGCCCCAGCTGGCCGATGGCGTAGGTGAAGCGATCGCTCCCCTTGCCCTCTTTTTCCAGCTTCTCGGGGGTCGCCGCATCGGCGGAGAGGAAGAGATCGAACTGTGCGCCGTGACTGATCTGGGTGTAGAGCACCCCGGTGGCGGCAGACGAGATGGCCAGGGTGTGGCCGGTCTTGGCGGTGAACTCCTTACCGATACGCTCGATGGTTCCCTTGAAGTTGGCGGCCACGGCCACTTTCACTTCATCAGCCTGCACTGCACCGGTATGCAAGGTGGTGGCGCAGACGCCGGCGATGACAACAGATAACAGCGGTTTCATTCCCTTTCTCCTGATGGGGCCCGCACATCCGCGCCCCTTGGCGGGGCCGTGGTTCCCGTTGAACCTGCGCCCCTCGTGATGAACAGGTCAGGCTTGCCAGCGGGCAGCGGCGGCGTTGTCGCTCTCCTTGGCCTCGACCCAGCGTTGCACACCCTCGGCGGTCAGCTCTTTTTTCCAGAACGGCGCCCGGGTTTTCAAGAAATCCATGATGAAGTGACAGGCGTCAAAGGCGGCGTCGCGGTGGGCACTGCTCACCGCCACCAGCACGATTTGATCGCCAAGCCACAACTCGCCGATACGATGAATGAGGGTACACTCCTGCAGCGGCCAGCGGCGACGGGCCTCCTGCACGATATCCGCCAGCGCCTTTTCCGTCATGCCGGGGTAGTGCTCGAGGGCCAGCCCCTTCACCTCCTCCCCCTGATTGAAGTCGCGCACCTTGCCAACGAAAGTGACGATGGCGCCACTGTCGGGGCGGGTGGCGAGGCGGGCATATTCGTCCGCCAGCGAGAAATCCTCCCGCTGCACCAGAATGCGATCGGTCATGGTTGCCTCGCTCATCCTTAACCTCCGGTCACCGGTGGGAAGAAGGCCACCTCATCGCCATCATTGATGGGGGTATCGAGGGGCACCAAGGTCTGATTGACCGCGACCAAGAGCTTGCCTGCTTCCAGCGCCAGCGCCCACTTGTCGCCGCGTTCACAGAGCGCCGCGCGCAGTTGTTCGGCGGTGGCGTAGTCGCACGGCAGGCTCAACTCGTCGCAGGCCACCAGCTCTCTTACTTGCGCAAAAAACAGTACCTTGATCATGCTTGCTCCCCGCTATTTGCCCCAAACTGAAAATGGCCGGACTTGCCGCCCTTTTTCTCTACCAGTCGCACCTGTTCGATCACCATGTCCTTTTGCACCGCCTTGCACATGTCGTAGATGGTCAGCGCCGCTACCGACGCTGCGGTCAGCGCCTCCATCTCGACACCAGTCTTGCCGGAGAGCTTGCAGAGGGTGCGGATATGCACCTTTTGCTGCTCGGGCAGCGGCACTATCTCCACCTCTACTCGGGTCAAGGCCAGCGGATGGCAGAGTGGGATCAGATCAGAGGTCTTCTTGGCGGCCATGATACCGGCGATGCGGGCGGTGGCGAACACGTCACCCTTGTGATGCTGGCCACTCAGGATCAACGTCAGCGTCTCGGGGGCCATGGCAACAAACGCCTCGGCACGGGCTTCGCGCTCGGTCACCTGCTTGTCGGTCACATCCACCATATGGGCTTCGCCGCTCTGATTCAGATGCGTCAGGTTGGGCTGGGTCTGCTTGGTATCGGTCTGGTTCATCACTTGCTCTCAGAGGTGGGAGACAAAGTTGCACGGCTTGGTGCGGGCATCGAGCTGATCGCGGATCAGTTGCTCCCAACCCAGCTGACATGCGCCGGTGGAGCCCGGCAGACAGCAGATCAGGGTGCGATTGGCGAGTCCCGCCAGCGCACGGCTCTGCATGGCGGAGCCTTTAATCTCGGCAAAAGAGAGTTGACGGAACATCTCGCCAAAACCCTGTACGGTGCGCTCGAACAGCACACCGACCGCTTCCGGTACCCGGTTCTGTTCATTGAATCCGGTACCGCCGTTAATCAGTACCACCTGCACCCCCTCATCGGCGATCCACTCGCTCACCCGTGCGCGGATGCGAAACAGGTTGTCCGGGCAGAGCGCCCGATCGGCCAGCTGATGGCCCGCGTCGGTAAGGGCCGAGACCAGATAGTCGCCCGAGCTGTCATCGGCGGCAGTGCGGCTGTCGGAAACCGTCAGCACGGCGATCTTGAGGGGAATAAATGCGTTGTGTTTCTGTCCCATCGGGCAGCTCCTTGTGGCTATGGGCCGTCAACGAGGCAGGAAGAGAAGGGGTATGAGAGGCCAGCTGTCAGGGCGCAAAAACGGACGCAGACAGGGGTGACCAACTTGCTCAAGCGTGTGACGGCGGGCTGATTCTATCAAAGGTTTCACGAGATATGGGATTTAAAAGACACACAAATCTGATGCTTGTCCCATATATGAACAAAACGCAGGCCGGGCAAACCCGGCCTGTCGTCGCAGGATCAGAATCCTTTCACCCCGGTCATGTCGGGCAGCTGGTGCGCAATCCCCTTGTGACAATCGATGCAGGTACTTTCACCACTGGCCAGATTGGTAGAGTGCATCTTGGCAGCACGCTGCCCCTGCAGGGAGAAGTCCATGTACTCGAAGTTGTGGCAGTTGCGGCACTCGCGCGAATCGGTCTCTTTCATCCGCTGCCACTCCCGCTCCGCCATCTCGCGTCGGTGCGACTCGAACTTCTCGCGGGTATCCACCTTGCCGGTGATCATGCCCCACAGCTCCTTGGAAGCCTGCACCTTGCGGATGATCTTGTAGGTCCACTCGTGGGGCACGTGGCAATCCGGGCAGCTGGCCCGCACGCCGGAGCGGTTGGCGTAGTGGATGGTGTCGCGGTACTCCTCGAACACGTTGTCCTTCATCTCGTGACAGCTGGTGCAGAAGGCCTCGGTGTTGGATGCTTCCATGGCGGTGTTGAAGCCACCCCAGAAAATCACGCCACCAAAGAAGCCCATCAGCAAGATGACCCAGAGAGCCGCCTTCGATGGTGACTTGAAGGTGGTCCACAGACGCTGGATAAAGCCGGGTAATTTCATCTATGGATTCCTCAGTTCAGCGCTTCAACCGGTTTAAAGGTATTTTCCACCAGCGGCTTGGCATCCGCTTGCGGCACATGGCACTGCAGGCAGAAGTAGCGACGTGGCGACACTTCACCCAGGGTCAGGCCGTCGCGGGTCTCGAAGTGAGTCGGACTGATCTTGGGGGCCTTCATGGCGCTGGCATTCTTGAAGCTGTGGCAAGCCAGGCACTTGTTGACCTTGGTGTCCACCTCATAGTTGCGAATGTCGTGGGGGATCAGCGGCGGCTGATGCATGTACTGGCGATCGTAGGGCGCGCCATCCTTGCGGAAGTTTTTCAGGGGCGCGGCGGTGGCATCAGTCACCAGATCGGTGGCGCCACGCTCGGACTTGAGGCCACCGGTACTGTTGGTGATCTCGGGGGCCGCTGCCATCAAGGATCCCGCCATCAGGCAGGCCAGCATTGCTCCAATCAGCTTTTCCATTATTTGTTCTCCGACGTTTTTTCTGCCTTGACGGCAAAACCTACAGTGATTTCAAAAACTTGTTCCGCGCAGACATCGATGCAGCGGCCACAGTTGGTGCACTCCTGAGCCGCAATCAAGGGCCCGTGACCGCGCTTGGCACCGTGAACAGGCCCGCGCAGGATGGGACGCTCCGGGCAAACCGCATAACAATCCATGCAGTTGTTGCACCGCTCGCGCCCCTTGGCAGAAATCTTGATAAACCCGACCCGGTTGACCAGGGCATAGAAGGCCCCCACCGGACAGAGATGACCGCACCAGCCCCGCTCAACTACGAAGAGATCGAACAGGAACAGCGCTGCAAGCAGGGCCCAGCCCGCCCCCATGCCAAACAGCAGACCGCGCATGGCGAGCGACACCGGATTGACCAGCTCCCACGCCATCACGCCGACCACAGCAGGCACCACCAGCACCATGGCCAGCAGCCAGTAGCGGGTCGCTCGGCTGAACTGGCCATTGCCCTTGAGGCCAAGGCGCCCCCTGAGCCAGGCCGCCGCATCCGTGATGAGGTTGACCGGACAGACCCAGGAGCAGAACACCCGCCCCCCGGCCAGCCAGTAACCGGCCAGCACAATGGCAGCCCCCAGCCAGAGAGTGGTGATGGGCCAGTGACCCGCCGCCAGCGACTGCAACAGCGTGAGGGGATCGGTCAGCGGCACCGTCTCCAGCAACAGCGAGCTGGAGAGGTTGCCCTTGAGGATCCAGATACCCGCCAACGGCCCCAGCAAAAACAGCCCGAGCACGCTGAACTGACTCAGCCGACGCAGCAGCAGGAAGCGATGGGAACGCCACCACCCCAGCTTGATGCGCGCCTCTTCCCCCGGATAACGACTCATAACCCCTCCGGTTTGCGGGTGGGCAGAGTGAGCCTGTCGCCGATGAGCGACTTGTTCCCCGCCTTGGCCTTCTCTTCCCAGCCGAGCCGGTAGTGATGACCCAGCTCACCTTTGGCGAGCTGGCGTGGCACCACCTTGATGGCAGCTTCCTCCAGCACGCAGGCATGCTCACACTTGCCACAGCCGGTACAGATATCGCTGTGTACCGTGGGCAGGAACATGGCGTGTTTGCCGGTACGCTGGTTATGCTGCAGCTCAAGAGTGATCGCCTTGTCAATCAGCGGGCAGACCCGATAGCAGACATCACAGCGCAGCCCCAGATAGTTGAGGCAGGTCTCGTGATCGATGAGCACTGCCACCCCCATCCGGGCCTGATCGATGTCGGTCATCTGCTGATCCAGCGCACCGCTCGGACAGACCACCACGCAAGGAATGTCATCACACATCTCGCAGGGCACGGCACGCGCCTTGAAGTAGGGGGTACCAGTGGTCACCGGGTCAAACAGCCGGGCCAACTTGAGCGTGTCGTAGGGGCACGCCTCGACGCAGAGTCCGCAGCGCACGCAGGCGCTGAGGAACTCTGTTTCATCGAGAGCGGCGGGCGGACGCAGCGCCTGAGCAGGCACAGCTTGCGCCTGCTGGCGGGCCACGCCACCGAGCCCCACGCCAAGCAGGCCCACACCGCAGGCCCCCTTGGCCATGTCGGCCAGAAACTGGCGACGACTACGACTCATCTCGCACTCCCCCGCCTTAAGCCTTCATCACCTTGACGGCGCACTTCTTGTAATCGGTCTCTTTGGAGAGCGGATCGGTGGCGTCCAGGGTCAGCTTGTTAACCAGCTGGCTGGCGTCAAAGAAGGGCATGAAGACCAGTCCTTTCGGCGGACGGTTGCGACCACGGGTCTCGACCCGGGTCTTCACCTCGCCACGGCGGGAGGAGACGATCACCTCTTCGCCACGACGCACGCCGCGAGCCTTGGCATCGTCCGGGTGCATGAAGAGCACCGCATCCGGGAAGGCGCGATAAAGCTCGGGCACGCGGCGGGTCATGGTGCCGGTGTGCCAGTGTTCCAGCACGCGACCGGTAGAGAGCCACAGGTCGTACTCTTTATCGGGCGACTCGGCGGCGGGCTCAAACGGCAGGGCGAAGATGACCGCCTTGCCATCGGGCTTGCCATAGAAGCGCACCCCCTCACCCGCTTTCACATAGGGGTCGAACCCTTCACGGTAGCGCCACAGGGTCTCTTTGCCATCTACCACAGGCCAGCGCAGACCACGGGCTTCGTGGTACTGATCGAACGGTGCCAGATCGTGGCCGTGACCGCGACCGAAGGTGGCGTACTCCTCGAACAAGCCCTTCTGGACGTAGAAACCGAAGTGCTCGGCTTCATCGTTCAGCATCCCCTTGCTCTGCTCTTTCGGGAACTGGTTGACCTGACCGTTGGCATAGAGCACATCGAACAGGGTTTTGCCCTTCACTTCCGGCATCTTGGCAATCAGCTCAGCCGGCCAGACTTCCTCAACCTTGAAGCGCTTGGAGAACTCCATCAGCTGCCACAAGTCGGACTTGGCCCCTTCCGGCGCTTTCACCTGCTGGTGCCAGAACTGGGTGCGGCGCTCGGCGTTGCCATAGGCCCCCTCTTTCTCCACCCACATGGCGGTGGGGAGGATGAGGTCAGCGGCCTGGGCAGTGACGGTCGGGTACGGGTCGGAGACCACGATGAAGTTGCGCGGATCGCGATAGCCAGGCAGGCGATCGGTATTCATGTTGGGGCCGGCCTGCATGTTGTTGTTACACATCACCCAGTAAGCGTTGAGCTTGCCATCTTTGAGCATGCGATCCTGCAGCACGGCGTGGAAACCCACCTTGTCGGGAATGGTCCCTTCCGGCAGTTTCCAGATCTGCTCGGCAATGGCGCGGTGTTTGGGCTCGGTCACCACCATGTCGGCAGGCAGACGGTGGGCAAAGGTACCCACTTCACGCGCAGTGCCACAGGCAGAGGGCTGGCCGGTCAGTGAGAAAGGACCATTACCCGGCTCGGAGATCTTGCCGGTCAGCAGGTGGATGTTGTAGCAGAGGTTGTTGGCCCAGACGCCACGGGTATGCTGGTTGAAACCCATGGTCCAGTAGGAGACCACCTTCTTGCCCGGGTCGGCATAGAGCTTGGCCAGCTTTTCCAGCTTCTCTTTGGAGACGCCGGAGAGCTTGGAGACCGACTCCACATCGTAATCCGCCACGAACTTGGCAAACTCCTCGAAGGTCATCGGCGTGGCATCGCCGCTGTCCGGGTTCTTCGCTTTCTGCTGCAGCGGATCGGTCGGGCGCAGGCCGTAACCGATATCGGTGACCCCCTTCTTGAACACGGTGTGCTTGTTGACGAAGTCCCAGTTCACCTTGTCGTTCTGGATGATGTAGTTGGCGACATAGTTGAGGATCGCCAGGTCGGTCTGCGGGGTAAACACCATGCCGTTGTCCGCCAGCTCGAAGCTGCGGTGCTCGAAGGTCGAGAGCACATGCACCTGCACATCCGGGTTGGAGAGACGGCGATCGGACATCCGCGACCAGAGGATGGGGTGCATCTCGGCCATGTTGGAGCCCCACAGCACGAACGCATCGGCCTGCTCGATATCGTCATAGCAGCCCATCGGTTCGTCCATGCCGAAGGTACGCATGAAGCCGACGACCGCAGAGGCCATGCAGTGACGGGCATTGGGGTCGATGTTGTTGGAGCGGAAACCGGCCTTCATCAGCTTGGCGGCAGCATAGCCTTCCCAGACGGTCCACTGGCCGGAGCCGAACATGCCGACGGCGGTCGGCCCCTTCTCTTTCAGGGTCGCCTTGAACTTCTCGGCCATGATGTCGAACGCCTGATCCCAGCTGATGGGGGCGAAGTCGCCATCCTTGTCGAACTGGCCGTTCTTCATCCGCAGCATCGGCTGGGTGAGGCGATCCTGGCCGTACATGATCTTGGAGAGGAAGTAGCCCTTGATGCAGTTGAGGCCACGGTTGACCGGTGCATCGGGGTCGCCCTGAGTCGCCACGACCCGACCATCCTGAGAGCCCACCAGCACGGAGCAGCCGGTACCGCAGAAGCGGCAGGGAGCCTTATCCCAATGGATGGCCGTCTTGTCGGTACTGGTGATGAGATTGGCTGCCAGCGTGGGGGCACTGACACCGGCCACGGCAGCGGCAGCTGCCACCGCGTTGGCCTTCATAAAGTCGCGTCGACTCAGCTTCATGGCATATCCTCACATTGCTTATCGCGTAATAGTTGTCGAATCTGTCGAACGGGAGCCAGCCATCAGCGGCAGAGGGCACGCCCGGCATCCCATCACTCTTTTCAGTGACCGCCCAGTTCATCGAACTGGTGGTAAATCAGGGCGGCGGAGAGCACGCCCGGCATCGCCTGTATCGCATCAATGGCCGCCATGATCGGCCGCTGGCTCGGACCTTCCAGGGTCACGACCAGCTTCCCCTCGTCACTGACGGCGTGGATCTCGGCCCCTTCAAGGGCGCCAATCTGCTCGGCGAGCTGATGGCGCAAAGGGGGCTGGGCCAGCACCACCAGACTCGATACATGGAACTCCTGATCCATTGTGGCTTCTGTGTCACACGGCTTCTGACTCATTCTGACTCCTGCTTGAGGGTGGGCTGGCTCGCACCACCGGATGGGGCGGCTCGCCCGTCGACCTTGATGCTGCCAACCGGACAATCCTGCACACAGGCGCCGCAGCCATTACAGCGATCCGGCTCGACCGTCGGGGTGGGCACACGCCCCAGCACCGGAATAAAACGAATGGCATTGGGCTCGCAGCTGTCCTGACAGCGCTGGCAGAACACCTGACCATTGGCCAGACAGTTGGCCTCGATATGGGCCTTGTAGTGCCAGGGGGACTCGCTGGTCGGGCGAAACACAGGCGCCTTGCAGACCGTGGCGCACTCGGTGCAGAAGGTGCATTCGCCACGCTGGAAATCGACCACCGGAAAACCGCCCTCGCCATTCACCAGGATCTGCTCCGGACAGGCCGCCAGACAGTCCCCGCAGCGGGTGCAGTCGGCGACAAATGCCGACCAGTTGACTGACCAGGGCAACTGCACCGGCGGTTCGGCAGTTCTCAGCCGCCCCCGGAACAGGCCGCGGCGGGCAAGATCGATCTCATCCGGCATGTTGACTCCTGTTCTGGTGAAAAAGGGGACAGTGCGAGTCCATGATTGGCATTCTTGATACCAATTATAAGAGTGGGTGTATATTGCGGCCCTGACAAGGTAAGGGATATACCACCAGGGAGATAAACAGGGGGGATTCTTGCGCCAGATCAAAGCCTTGCAGCGCAATAAAAATGGAGGTATCGGTTAAAATACCTCCATGTGAGGATTGCTATTTAATCGTTGGCGATTTTTTACGGTTATCCGCCGATCGAGGCGAGATGAGGGGTGATGCCGGCATTGCCCTCATGGAGACGATGGGTGGCACTCTTGCCCGCCAGTGCCGCGCGAATGCGCTGTTGCAGCTCATCGGATTGTGCATCTGCGCCGAGCAGATCCCGCAGGTCGATGCCGTTGTCACCAAACAGGCACAGATGCAGCTTCCCCAGCGAGGAGACCCGCAGCCGGTTGCAACCGGCACAGAAATCCTTGCTGTAGGGCATGATGAGCCCCACCCCACCTTGCGAATCGGGGTGCATAAAGACCTGCGCCGGACCGTCATCCGTGCCCCGCAACTGCTGCACCCAGCCGCTCTCCAGCAAGCGCTGTTTGATCTGTTCGCCGCTGACATGGTGGTCACGAAACAGGGTATCCATCTCGCCGGTCTGCATCAGCTCGATAAAGCGCAGCTCGATAGGCTTGTGCCTGATCCAGCCCAGAAAGGCATCGAGCTGGTAGTCGTTGAGCCCCTTGAGCAGCACCGCATTGATCTTCACAGATTTGAAACCGGCGGCCAGTGCTGCTTCGATCCCCTCCATCACCTCGGCCAGCTTGTTCTCTCCGGTGATCTGGTGAAACTGGCGCGGGTCGAGACTGTCGACACTGACATTCAGCGCGTTGAGTCCGGCATCAAACCACTCCTGAGCCCGCTCCTTGAGGCGATAGCCGTTGGTGGTCATGGCGACCTTCTCGATACCCGGGGTGGAGGCAATCACCTTGACGATCTCGGTGAAATCGCGGCGCAGGGAGGGCTCGCCCCCCGTGATGCGCACCTTGCGGGTGCCCATGGCGGCAAAACCGCTGACCACGCGGCGGATCTCGTCAATCGAGAGAAAGGGTTGACGCCCCGCTTTGTGACCTTCGGGGGGACGATAACCGTCAGGCAGGCAATAGGTGCAACGGAAATTGCACACATCGGTCACTGACAGACGCAAATAGTAAAAACGACGGGAAAAACCATCTTCAAGTGGCAACATAAACACCTTTCCAAATACGGGAGGCCAGGGCATTTCTTTCCTGACCCTTACAGCTCGAACGTCGGCTGACGGCTGGTTTCCCCCTATCGCTAGGACTTAGGCAAAACCGCTCGGAGTTCATCTAGTTTTTCGATGCTAACACAAGTTGGAGTACACTCCCACGCATCTTGCGGGGTCCTTATCACTATTCAGAGGTGCGCATCAGTATGGGAAAACGGTTCAGGGTCCATTCGGTCAGCAGTGCCATCGGCCGTGCCATGGTGTTGATCCTCTTCATGGCCAGCCTGATCGCGCTGGTCGCCATGGTCACCCTCTTCTACTCGGTACCCGATGCCAAGGCGATCAACCTCTCCGGTTCGCTGCGGATGCAGGCCTACCGGATGGCCTACGAAATCGAGCGGGGCGACAGCGTGCTGGGGCGCCTATCCCAGTTTGAAGAGACCCTGCACGCCGAAGAGCTGCAGGAGACCCAGCGCTGGATCACTCCTGCCTCCCTGCGTCGCACCTATGGCGAGGTGCTCGGCCAGTGGCAGGTGATGCGCCAGCACATCGAGGATCGCACCCCCAGACGGTACACCGATAACACCGAGCAGTTTGTGGCGGCCATCGACAATTTCGTCAATCAGATGCAGTACCACGTGGAATTCAAGGTGCGGATGCTGGCACTGGCGGAGGGGCTCGGCCTGCTGGCCATCATCACCATCGCCTGGTTCACGGTGCGCTTCACCCGCCAGCAGGTGGTCGCCCCCCTCAACCAGCTGGTCTACTGTGCCCGCCAGATCCAGCGGCAGGATTTCGATCTTAAGCTGCCCGCCCACGGCGAAAACGAGCTGGGGGAGCTGTCGCGCGCCTTCGTCACCATGGCCGACGAGCTGGGCAAGCTCTATCGGGAGCTGGAAAACAAGGTGGAAGAGAAAACAGCCAAGCTGCAACAGGCCAACGACACACTCTCGTTTCTCTACTCGACCGCCCAGAAGCTGCACGCTGCCCCGCTCAGTACCCGTACCCTCATCAAACTGCTGGACCGCGCCGCCGCCCACCAGCATATCGACCATATCCGGCTGACCCGCTTCGAGCACAATGCCATGCCGGTCTATATATCGGGGCGCACCGGCTGGCCCGGCGATCTCGATGCGGTCGCCAGCTTCTATCTGCAGATGGATGAGCAGGAGTTCGGTCGCCTCGACATCATCAGCCAACACCCCATCGATGAGCGGTTGATCAAGAACTTCACCATGCTGCTGGCTCAGGTGCTGCACAAAGACCAGACCCTGCTGCAACAACAGCGACTGCTGCTGATGGAGGAGCGGGCGGTGATCGCCCGGGAGCTGCACGACTCGCTGGCGCAGGCCCTCTCCTATCTCAAGATCCAGTCCACCCTGCTCAAGCGCTCTTACGCCAAGGGGCAGCATGAAAAGGCGCAGGAGGCGATGCAGCAGATCGACGAGGGGCTTAGCAATGCCTATACCCAGTTGCGCGAACTGCTCGGTACCTTCCGTCTCACCATTGGCGATGCCAATCTTGGGGAAGCAATCCGGGTTATGCTCGATCAGCTGCAACCTCAGACCCAGGCCGAAATCCGGTTCCATTACGGACTGGCCGACAACGACCTGGAGGCGGGCCAGCATATCCACATTTTGCAGTTGATCCGTGAGGCAGTGCTCAATGCCATCAAACATGCCAACGCGCAAGTGATTGATGTTAGCTGTGAGACCCTCGCCAGTGGTAACATTGAGGTTCAGATTTCAGATGACGGTGTCGGGATCGGACTCGCCAGCTCGGCGATCAACCATTACGGTTTGAGCATCATGAACGAGCGCGCCAGCAAACTGCACGGTCTGCTGACCATCAACGAGCAGCAACCACAAGGCACCTGCGTGCATCTGACCTTTCCCACCAGTCTAGCGAGAGACGCCTGATGGACGAGATGAAATACACAGTTCTGGTCGTAGATGACCATCCCCTCATGCGCAAAGGGATTGTGCAGTTGCTGGCTCTGGAAGAGAACATGGAGGTGACCGGTGAAGCCTCCAACGGCACAGATGCCGTGGCGCTGGCCAAAGAGTCCGAGCCGGATCTGATCCTGCTCGACCTCAATATGAAGGGGCTCTCCGGCCTCGATACCCTCAAGGCGCTGCGGGCCGAAGAGATCACCTCCCGGGTGGTGATCCTCACCGTCTCCGATGCCCGTCAGGATGTGGTTGCTTTGCTCAAGGCCGGTGCCGACGGCTACCTGCTCAAGGATACCGAGCCTGATCTGCTGCTGGCCCAGCTGGCCGACGTGATGACCGGCAAGCAGATCCTGAGCGAACCGCTGCGCCCCTATCTCGAAAACATCTACGAGCTGGATCACCTGCAGCAGAAGCTGGAAAGCTTAACGCGTCGCGAAATGCAAATCCTGCGCGAAATTGCAAAAGGCCTCTCCAACAAACAGGTCGCCTCGGTACTCCATATCTCCGAGGGAACGGTCAAGGTTCACGTGAAGAGCCTGCTGAAGAAACTCGAGGCGCAAAGCCGCGTGGAAGCGGCTGTCATGTATCTGGAGCAGCGCAACTAAGCGCTCTCAACCGCCCGAAAAGCCACCCTCCGGTGGCTTTTTTCATTCTCTGGCACAGTCGCTGCATTGTCATATTCAGCAACTACTCAATGGAGGATGGAACATGAAACTACAACCTTTGGCACTGTTCCCCTTGCCTTCCCACATACTGCCGGGCGGCAAGCTTCCTCTGCGTCTGTTCGAGCCACGCCACCTGCAGATGCTCAAGGAGTCATTCATCAACGATCAGGGCTTTGGCATCGTGATGGAAGAGTCGACCACCTCGGGACAATCCGGCCGCATTCTGCCGGTGGGCACCCGGGTCAAGGTGACCGACTTCTACACCCTCAATGATGGCCTGCTGGGGGTGACGGTGCTGGGACTGGAGCGCTTCTGTATCCACGAGATGGAAACAGACGAGATGGGCCTGCGCCGGGCCAAGGTGGAGATGCTGCCCAACTGGCCGAGCACCCACTCAGATTTCAACGACAAGCTGCTGGTCAATCGCCTGCGGGAAGTGTTCGAGCAGTATCCGGAGCTTGATGAGCTCTATCCGGACAAGCGCTTTGAAGATGCCGCCTGGCTCTGCCAACGCTGGCTCGAGATATTGCCGATGCCGATTTATGAAAAGCAGATGCTGATTGCCAAACAAAACAGCGAAGCGGCCCGTAAATTTCTGCATCGCCTGATTTCACAATGACAAAAACAGCGTTGCAAAATGCAATTATTCCAACAATGAAAATGTGAAATTCGCATTTTGCGAGTAAGTAGGAACGCAAAACACCATAACAAGAGAGAGCCGCTGCGCTAAACGGCCAAAATTGAACACAAAAGAGTCCCTAAAAAGTTGGCACAGATTTTTCATATAGATTGATACAACCCGATTTATCCCGTGCTCTCTTCAGTATTTGCTGAAGAACTGGTCAACCCACAAAGTTGACCATTTTTTTTATCCGCGCGTCGGCAACCGCTGACCAAAGTGACGCTGCAAACACTCTCTCAGCCGTGACAAGGTGATCGGTTTGGCGAGAAAGTCATCCATTCCCTGCGCCAGACAGCACGCCTTGTCCTCCGCCATCGCATTGGCCGTCAGGGCAACGATTGGCATGGTGCATCCCAACTCACGCAAGCGCCGGGTCGCTTCCAGTCCGTCCATCAGGGGCATCCGCATATCCATCAGGATCAGATCCGGGAGCTGCTCATCCACCTGCGCCAGCGCCTCCAGACCATTGGCAGCCAGCCGTACCTTGCCCACCAGTTTTTGCAGCATCAGCGATACCACCAGCTGATTTACCGGGCTGTCCTCTACCACCAGCACATCCAGTGGCAGCAGTGCCGAAGCCCCCTCCTCCCGCTGCGGCTGGCTATGGCAAGGCAACGCCATGCCAGGCAGTTCGAACCAGAAACAGCTTCCCTTGCCCGGCTCGCTCTTCAGGTGGATCTCTCCCCCCATAAGCGTCACCAGACGCTTGCTGATGGCAAGACCGAGGCCGGTACCGGAAAAACGCCGGGTGGCCGAGTTGTCGACCTGGGAGAAGGGTTCAAACAGCAGCGCCTGATCCGCATCAGCGATCCCGATCCCGGTGTCGGAGACCGAGATAAGCAGCTTCTCATCCTGCCAACCCAGGTGCAGTGTCACCTGCCCCTGTTCGGTAAATTTGAGGGCGTTGTCCAGCAGATTGCCCATCACCTGTGACAAACGCATCGGATCCCCCTGCAACTCCCGGGGGACCGACTCATCGACCCGATAAACCAGCGCGATCCCCTTGGCGGTCGCGCGAGCTTGCAGCGGCTCGACCAGAGATTGGCAAAGCTGGACGGGTTGCAGGGTCTCGCAGTGAAACACCAGGGTTTGCGACTCGATTTTCGAAAAATCGAGCACGTCGTCGATGATTGTTTGCAGCAATCTGGCCGAGTGGGTGGCATGGCGCAGCAGGCTCTGTTGCTCCGGCGCCAGCTCGGCATGCTGCACCAGATCGAGCATCCCCAACACCGCATTCATGGGCGAACGGATCTCGTGGGTCATCATGGCGAGAAACTGGGACTTGGCACGGTTAGCCGCTTCGGCCTCATCCCGTGCCCGCGCCAGCTCCTCTTCCCTACGGATCTGGTTGCTGATATCCCGGGCAGTGCCGCGATAACCGATAAACAGGCCATCATGGTCAAAGCAGGGCTCGGCGCTCACCTCCATCCAGCAGGGGCCGTGTTGCAGCGCAACCTGCATCCGCACCCCTCGCACCGGCTGGCGCAGCGCCAAAAGCTGCAGGTATTTCTGGGCATCGCAGCTCTGCTTGTTGCAGACGTAGTCATAGAGGGTCGGCCGGGTCGCCTGCGGGGTCATCTCATCCAGATAACCCGGCTCAGAGGCATAACTGAGGCGATGCTCGGCATCTGTCTCCCAGAACCAGTCAGAGGCCATGGCGGCGAAGCTGCGAAAACGGCGTTCGCTGGCCTGCAGCGCCTCGGTTTTTACCGCGACCTGCTCCTGCAAGCGGGCCCGATAGGTGATGTTGACCAGCGCTTGGGCGATAAGCGGGCGGCAACGCTCCATGGCGGCCTTGCTGGTGAGATCGAAGGTGCCCGCCCGAGCGTGGCGGCAGATGAGGGTGGCGGTAAAACCGGGGGCCTGCAGCCCGGTCAGCATCACGCTGGCCCAGCCCGGCTCGCTCGCCAGCGGCGCCAGTTCAGGCAACTGGGAAGGGTCGTAGATCACCAGGGTTTCACCGGCGATGGCGCGGGCAAAGGCCGGGGTCATGTGCCAGCTGCGGGCTGATAGCATCGGCTCGGTACTGAGGTGGGTACTCCCCTGCTCCCCTTCCCAGGCCACTACATCCGCGTGTTCAAAGCCGATAAAGGGTTTGAGCACCTGGATAAGGCTCTCCAGCACCTGCTCCAGCGTCTTGGCATCGGCGAGGGTGGCAACCCCGCCCAGCAGGGTCTGGGACTCGTGACGATACTTGGCCTCGCGCTCGCGGCAACGCATAAGGTCGACCAGCGTGGTCTGCAATTTGTCGCCGAGGGCTTCCAGTTCACTGTTGCCAATCATCTTGTTGCCTGCTCTGTTATGTTCTGCCGACTCAACGGGTCAGGAAAATCACGCTCGATACCATCAGGTTGCCGTGGGCCAGCTCGCCATTGGGCAGCCGCCCCTGCTCGCCGAAGGTAAAGGGGGTGATAAAGGGGATCTTGCCGAGGCGAGCCTGGCTCTGCTCGACAAATTGGCACAACATATCACCTAGCGCCAAACGGCAACCAGCACAAAAGATGATGAGAGCGCCGATAGGCTGCAATTCCACATCGACCCCATATCCTAGCTCGATGCGCATGGCATTGAGGCTGCGCTGCAACAACCCTTCCTGACTGCTGTACATCAACAACAGACGCTCCCCTTGCACCACATCGGTAAAGAGCCGCAGCCCGCCCTGTTCAGTCACCGCTTCGGGGTGGGAGAGTTTGTAGTAAGGAATGCCATCCAGCGCTCCCACCTGACGAGCCAGCGGGGTGAGCGTGGTCTCCCGCAAAATCGCCCCCACCGGCCAGGGCTGCTCGCGCCCGCACCAGCGGGCATAGACCTCGGCAGCAGGCTGGTGATCGATGGTGAGTACCTCCCGCCCGTTGCAGGCGGTGATCTCGCCGCTGAATTCGGCAGGCACATAACCGGAGTGAAACTGAAAAGCCAGCTGGCAATCGGGATAGAGCACCGCCAGACCGATGCCATCCTGGGCCACCGCCTCATCCCAGCAGAGTTGCCAGTCACCGCTGACGCTGCTATCAGCCGCAGATCCACCGACCACCGGCACCGAGGCACCGAGTTCGGCCTCGATACCGGCCAGCAGCCCCTCTTCCTTACCGGGACTGGCATGAAACAGGATCAGCTGGGGCAGCTCGCCCGGCCGACCACAGTCGCTCATGGCTCGGCGCAGCAACTGCCGCACATCCACCCCGTCACCGCTGGCACCGGCTACCCCGAATGCCCCTTTCTCATCGTACAGAGCAGCAACGGCCAGCCCATATCCGTCTCGGGCGTGGTGTCCCATCTCGGTCATGACACCACCGCAAGAGCTGCACCCAAGCAGGCGGGTCGTCGGGAACTGGCGTTTGAGCACGTCGCGCAGTATCGCCCCCTCATGGGCTTGGGTAAAATAGAGTAACAGCAGGGAGGGGGCCTGATCGGCATGGTGGCGCAGCTGCGCGCAGATATCTTGGGCCGCCAGCGATGAATTCTGGGCGAGGGAGTGAACGGTCAGAAATTTCAACACCATCTCCTTGTTTTATCGAATGGCTGCCTCAAGCAAAAATCATACCTTTATCAAACAATTATCTCGCTTCGCTTGCTAACATAGCGGTCAACTGAGACCAATAACAGGACGCCCATATGTGGCAAAAAAACATCAATGACTTCGATCGGGTCGTTGCCATCGGTGGTGGCCATGGCATGGGACGAGTGCTTTCGTCCCTCTCGTTTCTCGGTCAACGGCTCACCGGCATCGTCGCCACCACAGATGATGGTGGCTCGACCGGACGCCTGCGCAAGAGTCAGGAGTGCATCGCCTGGGGCGATCTGCGCAACTGCCTGAACCAGCTGGTGACCGATCCCAGCATCGGCAGCCTGTTGTTCGAGTACCGCTTCGCCGGCAAAGGCGAGCTGGCGGGCCACAACCTTGGCAACTTGATGCTGCTGGCGCTCGATAATCTCTGTGTCCGTCCTCTTGATGCTATCAAGCTGATCAGTGACATGCTCAAAATCGAGTCACAATTGCTACCCATGTCTGAATTTCCCACCGATCTCTGCGCCCATATGGAGTGTGGCACCCAGATCCTGGGAGAGGTATCCATCGATCAACTGGCAACACCGCCCCTCTCCCTCGGCCTGATGCCGGAGGTGCAAGCGACCCGGGAAGCGGTGCTGGCATTGCAGCAGGCGGACATGATCATTCTGGGGCCGGGCAGTTTTCTCACTTCCATCATGCCACCACTGCTGCTGGCCGAGATCGCCCAGGCCATCAACGAGAGCAGCGCCATGCTGGTTTTCATCTGCAATCTGGTGGCGGAAAACGGCCCTGCCAGTCAGCTGGATCTGATGAGTCAGTGTCGCTGGCTGGAATCCCGGGTCGGTCAGGGTCGGCTGGATGCCATCCTGGCCCCACAAGGCGCGGGTGATGCGGGGGACTGGCAAGGGCGAGTGATCGAAGCCGAGCTGGGCGAGCTTGAGCTGCCCCATCGGCACGATCGGTTGAAGCTGAAACTGGCGCTGGACCGGATCATCCAGCAACTGCTCAACCAGCGTTAGGCAACGGTCACGGCGCCCCGGCATCCCTGCATGGCGCCATTAATGATAATCGGCAAGAAACGCGAGCACCTGGGGCAAGGAGGCCTCCAGCAGTTGCAACTGGCGCTCCGCCTCGGCCACATCGGCCTGCTTGCTGGCCATCTCCAGCGCCATCACCTGCTGATAACTCGGTATGGCGCCGTAGCTGCCACAGGATGATTTCATGCTGTGTGCCACCCGAGCCAGCGCCTCCCACTCTCCCTGTTCATAGAGGGGTCTGAGCTGACTCAGCTGCTCGCCCACCTCTTCAATAAAAACTGCGATGACCACGGGCAGCATATCCGGACCGATATCCTCTGCCAGCTGCTGCAACACCTTGCGATCCACCCACTCCATGCGAGGCTCCTCCAGAACGGTATTCAAACAGACCATACTATAGATAGTTTTCGATGTCGTGGCTCACGACCAGGCTGTGATGAAGCACCCGATTGGATGGCTCAGGGAATAAAGTGGCAAAAAATGTGATCAGTATCGAAATAGCGATGCTGAAACGCCCCTCAACACAACAAGTTGATTGCCACTAATTAACAATTGATCAACACTCAATGCCGTCAGAGTGATGATGCTCAGCAACACCTCTCATCCCTTTTGCCTTTTATGGCTGCTGCGAAGAACCAGGGTAGGTATCTACCCTGGTATTTTTTTATCTTGCTCAAGCGCGACCTGGTTGGTCGCCACCCGCTCCCCCATGCGAAACAGATTGAATTCGCCGGGCGCCATTTTGACCCAGTTCTCATTGCCGGTCAGCGGACGGGTGGTGATCAGGGTGACCACATCGTTGGGGGTGGTCTCCCTTTGAAAGTCGATCACCACCTCCTCATCCAGCAGGCTCGCCTCGCCAAAGGGCGCACAGCGAGTCAGCCAGTGCAGGTTGTTGCTGCAGTAGCTCATCACATACTCCCCGTCCGAGAGCAGCATGTTGAACACCCCGAATGCTCTGAGCTCGTCACACAGGGTAGCGAGATAGCGAAACATGGCGGGAAAGTTGGCCGGACGCTTGGGATATTTTTGCTCCAGCCGATCGAGCAGCCAGCAGAAGGCGTGCTCGCTGTCGGTATCCCCCACCGGCCGGTGGCGGCCGGTTGGCAGCTTCTTGTAGCCAGTCAACTGACCGTTGTGGGCGAAGGTCCAGTAACGGCCCCACAGCTCACGGGTAAAGGGGTGGGTATTTTCCAGTGACACGCAGCCACGGTTGGCTTGCCGAATGTGGCTGACCACGGCGCAGCTCTTGATGGGCAGCGCCTGTACCAGTCTGGCGATGGGAGATTGGGCGCTGGGCTCGGGATCCTTGAAGGTGCGAAAGCCCTTCCCCTCGTAGAAGGTGATCCCCCAGCCATCCTTGTGGGGCCCGGTCTTGCCGCCGCGCAGCATCAACCCGGTAAAGCTGAAGCAGATATCGGTCGGCACATTGGCACTCATGCCGAGCAGTTCGCACATATCCGGCAGACTCCTTTCATGATTTGGCTTGTGTCATGTTCGACCAGCACGCTGGTTCGACAGACAGCAGGGGAAGGCGCAATCCCTTCCCCTGTGACTGGCAACAACCGGCAGATGGCGAACCATGCTACCGGCGCAGCCCTTATCTGGTAGTTATGGCCTGATTACTTGGCCATCTCTTTTTCGACCAGCTGGATCAGGATGTGGATGACCTTGATGTGCACTTCCTGAATACGGTCGGCATAGCCAAAGTGCGGCACGCGGATCTCGACATCCGCCAGACCTGCCATCTTGCCGCCATCCTTGCCGGTCAGGGCGATCACTTTCATCCCTTTGGCGCGGGCAGCCTCGATGGCTTTCAAGATATTGCCGGAGTTGCCGCTGGTGGAGATGCCAAGCAGCACGTCGCCACGGCGGCCGACCGCTTCTACGTAGCGGGAGAATACATAGTCATAGCCAAAGTCGTTGGAGACGCAGGAGAGGTGGCTCGGATCAGAGATGGCGATACCGGCATAACCCGGGCGGTTCTCGCGGTAACGACCGGTCAGCTCTTCGGCGAAGTGCATGGCGTCACAGTGGGAGCCACCGTTGCCACAGGAGAGCACCTTGCCCTCTTCCTTGAAAGAGTCGGCCAGCAGTTTGGCGGCCGCTTCGATGTTTTTCAGGTTCTGCTCATCAGCCAGGAAGGCCTGCAGCACGCTGGCAGCTTCGGTCAGTTCATTGCGGATCAATTCTTGGTACATGATGTCTCTTCCACTGTTTTTAGTGTGCGTGTAGATCGCGGCTATTCTCGCACAAGCGAATCGCACAGTCGCCCCCCTGCGAGCCACAGCGCTGGCGACGCGTGAGCGTTATGGGGATCACAGAGGGAAGGTAATGAAGATGTAAACAGCTTGATAACTTTGTGCGTATGAATTACAACAGGGGCCATATCCAACAGGTCAGACCTCTGGATCAGTTACGCCACGTTGGCAACCTAACCACGCAAGGAGCAAGCAATGACGACGACCCTCACTCTGCTCGGGGTGATCCTGGTTATCGGAGCCCTGGCCTATCGCCGGGCATCCCTGTTCATCTCCACCCTGGTCACCGGCGCCGCCCTGGTGCTTGGCACCCTCTATGGTCATGTGTCCTTGCTGGTATGGGCGCTGTTCGCGGTGATTGCCATCCCGCTCAATCTGGTGGAATTTCGCCGCAATCAAATAACCAAGCCGCTGTTCAAGATCTACAAATCGATCATGCCGGAGATGTCCCGCACTGAGAAAGAGGCGATTGAAGCGGGGACCACCTGGTGGGAAGCCGATCTGTTCGCGGGCAACCCGGACTGGAAAAAGCTGCACGCCATCCCGGTCAGCACCCTCTCTGCCGAAGAGCAGGCCTTTATGGATGGTCCGGTCGAGGAAGTGTGCCGCATGGTGAGTGACTGGGAAGTGACCCACGAGCGCGCGGACCTCTCCCCCGAGGTGTGGCAATACCTGAAGGACCACAAGTTCTTCGCCATGATCATCAAGAAGAAATATGGCGGTCTGGAGTTCTCGGCCTACGCCCAGTCCTGCGTCCTGCAAAAACTGTGCGGTGCCAGCGCCGTGCTCGCCTCCACCGTCGGCGTGCCCAACTCGCTGGGCCCGGGCGAACTGCTGCAACACTATGGCACTGACGAGCAGAAGGATTACTACCTGCCCCGCCTGGCGGTAGGCAAAGAGATCCCCTGCTTCGCCCTGACCAGCCCGGAGGCGGGTTCTGACGCCGGCTCCATCCCCGACTTCGGTGTCGTCTGCAAGGGCGAGTGGGAAGGAAAAGAGGTGCTCGGTATGCGCCTCACCTGGAACAAGCGCTACATCACGCTCGCCCCTATTGCTACCGTGCTGGGTCTCGCCTTCAAACTGCGTGATCCGGAACACCTGCTGGGTGAAGAGGAAGAGCTCGGCATCACCTGCGCCCTCATTCCCACTCACATCAAGGGGGTCGGCATCGGCCGTCGCCACTTCCCGCTCAACGTGCCGTTCCAGAACGGCCCGACCCAGGGCAAGGATGTGTTCGTCCCGCTCGATTTCATCATCGGTGGCCCGGCCATGGCCGGTCAGGGCTGGCGCATGCTGGTCGAGTGTCTGTCGGTCGGTCGCGGCATCACCTTGCCCTCCAACAGCACTGGCGGCGTCAAGATGCTGGCCCTGGCGAGCGGCGCCTACAGCCGCATCCGTCGCCAGTTCAAGCTGCCCATCGGCAAGATGGAAGGGATTGAAGAGCCGCTGGCCCGCATCGGCGGCAACGCCTACATCATGGGCGCCGCAGCCAACCTGACCGTGACCGGTATCGACCTTGGCGAGAAGCCCTCGGTCATCTCCGCCATCGTCAAATACCACCTCACCGACCGTGCCCAGAAGTGCATCATCGATGCCATGGACATCCACGGCGGCAAGGCCATCTGCATGGGCCCCAACAACTATCTGGCCCGTGGCTATCAGGGTGCCCCCATCGCCGTTACGGTGGAAGGGGCCAACATCCTGACCCGCAGCATGATAATCTACGGTCAGGGCGCTATCCGCTGCCACCCGTATGTACTGCCGGAGATGCTGGCCGCCAGCCATCCCGACAAGGAGCAGGCGCTGAAGGATTTCGACAAGGCGGTATTCAGCCACGTCGGCTTTGCCATCAGCAACCTGGTGCGCAGTTTCTGGCTCGGTATCACCGGTGCACGCTTTGCCGCTTCACCGTACAAGGATCAGACCAAGGGCTACTACCAGCAGCTCTCCCGCCTCTCGGCCAACCTGGCGTTCCTGTCAGACATGGCGATGGGTACCCTGGGTGGCGAGCTCAAGCGCAAGGAGCGGGTCTCCGCCCGTCTTGGCGACGTGCTGAGCCAGCTTTATCTGGCTTCCAGCGCCCTCAAGCGCTATCAGGATGAGGGACGCCAGCAGGCCGACCTGCCGCTGCTGCACTGGGCACTGCAAGATGCCATGTTCAAGGCACAAGAGGCGATCGACGAGCTGCTGCGCAACTTCCCGAACCGCTGGATTGGTCTTGCCCTGCGCGCCGTGGTGCTGCCGCTGGGTCGAGACCTGAACCGTCCATGCGACAAGCTGGACCAACAAGTGGCCCGTCTGCTGCAAACCCCGAGCGAGACTCGCAGCCGCCTGGCCAAGGGCCAATACCTGACTCGCGAAGAGGGCAACCCCTTCGGCCTGCTGGAGCAGGCGCTCGATGACGTGCTGGCCGCCGAGCCGCTGTTCGAGAAAGTCTGCAAGAGCGATGGTATCAAGCGTCCCTTCATGGCGCTGGACAAGGTGGCCGACATGGGCCTCGCGGCTGGCGTACTGACCCAGAGCGAAGCCGAGCTACTGCGCCGCGCCGAAGTAAGTCGCCTGCGCACCATCAACGTCGATGATTTTGACCCCATCGATCTGGTGGCCAACAAGACGCTGTTTGAAGCCTCCGCTTACCATCACGCGGCCTGATAACCAGCTATCGACAACGCCTCCCTTGTGGAGGCGTTTTTTATGGGCGCTCGCCACTATTCACGGCCCTCACAGCCACCACTCGCACGCACAGCTCCCCCGACCAGCTGCAGGCCCCGTGTGGTCAGCCGGGAAAAAAGGCACAATAGCCGACAAATCGAATCACCAAGGAAGCCAAGATGACCCTTGAGCACCTGATCCTGTGGCGCCGCGACCTGCACCGCCTGCCGGAAGCCGCCTGGAAAGAGTTTCGCACCACCAGCCTGATTGCCCACCACCTGAGCGAGCTCGGTTATCGCATCGTGCTCGGCGATAAACTGCTGGCCAGCAATCTGATGATGGGGCGCGATGTCGATGTGGCGGCCGAGAAGGCTCGCGCCCGCCGTCAGGGAGCCCATCCCGACTGGCTGGAGCGGATCGGCGATGTCACTGGCCTGATGGGAGAGCTGGATACCGGCCGTCCCGGTCCGACCCTGGCCTTTCGCTTCGATATCGACGCGGTGGAAGTAGAAGAGTCCGACGCTGAACAACACCAGCCGCAGCAGGAGGGTTTTGCCTCCCATGTAGCCGCGCGGGTAGAATGATCACTAGAAGCTAGTGAATTGATCACTAAGAAGAGTGATCAATTCACTAGGAATTAAGCATGTAAGAGATAACAAAGGGGCCTATTAGCCCCTTGTGAATAGTGAGATTGAACTGAGTTTAAACCGGCTTTGCAGGCCACTGAACAGGGTGAACAGAGCAGTCAATGACGGCAAGAGCCGCTCGGTACTGTTTCCATTCAAGCAGCTTGGCTTGCACGGCATCACTGGGGTCAGATATGACTGCGGGGTCAAGAGCGTCGAGTAAGGCGGAAATCTCGTTGCTGGCTTCACCAAGCAATGCGCTGCGCATGTAAGTGGCTTGCTGTGTCAGCCAGTCAAGCTCAGCCTGATTATCTTTAACCCAACTGCCATACTCTTCGCTCCATACATCAAATTGAGACTTAGGAGAAATAATAGTCAGTTCAGATGGCAAAGAACCAAGCATGGTGATCACTTCGGATTGCTTAGTCTGTTTGTTATATGCAGTTGTGCCACGCAAATCATCGACAAAAGCCCATGCTCCATTTTGACGAACGATAGCTTTACCATCCTCTGCTTGAGGTGGTGAGTCCAAAAAAGCGCCTGCAGGAAGCCCGGTGCCCACCACAACCCAAACATCTTGGGAATAAAATAGCTCGCCTGTTGATTGGTTGATGCAATGAGCAAACGCCCATCCACTTTCTGAGGCAAAACCATCTTCACCCCAAACAACGCGCGGTTCGTTCATTTATGCAGCCCTCACTATAAAATTAAACGCAACGTTTTTTGGCCTGTTTTCTGCCGCCACCGGAACACCAGAGGCAGCGGCTGAAAAGGAAATTGTTCTTGGGTAGTTGTCTAAAGAGCCAGCGCTAGTGGTAAGTGTGGCAAATTTACGCAGTTCAGACGGGACAAATGCTCCAGTAGCGCCTTGACCTGGCCCCTCAAATAGAGACGCGTCAGATACAGTACGGAGAGACCCGGAAATCTCTCTTATCGCATCACCTTGCAATGTAAGTATGGCTCGCCCGACATCTATACCTTTTCCGCTATCCAGGCCTCGAATAAACTGGGCCCGCATGTCAGGCAAAACTCCACCTGGGTAAGCCATCGCAAGTTTTGGATAAGTTGAAGGATTGAATGACTGACCAGTCATTACCAAAAAACCAGATGGCGGAACAGTAGTAGGCCAAGGGATCGGTGAGCCAACTGGGTAAGCGCTGAATGCAATGGACTGGATCGCTTTGGCTACCTGATTCAGGTCTGATTTGTCAGGGGTAATGCCTGCCAACGTCAGAACTCCAAGCAGCTCCTCTTGAACCATGTTGAACCAGAAATCTTCAGGAATGCTCGGCGGCTCCCCAACGCCACCATTAGAAAAAAACTTCTTGGTTAGCGAGACAACCGCAGGAGTAGTGGGCATGGTCGAGATACCGCTATTGTTATCAAGCCAGTACATAGTCAGACCTCATAGACAAATTCATAGGTGAATCCGCCCAGCTTGTAGCGGGACAGAGTACATTCCAGCAGCAGTGCCGTCTGGGTTTTAAGTGGGGTGATCACGGTGTCGGTCACCCGAAAACGCCCATCAGGCAGACCGAACACCACCACTTCCAAGGTGTAACGCCAGCGGTTTGGCCAGATGGGGTACGTCACTGGGCGCAGAACGTGATGGGGGAAGTGCTCGCGCACCTCGACGGTAAAGCCAAGGGCGAGCGCCAGCGCTTCGATCTGCCAAGTTTGCAGGCCGCCTTTACGGTGGTACTTCTCGATGACTGCATTGCGGCGGCTTTCGAATGTCTGGTTCGGTACCGCGCACTCAGGCAAGCCAAGATACTCTTCCCAATCAGGCAGCAGCTGCACGGTAGTTTCTGGTCGCATCTCAAGATAAAGCTGGTCTGCGCTGACCTCGCAATCGACCAGGCGCTTGGCAAAGCCGAGTACGTACTTTGACGTGTTCGACTCAGGATCACGTGGCCATGCCCGACCACGCGGCATCTGCTGCAGCAATACCTCATGCCATTGCTCTACAGCGTGGGCCATGTGATGGCTCCTATGACATTCAGCTGGTTACTTGTTGCTGGCACATCTGCCGATAAATTCAAGGTGTAGTTTTCCACTCCAGCAGCCGAACCAATGGCTGTGCGAATGCGCGATAGCAACATGGTTTGACCGGGTTCGAGCGTGCTTTGATAGCCATTCAGGTTAGCGAAAATCGCAGCGCGAATATCGGCACTGTCAGGGGTCGGGGTGATGGTGAGCGGCGTGGCTTTCAACGTCAGGCCGATATCAACCGGCTCGATGCCACCTGTGCGGCCAACCAGCACACCAGTGGCAGGGTCAGGATGGCGGAACAGCCATTGCTGCATGTTCTCCTTGTCGGTCACGGTGGGCAGGATATCGGTCCGGTCATCATAAACCCATGCAATTCCGACGGTGCTGCCACCCTGCCACGCATCAAAGCACCATGCGCGGGTAACTCCTGCCACCTCACGCATCCATGCCACGTAATCATGCACAGCGCCGCCCAGTGGCGGGTTGCGCTTGCGGAATAGCAGGCGCTCCAGCAGTTGGTTAATGGGCTCGATATCGGCACCGCCGCTGATGTCTTCGCTGACGCCGTTGGATTGCAGACCGGGAACGGGCGTTACCAGTGCCAGCGGTTGGCCTGCGGCAAGGTTGCCTGCTGCGCCCGCCTCTGTAGCCTGAACCTGCACAGCAACAACGCCACCACTCGGGCTGGCGCTACTTGTGACGGTGTATTGACGGCCGTCGCTGTGCTGCAGCACGGTGCCAACAGGCGCTGGCACGGTACCCTGCAGCGTGGCGGGGCCAGCTGCATAGGTAGCCTGCTTGCGGATCACCCCTTCAAACTGGGCGACCTCGATGATGGTCTGGTCATCCGATTCGCTGGTCGGGATGATCTGACGGACGATCCACATCTGATGATCGTAAAGGTCGCGCTGGCCAGCTGAAACGGCAGCATTGAGCGCCTGCTCGATGCCGAACTTGGGCAGCACGGTGTCAAGGCTTGACTCGATATCGAGCAGGCCGCTGGCAGTGATTTGGCGCAGGGTGGGGACGTTATACGGCATTGGATTGCGCCTCCCACCGCTTGTTGATGGTCATGGGGATGTTGGTTCCGTTAGGGCGGGTGATGGCGATGTTAAGCTGCAGCATCTGAAACTGGGGAATGGAGCCGGTCACCACGATATTGCTGGCGTAATCAGGCTTTAAATGGGCATCAAGGGCGGTTTGTGCGTAGGTCACGGCCTTGTTGCGCACGTCGGTGGTGAGCTTTTCTCTGTCAAGCAGCCAGAGCTTGCTGCCCCAAGGCTGGTCGGCAAAGGTGTCGCCAATCCAGCCGCGCTTATCTCCGGTACCGTCTGGCAGCACATCGGAGTCATCGGCACGGGCATCGGTGAACAGCACCTGCAGCACCAGCGTTTCGAGGCCATCATCCTGACGCAAACCGGCCGAGGTGATTTCGATATCGCCCCGGCCGGTCTCGTTGTTCCAAATGATGGCTGTGGTCATCGCCCCTCACACGGGGGCGGATGTCTGCCCCCCACCTGATTGATTATGTTTGTGGCCCTTGAGCGAAATGGATCCGGTCTTCACATCCGTATCGGAAGTGATTTGACCGGTGACATGCAGCGGGCCTTGAATTTCGTTATCAGTGGATATGATGGTGAGTTTTTCAGTGGCGCGGATAATGACGCTTTTCGCGGTTAGCTCCGCGACGCCATCCTCGCGCAAGGTGAGGTTATGACCCTCCAGATGGTATAGGCAACTATCCCCCGCCTCCAAGCCTTTCGGGCGAAATCCCTTATGTTCGACGGCAATGGCTACCAGTCCGGCACGGGCGCCACCCAGCCCCAGCACGATAGCCTCAGACCCTTCTGGCGGCACGCTGGTGTGGCCGTAGTTCTGGAAGCGCTCGACATCATCCGCCCCTTCGTCGGCCAGCACTTTGAGTTGCAGGTTCTGGCGCTGCAGGGCGTCATTGACCAGGGTAACGATGGCACGATCGGCAATCAGGCGCAGGCGACGCTGCAGCGGGGCCATCAGCTTCTGCACATCACGAATGCTTACCATGTGGTCACCTCTTTGGTCTGTTTCTTGGTTACTTCTGCGGGGATCAGCATCGTCTCGCGCGGGGTCAGGTTGATGATGGCCTCGCGGCCTGCCTGGTCATCTTCCATCAGGGTCACCGAGACGATCAGCCAGTTCACATCCAGCCCCTGGATCTCGTCCTTCACCGGGCACATGCGGTTGATGCGCCAGAGCGGGCCGCTGTCGCCTTCCATCCCTTGGGTGCGCCAGCCAGCGACGGTGATCTCGGTCTGGGTACCTTCGCCGATGCTGCGCTGTTTTTGCCACTGGCCGCGTTTGCTGGCACCGGCCACTGTGGTGACATCTTCGGCGATGATGATGCGGGGGCGATAGCGCGGCACATCCGGATCGCTGATGGTCGCCTTCTGGCCGCCGATTGTAGTGGTCGGGGTGTTATCCCACGTTGAGCCGCCGCCGTAGCTGCTGCCCTTGACGATCCATTCTGATGCCCGATCGCGCATGCTGAAGTTGCCACGGGCGGCAAGAATGTTCTTGCCCAGGATAAGGCTGGCGCCCATCTCCTGTTCGCTGGCCTGCGTCAGCACCAGCTGGCCCTTCTCGTTGGTGGTGAGCAGCACGGCCCGCTGCTTGGCCAAGCGATCGAGCAGTTCGAAACAGGTCTCGCCCTGCTCGATGGCCACGCGGGGGAAGGCCGCGCCAAGATCGCACTCGACCACCACCTCGATACCGAACGGCTTGCAGATATCGCGGGCCACCTTGTCGAGGGTGACGTTCTGCCATTGGCCGCTCTTGTAGATGGCTGAGCAGTCCACCAGATCGCTGGTCTTGCTGCGGCCGCTCACCACCCAGCTCACCTCTTTGGCGTCATAGCTTGGGGTGAAGTCGTCCACGTAGCCGGTCAACACCAGATCGTTGCCGATATGCACGGTGCAGGCGCTGCCTTCGCGGATGGCCATCGCCTTGGCATCATCCCATTTGCGGGTCAGGTGCAGCTCGAAATCACCTGCAATATCGCGCAGGCTGCGGGTGACGCGCACCTTCTGCCAGCCGCTATAGAGCTGACTATCGACGCGCAGGGTGATGGGTTCAGCCATTGGTCACCTCGTCAATCACCTGAATGGTCGTGCTCGGGGTGATGAATGCCGGGTCGCGCAGCTTGTTGCCCATCACCAGCCGATCGCGGTATTCGGCATTGCCATACTGCTGCCACGCCAGCAGGGCAGACGGGGTGGTAGTGGTCATGGTGATCTGACGGCGGCGCGGCAGCTTGGCGCCCCGTTCGCGGCTGTCATTGAGCAGGGCAAGGCGCAGATCGCGCAGGGCACGCCAGACATCGCTCTGCTCGGCCTCTACCGCATCCATGGCCAGCTCGGCAAGACGATTGGCCCAGTAGTTGGCCAGCTGCTCCAGATCGTCTGCGGTGAGCAGCAGGTTGCGATCTGCCCCCACTACGCCATCCATGGTGACCGGGCGACTGATCTGGTTGTTGACCTGATCGCCGGTCAGCGACTGGCCGATGGTCACCTGACCGGTCTGGTCTGGGGTAAAGTCGCGGGTGGTACCGAGATCCGCACTGGCAATGGCACTGGCCGCCGCCGTAGCGGTGGCACGGTCAATCAGCGCGGTGAAGGCCTTGCCATTATCGAGCGCGGCATTCAGCTCGGTGGGGGTGTCAATGGTAGGTACCGACGAGGCAACGCCGGTGGTCACATCGCTGTTGATGCTGGTCGGCAGTCCGCCTGTGATGGCCAGCTCGGCGCGCATCCCTTCCCAACGGCGGCTCACCTGGTCATAGACAGAGAGCGCTCGGATGGGGTCAGTCACCACGCCTTTGACATCCTCCACGATGCCGGTCACCTCGCGGGCCAGTTCGCCCGGGTAGGCCAGCAGCGCGCCGACGCTATCCTTGGTGCGCATCAGGCGATCGGTCCACTCGCGGAACTGGTCAGGCAGGGATGGCAGGCCACGGGTCAACTCGTCCAGATCGTCGAGGAAGGTATCGACCATCACGCCCATGTTATCGATGCCTGTGACGAAGGAATCGAGGAATGATTGCTCGCTGGCACCCTGCGCCGCGTCGGCGGCATTACCCAATGTGGTGGCGGTATCGATGGCAGCAGAGGGGAACAGGTTCTTGCCCGCTTCCCAGACCGTGAAGGTCACATAGGCAACGCCATCCTCTTCGTTATCAAGGCGGTGGCTGACGTCGCCTACCTGCACGGTGCGCACGCCCCACCACGGGTGGATCATCTCGCCGGTTCCGGGCTGGTTCAGGGCATCGAGCAGGGCGCGCAGCTGGGATAGATAGTCTTTACCAACCAGCTTGCCGGTGATCTGCTCGTTGGTGATCGCCGCGCCGTTGTCTTCAGTCCAGCTGCTTTCGCGCTTGGGGTATTCGCGGGGGATGGCACGGCGGCCGCCTTTGCCTTCCACGGTATTCAGCAGGAATGGAACGCCCCGGATCGAGGCGGTCAAACGCTCTTCAAAGCTCATTCAAACCCCCTTAAGGCATCAATGAAGGGCCGTTATCCACGCGCACCTGCAGCCCGGGAGCGGCGTCGCGGGCGCGAACGGTGATGCGGTCATCGCTGACCTTGATATCGAGAGAGCCCATCACCTGCTCGCGGCTTCTCGGGGTCACCCCTTCACGGCTAAGCATGTTCCAGGCATCGCTGCCCAAATCGCCGAGGGTGGTGCTCTTGGCCCACTGGGCGAACTTGGTATCACCGAACAGCGACTCAGCGGCATAGTCCACAGCAGGGTAAAGCATGGTGCCGGCCAGCACGTTGGCAAACGCCGACTTGGCTTTACCACCCTTGCTGCCACCGCCGCCACCAGGGAGATCAGCAGCACCGCCCATCCCGCCCATGCCACCACCCGGCATATTGACCACATAGACAGGGGTCGCGCCCAGATCGGCCATGGCACCGCCAAGGCCACCGGCGCCACCCTTGCTCGGCTTGGCAGCATCCCATACGCCTTTCGTCCATTTGATGGCGTCGATCCCTTTCTTGACGGCTACCAGACCACCGACAACCAGGGCGATGTTCTTGCCGGTCTCCAGCCAGTTCTGCACCGCATCCGGATCCAGGCTGTTAATGGCATCGGCCAGTTCAGCAATAGGCGCGGCCAGCTGCTGGTTGGCAAACTGGTTCCAGCTATTGCTGACCAGCTGCAGGCTGGCGGCAAAGTCGCTGGCGGCCACGGCAGCATCTTTCAGGGTGGTGGCGCCATCGCCAGATAGCTTGAGGAACTGGTCAAACGCCTTGACATCACCAGTCTGGACGAACTCGGCGATCACCGGTTTTAGCGCCTGCTTGGCTTCATCGGTCAGAGCCAGCGGGGCGAGGTTGGTAGATAACCCTTTCGACTTGGTGACGATCTCTTCAATCAGCACCGGCAAGCTGCGCATCACCTCTTTACCCTGCTTGAGCTGCTCCGGGTCGAACACATCGATATTGCCAAGCTGCTTGAGCTTTTTGACGGTCTCCGGGCGGGTGATATCGCGGATGATGGATTCGAACGCCGTCACAGCCTCGGAATCAGATCCGACACCCTGACGGATGATCTGCAGCGCCGCGCCAAGCTCGGTGACTGCCTCGGCACCCTGACGGCCGGTGGCCGCATAGGCGGCAAAAATCTTGGGGCCCTCTTTGGCCATATTGCCCAGGGTAAATGCGCCCTGCTTACCCTGCAGGTTGAGGGTATCGATCGCTTTCATCGCTGCTTCGCTGGAGTCGATGGCCAGCTTTTTGAACTCGGTGAAGATACCGCCGACCTCAAGGCCACCTGCGCCGGTAGCCTGGATAACGGCGGCGATATTGGGCAGGTTGTTGATGGCGTAATTAAGATCGCCGGTCTTGGTCAGGATTTCTTCGACTGCTGCTGTCGCTTCGTTGGGGTCGATGCGAATTCCCTTGGTGTTGCTGACGGCGTTGATCTCGTCCTTCAGCTCCTTGGCCTTATCGCGGCTGATGTCGGCGGCGATGGCGATGCGGGAGATCCGGCGATCGAGCTGGGCATAGCCACGAACGGCGGCACCGCCCACCATGGCGGTACCCAATGCTACGTAACGATTGCCCAGGGAGTCGATGCCACGGGATGCGGCATCGGTAGACATGCGCAGCAAGCCCATAGCGCGCTGATTGCTGGCAGCAAACTGGCTCATGCTCTGGCCATATTGCCGTGATTTGGCGGCCAAGTTGCCAGCGAGGTTAATAACGATATCGGTGACAAGTTGCTTGGCCATGATATTTACCTTTATTTATTCGGCGTCAGCGCCTTTTTTAATTTATCGAAACGAATAGATAGATGGCGCAATGGCAAATTATCCAGCTCGGAAGGTGGCATATATTTGCTCATGGCAAACTTTAGCCCCATTGCCCAATCAACCAGCTGAATCAGATCGCCCCCGCGCTTCTATCCTGTTTGCCAACTCTTCCGCCAATGCCTGATCAAGTTCTTGCGCCTTGCTCTGAATAAGAGCGAAATCTTCCGGTTTAAGCTTTCGAATCTCCTTGATATCGATAGGACCCGGCAACTCACCTATATATGAAATTTGGCGGCGCAATAATTCCAATCCATAAAGCACATCACTGGTATAAGCAACGGCCTTACCATTGGCATGGACTACCACTTTTTCAGCGGCCAATTGAGCATCGATAAGATCAGGCGTGGTCAGCTCACGCAAGCCAACTTCACGATAAAGGAGCGACTCTCCGTCGCTCCCCTCCGCCTTCAATCCGTGCTCAAGTTCGAAGGTAATAATAGCCATATTATATTTTCACCACTTTGCTGCCAAAGAAGGTGGCATCTATATCGCCACTCTCTTCACGCAGAGTTGCCGGGTCATTTGTGCTGGAGTTTTTCATCATATATCTGACTCCGTTATCACCATCCCAAGTGAGGGTTGCGTCTTCGATGGCATTGATCTCCATCACATCAACATCCTCATCGGCCGCAATAACCATTTGGATGCTTGGGCCAACATACTTGCGGCTTTTACCCCAAGTTTTTCCAGGGCCAGGGTGCTGAGTACGGGTATAGCCGCCCGGGTTAAGAACGGCCCCCCCCTTGGTTTTCAATTCCTTGCCATTTGCGCGAATGGTCACTTCACCGAGGATTTGTCCCATGGTGTCCCCCTTAGAGTTTGAACTGGATCAGTTCCGCGAAGATGCGGAATTGGTTGACGATATCCGGATGGCTAAGCGCATCCAGACGATTGCGATCGCCAGATGGACGAACCACGCTCAATGTCTCTTTGAACAGGTCGAAGTTCTCCATCAGGCCAGCCGCAACCCAGTCGAGCGCCACTTCCAGCAAAGCCTCTTCCATCAGCTTCGGTGAAACAACGGGCTGACCTGGATCAATCAGCGGCAACGCTTCATCGTTAACCAGCTTGTGGCGCGGGAAGCGGTTGGTAACCATTACCCGCACGTCGTACCGCATCTTGCCCAGGGTGGCCGGGGTGGTGATATCGAGGTAAGAGGGATCAGGGTCGCCGTAGGCGTTCTTCTGATACATCGACACTTCGCGCTCGATGGCTACCACGTCACCGGGCTGCACCTGATAGGTGGCGATACCGGATTTGAGCAGGTTGTTGCGCTCTGGTAGTGCAGGGAATCTGTCTGCCTTGACCGGAGGAAGAATGCCGGGAAGAACCAGCGTCTGCAGCGGGCGCGCCGGGTCGATGGCAAGATGATAGGACGCGATACCACAATAACTGGCCGCCCACTCCCACGGCGCATGGGGTGACTTGCTGGTCCCCATGCAGGAGAGCAGGAAGTCGTTGCGTGCTTCGCCGAAGGTGATGGTCTCGCCGTAGGTACCACGGAAGGCGGTATAGGCGATCGCCTCAGACATCTTGAGCGGGCCCCAGCGGGTCAGCAGTTCATCGCGCAGGGTGTTCAGGCTGGCGGTGTCGTTGAACGGCGTCATGATGTGGTTGTACCACTCGTCCGGCATGGCGGCGATCAGCGCGGCCATATCGGGGGCGCCGGAACCGTTGGCCATGCCGGTATAGGTAATGGTGACACCGGGCGGAAGCTGCTCGCCTGCGTAGTAGTTGTAACGCAGGTCGATATCGTTGCCGGTCAGTCCCTTCCACTTGGCGGTGACGTTGACGCGGGCGGTATCTGTGCCATCCACGGCAGCGGTAACCGGCAGGTTCTTGTTGGCGTTGATGGCGGACGCTGCCTTGGTAGCGATGCTGGCTGCGGTATCGGCGGCGATCACGCCAACCTGCACCGACTGACCGGCGATCAGCAGATAGACGGTACCGGCCTGAGTAGCAGGGCCGCCGAAGATATAGGAGCCTGACGCTGACGCTCCGACAGTCAGGTTGCCGCTGGCGATGGCAAAGGTGCGGGTGTAGCTGTTGGCCTTGCGATAACGCTTGGCAGCCAGCGCCATCATGGAGCCTTGACCAAACAGGGCATCAATGGCCGATTCGCTGACCGGGATCTCGACCACGGTCTCCGGATCTGCGGTACCGGCACCGGTACCCGATTCGATCATCTGACCGAACAGCAGCACGTTCTGATCCTGGGCGATGTTGCCGCTCAGGGCCTGCGAGTTGTCGATCTCGATATAGACGAGCGGCACGCGCACATCACTGGGGATAGTTCCGAGAGTCATGGTCACTCCTTCGCTTGCGGTTTCTTGGTGGCCTTGGCGGCCGGTTTAACTTCGTTCACATCACCATCGGCCAGCCGTTTCAGCCAGAAGCTGGTGCGCGGTACCTTCTCGCCATCGGCGGCCAGCTTGCTGCCATCCGGCTTTTTGATGACCAGCCCGGGGGCCGGTTTCAGATGCAGTTCCATCATTGCTCCTAAGGTGTTGGGCCTGGCACGGTGATATCTGCCTCGCAGACCGGTGAGCCATCGCCCTGCTCGGCGCGCCAGTTCATACGCAAGAAGTCATCGAGCGTGGCGGGGTCGATGGGGTTATCCAGCGGCCAGTCTTGCCGCCATGTCACCGACCAGATCGCCAGCCCCAGCTTGTCGATGCCGGTGGTGTAGAGGTTGTCCATCCGCACGCCTTCAGGCGCCTTGCTGGCACCGGTACCACGCCAGCCGCCTGTCAACATCAGGGCGGTGGCCAGCCGACCGGCAATCACCTCGGCACGCTGGTCTTTGGCATAGCCGAACTGGTCAGCGCAGAACACGAAGGCGACAAACTCGATAGTGCCTATCAGGCTGCCTTCACGGCGCATCGATACCACCCGCTGGGCGCAGATACGGATGCCGCCATCGCGGTTACCCATCCAGTACTTGATATCGTCCGGCTCGTTGAAGCGGCCGATGTGGCGCTCCACGGTTTGCACCCGGTCAATCAACCGATCCGCGCCGGGGCCGGTTGCCTCCAGATAGGGCTTGAGGTAGTTCACCACCCCTTCGCAGGCGCTGACGGTGCTGCCGATGGTGCCAAAATCAGGGCGGCTCATAGGCCTGCCTCCTTCATCACGTCTTGCCAGAAGTCGCCAATCACGGCGAGCAACTCGTTCTGGTTATCGCTGGAGAGGCCCAGAAACTCGCGCTGGGGGATCTCCATCATGCGGGTAAAGCTGCCGACCGACTGATAGACCGGGAACTTGAGCGCCTTGCCAAACGCCTGACTGATGCGGCGAACGTGGGCAGGCACCTGCACCGAGCCGCTGAATCCGTCCTGATGCACTCCGGCATAGGCCAGCGGCGAACCGACCCGCACGCTGTTGCGCTGCACCTGAAACTCGATGCTGTCATACAGATCACCAGAGCCCTGCAGCAGGCTTTGATCGCCGTAGCGAGTCTTGGCGTAGGCATCTGACCAGGGCGCCCATGGCGTACCATCCGGCGCGGTCTTCCCGTCACTAATGCGGCGGCGGGTCTGGCTTTCGACCACGGCGCCGATGCTTTCCAGCAGCTCGGCCTTGTAGTCGTTGCGGCCCAGGGTATCGAGCAGGCGCTGATAGCGCGCCAGCTCTTCGCCCCGGGTTGAGACCTGCACCGAGATCGCCATCACAGCACCCCTTTCAGGCTGTTGCGGGTGAACAGGCGCTCGTTCTCTTGCACCAACTCCACCTTGCCGACGCTGCCCTCTGGCGGCATATCCGGCGTGGGCAGGCCCAAGTCAATCTTGCCCGCCGCAATCTCTTTGATTTTGGCGATGGCGCGGTCATAGCGTTCACGCAGCAGGTCGGTGGCCTGATTATCGCGGTCGGCCAGCCAGTAGAAGGCGATCACGATGGCGTTGCGCTTGAGCAGGTCCGGCACGGTCGGCAGCGGAAGCACAAAGCGACGACTCAGGTAGCCATTGATTTCGTCATCGGCGGTGGCCAGTGCCTCATCAATCCAGACATCGTTCAGGGTGTCGGTGCTGCGGTCGAGCGCGAAGTTGTAGAGCATCGAGCCGTCGCGGTCTTCCAGATCCTGCTTCGTCGCGTAGATGGCCATGGCTTAGTCCTTGATCACTTCGCTATCGATAAGCACGGTCAGCCACTGTTCGCCATAGACGCGCTTGGCTTCTTCCTGCGTCAAGTAGCAGCACGGGATCTCGCAGCTGTGGTCGTGCGGCACATCAGCCTTGGATGTGACCACAAAGACGCGGGTCGCGCTGGAGTGCAGGAACTGGATGCCACAGCGCCAGAAACCGGCCGGTGACTTGGCCTTGACGTCGAACTGACCGAGCAGCCAGTCAGGCTGATGCTCTTCAACAGCCATCACCAGCGCGGCATCGCTGATATCCACTTCCTCTTCGAGCGGCTGCTCGGCTGCCAACATCTCTGCTTGCTTGGCGGCTTGCTCAGCAACCAGATCCACACCCTGCGCTTCTGCTGATTGCTCCAGCGCTACGGATTGCAACGGTTCGGCTTGCGCCTGAACCAGCTCGGCACTTTGATCCACTGCTGCAGCTGCCAGCTGCGGGCTTTTGTCGTCACCGGGCGGGGTAATTTTCTTTTTCGTGGCCATTTCAATGCTCCTTTAAATGGGCTTTATCAGGGCTTTATGCCCCAGAAACTCATGACCGCCGCCGAGCTGCTCGGCAACGATGCGGTGGCAGCCTGGGCAATCAGAGATACCTGACGGCTGGCCTGATTGGTGAAGTGGCGGAAACGGAACTTTTGACCCGCCGCGAGGCTGACCGAGAAGGTCAGATCAATAAACCGTTCAACGTTGGTGTCGGCACTGGGCAGCGTCAGCGGGCGCAGCGAACCCGGCACCGCTGACCAGGTTGATGTTGCCGCGTTGAACACTTCGATAAACAACCCCCAGCGAGTCGTTGAACCGCCGCTGTTCTCGCGCAGGATGCTGCAACTGATGCTGGCCATCCCCACGAAATCCTTGGCAGTTGTCAGCTCGCCGGTCACCAGATCCACGGTGAGATCGGCATCGGCCAGCGACAGGGTGTTAAACAGCACGGTCTGCGCCACGTTGTCGGTGGTCAGGGTTTGCTTGAGCGTGCCAGTCGTCGCCAGATAACTGGCTCTGAGCAGCAGCACATCTGTCGGCAGCGGTGACGGGCCAGCCTGAATAATCGGTGGGGCGCTGAAGAACATGGCTTAGCCCTCGGTCACAATCAGCGTGGCAGTGCCATCAATGGTTCTGGCATAGATGTTCTCTGCGGTTTGCCGAGACCAGCCGCGAAATTCACCATCAGTCAGCAGATGCCCCATATCGTCAGTGGCAGCAGGCACAGCCGTCGCCGTGCGAAACTTGATCGCCTGCGGGCCCTGATTCTCCATAAAGCCGGATGCAGCGGCAGAGACCAGCGTCCAGGCAGAAGTGATCGATTTCTTGGCTGTTGGCATTGCGGCATCCTCTTTGGCATGGGCTTCGACGCGTTAAAGCTCCACCCATGCCGTGTTGAAAGAGGCCCCGGGAGTGCCGGGGCGGTCGATTCGGTTAGACCAGATACGGGCTGACCACGATCTCGACGTTGTTGTAGTAGATGTTGCTCTGACCGTTATCGAGGAACTCGCGCTTGATCAGCTTGCGGGCTGCCGCTTCGTTGCTCGGGCCGACGACCAGAATGCGCGCCATGGTACCGATGGGGGTGCCGTTGGACTTCTTCATGTTGGCCAGCTTGGTCTTGGCCGCTTCGAAGTTGGCTTCATCCAGCGCAGCCTTGGAGCCGATAGCGGTCTGCGGGAAGCCGAAGCCATAGCCATGGCGACCGTCAACACCCGCCGCGAACTTGTTGTTGAACCAGGTGTATTCGCTGGTTGCGTTCATGGTCTGGAAGTCGAACGGGCGACGTTCCTGGAACACGATGGGCTTGACCACCTGCATATCGTCGATGACGAACCACGGGGCACCGGTATCGGTAGCCGGATCGCCCACCACGTTGGAGAAGGTGGTGGCCGGAGTGGTATCGAGCGGGTGGTCAGTATCGAAGAAGTTCTGACCGTCATAGCAGAGGGTGGTGAACCCAGCAGCCAGCAGGCCATAGACGTTCTTGTCCGGGAACAGCGCCGCTTCACGGCCGAAGTTCTCGGAGATGACCGAATACTTGCCGATCTGGTCGTCTTCCACGTCTTCGCGCTTGATGACGATGGAGGATTCGAAGGTCTTGTTGAGGATCTGATAGCCATGGCTACCCACCTCAACCAGCTGGCGAGTGGTCAGCCACTCCTTGATTGCTGGCAGGTCTTTCAGCCAGCCGTAGAAGTTGGAGCTGCCAGCGCTCGGTACCTGAGTGGCCACGCGGTTCCACTGCGGGGAGATCGCACCCAGACCTTTGGTATAGGCGGCGGACATGGAGACGGTCAGCGCCTCCAGAATTTGCGCTTCGGTAAATGCCATGATGGATTACTCCCCTTGTTTGGCTTTCATGGCTTGCTTGGCAGCCAGGAACTCTTCGGGCTTTTGGCCCATCTTGCGGCACAGGGCCAGTTCGTCAGCGCTCAGCGCCCCACCCTGTGCCGGTTTGTTGGCTGGTGCGTTGGCATCGGCAATCACCGGAGCGGTCTGCACAAATGCCTTGAACTGCTCCACACCACCTTCAGCGCGGCACATGCCCAGGAACATCTCTTTGTTGGCAGGGGCGATCTTGCCAGCGGTGATGGCTTCATCGACCAGCGCGGCCAGCTTGGCCTCTTCGGTCTCTTTCACCTTGGCTTCTGCGGTGGTGGCACGGTTCAGGGCCAGTTCGTAAGTCTCTTTCGGGACAAACTTGTTCAGGTCAGGGCCAGCGTTGGCGCGGTTCATGGCCAGTTGGTGATCGGCCTTGAGGGTATTGATGGCGGTGAGCGCGGAAGCAGTATCCGCATCAGCGCCCAGACCCAGTGCCTGGGTCAGTTCAACGGGCAATGGCATTTGAGTTTCCTCACGGTTCAGGGCAGGGAGTTGGTGCAAGTTGGGTTCGTTGGTCAAGCCGACACTGGCAATGCTTTGCACCGTACCGGCCTCGTCATAGAGAAATGCGGGGGAATAGAAGGCGTACTCCTTCTTCTCCAGCATCTCGCGCCCTTCGCTGTTCCAGTCAACCATCCCCCACACTTCGCCGCCGATGTTTTGCAGCGCAAGGATCCAGCCGATAGCCGGGGCCTTGTCGCCCTTCGGGCCTTTGAGGTGGGTGGAGTGCTCGACGTCAAACGGGCGCTTGCGGGTAAAGGCGGCGACCACGGCGTCGGGGTTGCTGTTGGTCCAGCTGCGGCCATCATTGCCAGCGAAAGAGCCAGCCGGGATCAACGGCAGCCAGACTTTCTCGTCACGGACTTCCTGACGGGAAAGGTCAAAGCAAAGGGCTAGTGATGTCTTGGGCATGATCGCTCCGTTACATAACAACCTCCTGCCGGGTGGCGCTTGGTTGAATTAACAAATGTTTGGGTGAACAAATGTTTGGACGAATCGATAATGGGCCAGCTGGGGGGCTGGCCTGTAATGACGCTTTTCGCGCTATTGAGAGGGGGAGTAGATGGGGTGACGCTGTGATGACCGGTCATCACAGGATACAGATGGCGGGTCAGCTTGCCAATGTGATCGGGGCTATCTGGTCGCCGTGGTGATGATCACCGCTGGCGGGTGGATGGTGGCGCAGGCCTAAAACAGCACCTTCGACACCACCACACACCATCTTTAAAACCGATTTAAATCGCCTCAGATTCAAAAGCTGGGTAATTGTTCGTGCGCTGGTAGCCAAAAACGCTCACAGAGGCTTAGAGAGCGTTTGGCGCAATGTTTGCTCCTTGGCTTTCAGGTCAGCTTGCAAGGCCTGCTCGCGCCGCTTGCCCGGGTTGTAATCCCACCCCGGCTCGATCCCCTTCGGCAGGGTCTCGACTTCACCTGTTCGCTTGTTCACCCACTCGCTTGTGCCATCGTTTGGCGCGGCAAACTTGAACCCGCTATCGCCCTGCAGCTTGGCGTATTCGAACTTGCTGATCTGGCGCACCCCGCAATGGCAGCCCCAGCCGTTGGGCGGCATATGGGTTTGCCACCAGGGATCATCCACCGGCAGGGTAATCCCGCGCCAGCTCAAGTGCAGGGCGCGGTGCTCCCGCGCTGGGCCGATAGTGTAGGTCAGGTATGGCATCGCCCGTTTGGTGCGCTCGATGCGCTGCCACTGGCCAGCGGCGCGGGCGGTGCGCATATTGGTGCGGTAAATGATCTTTATCCGCCCTTCACTGCCCAGTTGTACCGGCTTGGTTTCGCCGGTCAGCGGGTCGTCAAGCTCCTGCACGCCCCACCATCCAGACTTGACCAGTAGCGGCTTGAGCACGGCAGCGAACTGCTGATAGGTCTGGCCCTGCTCCAGCGCCTGCTCGACCATGGCGCGCACCTCGACCAGCAGATCGGCGTTGAGCATCTTGGCGACGGTGAAGGCGTTGCTGTGCTCCTCCTTCCACACGTCGCGATAATCAAATCCGGGCTGCAGCCCCTTTTTCTTGAACCAGTCGAGCGCCTCTTTTGGCGGAAAGGCGGACGCTTTCGGCTCAGGCATCTTGCACATCCCCCATGCCACGCATCCGGAACAGGTAATCGGCCAGCTGCGGGGTGAACTGCTCGGCGGTCAGGTTCTCCTGCAGCTTGAGCAGGCCATCGTTAAACTCTTCGAAGGTGGTGGCCTTGGCCGCCAATTCGAGGATCGGGTTCATAAAGTCTTCGCCGCCAACCTCTATCCAGTCGCTCATCGCCTCATCAGTCAGCTGCTCGATGGCCTGTTCGCTCGGCTGCAGGATCCGGTTGATGGCCAAACGCTGCGGCTGCTGGCGGTTCATAGCAAGCGGCTGCGCGGCGGCGACCTCCATCGCGCTGAGCGGTTGCAGCACTGCCTCATCGTCTTTCGGGTCAGCCAGCCCGAACTTGTCACGCACTTCGCTCTCGCTCACCTTCATGCCGCGATCAACCAGCGGCATCAGGCTATCGACCAGAATCTTGAGGTCTTCCGGCTCCGGCACGCGGATGCAGACGCGGGGGTAAGCCTTCTGTTTGCCCCAGTTCAGGATGATGAAGGGCTTGACCAGGTACTCGTTGATGGTCGATTCGAGCTGGCGGGCATCCCACTTGGCGATATCCAGCCGCACCTCGTTATGCACCGTGGCTTGCGCCCGGCTGCTGCCATCGTCGGTGGTCATGGTCTGGCCGAGCACAGCCTTGCTGGTCTGCTCGTCGGCCCAGCGGGCCATGTTCTCGAACAGGGTATCTCCGCCGTTGCCCTTCGCGGTCTCGACCAGCTCGACCATCATGCTATCCGGGATGATAGCCCCGGCATCGCTGGCGATGGTGGCGATGGCGTTCTTGAGGGTGGCAATCTGCTCGGGGGTGGCATTCGGCCCGTACTTGCCCACGCGAATGGGAATGCCGAACACTTCGGCAAACGCCCACCAGTCGCGAACGGTGAAGCTCTTGAGCATATACATCACGGCGCACAGGCGCGTTAGGCCGTTGCGCCAGATGCTGCCAGACTTGGTGCGCGGCAGATGCACGATGAATTTGTACGGCTCCAGCGGTTTGCCCTGGGGCGCATCGTCGCTGATAAGCAGGATCTCGCTCAGGGTGTCTGCATCCGGCCGCAGATAGCGGGGGTCAACCCACTTGTAATCCTTCGGCACCCATGGGGTGACGGTGGTATCCCACAGGATCTGACAGACCCCCATTCCCTTGCCAAGGCCATCGAGCAGGTCGAAGAACAGCTCGGGGATCTGGTCGCTCTCCATCAGCTTGCGCACTTCATCGGCCAGCCGCACATCAGCAGCGTCGTCACTCGCGGCCTCGACACTTGGCGGCAGCGCGGCCACCGCCAGCTTGCGGGTGCGCAGCACGGAGGCGTAATGGAGATCGCGCTCTTCGATCTCCTCGGCCAGCGTCATGTAGTCCTGCGGGTTGTTGCCATCCACCACCGACCGCAGCAGGCCAGCCAGCCGCAGCGGGGTGATGGTACTGGCCACGCTGTTGGGGCGCGGGTTGCGCACGCTGGTTGTGTGGGCCAGCGCGATATCTTCGCTCAGTTTCGGCTTGTCGGGTTTGATGGGGTTGCCCCGGCTATCGAGAATATTGGTCACAGTAATCCGCCTCCGCTACGCAGGCCACGGGTCATGTTCATTTGCCGCTGGCTGTCGTTGTCTTTTGCTGGCGCACCCACCTTGGCGATGCGGTGCAGTTCGTAAATCTGGTTTTCTGCCCGGCTGGCGAGATAGGCCAAGAAGATGGCCACCGCCGAGTCGCCGTGTCGCTTGTTTCCATCGCTGCCTTGCGTGCGGCTGTCGTCGATGCCGGGGGTGCCACGGTAGATCTGGATTTGCCCCAGATCGGTGATGATGTCTTCGTGGCGCGGCAGCTCCAGCTCGTCATCTTCAAACGCCGCCTTGAAGCGCGGCATGTTCTCGCGGTAGAAGCCGACCGACAGCATCACCTGCACCACCTCTTGGCCGTAGCGATAGGCAGCCTGTTCGGCCAGATACTGGCCGTTGCCACGGGCATCGAGCCAGATGCCATCGCGGCGCGGCAGGCGATCGCAGATGAAATAAAGGGCCTGTTCCTGCTGCTTGAACGGGGTGTTCTTGAGCTCGACGGTGAACGGTACCCGGCGGCGGGTATCCGGCAACACCTCAATGGGTGAGAACACCGTCAGGTCACCAGAACGGGCGAAGTCTTCGCCCAGGGCATGGCGATGGCTGCGATCCAGCTTCATCAGCTCTGGGAAGACTTCGGCCTCCAGCCATTCCTGCATCTCTGCATTGCGCTCCGATTCGCTGGAGCCGTTGAAGGCGGCCGAGCCGGTAAAGCGCAGCACAGGGCCATCGACCCGGCAGGCCCGTTCGCGCAGGCCACGGGGCAGATAGGCACCGCCGCCGCTCTTTGGCTCGCAGTAATACTCTTCCCGCGCATCCTCTTCGGTGGCGGTGTCTTTGAGCAGGTTGCGCAGCCACTCGTCTTGCAGCTCTTGGCTCCACTCCTGTTTCGTGACCTGCCGAATGCGGCGGAACAGCCCCTCGTTGATGGCCGTCTCGATATCGATGCGATGCACGCTGTAACGCTTCTTGCCAGCGCGGCTATCTATGATCAGGGTGTTGAACAGGTTCTCGATACCGTTATGGGTCGAGATGATGCGCACCTTGCTGCCCCACATGGTCAGCGCCAACGCGGCCTTGAGGATGGCGGCAAGGTCTTTATGGAAGGCCCCTTCATCGATCACCACGTTGCCCTGCATACCCCGCAAGTTGCTGGGGTTCGAGCTGAGCGCCTTGATTTTGAAGCCGCTGGCGAAGTTGATGACATAGACCAGGATGTCTTTGTCTTCGTTCTCCAGCGCCTCTTCGCTCACCTCGCTGGCGGCGCAGTTGTATGCGCGGGCCCACATGGCGCAGGCGTCAATAAACTCGCGGGCCATGTCCTTGGTGGTGCCGACATAGAAGGTATCGCTGCCACCGGCTGCCGCCGACATGGAGCCGGTCAGGGCAGCATCGGCCGCCTCTGCCCAGGTCAAACCGGTTCGCCGTGACTTCTCGGCGATCTTGAGCGGTGAGGTATCCGCTATCCAGCGCTTCTGATAGGGCAGCAGCACCTCATCAGGATTGAACTGGCCGCCGATAATGGCGGCCGCTGACTGGTTGCGAAGCTGGTTTTCTGCTTGGGTAAGATGGTTCATGACAACTCAATCCACGCCATAAGAAGAACGATCACAAAGGCCACACCCGAAGGTGCAATAAGCCAAAGTGGATGAACCGGTTTAATCATCCAGCTGGCAAGTGATTTCAGTTTGTTCATCACGCAATCCCCAAGATCTGCTGTTTAATCTGGGCGGCGGTCTCGGCCGTCAGCCCTGCCGACTTAACAATCTTCTCGGCAGCGGTGGCGGCCTCGGCGGCGAACGCGGCGCGGATCTCTTTCTCGACCTTGTGGCTGGTCATGGCTGCCTGCTCCACCCGCTGGATAACCAGCGCCAGCTGGCCCAGCGATTTCGGGTCAATCATCTTGCCCTCTTCGCCGTCGCTGGCGTCCATCATCTTCATGGAGGTCTCAAACGCCATAGTGCGCACGAACTCCTGCAGCAGCTTGCCCACTTCAGAGGTGGGGGCCTGCCCGAGCTTTGAGGTCCAGACGGCGGCCACTTCGCGGGCCTGCTCCATGCGGCTGCCTGCTTCTGCCATCCGCTTCGAGAAACGGTTAAGGCCGGTGCGACTGATCTGCTCTTCCGGCGGCAGGCCGGATTCCACAATCAGCTTGTTCACCTCGGCCAGAATATCCTTCTGTGACATGGAGCCAGATCGCAGCATCGCGGCCAGCTGGCTGCGGATGTCGTCCGGCAGCTGCTGGATCTTGCTCTTGGTGTTCTTCTTGGTGGCCATGATTACTCCAGCAGCTTATCAATCAGCGGGGCGGTGCAGCCCCACAGTGCAGAGACGGGATCGCCCAGCAGGACCAGCGCCAGCAGATAGCCGGTCACCATCATGGCGGAAATATCCAGCAGGCGGCTTTTCATGCGTGGCCAAGCCTGCGAGCACGGCGCTGTGCCCGTACCACTTTGGCCTGACGGTTGGCACGCTTTACCGAAGGCTGGCGGCCGTTGAAGGCTGGGCGGTAACGGCTGGCACGCCGCACCTCTCGAACGTGACGCTCGATCGCCTCATCCAGCGATGCCGGGCCAGACCAGTTACGGAGCATCAATGGGCTAAAACCACCAAAGCCACCAAGCAGCAAGCCCACCAGGGCGCTTTTCATCTTGTTCATGGTCATCACTCCGGACGCGGTTTCTTGACACCCGGCACGGTGGCGTCGCCTTTGGCGACATCGAAGCCACGGCTGGTCAGTTTGGCGATCAGGTACTCGCCCATGGTGCGGGTGGTGACCAGGTTCTGCTCTTCCAGCCAGCAGATCTGGGTGCGCACCGCGTCGCGGCTGATACGATGGCCCCAGCTTTCGAGCACCACATCCAGAATGGAATCGTTGGTCTCATAGCCGTTCTGGTCTTTCAGTTCCCGCAGGATGATCAGGCGCTGGTCTTCCAGCACAAACTCTTTACCACTCATACAACCCCCGTTTATTTCTCGTTTAAACGCTGCTCAAGCAGCAATTGAATCAGGTGATTAGTCGGTTTCAGCTGGGCGGTCAGGGCTTTCATGTCACCCCGCAACTCCTCAAGCTGAATACTCAACTCATTGAACTGCTCTTGTGTTGGCAAACGTTCAACACGTCCTTCGAGGCTGGTAACGCGGTTGGTCAGTTCATCCATACTCGTGCTCACTTCCTTAAGCTCCTCGCGGCGCACGAACGTCTTGCTCAGCCATAACAGAGCGACGGTGGCCAGCACCGCTACGGCCGTGGTAATCACCCCCCACCACTTGGGGATCCAGTCAAACTCCATAGCGATGTCTCCCCGCTTTCTCATTACGGCTCTGGCATGGCACACAGCGCACCGCTGCCTGTTCTGCCTGCAGTCGCTCGGCGGCGATCTGCTCCCCACACATCAGGCAAAAGCGATTCCCGTGCTCGTCCTGATCTGGCTGTTCCTGCGGATGGCGCCGTGCCTGGGCAATGGCGCGCTCGCGAAACTCTTGTTCTTGTTGTTGTGCCCGGTAGAAAAGGTCGGTCATTTGGCCCTCGTCATCAGCTTGGTGACTGCGCCAGTGATGGCCGCGCCGACCTTCTGGCCGCTGGCCTTGGGATGCGGGGCGAAGCCGTCCAGGGTGCGCAGGCCCATATAGGCCCAAGCCGGGGTGAGCATCAGCATGGCCATTTCGAAGTCGGGGCCGTCGCCATAGCCAAAGGCGCGCAGCACGGTGAACAGCACGATATAGATCGCCCCTGCTTGCCAGCTCTGGCGCGCCATCAGCGGGCGGGTGTGGCGCACGTATTCATCCTTTGCGCCATCCCCCTCTCGGATGGTCTGCTGGGTGGTTGCCTGCTCGGCCTGCTGGTCGGCCAGCTCCAGCTCGCGGCGGCGGGTCTGCTCCTTCTCCATCTCGTTCTTGAGCTTTTGCAGTTCGACCAGCACGGCAGGATCAGTGATGCGGTTGAGCTGTTCTTCAATAGCCGCCCGCTGCTGTGATGCAGTCAGGCCGATGGCGGATACCTGCTCGACCATATCGGCGACCTTGTTCGCGGTTTCGCTGCCGCCAAACAGGCTGGCAATACCCCGGATCATGGCTGGGCCCTGCTCCACCGCCAGCGCGGCCAGTGCGGGGATTAACGGGAGTGGCATGGTGGTTCATCCTTCTTGACTTCACTTGAGAAGAGCGCACGCAGCCTGGCGCAGTGCTCTGCGGCCTTGCCGTTGCAGGTGGTGAGGATATTGAAGCGGTGACGGTTGCGGGCGTCGTAGACCTCGGATGGCGTCACGGAACACCATCCCTTTTTGAACTGGCTTTGCATGGTTCCGTCACGGCTATGGAGCGGCACGCGGCGATCAACATCGCACTCGGCAATGCCCTGTTCGGCCGCCTCGCGCTCCCGTTTCAGCCGCTGCTCGCGGCCATGGTTAAAACTCCACTCCCAGTTTCGGCCCATGTCAGCCCCCGTACACGCTGGCCCAGCGGCCAGTACGCATCTGTTCGGCATGGCGCTGGGCGCGCTTTGGGGTCTGCTTGGCCCAGCGGCTATCGAGCATACCGGCGGCGGCTTTGTCCCAGTTGCCACGGGCCACGGCGGCAAGGGTGTTCTTGAAGTTGCCAAGCCCATTGACGCCCAGCTGATAAGCCATGGAGTAGAGCACGGCAGTACGGGCGGGAGATGTGGCGCAGGTATCGAGCGCATCGGCCAGATGCGGGATGGTGCGCATCTCGCGTTCCATCTTCGCCAGATATTCATCTAGCCACGCTTCGCCAGCGGCCAGCGGCAAGGTGAATTGATAGAGTTTTATATCCGCGCCTTGCGGGCCGATGCGAAAGCCAAAGCCGACAGTGGGATAACGCTCGCTACAGAGATAGGGCTTTGGCTCCCAACCCTCTTCGTATTTGATAAGCGCATGAATGGAAGACATGACACACCTGAGAAATAATGAATTTCGTTGAGTGTGCTTTTTATATGCTCGGGTAGTGTATTGACGGATATCGTATGAAGCGCAGACAAAATAAAAGCGGCCATTTGGCCGCCTTTATTTGCTATCGAATTGTCGCTTAATAAGCCCGACCATTACGCCGTCCATTTCCATCAGCCACCGGATCCAGTCCTGTGAACATATCAGGCTGCACTTTTCGCAATTCGCTGCGTCGCATCCGTGCCAGCACAAATTGAATTTCCCGCACCGATACCCCGAATTTGCGGGACAACTCAAACTGATTCTTGCCGTTGAACTCTTTCCAGATCTGGATGGAGCGCAGCACCGTGGTCAGCGTCTTGCCGTTCGGCACGTAGAAGGGGGCCCCGCCGAAGGTGCGGCAGAACTCTGAGAGCATGACGAACGACAGCATGGGCGAGTCGCGATGCGCTGCGACCACATGCTCGATGGTGTCGAACATGGCGCGCAGCTGTTCGCTCCAGCCCGGGGCGGTTTCATCACTCAGCATGCGGTAGGTTTCCGGATCGATGGCATTCAGGTCAACCCCTACGCCAAACAGATCAACAGTGCTCAGGTCGGTCTCGTCTTTCATATGGCCCCCAAACGGCGTGCAAACTGCAGATAAAGCAACACCCGGACTAAGCCGGGTGTTTGTATGATAACGCAGTGGATCTGGGTGCCCAATTCAACCGCTGGTGAGATAGACCAGCCCGCCAATCTGGATCAGCGGCATGATGATGCACACTGGCCACGGCATGCCACCTTTCACCCTGATCACCCCAACCATAAACAGAGTTACAAAGCTGAATAGCGACAGCGACAGGCGTCCCCATTCATAGATTGGTGCGCCACCTTCCAGCACGTGATAGAGCAAGAACAGCGGCCCCATAATCACCAGCAGGCTGACAAAGGTTGCTACCAGCGCCACGCCACGCGCCACATAGAGATCCAGTTGTTCAGTTTGGTTGTTCATCGTGTTGCTCCTTTTTCCCTTAACTGTTTTCGATCGGAGAGGATGGCATCGGCAGCCACTTAACAGGGATGCAGTAATGCTCCCCCCAGCTGTCGCCTTGCAAAAAAATCCCCCTTAAATCACCAACGTTATCGCTTGGCCGTTTGCTTGCCTCCTTAACGATATAGAGAACCCCCTCACCAACTCGACCATCACTGCCGGCCAAAATTACTGGGGGTATCTGTTGGGGCAGAATCAATCTCCAGCCACTCAGCAGACACCTGTCTCGCCTGCTTGGCTAGGTCTATCAGCTCCTTAACTTCTCCGATGGTGTTTGTTGCGCGAACGCTAGGGCCAAACTTTCTTAGCAGCCCATTTACCATTTCCTCGACCGAATCAAGATCAATCATCCCGTTTTTCCTCTAACTATTAGCTGGCTTGCTGCCATCGATCACCATTATCTGCGCTGGCCGCCAGCCCGGTTTTTCATAGGCTTCGCGGATCAGGTCGTAACCCGGCATCGCATCAATCTGGTGGCCGCGTGAGGCGGGGACGATATCCCCGCGCTCGATAATGGCGGCGGTCATCAGGCGGATATGCCATTTCTTCAACGCCTCCAGCACCCGCTCGGCCTGCGCCGAGGTGAGCCACTCCGGCCTTGCGATACCCGCGCCGCCGTTGGCATTGGCGGTCATCCGCTTGATGTAGCTGCCCAGCGCATCGTCTGACCCATCGCGCACGAAGCCGTCATTGTACATGGTGATCCAGATGGCGCGCACCTTGCGCACCTCCGGAGCCTGCACCTTGGCAGAACTTGGCGGGGAGCGGCGCCCGTTTACCTGGGCGCCCCCTTTGACCTTGAACCCCAGCCCCTTCATGGCGGTAATGACCGCTTCGAGCTTGGCCGCGCTCAGCCCCTTGGCCGAGCGGGCGCCGGTCACGGATTCCAGCAGGGCGCGGTAGTCTTCTTCATCCAGCCCCAGTTCGCGGCGGCCGACCTGCACAATCTTGAGCAGGCGCTTGGCATCAGGCTGCATGGCGACCCCCGTTCATCTGGCAGATGTTGACGAACTGGGCGAGGTGGTCAGGGTCAACCTTGGACAGCGGGATATAACGCAGCGTTTTGCTGGCTTTTCCCATCTTGGATAACTGATCAACCTGCTCGCCATGGATGCGGCTCTCATTATGGATCGGGAACCCAGCCTTCTTGCAGGTGGCGATTAACTCACGCAGTTTGCAGCGCCTTGCCGATTTTGTTGAAACGCTGTTGGCGCCCAGCACCTTCTTCACCAGATTGTCGATATGGCAATTTGTTTGCGGATTATCCAGCAGCTTATTCAGATGGTGGTAACGGGTGATTTGCAGCAGGCTCAACGGGCTGGCCTGTTCAATCTCTCCCCGGGCGCGCAGGGTCGCCATGGCCCCGTAAAGGTAGCGACCAGACAACCCCATTGCTTTGCCAAGTTCATCCGCGCTCATATGATTCCAGAGCGGAACAGCGATTATCTCAGCCTTGATGCTGGCCAGTCTTTTTTCTGTCAACTTGCAGTTCGCTTTAACAATCATCGTCTTATTCCTCGTCGTCTTTGCTGACAGTCACAATCACTTTGTTGGTCTTGGGTGGCTGGCCTTCGCGCCAGCGCGGTACCGTTTTGTCTAACCAGGCCATGGCGACGCCATCGGCCTGTTCATCCACTTCACGCAGCTCGGCTTTGGTCATGCCCTTGTGGCGGCGCTTTGCGTAGCACGGCATATTGGCTTTGACGTAATTCACCATCTTGCGCTGGTAGCGGGTCAGGGTCATGGCGGTATTTCCTCTTTCGCTCGGCATTGCCTTCTGATTCGCAGGCCTTGCAGTAGTGCTGCAGGCCGTCTGGCGCGTTGGGATGGTTGCGCACAGACCAGAAGGCGGTGTCTTGTGGCCAGTAGTCGTTGCATCCAGTGCAGAACTTCTCCAGCCCCATATCGGGGTCGATGCGGGCTTTGCCGCTCTCGAGCCGCTTTTGCAGCAGCCCCGTTTTCATCAGTGGCGTGTATTCACCGTGCATACGGCCCCCTTGCCATTCACCAGCTGCAGGCGCTCGGCCTCCAGTTCCGCCAGCAGTTGCTCCGCTTCGCGCAGGGCGTCACCGGCGATATCGTGGGCGCGGTACTTTCTGGCGCCCCGCGCCAGGGCGATAAAGCGGCGCTGCAGCACCACTTTCTCTTTCCAGTTCAGCGCTATGGCCATCTCGCCATAGAGCCGGTTTAACAGGTTGTTCAGCACATTTCGGGTCATAGCTTCCTCGCTTATCGTGAGTGGGTTATGACCGGGCCCGGTCGGCTGCTCATCAGTGCCCAGCCACCACGCTGGGCAGACCATACCGAGCACTGCCCGGCATGGTTTCGCTTACTTGTTCAGGCGTTTACGCGCCTTGTTGACGATGGTGGTCAGCATGGCCAACCGCGATTTGTGGTGCTCTGCCTCGCCCTGGTCGTTAATAAAGTCGATGGCCAGCTGGGCCTCTTGCTGCGCCTGCGCCGGGTTGTGCTCCATGATGCAATCGAAGGTCGATTTGGCATCGGCGACGCTGGTGTTCAGCAGGTTGATAACGCGTTCCATGGCGTGCTCCTATGCGCTCTTGACGAAGTGGACGGCGCCGACAACCAGCACGGCCCATACCAATCCCCACACTACGGCGAGGATGCGAAAGGTGCGGCGGCTGATTTTCATCACGCTGCCCTCTTGCCAAAGCGGGTGATGCAGGTGTGGCACAGCTCTGCACGATTGAGTGCCCACTGGTAATTGATGGGGTTCTTGGCTGCTTTGGCGGCCATCTTCCACAGGTCGAGCGTGGTGATATAACGGCTTTCACGCTCCAGCTCTGCTGCGCGGGTAGCCAGCGCCAGATATCCGTTGGGATTGCGGGCGATCTCGTCGCCCTTCAACACTGCATTAGCCATGGTGTAACTCCTGTTCAAATCTGCTTTTTTGACATTGATGCTTGTCGTACACGGTGACGATGGAGCCGTTTTTCAGGATGAAATAGGCATCGTCACATTCGAGGATCCGGCGCGGGCTCCATCCCGCCTCGCGCTGCCGGATCCGCCGCAGCTGGCGTTTGCTTGGGCGCCATGCCCGTGACAGGGCGCCCAGCATTTCCAGTTCGCTGCGGCCGGTACGTTGCACCCAGCGCTCGAAGGCGTGGCGGGTGACGTACAGCGGGCCATAGCGGGTTTCAAACTCCATTCACAACTTTGCCCAGTCGAGTGGGATGGCCACGTACTTGCCAGACGGATCGCGCTGGTAAAGGCGGATGTATTCCTTCTTGCTGACAGTGGTGATGGCGTCGGCGATGGAATCCATAGCGGCTTTCCACTCGGCATCTTCGATGGCCAGATTACGCAGGCTGAGCACCTGATTGACGTCGATCTTGCCCTGCTTGTTGACGCGGAAAGCGTGGTCAACCAGAGCGACAATCTTGTCGTTTGAACCTTCTGACCAGCGCTCGATGCAAGCATCGATTTGCGCCTTGGCAGCCTGGATCCGTTCATCAAAAACACGATGCTCGCCGATAGACCGCTCGACCTTCATGGAGCCATCAAACGAGGTGAGGGTGATGTTGCCCTTGGCGCCGCCGTAGGTGACGCCGTACTCGCTGGCGCTGAGATCCAGATAGTCTGAAAGCTCCTGCTGCATCTGGATTTTGGTGGCCGCCATGTGCAGCTTGAGCTCCAGCGCGATGGCAATCTGCTTGCGCACCACTTCATCGCGCAGCAGGTCGATTGGCTTGATCAGGCTTTCCGGCACCATATGGCCTTGGGCGTTGCGGTGCAGAGTTTCGGTCTTGTTTTCGGTGGTAGTAGTCATTGCTTGTTGCTCCTGTTAAGCGGGGAAACCGGCGGCCCGATAGGCCATGTATTCGCTGGCAGACATCTCTGCGGTGCGCTCGAACTCGTCACGGGTGGCCGCTTCACGCCAGTGGACGATACAGCCGTTCATGCGGGCGGCGTAGGCGCGGCGGCGCAGGCCATCAACCTGTTCGATGATCTCGACGGCCTTCTCACGCAGCTCGTCTGTCGGATAGGTAATCTCGATCATCGGGCGGCGCGGGGTGCTTTTGATGGCCAGCACTTGGCAACCGAACTTGCGCAGGCGGCAGGCGACGCGCTGGGCCTTGATACCGATGGTGGTGGTCTGGATGTTCATGCTTGCTCTCCTTGTGATTCACTGTTCAGCGGCGCCCAGCTCAGGTGCAGGCGGTCTTCGTCATAGCTCTGGCGTTGCAGCTTTTCGTCTTCCATCACCACTTCTCCATCGCTCTGCTCCACCACGCGGCCCTTGCGACCGCTGAGCAGGTTGATGTACGTCCATGGCGCGGTCTTGACGCCGTAGAAGCTGGCTTGTTCCTTGGGTGCGTTCATTGCTCGTCACCTTTCCAGTTGAGGATTTCGTCTATCCGTTGCAGCTTCGCTTCCGCAATCGCCACCACCCGGCTGTTGTTGACCACCTTGTTGTTGTGGATGGTCAGCTCGATGTCTTTTCTCAGCTCGATCAGCAGGTCTTTGGCCTTGTCGATAAGGAGTTCTTGCTCATCGCATTGGCGTTTTAGTTGAGAAAAGCTTTTGAAATCACCCTGAAAATGAGCATTCCAAAGCTCTTGTTGTGTTATCAGCATCACTCTCCCTCCAGCTCGTTAAAGGCGTACCGCAGCACCTGCTCGGTCAGCGGCTCGCCGCCAGAGCAGGCCACGGCCAATTTCAGGTTCTTGCTGACCAGACGCAGGGCGCCGGGACGTTCGCTGATCTGCACCAGCAAGCTGCGCTCGGCATCGCCGTCGATGTTCCAGGCGCTGGCGACGGCCATCACGTCGGCCTTCTTGGCCTTGGTCAGGGCGCGCTTCTTGGCCACGCGGGAGTAAAGACGGGCGAAATCTTCGCTGCGCTGGCCGCCGGTCAGCTGGGTGTAAACGCGGGAGTTGCCGACCAGCACCATGCCGATCCCCACTTCCTCAACCAGGATGCGCAGCTCTTCGAGGGTGGGGCGGTCGAGGTGATCCGCTTCATCCACCACAATCAGCCCTTTGGTGTTGAGCAGACGGCGGCGCAGGGCGCGGGCCAGCGGGCCACGCAGGCGCGGGGCGTTCTCCATCCCCAGCTCCATGGCCAGCTCATACATGCATTCGGTCATGGTGCTGCGGCTCGGGGAGGTGGTGATCACCCACACGTTGTTGTTGGTGCGCTGGAACTCGCGCAGGGCGGTGGTTTTGCCAACGCCAGAGATGCCGTGGATGATGACGATGCTCTCTGTCGCCAACGCATAGTTCATATCCGCGATGATCTGTTTGGCGGTCTCGGTCATCACAAAGCCGGGATCGCGGGGGGCATCGGCGCGCTGGTCGCGGGCGGTCAGCCAGTTGGCCAGCTTTTGCATCATCGGCGCCGGGTCGGCCTTGTAGTTGCCGTTCAGCAGCTGGTTGACGGTGGATGGGCTCACGCCGATCTCTTTGGCGATCTGCGCCTGGGTGACGATGCTCTGTTCCAGCAGTGCCTTGATGCGGGTGATGGCATCGGTATTGCCGGTTTGGTCGAGTGCGACTACATTGGTCATTGAATTACTCCTTTCAGGCGGCCCGTATGGCCGCTTTTTTTGTGGTTTAAATGCCGGTTAAATCCGGTTTTTCTGTTTTGCAGCCATGGCTGCGGCGGCCTGTTGAAAACGGGCTTCAAAGTCGATTGCGGGTTCTGCTTCGCTGCGCGGTGTGGCGACCGGCTGGGTCATCGGCTGGATAGCCACGGCGGCATTGCCAACGCTGACCGGGCGCACCATCTCGACCACCTTGGCTTCTGGCGCCTCTTCGTCGCTGATGCTGGGCAGCAGCGCGGCGGCCTCCATTGCCGACATTCCCTTCTGAGCCAGTGCTGCGGCCTTGTTGGCCTTGACGAACTGGGTGCGGGCGCGCTTGTGCTCGCGGGCTTGCTGGGTGTCGCCAAAAGCAACCTTCTCCAGACACGCCGCTTCGCAGATATGCAGGCCGTTGAGGGTGGTGACGATCACCGCCTCGTGCAGGCGCTGCGGGTCGAACCGCGCCACTACCTTCTGGCCCTGATAGGCAGCCAGCTCTTCGTGGTAATAACGGTTGCTGCGGTTGCGGATGGTGCCGCCAGATTCCAGCTTGATGGTGCCGTGCTTGCTGACGCGGCAGGCTTCTGACTGCAGCATCATCATGGTCAGCTGTTCGCTGGTCGCCTTGCGCACGGTTGCCTGGGCATAGCTCTGCTCGAATGCCTGGTCGAAGCTCATGACGCCGTGGCAGGCCTCGGTATTGCGGCCCAGCTTGGCGTTGAACATGGCCACGCCTTCGGCAACCATGCGCAGGAAATCCTCGGCATCCACCGCCCGTTCACCATAATTGTCTGGCTTGGCCATCGGGTTAGGGCCGGTGTAAGTGCCTTCCAGCGCTGTTGTCTTGTCGATGTACTCTTCCAGCCCGCCATTACCGAAGGCACGCTCGATCGGCTTGGCCTGACCGTGGCCCTTGCCCAGCAGCACGCTGGACCAGTGCAGCTTGATGCCGAGCATGGGGATCATGCCGAGCGGGTCATCTTCCTTGACCTTGAAGCGGTAGCGATTCGGCACGCCGCCGGTCATCCATTTGTTGGCTGCTGCCCGGGTGTTATCGATGGTGATTTCACGCGGGATGCCGTATTTGCTGCACACATCCATCAGAGACAGGCGGATCGAGTCGGTGTTTTCACTGATATCGGTGCGCCAGCCGATGATTTTGCGGCTGTAGATGTCCTGCCAGAACCATGTTTTCGGGCGCAATATTTCGCCGTTGAACCAGCGCACGAACACGTTGTGCAGGTAGCCATCGCCGTTAATCCAGCTCATGGCATCCAGCCCTTCGATGGTGCGCTCCTGCGGCGGGTAGAGCTGCATCATGGCGTGCTCACCTTCGCGCAGCATGACCTGCTGGGCGTGCGGCACTTCCAGATCCATGCGGCGCATCAGGCTGTTGAGGCTCGGCACCACCCAGCTCTGATCGCGGGCGGCCAGTTTCAGGCGCTCGTAACAGCTGGCGGCGTTCGGGCGCTCGTTGCGCAGGTAGTCAGCTTTGAAGAACTCCCACGCCTGCTCGCTCACCTTGGCCAGCTTGCCGGCACGGTTTTCTAGCGCGGCCTGCTGCTGTTTTGGCACCAGCACGGCCAGCCAGTCGCTATCGTCAAAGCCTTTTACGGCTGAGCAGTGGCGGCGCAGGGTCGGCATGGCGATCCCGAACTCGTCAGAGATATGCTGATAGGCCTGCATCAGGGTGCTACCACTGGCAACCAGGGCATGGACGGCCTGCACGGCCTTGACCCGTTCCTTGGCGGTGGCGTGCGCCTTGTCGTTGGCCTTCTTCCAGTTGGCCCACAGCTGCTCTTTGCAGTAGCGCGGGGCCTTTGGCTTTGGCAGTTCCAGCGTCATGCCGCCGACCTTGACCTTGCCAGACTTGCGCAGCAGGGCGGCTTGGACGACAGGGGGCAGAATGCTGATGTGGTATTCGAACGCCTTGGAGCCTGCTTTTTTGCGCTTCTTGTCTTCATCGCAAGAGCACAGGCGATCAAGTTTTGCCCTTGTTTTGTGGACGTCAGTTGGCATCACTGAAATGCCAACGCAGTCTTTTGCAGTTACCCATTCCATAACCTGCTCCTTTACGCGCACTTGCTTTCGTAACGGGATGGCCAGATCTGGTCAGGTGTTTTGCCAATTGCTTCGGCAACAATGCGCTCGTACTTCGGGCATCTGAAGCGGAAAACATTGCGAAGAGTTGAAGGAGCAAGGTCATTTTCTCTGGCCAGTTGAGCCAGATTCGTCCCTGCTTTTGCCAGCGCGCATTTCACATCCGCGCTATGCCAATCTGTATTGCCTTGAATCATTTTGATACCCTCCGAAACTACACCACTGCGCAACTTTCTAGTGTTGCGTTAACGTGTAACACATCATTGATCAGAAAAATTCGCAGCGCAACCCCTTTGCGAATTTTTCTATCAGTAAGCGCGCAGATAAATAAACAATGGTATTCGAAATGAAATCAGGCACTTACGAAGAAAAATCCCAAGAGTGCGAGAAAAATCCCGAAGGGATTTTTCTTGGTATGCGAAAAATTCCATTTGCCGAGAGGTTGAAGGAAGCGATCGGAGAAGAGACGGTGCGCAGTTTTTCGCGCAAATGCGGATTATCTGAGGCGACACTGAGGGATTATTTGAAGGGAGCAAGCTATCCGACCATTGACAGGCTCCAGAAGATAGCCAGCACGGCCATGATGCCGATGACTTGGTTTATTGATGAGGCATTCGCTGTAAACGAAATGCCTGCTTCATACATGGCTGATACTGGATTTTCAGACGAGTTCGCGCTGATTCCTGGATACAGGGTGCAGGTATCGGCAGGCCACGGCAGCCTGACGCAGGGCGAGCTGGAGCCGTGCAGGCATTTGGCATTCAGGCGTAAGTGGCTGAGATGGCGCGGGTTTGACGAGAAAGAGCTGGCGATCGTCTGGAGCAAAGGCGACAGCATGGAGCCCACCATCAGCAACAACGACACCCTGGTGGTGCACCTTGGCCGAACGCGGCCGGTGGATGGCCACATCTACGTGGTGCGCAACGATGACCAGCTATGGGTGAAGCGCCTGCAGGTGCTGCCGAGCGCCTGGCTGCTCCTGAGCGATAACAAGCACTACCAGCCTATCGAGGTACCAAAGGACGAGCAGCACACCTTCGAGGTGATCGGCCAGGTCGTTCACATTGCGCATGATGTAGGAGAGTGAGATGGAGAAGAGAATAGAGAGAGCAAAGCAACAATGGCAAAGAATTCAACGTACTAAGCGCGCATTTCCATACCTGATGTATACCCTTGGCCCAAGCAAGGTGCCTTGCCATCCTCAGTGGGATGGCGTGGTGCTGCCTGTTGATGATCCATGGTGGGAGACGCATTTCCCGCCAAATAGCGATGAGTGCAAATGCGGGGTGCGGCAGATCTCAAAGTATGAGTACCAGAAGCTGCTGGCATCAGGCAGTGTAAAGACCAAAGTTTAAAGCCCGTTTAAATGCCGATTCACAAAATCTCCAGTGATCAATCTACTAGGAATTTTCGGCTGATTTTGGATCAAGTGATCAATCTTGCGATCCACCATAACGAACACGGCCTGAAGAGTCTCAACAACTCTGCAGGCCGCGCCACTTCTGATTTGATCCCATTTTATCCCTGCTGATCCCACTTATTCCCTAACCTATGTCACCAGTGATCAATTCAATAGGTTCTATACATCCCACAACAAGGGGTGGATGCACGCCTGCGCTCACGATGGCCACACCGCCATCGGCATGGGGCTGGCCAGCAGCCTGATGGGGATGAAAGAGCAGCTGTGCGGCCGTATCAAGCTCTTCTTCCAGCCCGCCGAAGAGGGGTGCCGCGGTGGCAAGGCGCTGGCTGCCGGTGGCGCACTCGATGACGTGGATGCCCTGCTCTCACTCCATATCGGTATTCACGCTGGTAGCGGCGAGCTGGTGATCAACCCCACCGAGTTTCTCTGCTCCACCAAGTTCGACGTCCACTTTATGGGCACCGCCGCCCACGCGGGACTCGAACCCAATGCCGGCAGCAATGCGCTGGCAGCCGCCTGCATGGCCACCACCGCCATGCTCGGCATTCCCCGCCACCGCGACGGCATGACCCGCATCAACGTCGGCCAGCTTCACGCTGGCAGCGGCCGCAACGTCATCCCCGATCATGCAGAGCTACGCGGTGAGACCCGCGGCGCCGACAGCGCGCTCAACGACTACATGTTCAGTCAGGTACAGCGCATCGTCGAAGGTACCGCCCTCGCCCACGGTGTCACCTATCGCATCATCAAGCAGGGTGAGGCCATTGCCCTCGACAACAGCCCGGCACTGCAGGCCGAGCTGGCGGCGCTGGCCCGCAAGCAGGGGCTCGCCACCATCCAGACTCGCCGCTTTGGCGCCAGCGAAGATGCCGGTTTTCTGATGGAGCGGGTGCAAAAACAGGGGGGCGAAGCGGCTTACCTCATTCTGGGGGCCGATCTGGCGGCACCACACCATCACAACGAATTCGATTTCGATGAGCGGGTGATGCAAAGCGGGGTCGAGCTGCTGGCCGCCTGGGCACGCGCACGGCTGGGTGTGGCAGAAGCAACCCTCTCTTGATATCCCCTCGGCCAGCTCACCGGCTAACGGGATCAAAAAAAGGCGCCTCGGCGCCTTTTTTCTGCAAGAAAACCTGAGCGCTACTCGCGGTGCTTGCGATGCACATCGGGGCGACCACCGGTCACGCTATCTGCTCGCCCCTCCTCTTTGGCCTTCTCGGCGCGCTTTTTGCGCATCTCGCGGGGATCGGCGATGAGCGGGCGGTAGATCTCGATACGATCCCCGTCGTGCAGCGGTTCGCTCCCTTTCACCGGTCGGCTGTAGATGCCGAACTTGTTGACCGCCAGATCGATCTCGGGGTGCTTTTGAACGATGCCGGACTGCTCGATGGCCGCCAGCACGCAGGTCTCGGGCGCCACCCGCAGGGCAATCACCGTCTGCTGCTGTGGCAAGGCATAGACAACCTCGATATTGAGCTGGTCAGACACCGTAGACCTCCTTCGCCCGGTTGGAGAAGGCGGAGACCATGGAGCTCACCAGATCGCGGAATACCTGACCAAAGGCCACCTCGATAAGCTTGGAGGTGAACTCGAAATCGAGATCAAACTCCACCTTGCAGGCATCCACATCGAGCGGGGTAAAGGTCCACCAGCCCGCCAGCTTGCGGAACGGGCCATCCACCAGCTCCATCCTGATCTGGCGGTTCACATCCAGCTGATTGCGGGTAGTAAAGGTCTTGGCAATCCCCGCCTTGGCCACATCGACCGACGCCATCATGTAGTCATCGCCAGCCTCGTGGACACGGCTGCCGACACAGCCGGGCAAAAACTGCGGATAGGCATCCACATCGTTAACCAACTTGAACATCTGTTCTGCACTGAACATCACCAGGGCACTGCGCGTAATTCGGGGCATGGCTTTTCCTCATCCAATCGGCGCGATTTTATCACCATGTTTGGGGTTGTGGAGGTAAAACCTCAGCCAAACCGCTCAGAAAGCCACCACTTGACCTGCTGCGCGTTTTACAGCCGTCCCTGCCTACGTATAATACGAGCCTCCTAGTCATTGCCGGAAATCGCCCGTCATGAGCAAAAAAAACAGTAAAAACAAAGCCGGGTCCAGCACCATTGCACTCAACAGAACCGCGCGCCACGAATACTTCATCGAAGAGAAGATCGAAGCGGGTCTGTCCCTGCAAGGGTGGGAAGTCAAATCCCTGCGGGCGGGCAAGGCCAACATCAGCGAAGCCTATGTCATCTTCCGCGATGGCGAGGCCTATCTGTTCGGCTCCAGCTTCCTGCCACTGCAAGCGGCCTCCAGCCACGTGGTATGTGACCCGACCCGCACCCGCAAACTGCTGCTGAGCCGTCGTGAACTCGACAAGCTCGAAAGCCTGATTGCCCGTCAGGGCTACACCATAGTTCCCCTCGCCCTCTACTGGAAACAGTGCTGGGTCAAGGTCGAGATCGGCCTGGTGAAGGGCAAGAAAGAGCACGACAAGCGCGAAGATACCAAGGCCCGCGAATGGGATCGGGAAAAAGCTCGCATCATGAAGAACAAGCATCGCGGCTAACCTGCGACTGGCAGGATCAGAACGCCAGTTCACCTTCCCCCGGCGCAGCTGGCTCTTCAGGCTCAGCTGCGTACAATAAATCGGCAAACAGACTGGCTGCCAGAGGGAATGGGTATCAACGCCTTGCTATGACAGCATTTTTGCGTACAATCGCAATTAACAACTTGGGGCTGATTCTGGATTCGACAAGATTCACGAAACCCAAGGTGCATGCCGAGGTGCGGTAGGCCTCGTTAATAAACCGCAAAAAAATAGTCGCAAACGACGAAAACTACGCACTAGCAGCTTAATAACCTGCATAGAGCCCTTCTACCCTAGCTTGCCTGTGTCCTAGGGAATCGGAAGGTCATCCTTCACAGGATCGTGTGGAAGTCCTGCTCGGGGCGGAAGCATTAAAACCAATCGAGCTAGTCAATTCGTGGCGTGTCTCTCCGCAGCGGGTTGGCGAATGTAAAGAGTGACTAAGCATGTAGTGCCAAGGATGTAGTAATTTTGGACGGGGGTTCAAATCCCCCCAGCTCCACCAAATACCGGTCCAACAGTGACCAACGAAGTCCAAGAAACCCGCATAGCATAAGGCTTTGCGGGTTTTTTGTTGTCTTACGCTGTCCAATGGGGTGCGTTGCCATCCAGCCCTTTTAGGCATATCGTTAGGCATATCGTTTTGTATGCCTTCCGGAGCGTATGCCTATGCCTCGTATCACCCGTCCCTTATCCCCAACCGAGATCAAAGCAGCGAAGCCCAAAGAGAAGGAATACACCCTCTGCGACGGGGCTGGTCTGGAGCTCGTCATCAAGCCTAATGGCTCCAAGTTGTGGCGCCTGCGTTACTACCGCCCCCTAACTAAACAGAGAAACATGATCAGCTTTGGTTCCTGGCCGGAGATGTCGTTGGCTGAAGCGAGAGAAAAACGCTCCGAAGCCAAATCTCTGTTACTGCAAAGCATTGATCCCCAGCATCACCGTGATGAGCAAGCATCCGCCGCATTATCACAGAGCGAGCACACCTTTGAAGCCGTCGCCAAGCGCTGGTTTGATGTTAAGCGTCCTTCCGTCACCCCGGCCTATGCCGAGGATCTCTGGCGTTCGCTCGAAATGTATCTGTTCCCCGAGATTGGCACTGTGCCTGTTATGGAGATCAAGGCTCAGAGAGCCATCAAGATCATCGAGCCCATCGCCGCTGCTGGTAAACTCGAAACCGTGCGTCGTCTCACCCAGCGGGTGAACGAGATCATGACCTTCGCCGTCAACTCTGGTCTGATCGATGCCAACCCTTGCTCGGGGATAAGCAAGGTCTTTCAGCGGCCAGCCAAACAGCACATGCCCAGCATCAACCCCAACCAGTTGCCAGAACTGATGAACCGGCTTTCCAAGGCCAGCATCAATTTGCAGACCCGCTGCCTTATCGAATGGAGCCTGCATACCTTGGCTCGCCCCAGCGAGGCGGCCGGAGCCCGGTGGGCAGAGATCGATATGGAAAAGAAACTCTGGCGGATCCCACCAGAGAGAATGAAGAAGCGCAGAGGTCATGACGTGCCCTTGACGCCACAAACACTTGCCTACCTAGACCTCATGCGGCCAATCAGCGGTCATCGTGAATTTATCTTCCCAGGACTACGAAATCCCAAGACGCATACCAACGAACAGACAGCCAATGCCGCTTTGAAACGGATGGGATATGAAGGGACCTTAGTCGCTCACGGCCTGCGAGCCTTGGGCAGCACGACCCTTAACGAGAGAGGATTTGATCGAGATGTTATCGAAGCCGCTTTGGCGCACTCTGACAAAGATGAGGTGCGTAGCGCCTATAACCGCACGGATTATCTGGAACGACGTAGGGAAATGATGATCTGGTGGTCAGAGCACATTGATGCAGCAGCGAAAACTGGCTCTGCACTGACCTGGCTGCCATCCACAAAAGCAGGTTGAGCATAATTCGGTGAGGTCTCGCAGGAAGTCCTCACCGCCCAATTGCGCGGGTGTGTCCTGAAATGACTGCCCTTTGGCTCTAACCTAAAGAAAAAGAATTAATTGTGAACATTTCCTATCAGGTTACTACGCCCGAAATTACGTTCACCTTCTACTTTCGAACGCAATTTAAATAAATACCCGATCCTCACCAAGAAGTCATAAAAAATCTCATTGTGCAGATCTGCATCTCTGCGATCAAATCGATACTCTGCGTCAGGAGGGAAATGAACCAAAGACGCATAGTCAGGGTATGCAAGCCTCAATGCTCTGCACCAAGCTTTACGGATACGCGTAGCCATGTTATCCGCATCAAAATTAGAGTAATCACCAAGATAACCGTAGTCATCTCGGTTAAATAGTAGCACCACGTGATAATGAGGGTACTGGCTTGTTACTTGCTCCTTTACCCAGATATAACCCAAGAAGAATCGTTTACCAGTCTGACCCTTACGGTGACGTAACGCCTGAATCTGGCTTTTTAGTGAAGCAAAAAAGCGCGTAATAACCTCTTCCTCTTCTACGTCCGGTGGAAAGCCTGTCGGCATGTCCGGATCATCCATAACTGGTATATGAGGGAAACGCAGATCAACGCGTACAGCAAATACTCGTGGATGTTTATTCAAAAAGCTGGCGATCACCTCCACGGATGTTTTCAACTGCTCAAAGGATATTGAGCCATACTTGGCCTCAGCCACAACTCGCAAGTTGTCTAGCTCGTTGCCGATTAAATAATATCCGCCATTTGATTTCATATACGGCCCTATGATTTACATGGAACACCCATGCCAATTGGTTAGATGCTCAGGTGACAGTACTCATCGTCATTAATGAGAACCGCTGCGTAAAACTTTACGGTCAACTGATACCTTGCTCTCTTATCAAGCCACTAGGTTGATATACCAACCTGCATTTAGCACTCTGTGCTTTGCATATGCTGCGCTATGTCGATGTATACGGCTAATGGCTTGTATCTGACGTACAAGCCTGATGTACATCTGATTGGTATACACTTCGCGCATATATCTCATGCTCTCGTTGGTATACTCGTTGATACACTCTGACGGTGTATCACTCTCTCCCTCGATATATCTCCTACACCCCCTACCTTGGTATACACCTTGGTGTATATATTACTATTACCGAACTTAGCGACCTCCTAAATAACCGGGAAACATGTGATTATTTTAAATAAAACCACAGTAATACCGGTTATTAAGGAAAAAAGTTACTCTGAACTTAGCTTGCCCTCTGCTCTCTGGTTGGAGCCATAAAATCGCTCAGACTATTGCAAAGTGACCGTTATAGATATAGCTAGAGCTAGATTCTTATTTTCAGCTTAAATCCCGGTCACGATGCCGTTATTCTGGCTGATGTGGACGAACCAAGTTCTTTTGATTTTATAAACTCGGACCTTCCCCTTCATCTGCAAGCGCTCCAGCGTTCGAGTCAGACGCTGACTATCCCGGAGTCGATTCGGGCCATGCTGGCGAATATAATTCTTAGGGATATCGAGATAATTAAAGCGGCGATGGTTTGCTTGCAGCCAGGTTTCCAATTTCACTTCATCTTCCATCTCTTCTGGCAAAGCATCATCAGCCATCAGGTGAATAAATGAATCCAGATAGTAACTAGCCAACTGAATCGCCGCGTGCATAGTGTGCTCAGATATGACCACATTACCCGTTACAAACACCTCCAGCACACCCGCAATTCTGGCCACATGTTCGAGCTGTTTGGAGGCATAGTCACGATATTCACGCAATGAGCCCGTTTGGCCGCACATCAGTTCAATCCGGTTGTACTCGGCATGCCACTTGGCTGCCGCCTCAGGTGACAGTGTCAGACAAGTACGCACATCATCTTCTTCCCGACGTTGAAATGATTGATTCAAAAGCTCCAGGACTCGCGCATGGAACCATTCCAAATGTTTGCCAGAAACGGGGGGCGGCAAAACTTGTTGCGGACCGTGGAGCCGTGCGCCAATGGTTGATGTCGGCTGGCACAGCAGTGTTCTGGCAAAGAAACCAGAGGCCCGTGCATGTCGTCCCTGGCGGTTGACATACTCCTTGAACAAGCCGGGTTGCACCATCAACATAGCCCCAAAGCGGGCATCTTCGATACGAAACGTATCGCCGGTTGCACGGTCCACTTCAATCGGCTGGGCGCTCCACAGCGAGTTCAGGAGCGGCGTATCGTGGAGCAGTTCGCCATTGAGGATGCTGCCCGCTTCATCCGAGAGCAGAACCAAAGAGGGCCAGCCTTTACCCAACGCCAGCTTTACCGCCGCTCGGGTTGCATCGCTGACCAGCAGGCGCTTACGCAGTGGTGCTATCGGTTGACGGCCCAAACACTCTGCCAAGCGCTGTTCACTCTCTGTCTTGGCCCCCCCTTTGACCACCTCTCGCTGGAACGCCTTCTCCAATGTTTTTTGTTCGCTCTGCCACAGACGCATCGCGATATTGTATCGCTGCTTATCCTCCTGATACTGCTTCTCCAACACTCCTTCGAGGTCACGAACAGGCTTCATCAGCATCTTGTCTACCGTGGACTTGCGCTCCCCGGATTCAGCCAGCACCACCTGATACAACGACATTGGAATGCGCAATCCAGCCTTGGGAGAGACGTCATACAAGTCCTGACAGGATTGTGCCATCCCACCGAGCAACGAGGTGGCAATCAAGTCCGCTGATGCCTGGGTTTCCTGCTGGACATAACGAATGATCTTTTGTAATTCCTCAGGCATTACGTAGACAGGGAACACAGGTACAGGCTTTGTCCCAACATTCTGCGAAAGGGGGATTTTCGGCGTAATGGGTGCTACAGGTTGAAGAGAGTGGTAATAATTCATCATGCTTGGTCCTTGAGTACAGGGATCGGATTAGCTTGGGGGCGTGCGGCGATCCAAGCCATGACTTCGTTCAAACTCCAGCCCACTGAGGCTGCTCCGAGTTTGATGGGTCTGGGAAAACTCGGATCAAAGCGCTTGGACTTGGGGTTGAGGCGATCGTAGACAGTGGCCCGGCTAAGTGCGATCAGTTGGAGCAGCTCTTTAAGCCTGATAATCCTGTCACAGACTTCGGGCTTAGGTGCTGCACATTTATCTTTGGTACTCACCAACATCTTCTTTGGCTCTCCTATACAGGCCTGTGAATTGATGAAGTCAGAATAATTTTTCGCAACGCCTTTAGACACGAGGATCTGGTGGGGTACCAGATCCTCGTGTCTAAAAGTAATCATTTCATTTTTTAGGCCAAAGCGATCACATTCCCTGTGTCTTGCACAGATGTCCATGACTGGTTGTTTTTTGTTCAGCCATGTAATGCCACATCCTCTGGTGAGGCTCCTTATTTCGAGCACCTACCTAAACGCGCACATTCTAGATATCCAATGCTGGATATATTTGGTATTTTAGGACTAATTAATATTTTTTCATCAGAGGAGTTAAGTGTGAAAATTGTGGATACTATTAATGCATCTCAGTACCAGCATATACTCATTAACGTGTTAGACAGACTAGTCGATTTTTATATCACTCTATATGTCGCAAGGAAGAGCGATCATGAAGTAGTTTCTGTGCTTACCGCCATCAGAAATGGTACCGAAAGCTACCTTGTTGATTCGGGATTTACTCAGAAAGATCTAATTGATATAAATGCTGTTGACGAAGCCTTGGACATTTTCCAAGTTAACTATTCTTATAGCCGCCCTATATCTAAAAAACTGATCAATGCGAACCCTAGGCTAGACGCCATCAACAAAAAATTCGCAAGATATATGTATGAAATAAACTCTGGCAATTCAGTTGAGTTAGTTGAAGATGAACTAGTCATTCATAAACTTCAATCTGAACAACAATCTATCATGAAAGCTTTTATTTCTTCCCTTAAAGAATATCACCCGTGCCTTCACCTAATCAGAATTGTTGACATCGTTAATGCGCCTAAAATAGAAAAATTAATCCCCCTCATTAATAACGTTATTCAATCATGGAAAGAGCTCAACCATATTGGCAATGATAATAAAAAACATGATAATGAATGTATTGTTGAGGCAGCTATCGATAACATAATCAAACTCGCAGCCTTCTACCCTGAACGTCTCTATCCTGGGTTGCGCTATGCATTCCCTCAATACGAAGATGCAGAGAGTTACGATAGCCTTGCCATTTCGTTTAGCCATAAAACATCCACAAAAGATATGCAAAGCGCACTAAATGATATCAATTTTCAATTTGAAAGATTCAAGATGTACTACCATAATCACGAAATTAATTTCATCGATGAAATTCGCCTTGAAAGATTAAAGCCATTCATATCCAAACCTGTTAGGGATAATGAATACATAAAGCAATTAAATAGCATTGAGGGTACATTCCATGCTTTATTTGCATGGGAGAGGTGCCATTTAGATGGTTTATCTAAAGCAGGCGCGATTAATGAAGCTCACCTTTTACTCAATGAATCCAGAGACCTAACCATTCCGGCTGAAGATTATAAAAGAAAAGTAAGAGAAAGATTCAAAACCATTGAAGGTTACATTAAAGATAAAGAATCTTACATACACTCCTTAACCTAAGCGTTGAGATCAGCAAGGTTTAAAATCCAACATTCAAGAGTTTTTTAAACCTTGTCTGATACAGAGTCTACGCAGACTTCTACGCAGAAATATTACACCTACCCCAAGCCTACTCCTCATTGCTAATCCGCTACTAGTAGCAACTGTAGCGAATAATTTTACATGTCTAACACCTTGCTTTTTCTTTCTTAGTGTGACAGCACACCTTTATTTAGACTGCCACATCCAAAAAAATTCACACCTATATTCCCATCTTGATTTAACCAATGAATGGGATTTTAAACATGGCACACTTGATAGAAACCATGGCCTACACCGGCCAAACCCCTTGGCATGGGCTTGGTAATATATTGCCCCCGAAACAATCTCTCGATATCTGGCTGCAGGCAGCCGGGATGAATTGGACTATTGAGCAGAGTGACGTAATGTTTAACGTCGCCTCCGATGCACTCCATATTCGTCCTTATTCAGACAGCAAGGTTTTGTACCGCTCTGATAATCTGGAACCTCTGTCGGTTGTTTCACGGAGATATAATGTGGTCCAGCCTCATGAGGTGCTGCACTTTTATCAAGACTTGGTAGAAGTAGGCGGCTTTGAGTTGGAAACTGCAGGCTCACTCAAGGGTGGCCGAAAATTATGGGCGCTGGCTAAAACAGGTCAAGATATGAAGCTGAAAGGTGGCGACAGGGTAAAATCATACCTGCTGCTCGCCACCAGTTGTGATGGTACGTTGTGTACTACAGCACAATTCACCTCGCTACGAGTCGTCTGCAATAACACCCTGCAAATAGCACTACGGGATAATACCGGGGCGATCAAGGTTCCCCACTCCACTCAATTTAATGCTGCTACCGTCAAAGAGGCATTGGGCCTTGGTATGGCAAATTGGGATCGTTTCCAGCAAGAGATGGCATCGTTAAGCAATCGTCCGGTATCACCCGTGGAAGCCCTTAATTTCTTCGGTGAGCTACTCAATGATCCGGCTGGCGATGATGAGAATATTATTCTCAGCCGTCCCGCCCAAAAACTGCACGAGCTGTATATGGGCGCAGGCATGGGCTCAGAGCTTGCCAGTTCCCGCAATACCGCCTGGGGGCTGGTCAATGCGGTCACCGAATACGTGGATCACCACCGCCGTGCCCGCAGCCAAGATCACCGGCTTGATTCCGCTTGGTTCGGTCAGGGTGCCCAACTCAAATCCCAAGCCTTGAATCAGGCACTCACTCTACTGCAGTAATTCCGCTTCTCCATTCAAACCGCATAACGACCTCACCCGGACTGGCACAAGCCAATCCGGGCGTCGCCATTTATGCCGTCAACAAGGAATAGTCATGAAAGCAAAAGCCAAATACGGCCAAGCCCTGCGGCTGGCCTCTACTACCCAATTAACCCGCGAGCAGTGGCTCGCTATCCGCAAACTCGGCATTGGCTCCTCCGATGCCGCCGTGGCAGTGGGGCTCTCTCCCTACAAATGTCCGCTCAGCCTGTGGTTGGAGAAGACTGGTCGTAAGGAGCCGGAAGATATCTCCCACAAAGAAGCGGTGCTGTGGGGCATTGAGCTAGAGCCGGTCTTGGCGCAGGTCTATGCCAAACGCACCGGCTTTCGTGTACGCCGGGTCAATGCGGTGCTGCAACACCCCGAGCATCCTTTCATGCTCGCCAACCTCGACCGGGAGGTAATCGGCCATCCCGATGGGCCGGGCATTCTGGAGATCAAGACCGCCAGCTATCACAGCGCCCCCCAGTGGGAGGAAGGAGTGCCGGTGGCTTACCAGTGTCAGGTACTGCATCAACTGGCCGTCACCGGCCATGCCTGGGCCGAAGTGGCAGTGCTGATCGGCGGCCAGGATTTTCGGATTTATCGCATCGAGCGCGATGAGGAGAAGATCCAGGATCTCACCGAGCGGGAAGCGCAGTTCTGGCAGATGGTGCAACAAGATCAGCAACCTGAACCTGACGGCTCCAGCGATGCCGCCAATGCCCTGAGTTGGCTCTTTCCCCGCGATGATGGTCAGACGCTGGATCTCTCGGATTCTCCCGAGTTCAACCAGCTGTTTGGGGAGCTATTGCGATTGCGTCAGCAAAAGGAAGCCGTCGAGCGACAGGAGTCACAACTCAAGCAGCAGCTGCAAGCCACCTTGGGTGAAGCCACTGCCGGGTTGTTTGCCGATGGCAAGATCACCTGGAAGCGCAGCAAAGACCGGCTGGCACCGGATCTGGATAAGCTCGGTCAGGATCATCCCGACCTGCTCACCCGTTACGTCAAACCGGTACCCGGCGTGCGCCGTTTCACCATTCAACCCTTGAGGCAAACACCATGATCAAAGGACTGGCGATTACCCCGCCCGTGATCGGGCGGATCTGCATCGGCAAGCTGGTGCAAAAACAGGATAAGTGGGTACCGGAGAAGGACGACAGCTTCACCCTCACCACCCAGATACAGCAAAAGGGGGGATGGTTACTCCATCCCCTGCATCAACACTACTCATCGCAAAAGAGTAGCCAAGGGCAGGAGCAGACCAAGATCCGCGCCATTCCGGTAAGGGTGCTGTTCAACGATAGCGACTTGAATCTGCGGGCGGAATACAGTGTCTTTGACCGGCACACCGGCAGGCCGATCTGTGTCGGGAATGGGGAGTTGGCAAGACGTGTGGGGGCACAAGGCATGGAGGAGGTCAGCTGCTCTGGACCAGAGCGCTGCGCCTTTGCAGGCCAACAGGGTTGCAAGCTGTACGGGCGACTGAACCTGTTTGTGGAGGGGCAAGGGGATGAGCTGGGTAGCTTTATCTTCCGCACCACCGGCTACAACTCGGTGCGCACTCTGGCGGCGAGGCTGAAGTACCTAGAGGCTGTGAGCGGTGGCCATACCCGCTATCTGCCGCTCACCCTGCGGCTGCGAGCCAAGAGCACTACCCAGTCCTACCGCACACCGGTCTACTACGTGGATTTGACCTTGCGGGAAGAGACCAATCTGACAGAGGCGGTCAGACAGGCGCAGGAGGCCGCCCAGCGTGATCAAGAGGCGGGGCTCGCCATCGACCAGATGGAGCAGGCCGCGCGTGAATTGCTGCGTAACGGCCAATTTGAGGATATCGATGAAGAGGTGCCGATGCTGCTGGAGGAGTTCTATCCCGAAGCCAACAGCGACGAGACGGCGAATGGAAACGCAGGGTCAGAGGCGGCTACCTCGCGTAACGCCCCGCAAAGCCAAGCGACCAGAACACCGCAGAAGCCGCAACCACGAAGGAGCCCACTCACCAACAAATTGGGGAAAGGGAGCCCATCCCCTCCCCCAGTAAATGGCGGGTGATCAGCGGGGACGAGCCAATCGCTCTACCAACCGTTCTACCGTTTCCAGCAACAGGGTTCGGTCAGCATCATCGAGCCGAGCCAGTTGCAGGCTCAACACAATGCCCTGCTCGGTGGGGCAGTTACTTGTTTCGCGCAGAAAATCCGCCAGCTCACAACCAAACAGCTGATCGAGCTCCGCCAGCCGCACCACGGTCGGCACCACAATTCCTCGCTCCATTCGAGAGACGGCTTCCATCCCGATACTGAGGTGTTCAGCCACATGCTCTTGCGTGAATCCGGCCTGAGTTCGCTTGTGGCTAATCGCCTTGCCGACGCTCTTGACTAACAGCTCAAGGTTGATATCTGTCATGGGTCCTCCAGTCAACGTCATGGTTGACCATGGACCCATTGACGATAAGGACTCAAAAGATAAACTAACGATTCAATGAGTCCACTCAATAGCAATTTTGCAGATTTGACAGAGATGTGAGGCCCTCGGCCAATAAATCATCGTGACCAACTCGCAACAGGTGGGCTCCATAAGACGCTTTCACTACACAACCAAGGAAACAAAACATGGAAAGACTGACTTATGAAGACCTGGATACTGACAAGCTGGCCTCACTGATCCGTGCACGAAAATCTTTCGAAGTCGTTGGGCTGTCGGGGCGAATGAGCGCCGCTGTCACAAAACTTGAAAACACCATCGAACCTGCCGGGTTGAAATGTCGGGTCTATACCAAGGGCCGGATCGCCGCTGCAGGAGCCAGCATCTTTGGCGGTATTACCGGTCTGGCCGGGATCGCATCAGCCGTCACCATCGCGGCACATAATCTCGCCACTTACAATCCAGACTATGAAATCGTCAAGCACTTGGTGGATAACTCCCTCAGCGTGCTTTACCAAAAATAACCATTCTAATGGCTCATCTAAATCCTTGAGCCTTCAGGAGTCACAGGGATGAACAAACTCTTCATTACCTCAACAGCACTGCTGCTGTGCGGCAACGCCCTGGCCTATGGCGAGGCCGGACGCTGGAGCAGTGGCTGGGGTCAGGGCACCAGCGAATACACGGCGGTGGTCAACGAGCAGAACCATCTCTATATCGCCTGTAGTGACACCCGCAAGGTCAGCATGACGGCCACCGTGCAGGGCAAGGAGTTCGGCTCTTATGCTGGGCAGGCTTTCTCCATCATCGTCGATGGCAACCAATACGATGCGCCCTATGAGACCGAGTCCCGTGTCGGTGAGAACAATTTCTTCGACATGTGGGGCAAGCTACGTAAGGCCAAGTCGATCCGCATTTTGACGGCTGATGGCAAGCAGCTCGTACTGCCGACCCAAGAGGTCGCATCTGTGCTGCCAGCCACCAACACCCCCGAGTTTGACTGCTTGATGTGGGACCAATAGGTCACACCCATTCCCATCCAAGAGGAGGCATTTGCCTCCTCTTTTTATTTCTGCCATTCACCCACTCTTGAAGGAGACGCACTATGCCCCCCTGCATTCCCCCTGAATGCGAGCCGTTCGATCACCAAGGCTTTTGGCACAAACTCTGGGCCTTTGCCAAACGTGCCGGTCGGCCCTTTATCGAGACCAGCCTGTTGCTCTACTACACCAGCCAGAAGGATGATCTGCCGCTTTGGGCCAAACTGCTGATCTACAGTGCGCTGGCCTACTTTATATCGCCCATTGATGCGATCCCGGATGTGTTGCCGATGGGACTCGCCGATGACATCGCGGTACTGAGTGCAGCTCTCGCCAGCATTGCCGCCTTTATTGATGAACAGATCCGTGCCTGTGTGGCCAGAAAAATGCGCGAGCTGTTCGGCCAAAATTAACCCCCACAAGGAGTACACCATGACCATTCCCTTTTTCCGGGACGGCTTTGCCATGCCCGTTGCACAAGCATTGCTGGTTCTGCTCGACCAAGAAGTCGCTAAAACCGAGCTCAATCTTGAGCGCTTAACCCAACTGACTTTCAACTTTCGTAACCCCGGCTACAGTGCCGAGCAAGGCGGCGTGCACCCAGTCGAGATCCGCCTGATCCGTGGGCTCGATGGCTGGCTGTTCGATTACGTCACCGACTTTAGTTACCAAAGGCTTGGCCAGGATGCCGAGCTCTGCAAAGAGCTCGATTTCAACTTCCTCGATGGGGAACACACCATGTTGGGCTGGGGACCACTGCGGCTGGCAGAAGCGCGGGAGCTGTTCGATATCTGGCAGAGCAACTTCATTGCCTACTGCCGGTTGGAGTGTTTCAGCGTCACGGTCGCAGGAGATTAGGAGGACACGATGAGCCAAGAATTAGCGCTCTCCCACTACTCACGTCAGTGGCTGGGACGAGTAGCCACCAGTGCAAAGCTAACCCCCACTCACAGTGGCCAGCGCTGGCTGCTACACCTAACCCCAGATAGTCCACACATCCGCACAGTCACCTTACAAGTGCGCTGGTCTGGGGCGCAGTGGCAGTTGCTCACCCTCACCAATGCGGAGGACTCGCACACCATGAACCAACCTAGAGATGAGATCTGCATCGACCCCAAACGCAGTTGCTTCTGGCATTGTAAAGCAGGGCCAGTGCCGCTCACCGAGCAACCCCGCGTGCTGGCAAGCTTCTTGGCTGACCTGCAACGCATCTGCATCCATCGCGGCTATGCCGTGGAGAGTGACCCCATCCCTGACAAGGAGACCGAAGATGATTAACGCCGTGATCGCTATCGAGCTGGAGGCTTACCATTGAGCACAATGGCCAAATTGAAGTGGTGCATGACCAAGGCCAGCCGGTGAACGGTTATGCCCTCTACCTGCGCTATGAAAACGAACGGGGCGACGCCCTGGCACAATGGCTGTGCGACCACCCGGATCACCGCTGGCTAATCCAGTTCGGCACCCTGCTGGCGACCAGTTACCACGTTCCGTTGCACGACTACACCCCGCACACCTTGGCGGCCTGAACACTGCCAACCAAGCCTGCGATCACACCCCATTCAGTAACCCATTAACCAAATAGCTCGCCTACCCTGCTGCATCCAACGCGGTGGGGCGATGGCGTATGGAGCCTAATCATGTTGCATCACAAACTGATCGCCGGGGAGACCCCCGGCACCTATCTCCTCACCGCGCTGGTTAACGAAGATGGGCTGTTGACGATCGCCAGCCAGACTGATCTCCAGACATAGGCAAAGAGTACGGTTATTATCGATGAATATTTGTTACAGTAGGAATTGTAAGTGCGATAGAGGTCATAACCCTTTTTCGCCTTCATTACGGATTAAACATATTAAAGTATAAGTTAATATCAAAGGGATATAAAATGGGCAACACTAATAAAATTGACATGCTAAACCAAAAATTTCCTATGGTCGGTTTATCTGCTGATTGGATATTCCAGACATGGTTAATAAATGGAAGTAAAAACAATGGGACCGTTATCTTTGAAAATGAGGACAGAGAATGCTATGAAGTTATTGATTTCTATTATAAAAACGAAGACCGCCATGAAAGAATATTATATTCAGGGGGGTTAACAGATGTTATAAATTATTCCATCCACATCCTTAAAATTTCTTTTTAAAAACAACATAATTTTTCATACAGATGGAATTTTCAAAAATATTATAAATGCATAACCATTACAATAAATTCCAAGTTGCTATCAATCTGCCCAATTAATCGTGCGAAAACATGGCGAAAGCAACGATGTAAAGCCCCCAATATACATCAAGCTGGGCGAATACCTACCAGCTTAGCTCAGATAGATAATTTAACACTTGGTAGTAAGCAAGTCATAGCGATGTTGTCCCAAGAAAGCCTTCATAAGGCCATGGCACCGACGCCATGTATCATACGGAACCGATTGAACAGCCTTCTCCGGCATACATCCGATGTTACCAGCCCCCGCCATGAGCCTTACGCAAGGCTTTTTATCGACAAGAGCCACGCTTTGGCTTCCCGTTCACGCATCTTCCTGGTATCTTTGTTAGCTGATCAAAAACACAGTATTAGACCATGAACACCGTTTTATCACCTATCCCAATTATCGATTTATTTGCTGGTCCAGGAGGACTAGGCGAAGGTTTCTCTTCACTTAATGAAGGTTCTTCCTTCCAGATTATGGTCTCTGCAGAGAAGGATCCTGTTGCTCACCAGACTCTAAGACTCAGGGCTTACTATCGATTACTCAAAAGCAACTTTCCTGATGGGCTATCAGATTACTATCAGTTTTGCAATGGGAAATCACCTAATCCTTTCACTGAGAGAACCTATGAGTATTGGGAGCGAGCAAATCATGAAGCGATGTGTATTGCTATCGGTAGTGATAAGGGGAATGCAGCCCTTGACTCTGCAATTACAGCTGCATTAGGCAATAAGGATTTACCATGGGTCCTCATTGGCGGACCTCCATGTCAAGCATATTCTCTTGCTGGGCGCTCGAGGAATAAAGGTAACTCTAACTATATACCCGAAGATGATTCTAGGCACTTCCTATACTTGGAGTATTTAAGAATCATAAAAAACAATAAGCCAGATATTTTTGTCATGGAGAACGTGAAGGGTATTCTTTCATCAAAAATAAATGGTGGTTTAATTTTTCATCAAATCCTAAGAGATCTTGCAAATCCTAGCATGGCATTGGATAAAAAAGATAACGGCTTACGATATAATATCGTATCTCTTGTCAATGATGAAACATTCATGGATGGTGATGATCCACAAAAAATAGATGCAACTAATTTCATTATTCGCTCCGAAGACTATGGAATACCTCAGGCTCGTCATAGAGTAATTCTACTCGGTATCAGAGACGATCGTTTCAGCCATAATTTACCTAAGCTAAACAAAGAGAGTCGGATTACAGTTAATAATGCTATTGGTAATCTGCCCCCATTACGCAGTAAATTAAGTCGAGAAGAGGACTCTGCTGCTGCATGGGAACAAAAAATCCGAGAAGGATTAAAACTGCTTGCAAACAATGCAATTAAAGAGTCCAAACTCACTTCAGAGCTGATAGATAATATTCGTAAAACAGCTGATTTTCTTCAGAATGTTGATACAGGCTCTCTCCAATATCCAAGAGAGAAAAATGAAGGTACTACTGGTATTAGTGAACTTGACAAATGGTTCAATGATGATCGACTAAAAGTTTGGCTGAACCACGAAACCAGAGGTCATAGAATTGATGATTTGATTCGATACGGATTTGCTGCATGTTTTGCTAAAATAGAAGGAAGATCGCCAAAGGGGCACAAAGAATTTTGTCTTGACTCCTTAGCTCCAGCGCACAAGAATTGGGAAAGTGGGCATTTTTCGGATCGGTTCCGAGTTCAACTTTCTGATGCACCTTCTACAACAATTACAAGTCATATATCTAAAGATGGGCATTACTTCATTCATCCTGATCCGACACAGTGTCGCAGCCTCACAGTAAGAGAAGCTGCTCGTTTACAAACCTTTCCTGATAATTATTTTTTCCAAGGTGGACGAACTCAGCAATATCATCAAGTGGGTAATGCAGTGCCTCCCCTATTAGCAAACAAAATAGCTCGTTTGGTGTTAGACATTTTGCAAAAATCTTCTACTTATAGAAGCTGATATCTTAGATGTCTTATCTGTGTCAGAAGTATATAAGAAACCATAACACTATGGCTTGGTAAGCCCAAGCCATAGTGTAAGGATTAATAAGATAAATTTAATTAACCTATGCAATGTTAAATATTAGGAGCAATTTAATTCTGGAATATCTACTCTTGGCTGAGAGAATGGACGAGAGAACATAATCTCCCTACATTCAGGCCGCTTCGCCCACTCTGAAATCATTCGCCCGTTTGCAGTCGCATGAAGCTGTGCATTCACCTCGTCTGACCATATTTCAATCTGTTCGAGAAGTTGCGGCGATACAGTCTGGGTGGACCAAATACGCTCCAGACTCAGTCGCTCACCAAGCTTCAGGGACACAAGAGAGACTGTATATGCAATCACGTTCGCTTGGAATGCGGCAAAGCGTGGGCGTATTCTACGCTGCGCTTCCTTGAATAAAATGACTTGAGCAATGATGCTCTTGTACTCAGCAACATCAGTCAGCCCCCTAGCCTCGCCAGCTGCATTAATAATATCCATGAACGCTTTGAAGTTCTTTTGGCCCCCTAGACTCACCAAGTCTGGTCGCTGCATCCAAGCACTTTGATATTTTGCAAGATCCGTTTTAGTAATCTTGCGAGTTGATGGTATACCTTCCTGTATACGCTTGATACCAGCTGGTGTTTTACCTTCACGTTCAAGCATCACTTTGTAGCTGCCTGTGGCCCGCTCATAGAACCACCGACTAACTCCATCAGGGCAATATGTAGCCATAGCAAGTTTTTCGAGCTCTACGTGATAAGGCATATTTGCAGACAAATCAGACAGTTGAACTTTATTCTGACTATTGGCATAGCGTGATATATCTGAAATCAGACGTTCTTCCTGCTCTGAACCTACATTTTTCAACACGATGATTTTAGCGGGAACTCTGACCTGAGAGAGATTAATATCTGGAAATTTTTTCTTCGTGAAGAACATCGATGCTGTCGTCTGACCACCATTCACGATCTGCATGCCTTTAAGCCCGAAAATACCGAGGCTGCCATCCTCGGTACGTCCCAAGCTGGCCTCATCAGCAATAATGACAACCCCATTATTGTAGGCCATAAACCGTTCAGGCTGCTTGCGTAAAGTCTCTGCAATCCCTTTATTGACCCCGCCAACTTGGCTCAGAAACGAACGGACATTGGCTTCAAGAATACGTGCACCATATTTTTCATACAAAAATCGTAGGGCTTCACCGGGAATAGCTGTCATTGCATAATCATATTCCCCCATCTGGTCCGGAACCCAGATACAGGGCAGAGGGCCGCCAGATATATCTTGGAAATTGACAATGAGTTCATCTCGTGGACGCCCCTCCTGCCAGTGATTAAACAAACGCTGGATATCCATAACTTCAAGCTTTACAATCTTACCGGATATTGTACGCGGTTGATATGTACGAACTTTTGCACGCCTGTCGGTCAAAACAAAGACTCGGATCTGCTCAAGGTCAGGATAAACCTGCTTAATTGTGAGCACTAGAGCATATGCCGGATGGGACTCGTCCATTTCCTTGGCTAGTTTGCCCTCCACACACATCGAAAGAAAGCGCAGGCATTGTTCGGCTGCTTTCTGTGCTTCGGCATTAGGAATATCGACAATTTCATCTAGGCCTTCGTAGTCGCTCACATACAGATCTAGCTGTTCATTGTCTTCAGAAACAGCGAAACCACTCAACCTCACATTTCCTGAACCTAATCCACTTCCAACTCTGGCATCGTATGCACACACTTCAGGATCAAAAGTCATCCCGATATCGGCCATATGTCTTGTAACGATCTCAGTAAAAAGTAGCTCCGGGAATGCTGCTTCTCCGCCCTCAATTCCTCTTTCGACAGTTTCATCACGAACCTGTTGTTGCGTTTGACGTAAAAAATCAACCAATTCCATTCAATTCATCCCAATCATTTCAATTACTGCGTCAGCTAGGCACTCTTTAGCATCAATCGCATCCAGCTCTATCTCATACTTTGCACGGACCACACCAACCGGAACATTCCCGCCAGTAAGCCTCGGAAAAGTTTCATCGATAAGCATGTAACGTGTACTCACTTCGACAAACTGTCTTGTATACAAATCGGCGTGCGCATCGAGGTAACCCGCATGCAGTAAGGCAAAACCGAAAACAACTGCTGTGGCCTCATCCATCTGCTCTTTTAACGATGCAATACGAACAGGCAGAGAAACCCCTGACGGATCAACTGAAAATCGGCAAGCACAAAGAAACAGAGGTTTGCGAACACTGTCATCTAACTGCTCAAGCGACAGAATAGAGGCGGAAAATCCGTCTCTTGCCAATGTACTTTTGACTTCAATAGCCCCATGTCCAAGCTGAAAATCTTGCAAGCCATCCATCGGGCCAGTCCAGCCTTCCACAACACTTTCAGCCGAGCAGCCTGCAGCTAGCAATGTGGACATGCACTGTAATTCACCAACTAGACCCAACTCCGCTTCGGGGCCGAGCATGGTAGCTCCTTTCTTCATGAAGCTCATCCACGCACGCAAACGCTTCATGAATATATTCAATAGTTGGCGCCCATCTAGAATTGAGCTACCCAACAAAACTGCAACAAGATCTGTCACGACCGTAGCAAACAGATCAAGGTTTCCTCCTGGCTGGCGTACCAATGCCAACCACTCTTCATTATTATTCCCTAGCTTAATTTTTTTGACCTTGAATCCAGTGGCCGCAGGTAGTCCATGTAATGAACCAATATCTCCATTGCCAAACCGGACTAACAAACCTTCCTCATTCCCAGGAAAACAACGGCCAGCTCGCAAAGTACACACACCTTCCGGCACAAGCAAAATCGTTCTCCATACGTCCTCGTTCGACACACCTGATAACGCGCGCCATGTCCCGAGGATGTCTTCCTTACTCAGCAGATCCAAACTCTTGCTCCCAGAAAATATGTCCGACCTTGTAGTCGACCTTGATCCCACTGTTGTTGCTGGGAAAACTGATCCCGAATGCCACGACAGGCTCATGACCCTCAGGTAAACCTGCATCCACTGGATTCAGCAAATAAATCAGCAATAATCCCGTTTCCGGGGAGGCAGGAATTCTCTCCGCACCGAATCCACGTATCTTTCTCAGGGCTGGCCCATTTGGAGTCACAGGTTCCTTCTTGCCATCCGGTCTAGCGGGGTCGGCATGCCAGAGTCTTTTCGTTTCATCGAGCGCAGCAAGCCAAGCTACTTCGTCAAGATCCAGCGCCTCATCTCGCGGAGACAGCAGTCGACCAATTGCGTAGCGACCGGCGGCCTGCTGTCGATTAGCCCGTTGGGTTAGCGGTACAACAAGGTCTTCGATCTGCCAAGCGCCCTTGTCAATGCTTCCGCCAACTACAGCCACGTTCCAGTTCAGCAGATAACCATCAAGCGCCATTGAGTCGATGAACTCACACAGCATCTGGCTGTTCACCTTGTACGCGCTAGGGTGAGTTGTATAACCGGCAAGAAACGACGTCACCTCAGCATGGGATACATTTGACCAATACGCTCCAGTCCAGCGATCGCGTCCATCCCCACGTTTCCTCTCCGGTATGGTTGAAGGCTTTCCGATCACAGAAACAAAACTCTGGAACGAATCGAAGTTTGCACGAACAATCACAGACTCTTTGTGCATTGACACTGTTTCGACCACATGCCCACTAAAGGAAAGTCGCAATGTCTTTGCAGATCGCATTTTCAAGGGAGAAGTCACCATCAGTACAGGATGCGATACGACCTTGAGACCGTAATCACGTGGTGTCCCACCACTGGCAACCATCATGTCGAACTCTTCACGCAGCTCTTCTGAGGCATCCGCAATATGCTCAAACCACTCGACTAGATCCGCTGTCGTGTAGAGACGGCAAAGATCAAGGTAACCAGGCCGATAACCAAACCACCTTCCCATTTGCATCAAAGTGTCATACATTTTTGATGCACGCAGGAAATAGCTTACACATAGTCCCTCTAAGGTCAGCCCCCGTGCGAGCTTATCACCACCAATTGCAATAACCTTGAGTCCCTTGCCAGAATCTGCGTAATCCAGTGCGTCCTTGGCCGTACCATTAATCATCCTGACAGAAAGTTCCGAAACAATATCCGGTATCTGCTCAACAATTTGCTCCCACGAATAATCGTACCGGCTGACCATATCAGGTATTTGTGCATGCAATTCGGTGGAAACAGGCAAGAAGTCCTTTTGCCAGAGTTCGGCAAGGCGCCCCAAAAATCCTTCATGGCCGATTTGACGTTCTACTCGTTGCAACTGTTGTCGAATATACTGGTCTACTACAGCATGTACCGCCGCCTGAGTCTGATTAAATCTTGTTACGTGAATAAGCATTGAACTATGGGAATCACCCTGTCCCCGCAGTTTTCTCAATGCACACGTAAGTACAAATGAATCTATCGCCCGTACCAACGACTCAGGCATGCCAAATTCATTGTCGATTTTGGGATTGTGTCCATTCTTGTGAGATATCGGCATCCAGCCAGCCTTGCCATCGTCAGAACAGTGGTCATCAACCTTGCGTACAAGAGGCAATGCATCCGCACGAGTTCCACCATTGTTGATTCCAAACAGGCGAGTTGGCCCTACATAACTGGATGGTGCGCCGAGATTGACAATAAATGCGGCCGGAAAGAGATCTGGCCCCTCTTTCGGGGTGGCATTTCGCTCATGAATGAAAATGTTCGCAAACGGTGTAGCTGTATAGCCAACATAGGCCTTACGCTGAAAAGCGTGCAGTATCTTACGAATAAGTCCATTAATGGCTTTAGGCTGATGCTCCTCGTCAGGCAGTCCATTCTCGCCAAAAATTTGTTCACCCGTATCAACAGAAGCATTGTCTGCCTCATCATCGATGACCAGCAAGGGAAGATGTGTCACGATCTTGCGACCGGACTCTGCCTCGACGGTGTTGGCTACATGATTGACGATCCACTTGTGCAGACGTTCAAGGACTTTCTTATTCTTCTTGACAACAAACAACCACGGTCGCTCTTCCGGAGAAATCCCGAGATTCTTCGCGGCGGCCATGCTGAAGTCACCTTTTTCGGAACGTGTTGTTGCGTAGTGCGGGCGAATCGCAGGATCCCGGTCAATCAGACCGACACCGATCGGCCGGGGTTCGTTACTGGAAGAGTGTGTCTCATACCCCAGAAACCCCTCATCAAGACGCATCTGAGTCTGAGAGCGCAAGTTGTTGTGCATTCCAGCCAGAACAATGATGACCTTGTAACCAGCATCGGCCGCCTTGCAGATCAACCCGGTATAGTTGCCCGTTTTTCCTGATTGCACATGACCGACTACGAGACCTCGGCGATCCCAAGCACCTTCGCGGCAAGGGTCCTCCAGCATGGACAACACCTGATCGGATGTTTCATCCAGATTGGCAACCGCACTTGCTGATAGTCGTGTCTCCTGCATTTCACGATAACGCTGCCAGTAACGCCATTCCTTCTTACGTTGTGCGGTCAGCCAAGCAACGTGATCCGACTCATCACCGAGCATGCCCCCCGTCCCAACCCATTCGCTATGGCGGCGGATCAGCTCGTTAATAACGGACTCACGATCCAGATCTTCAGTCCAACGAGGATTCAGCGCGAGCACGAGGTTTATTTTTTCAGAGATCAGACTGTGAGGAATAGACTGAGCATCCTCTGCCAGCAGCAATTCCTGAACGATTTTGACCACACTGATCTTGTTTGCTTCACCTATTAAAGACACACGGCATTCCTTGTTTATAGCTGTTCAGGCAAGCTGGCAACCAGCTCTGGATATTGATTGAACGGCTCGCTTCTCGATAGCCGTTCGCGCGCCATGCTCGAGGACATACCTTTCACGCCTACCATATTTCGATAAAGCACCTCGAGCACCGATTTCACTTCTGCGGGTGGCTCCCCGGCAAAGCCGGTGCACGGAGCCTCTTTATTCTCGGCGGTGTCCAGCCAGATTCGCTGGACAGGAACTGTTTCTTCCAAGACGCGCAGCATGGCCTTTATCTGAGGCAGCAAAACACCGGCATCATCCAATACCGAACGGACCACCGGATGGTCCGTATCAATCCGGTAACGCATACCGCCAGCAAAGTGCTCTGCTTTCCAAGATTGTGCAACCTCACCCCCCCCAGGCATTTTCGGTGCGATTCCGCGATGCACGAATGCTTTGCGGGCTCTGGAACGTGTATCTTCGGCATATCCAATCAACCAGCTTCGCAATGCAACGGGGGGCCTAGCCGTAGACTTGCGAATATCGATTTTCCAGTCGGCATCAGCTGTGTTAGGAATATCAAGGCGAATACGCGCCAGACGGTGCGCCTCGTCTTTTGTCCACGATCGCCCTTGGCCAAGCCCCAGCCAGCTGCCTGCAACCAGAAGACGCTCATTGCGATAGACATAGAACCCTTGCTGCGCCGTCCAGCCGTCAGGTCCTTCTGCAGTCTCGAACTCGGACGGTGATAACTTATCCTTATGCGGTAACACATTGCATTGCAGCTTGACTGCCGCATTTCCTGGCGGTGATACGGAAGGTGATTGCCATGGTTTGCCAGGATGCCCCACAAGGAACGGGTCCCATGGTTTCACCGGCTGACCATTGATACGCAACAACAAACGTCGGGGATGCTCCAGATAACGATGAAAAACCATGCCAAGGTGCCGGTCTACCGCATCGATCAGATCCAGAAACTCTTGCTCTCCAACTCCTTTAGTCACAATGCGATCCATCGCCTCCCACAGAACGAGAGTACCCCGCCCAGCGTCCTTGAGAGGAGCCAAATATCCTTCTGAACCTTCAGCTGGACCTTCAAGCAAGTACCAACCATCATTCTTTCCAGCGGCAAGCACATCTAGATCCCAGCGCAGGCATTGCAAACCATCCGGCCCACAAGCAGCCACGGTCAGGCAACGGCACTGTGAAAACGAAGCTGTCTTCAAGCCGAGGCCGAAACGCCCTAGGTCATCTGCACTGCGCTCATCGAGAGGGCTCCTCTCCCCAAGCCGCATTGCTTTGTCGATTTCAGCTGCGCTCATACCGCGGCCATCGTCCTGAATTTCAATCCGGCTCTGCTCATTGTTCCAAACAAAGCGCAAGTCAACTGTTGCGGCACCAGCTGCAATGCTGTTATCGATGATGTCTGCCAGCGCGGTCGCAGTGTTGTAACCTAACCCGCGCAAGGCTTCGATCATTGCGGCTGCACGAGGTGGGGCATGTCGCATATTCTGTACTTTCATATTCATCGGCCTTCATCAATATCATCATGCAGATCGTTTTCATCCCAAAACATAGCCAGCACCATACGTCGATTCGGATGGCGCAGTTTGCGCAGGGCCTTGGCTTCGATCTGGCGAATCCGTTCCCGTGTGACATCGAACATTATGCCGACCTGTTCCAGAGTGAAGTCATCCCCTAACCCTATGCCAAAGCGATATTTGATAATCTGATGTTCACGCTCTGACAACTCGGATAGAGCAGCTCTGATTGCATTCGCTAGTTCGTCATTTTCTACACAATGGAAACCATCAGACTCGTTCCCAGCGAGTAATTCCGGACTGTCAATTTCATCAAAGCCACTAAGGAAAATTACTTCACGATCGGCAACTTGTTTTACCTTGCAAACTTCATTGACGCTCATATCGAGCGACACAGCTAACTCGCTATCGCTTACACCACCAAGGGATTTTCCCTCCAGCTCACGAATACCGCGTTGCACTTTGTTGATTTTTTCCACTAAATGAACCGGCACCCGCACCAAACGAAGCTGATCAGCAATGCAGCGGGTAATGGCCTGACGAATCCACCAAGTAGCATAAGTAGAAAATTTGAAGCCAAGTTGAACTTCAAATTTCTCGGCAGCTTTCATCAGGCCGATATTGCCCTCTTGGATCAGGTCTTCTAGGTATATGCCGCTATTGCTATATTTGCTGGCAATGCTCATTACCAGTCGCAGATTGGCATTAACTAGGTCATGGCGGGCTTTCTCGAAAATCCGAATATGCTCTAACGCCAGCTCAGGCTGGAGCTCCGGATCAAACAAATGCAATTTCTTGATCAAAGCGGCCAGTAACGATGCGGAAGGGCGAGGGATCATTTCATCGGTCTTACCAGAAATGTCTCCAGCACGTAAAATATTCACATAATCTTCAAAGCTTCCGGAAAAACGACCTTCTTCATCAGTTATCTCGATCTGCTCCAGATCTACGGCTTCATCCTCATCTAGCTCATCAGCACTTACCTCTTGTTGCGGCTGCACATCCTCAAAACAGTCCACCCAAGCGCTATCGGGCAAGGCAGCCAGATACCGTGCAAGAGCCTTGATGGCGGAGTCCATACGGGTCCCAAGCAATATTTCCCCATCTTTGGAAATCAAGCCGACTGCACGTGCATCCTGCGAATACGTTCTCAGAGTGCTTGAATTGAATGTATGCACCTCTGACAATGATTCACTTAGGTACGCCTCCAACCTCTCGAATGCCTCATCCAGCAGAACCGCAAGCTCCTCATTCACCACACCTTCCGCTGTGAAACTGTCCTGATTGGCTTCTTCAACCTTGATACCATAATCTTCAAGTATCTGAAGAGTAGCGGGAAGTAATGCATCAGCAACAGGGCCCGCATCAAGCTGGCAAGCCTCAGCGACCTTGTCAAAAGTGACCCACCCACGTTGAAAACCCTCGACAAAGAGTGCTCTCAGAAACTCCTGCTCCTCGGAGCCCCGGATGACTGCAGGTTTCACCTCTGGCAGCTCAAGCTCCACATCCTCCCAAGATTCGTCAGTATTCAAAGCACGGTGTCTGGATATACGACGATGGGTTTGCGTCACGGAAATCAGGAGGGACACATCTGATTTTGGCGTTACCACTTCCTCCTCTGCCTTCCAGCCAGAATCATCTTCTTCATGTAAATGAGCTGAGTCATTTTTCTCCTCCAGCTCAGTAACAGGAACATCTGAAAAAGGAAGGCGCAAACGAACAAAATCATGTGGCCCGGCTTGTGCAATATCATCAAACTGCGCACTTGTATCTGCATCAACCCATGCAGAATCTTCCGAAGGGGGGAAATCAATTAGACCATCAGATGCTTCATTCCAACTGGAATTAACTCTCTGTTGTTCTATACCAATCACATCTGGCTGGCTCAGTAATACATCCGGAACGATCGGCGTAACCCCCTTACCAGGATTATCTGATAAGGCAATCCACTGACAGGAATCACCTTCAATATCAGTGGACCTAGCTATATCTTCATCCCCTGAATCTCCATAATCAGATGGGCCTGTATCCGCTGAAGAAACACCAGAACTTCCGGCAGAAAATACATCTTGGTGAGTCTGAGATACGGCTTGGACGCCCATGAAATAACCCAAGGATGTGGACTCAGCAGCTCTTTCATCCCTTAGAACTACAGCTTTATCATCACCAACTATTTCATGCCGATGAATGTCTTCAGGCGTCACTACAACTTCAAATAACGAAGAACCAGCTGGTTCATCTTGAGCGCGATGCAGCATGCATCCGAGCACGTCATAACCCATCTCCGCAGCTATGCTAGATGCTGTTTTACCTTCATTGCTAACCAGTGCTGGATTGGCCCCCGCATCAAGCAACAGCTCGCACAACTCTTGGCTTCCTTTTTCCGCAGCGAGCATCAACGGTGTCCTCCCCTGATCATCTCTAGCATCAAGCATGGAGCGGTTACGTATCTGTAGTTCCACTGCAGCCTTGGCACCGGATTTGATTGCAAAACGCAACATCGCACTGATTCTGGGGGGTGATTGATTTTCAAGCATGATAAAGCTACTCGGCGGGAGTGAATCTAGTAGCCAGCACCGAACTAACTACTTCATGTTGGGCATCTGATTGCCTATGACCGACTGTCACTCTGAACTATGTTCTGGTCTGATATACAGTCTGTGGGATCGTGCATGGGTAAAAGCTAAGTCCAATTGCAAAATGGTTACAGCCTATTTTATTTATCAAAGCCCATGGTAACAGACTCAATGTGAACACGTTCTGTTTACCTAGCCTTTTTCTCACGATTTGGTCTGTGATGAATGTGCCTAAAAGGCCTTTTGTGATCTGAAATGTCGGTCACAAATGCAATAATTTAATCAAAAATTCGATTAGAGGCCATTGATTTAGAACATTATTTCTAACACTGCTGACAGAAAAGTCAATTTGTAGGTCAGTGTGATGCTTAGTGCCATGAACCACTAACAAACGAATGTCGACGTTGCTTCTCAAATCGATGTAGCTTGAATGGAACTAACTAACAACGTGGCATCCGCATTACTGATTCTTTTGTTATCTATTGGCACTATGGTACGCCATCACTGGCATGCGGGACTTGCGCTGGTTCAAAGGTGGTGCGCTATAATACCTGTATATAAATACAGGTATTGTTGCCATGAAGCTGTTAACCCCAGACCCATCACCCGCCGAGGTGACCATCCCGCTGTTCTTGCACCGCGCCTCTTGCGGCTTTCCCAGCCCTGCCAGCGACTATCTGGAAGGGAAGTTAGACCTCAACACCCACTGCGTGGCGCACCCTGCTGCAACCTTCTATCTGCGTGCCGAGGGGGAGAGCATGACCGGGGTCGGCATCTTTCCCGGTGACTTGCTGGTGGTCGATAAGAGCCTCACCCCGCGCCATGGTGATGTGGTGATTGCACTACTCGATGGCAGCTTCACGGTAAAGACCTTGCAGCTCAAGCCGAGGCTGCGGCTGCTGCCCGCCAATCCGGCGTTCGCGCCTATCGACCCTTGCATGAGCCTCTCCCTGGAGCTGTTCGGAGTGGTCACCCATGTGATTGGCAATCTGAGGCAGCGTGATGGCCATAGCGCTCGTTGATGTAAACAACTTCTACGCCAGCTGTGAGCGGTTGTTTCGCCCTGAGCTGCGTGGCCGCCCAATCGTGGTGCTCTCCAACAACGATGGATGCGTGGTGTCGCGCAGCCCCGAGGCCAAGGCGATGGGCATCAAGATGGCCGGGCCCTACTTCAAGATCCGCGAGCAGTTCGAGGCGCATGGCGGTGTGGCGTTCAGCTCCAACTACGCGCTCTATGGCGATATGTCTGGCCGGGTAATGAGCACGTTGGAGACCATGGCCCCCGAGCTGGAGGTCTACTCCATCGATGAAGCATTCCTGTCACTGTCGGAGTCGTTTGCCGGGGACCTGACAGCCTATGGGCAACAGATCCGGCAGCGAGTGTGGCAGTGGACCGGCCTAACGGTAGGAGTCGGGATTGGCCCCACCAAGACCCTCGCCAAGCTGGCCAACTATGCAGCCAAGAAGTGGCCTGCCACGGGCGGCGTCGTGGACTTGCGTGACGAGCTGCGCCGTGCCCGGCTGATGGCTATCACCCCGGTGGATGAGGTGTGGGGCATAGGACGGCGCTTGGGCGCTAAGTTGGTGGCACAAGGCATCAACACCGTTGCTGACCTGGTGGCTAGCGACGCCAAAGGGTTACGCGCTCAATACGGCGTGGTGGTCGAGCGGATCGTACAGGAGCTGCGTGGCCTGCCTTGCGCAGAGCTGACCGTTGAACCGGCGGCGAAGCTGCAGATCCTCTCGAGCCGTTCCTTTGGTGAGCGCGTGACTGACCGTGGAGAAATGGCCCAAGCGCTGTCAGGCTTTATGGCTCGCGCAGCCGAGAAGCTGCGAGCCGAGGGGATGTATTGCCAGCGGGTGCACCTGTTCGTGCGAACCAGCCCCTTTGACGAACGAGCCCCTTACTACAGTGAGCAGGCTGGCGTCCGGCTGGTCTGCCCTAGCGATGATACCCGGTTGCTGCTGCAGCAAGTGAACGTGCTGCTACCGCAGATTTGGCGCGATGGTTACCGCTATCAGAAGGGTGGGGTCATGCTGAGTGAGTTCACCCCCAAGGGGCAGCAACAGGCTGACCTGTTTGCCCCGTCCTCCACTCAATCGGACGCGCTGATGGCCGTGATGGACCAGATCAAAGCCAAGGGATTGGGGCGCGTAGGCTTTGCCAGCCAAGGCACGGGGTCGCCTGAGTGGATGATGAGACAAGAGCACCTGAGCCCCTGTTACACCACCCGCTGGGAGGACCTGCCGGTGGCGAGGTAAAAGCCACCGAAGGTTGAACAGTCTATTCAAAGCTCGCTGGACAAGTAAATTTTGGACGGGGAATTTTTTTCCAAACGAGGAGCTGATACAACAGAGAGCGCCAACTTTCGCAAGAGTCAGTTACCTTTTGAGAAAGGTGAGAGTTAAAATTTCCTCCACGGCCAATTAACCACATATGACCATTCCAGCCCAGATAACACTATGTTATTGCAGAAGTTCTGATGTTAGGCATACGGTTAGGCATATTGAAATTTTCTGAATTGGCGATTTTTATTTTAAATCAAGAAATTAACTATCCAGTTCAACCTCCCCCAGCCCACCAAACGTTTGGAAAGGGCCACCTCGCAAGAGGTGGCCCTTTTTATTTGTCCATGTTGTTTACCGATATCAAACTGGTTGGATTTTTTTCCAAAATCCCCCTTGAACTAACCTTTGGCAAAAAATCAGGCGCATCACCGCGCAGGCTTTATCATCAGGTTGCCATCCCGGTACTAGCCGGACTCACAGCCGCACAGTGGCATGTCGTGGCCCAATATTGAGTAAATTGAAGTTGGCCGCTGCATTTTAATGCACTTACAATATGCGCCCAATTCTGTTGGATTCCTTCTGATGCTCCGCCAATGTGATCGTCTATTCCTGTTTCTCCTGCTACTGCTCTGGGGCGTGGCGGCGCACGCCATTACCAGTCTGAATGAAGATGAGTTTGATCTGTCTGAACGCGCCTGGCTGTCATCACACCAGGAGTTGGTCATCGGCATGCCGATGATGGGTGACCCTCCATACAGCTATAAGGATGCAGATCAACGCTTTACCGGCCCAGTCCCCGACATTGCGCAGCAGATTGCCAGAACGCTCGGGTTGACCCTGCGCTACAAGGTTTACCCCTCCTACGTGGATGCGCTAACCGGGCTTGGCCACGGCGCAATCGACATACTGGTGAACGACCAGCCAAGCGAACAATGGCGATCCAATATTGTCTCCCTCCCGTTTTTGCTCTCCATGCCGCGCGGCGTGCTGCTCAACAATGGCAAAATGAAGTTGTCACGACAGGATGCCCATGGTTTGCACTGGCTCTGTGTCACGGGAGTCAATGCTTGCAGTGAATTGAAAAAACTGGGATTTCCCCATGTGACCGAGGCAGAGAGTCGCGGCGAAGCAGCCTTTATGCTCAAAAAGCACATGGCTGACGCCTATCTTGCCGACATGCCGTCACTGGTGATGGTGAAAGATCAGCACCCCAAGGCTGGCTTCACCATTGCCACTCCGGAATGGGTAAGCGGCACGTCTCTCTCCATCAATATGCACAAGAGCGACCCGGCACTGGTCAGCCTGGTGAGCAAGGCATTCAACGAGATACCGGTTGAAGATCGTCGTCATATGCTGGCAGCTACCACGACTAGCCAACATGCGGACTCAGGAGCGGTTAAGGCTGTCCCGTTTACCCCTGAGGAGCAGGAGTGGCTCAACCAGCATCCTGAGCTAACTTACGGCGTCTCTCCGGACTGGACCTCCATGAGCGAATTCAATTACCGGGGCAGGCTGGTCGGTTATGTGGCAGACCTGATGGCGCTGATGCAGCAAGTCTCCGGGCTGAAGTTCTCTCTGGTTCGCACCAATAGCTGGGGGGAAACCCAGAATATGCTGAAGCTGCGGCAGATCGACTTTATTCCGGCCATCTCCCCCAACCACGACCGCGGCCAGTTTGCGCTGTTCACCCCCGGCTATCTGTTTGTCGATCGGGTCGTTATTGCCCCCAAACGCAGTGCCGATATCACCGATCTCTCACTGCTGCGAGGGAAACGGGTCGGCATGGTGCATGGCTCGCTGGATAAAGATCTACTGACCCACATCGGCGCCCATCCGGTAGAGGTCAACAATGACAACCGCTTGCTGGAGCTGCTGGACACGGGCGATGCCGACTACGTGATGGTCACCCTGCCATCCATCAACAAGCGGGTGAGCGAACGCTATCAGGTGGTCTATGCCGGCAAAGACTTGCGCCTGCCGGTCGCCATGGCCACGCGCAAAGATCCCATGCTGCAGCGGATCCTTACCAAGGTGCTTTATTCGATACCGCCGGAGGAGCTCAATAAAGTGGAGAGACGCTGGCTCTCCATGAGCGTGCAGACCGGTATCAATAACGAAACAGTGCTGTTCTGGTTCGTAATGAGCGGCGCGGCAGCCACCCTGCTGTTTACCCTGTTCTGGGCCTGGAACCGTACCCTGAAACGGGAGATCGTGCAGCGTCAACGGGCCGAGAAGACGCTCAATGAACAGTTGGTGTTCGTCCAGACCCTGCTCGACTCCCTGCCCAATATGGTGGCGCTGCGGGATCGCGATCATCGCCTGACCCTCAGCAACCGGGCATACCGCGAGCTGTTTGTCGGTGATGGGGAAGAAGGTGATCGCTGGGGCTATATGACCGAGGACGAGCGGCAACAGATGCTGCGCGAGGAGCGTGCGGTCTGGGAAACCGGCGAGATCTTCCAAGGATCGGGTTATACCCAGCGCGAGGGGGCTGCTCCCCTGCACGTGGTCTACGTCAAGTTGCCCTATCGCGCAGCAGACGGCGCGATTCAGGGGGTGCTGACGGTATTGACCGATGTCAGTGCCCTCAAGGCCGCCGAAAACAAGGTTCGGGAAGTGGAGGGCAGGCTGCGGGATATCACCGACAGCATGCCGGGTCTGGTTTATCAATATCTCTGGCAAGGGGCCGGCAAGGGGCAATTCCTCTATCTGTCCCAAGGAGCCAGCGACATTCTCGGGATGACCCACCAAGAGTTGATGGCAGCCGAGTCTGGCGGCGTGATCCTCGGCTTGAACGACGAGGCGTTGGCAACCTTTATCGATAAGGTGGCCAAACATGCGCAAACCCTTGAGCCGCTCGATATGGAGGTGCTGGTGCCCTCTGTTCAGGGGGAGCGCTATATCCAGATCCGCGGCAACTTTGTGGCGCAACAGGGCCATGATCGCCTGCTCAACGGCGTGGTGCAGGACATCACCGCCATCAAGCAACAGGAGCATGAGCTGCGTGAGGCGCGCGCCGCGGCCGAGCAGGCGATGCAGGCTCGCAGCCTTTTTCTGGCCACCATGAGCCATGAGCTGAGAACCCCCATCTCGGGCATGCACGGCATGCTGGAGCTGCTGCGCATGAGCGAGCTCAATGATGACCAGCGCTATCTGCTGCGCAATGTGGAGAGCTCGGCCAACCACCTGCTCTATCTGGTCAACGATATCCTCGACTTTTCCAAAATCGAGGCGGGTCAGCTGCACCTCAATCGCCAATCCTGCCGTCTACAACCCGTGGTGTGCGATGTGATCCGCGGCCATGCCGCACTGGCCTACAGCAAGGGGCTGAAGGTCACACTCCAGTGGGAGGATCAACTCCCCGACCTGGCCGATATCGATCCGGTCAGAGTGGGCCAGGTGGTCTCCAATCTGCTCAACAATGCGGTGAAGTTCACCGAGCAGGGCGCCATTTCGATCCAGGCCAGCTATCACGACCAGCAGCTGGTTATCGCGGTGACGGATACCGGCATCGGCATCGCCGAAGAGAAGCAAGCACTGCTCTTTACCCCGTTCGAGCAGGTGGAATCCGATATCAATCGCCGCTTTGGTGGCACCGGTCTGGGCCTGGCCATCTGTGATCAGCTGGTGAAGAAGATGGGCGGCACCCTGACGGTCAAGAGCCAGCTCGGTGAAGGAGCCTGTTTCCGCTTCAGCATCCCGCTGCTCAATGGCCTGTGGGAACCACCCGCGCTGGCGGGCAGCGAATGGTGGTGGCTGGGTAGCGATGCCGCCTTGCAGGCCACCATGGCACGGCTCGGCGCCCGGTTGAGCCCCCTCGAGATCCACCAGCTCACCGCCGATCTCGACGGCCTGCTGTTGGCGGAAGAGGCCGCACTGGAGTCCAGTCTGGGGAGCGATTGGCACACCTTGCTGCAGTCCGGCACTCTCAAGGGGGTCATCCTCTCCCCCCGCGAAGCGTTGCGGGGGCGCATGGGCTCGGAGAACTGGTGGCGCCTCGGCCAATCCCCCCTCTATCCGGATCTGTTGGTCGAAAGCTGCCGCGAGCTGATCACCGGGCGAGCCGTGACCACCCATGCCGCCAGCATCGAAAAACTGGGCGGGCGAGTACTGGTCGCCGATGACCATCTGGTCAATCGCGCCCTGCTGACCCGTCAGCTGGCGATTCTGGGGGTGGAGTGCGAGGTAGTGGAAGATGGCGAGAAGGCATTGCGCGCCTGGCAAACCCGGGATTTCGCCCTGCTGATCACCGACTGCCACATGCCGCACATGGATGGCTACACCCTGACCCGCCGCCTGCGGGAACAAGGGGAGCAGGCCCCCATCATCGGCGTCACCGCCGATACCTCGGAGGAGGCGGCAGCCAATATGACGGCAGCCGGCATGAACGGCATGCTGTGCAAACCCTATTCGCTGGAGTCACTGCGCCAGATGCTGCTGCGGTGGTTGCCCGCGACTACGATCACAGAGAGAGTGCCCACACGACAGGCCATCAATCTCGACATGATCGGTCGCTGGCAAGATCTGTTTGGCGATGAAGGGATTGCCAAAAGCATGGCAAGGGAGTATCTGGCCTCCAACCGGAAAGATTGCCACGCTATGATGAGCGCGCTCTCCTCCGATGATAGCCAGGAGCTGGTGGAGATCGCCCACCGCATCAAAGGGGCAGCCAGAATGGTCGGGGAGCTCTCCCTGGCCGAGCAGGCGGCGCAACTGGAATCGGCGGCCCGCCTCAAACAGTTGAGCGAGCTCGCGCTGCTGACACAGAGAGTGGAAGAACAGATGAACAATATTGAACGTGAAATGGGATTGTGGCTCGATGAGTAGAACGGCAGACGAGTTGGTCATCATGGTGGTCGAGGATCACGGGTTTCAACGCAAGACCCTGATGCACCAGATCCGGGCGCTCGGTTATCAGCAACTGCTGGAGGCCGCAGACGGCATCGAAGCCCTGGCGCTGTGCCAGAGCCACACTGTCGACATCCTGTTCTGCGATCTGCGGATGCCCGGCATGGATGGCATGGCGCTGCTACGCCGCCTCTCGCTGGGTGGCTTTCGGGGCGGCATCATCCTCTCCAGCGCGCTGGAAGATGACGTGGTGGAGGCCGTGCTGCGCATGAGCGCGGCCTATGGCCTCCATGTGCTGGGTCGCATCGAGAAACCCTCCAGCCCGCAGCGGCTGCGCCAGTTGATCGACTCCTGGGCACCCAAGTCGGCTCCCTCGGGCAAGGACGATGGCCTCGTCCTCTCGGTGGACGAGCTCAAACGCGCCCTCGACAACGACCAGTTGCTGCCCTGGTATCAACCCAAGGTCGGCTTTGCGTCCGGCCAGTGGGTGGGGATGGAGGCGCTGGCCCGCTGGCAGCATCCGGAATACGGGCTGATCTCCCCCGGCATGTTTATCCCGCTGGCGGAAAATAACGGCCTTATCGATCAGCTGACCGATGTCATCATCAACAAGTCGCTGCAGGATTGCCATCTGTGGGGACAGACCGGTCTCTCCCTCAATCTGTCGATGAACCTCTCAACCACCTCGCTGATCGAGGGGGATCTCTGCCACTTCCTGATCAACCAGTGCCAGCGTTGGGGCGTCAATCCCGAGCTGATCACCCTGGAGGTGACCGAAAGCTCGTTTGTCGAGGATATCGGCAAGGCACTGGAGGTGCTGACACGACTGCGGATGCACGGCTTTGGCCTCTCCATCGATGACTTCGGCACCGGCTACTCCTCGATGCAACAGCTGGCGCTGCTGCCCTTTACCGAGCTCAAACTTGATCGCTCGTTTGTCGATCGCTGCTATGCCGACCCCTCCCGTCTGGCCATCATCGAATCGAGCATCGAGCTGGCACGCAAGCTGGGGCTGAAATCAGTCGCCGAAGGGGTGGAAGATGTGCAGACCTGGCAACTGCTGGCCAAGCTGGGGTGCGATATCTGTCAGGGCTTCTTCACCGCCCGCCCTATGCCGCGCAGCGAACTGCAGCACTGGCACCAGATCTGGCAAGCCCGACTACCGACCCTGATATCCGGCTGATCTCCTACGACCAACCCTTCGGGCCAACAGGGCACCGACCGGCAACGTGAATGGCCGCCTTCAAAAGGTGGCCATTTTCTTTGTGTCAGGCTCGCCACTCACGCATGCCCGCCCCCTCTCCAGCAACCGTCCATCCATACGAGTCCCACCCCCTTTGCTCTGCATGCACCGCATGCCTTGAGTCACCATTTATGCAAAATAAGTTGCATCACAAATGGTGCTACTGGCGGATCACGCCTACCGCTAGCGAGAGCAGCCTCTCTTCTACCAGACGCATCAACTGACAATAAGACAATGAATCGCCTGCTGTAACAGGAATGGTTCTCAACGATGCGCCGTGCCGATGAGGTGGACAAGACAACCTGAAATCGCTTTCCCTTTTGAACAATAAGCTGTCTAAAATCAAATAAAGTTGTAAATAATCTTTGTTATGGTGAGCGTATAGCAAGCGGCCTCCCTGTCGCTTCCCCTGCTGGCTCCGCCAGATGCAGCATTTTCTGCGCCTTGAAAGCGAGTTTATGACGCCATGATCACCATCACCCTCGATGGGGCTCAGTTGACGGTTGACCCGACCAGAACCCTGCTCCAGATAGCCAAACAGCACCAGATCGACATCCCCTCCCTGTGCGGTGACAACACCAGCGGCCCCAAGACGCCGTGCGATCTCTGCGTGGTCGAGATTGCCGGTCTCGGCATCCGCCGCGCCTGCGAGACGCGCCCCGAGGCAGGGATGGTGATCACCAGCCAAAGCGATACCCTGCGCGCACACCGCCAGCAGGCACTCGGCCGCATCCTTTCGGATCACTACGCCGATTGCGAAGCCCCCTGCCAGCGCGCCTGTCCGGCCGGCGTGGACATTCAATCCTATCTGCATCACATCGCCATGGGGGATCACGAAGCGGCCATGGCCGTCATCAAGCAAACCCTGCCAATGCCCCTCTCCATCGGCCGGGTCTGCCCTGCTTTCTGTGAGGCACAGTGCCGCCGCGCGCTGGTGGATGAGCCGCTGGCCATTCGTCAGCTCAAGCGTCACGCCGCCGATCTCGATCTGGCCGAGATTGCCCCCTATCAACCGGCAAAGAAGCCCGCCAAGGGCAAGCGGGTTGCCATTATCGGCAGCGGCCCGGGCGGCCTCACCTGCGGTTACTATCTGGGTTACGAGGGGTTCGAGGTCGATCTGTTCGAGGCGATGCCCGAAGCGGGTGGCTGGCTGCGCTACGGCATCCCCGAATACCGGCTGCCCAAGGCGATCCTCGATCAGGAGATCGACCTGATGTGCCAGAGTGGCATGCGGATCCACACCAGGCAGCGACTGGGCCACCAGCTCACCCTCTCGGCGCTGTGCCGCGACTATGATGCGGTCTGTCTGGCGGTTGGCGCTTCCAAGGCGGTGCCGATGGATTACCCGGGCAGCACCCTGGCCGGTTGTTATCTCGGGGTCGATTACCTCAAGGATCGGATGCTGGCCAAGCGGCTCACCACCGGCAAGAGGGTTGCGGTGATCGGGGGTGGTAATACCGCGATCGACTGCGCCCGCACGGCGGTCAGGCTGGGCGCTGAAGCCACCCTTATCTATCGCCGCACCCGCGCCGAGATGCCCGCCGAAGCCTACGAAATCGACGAAGCGGAGCACGAAGGGGTGCGCTTTTTGATGCTCACCAATCCGGTAGAGAATCTGGCCGATGAGGCTGGTCGCGTCTGTCAGGTGCGCCTCGAGAAGATGGCTCTCGGCGAGCCGGACGCCTCCGGTCGCCGCCGCCCGGAGCCCACCGGTGAGTTCTTCCTTGAAGAGTTTGATACCGTGATTGCGGCAGTGTCGCAGCAGCCGGATCTCAGCTTTATGGAAGGGGAGCCCCTCACCCTCCCCTTCACCCGCTGGCAGACGCTGGAGTCCCACCCCGAGACCATGCACAGCGGCCACGGCAACCTGTTCGCCATCGGCGATCTGCGCCGCGGGCCCGCCACCGCCATCGAGGCGGTCGCCGATGGCCGCAAGGCGGCGCTGGCCATCGATCAGTTCCTCCACGGTGACATGATCGACCCGGTGCGGCCCTTCAACGCCTGCAAGGCTCCCACACTCAAGCAGGTCGATCCCGCCCAGTTTGCTCACCTGAAAAAAGTCGCCCGCACCATCATGCCCCATCTGGCAGAGAAGGATCGCGAGGGCAGCTTTGCCGAGGTGGAGCGCGGGCTGAGTGATGCCGATGCCCGCAGCGAAGCCAGCCGCTGCCTCGAGTGCGGCTGTCAGGCCAACACCGATTGCGCGCTGCGCGACTACGCCACCGAATACAAGGTCGAGCAGAGCGCCCTCGATACCAGTCAGTGCCAGAAGTTTGCAGTGGATAACAGCAGCGAATTTATCGTCTTTGATGCCAACCGCTGCATTGGCTGCGGCCAGTGCGTGCAGACCTGTGGTGAGCAGGCGGTACAGGGTGTGCTGCGCTTTGCCAAAAACAACGATGGTACCCTCTCGCACCGGCCGCAGTTCGACACGGGACTCTCGATGGGCGACTCCCACTGCGTGCAGTGCGGCGCCTGCGTACAAGTCTGCCCCACCGGCGCCCTGGTGGATGCCCGCGACAAGTCACAGGGGCGCACCGAACTGCTCACGCCGGTCAATACCATCTGCACCTACTGCGGGGTCGGCTGCGGCGTTACCCTCTATGTCGATGAGGCGCGCAACCGCATCCGCTATGTGGAGGGGAATCGCAACTCGCCGGTCAATCAGGGGCTGCTCTGCGTCAAGGGGCGCTTCGGCTTTGACTTTATTCAGAGCGAGGAGCGCCTCACCACGCCGCTTGTCCGCAAAGATGGCAAGCTGGTGCCCGCCAGCTGGCAGGAGGCCATCGCCCTGGTCGCCGAGCGTTTCACCGCCCTGCGCCAGCGCTATGGCAGCGATGCACTGGCGGGTTTCTCGTCGGCCAAAACCACCAACGAAGAGAACTACCTGTTTCAGAAGTTCATGCGCCGGGAGCTGGGCACCAACAACGTGGATCACTGCGCGCGGCTCTGCCACGCCTCCACCGTCACCGGGCTGGAGGCGTCGCTCGGCAGCGGCGCCATGACCAACGACATCCCGAGCATTGATCACTCGGATCTCATCTTCATCATCGGCTCCGACACCTCGGCGGCCCACCCCATCATCGGCTCCCATATCAAGCGGGCCATCACCATGGGCAAGGCGCGGCTGGTAGTGGCCGATCCCAAGCGGATCGAGATGGCGGATCATGCCAGCCTCTATCTGGCTCACCGACCCGGCACCGACGTGATGCTGCTCAACGGCCTGATGCAGCAGATTATCCAGAACGGCTGGCACGACAAGGCCTATATCGCCGCACGAGTAGAAGGGTTCGAGGCGCTGCAAGCGGAGGTGCTCTCCCCCGCTTATGCACCGGACAAGGTGGCCCTTGTCACCGGCGTACCGGCCGAGCAGGTGATCGAGCTCGCGCGCCTTATCGGCACAGCCGAACGCACCGCCATCTACTACTCGATGGGGATCACCCAGCACACAACCGGCCACGACAACGTGCGGGCCATTGCCAACCTGCAACTGCTGTGCGGCAACATCGGCATCGAAGGGGGCGGCATCAACCCGCTGCGGGGCCAATCCAACGTGCAGGGCGCCTGTGACATGGGGGCGCTGCCCAACTGCCTGCCCGGCTATCAGAAGGTGGCCAACCCCGAGGTACATGCCCGCTTCGCAGCAGCCTGGCAGCAGCCGGACTTACCGCGCACACCGGGCCTTACCCTCACCGAGACCATAGATGCCGCCTGTGCAGGCAGCATCAAGGGGCTCTACGTGATGGGAGAGAACCCGGTGCTGAGCGATCCGGATCAGCACCATGTCATCGAGGGGCTCAAGCAGTTGGAGTTTCTGGTGGTGCAGGATATCTTCCTCTCCGAAACTGCCCAGCTGGCCGATGTGGTGCTCCCCTCCTGCTCCTTTGCCGAGAAGAGCGGCCACTTCACCAACACCGAGCGGCGAGTTCAGCGCATCTCCCCCGCCCTCAAGGCACCGGGTGAGGCGCGGGAGGATTGGTGGATCATCCAGCAGATCGCCAACGCCATGGGCGGCGACTGGCGCTATCAACACCCGCAGGAGATCACCGCCGAGATCTGCCGGGTCACCCCGCAATACGCCGGCATCCAGTGGGACAAGGTGGGTGCACAAGGGCTACAGTGGCCCTGCAACGATGCGGCGCCCGAAGGCACTCGCCTGCTCCACGGCAAGCAGTTCACCCGCGGCAAGGGGGAGATGGTCGCGACCCCGTTCCGCTATGCCGCCGAACTGCCCGACGAGACCTATCCCATCGTGCTCACTACCGGCCGCCTGCTGGAGCAGTTCCACACCGGTACCATGACCCGCAAGACCAAGGGGCTCGACAAGCTGGCTGGCCCGCGGGTGATGATGAGCGTGGTGGATGCGCAGCGGTTGGGGATCAGCAACAGCGAGCAGGTGAAGGTCACCAGCCGCCGCGGCCATATCGAGCTGCCCGCCTTCGTGACCAAACGGATGCAGCCTGGCGTGGTCTTTATCCCGTTCCACTTTGCCGAAGCCCCGGCCAACCGGCTCACCATCAATGCCACCGACCCCCACGCCAAGATCCCCGAGTTCAAGGTAGCTGCGGTGCGCATCGACAAGCTGACCAGCCAACACACCTCGACACCACAGCCAGAGATGGAGATAGCCTGACCGGAGATCAGGTAACACGCAGGATAATCCGCAATAAAAAGAGCCACCCGACGGGTGGCTCATTGCGTTCACCAATACCACAAGCCAGAGCATTATCAGTCCCCGGACGCTACTGTCAGGGTCATACCGATACTCATACGGTCACCTCTGGCGAGTAGCCGCAAACCGGGGTGACCGGCCAGGTGGTGGGCATTGGCGGCGTGACTCTGGGGCTCCAGACAGACGAAGCCACTCCCCTCATCGGGCTGATAGAGCATCAGGAAGGCACACTCGCTTGAAACCAGCAGCCGCTGCTGGCGGGCAGGATGGTCAAGCTCGGCCTGACCGCGCCAGCCGCCGTAACAGTGGTTGAGCCACCCTTGTGGGCGAGCCCACTGACGAAAGTCGTGGTGGGGCGCCAGCCTGCTCGACCAGTCGATCGGCAGATGATCCCCCCCCTCTTGCCAGACGCCGCTCGCCAGAAAACGGATGCGGGTCTGCTCGTCGCGCCAGAAGAAGGGATGAAAACCGGCGCCGTAGAGACAGGGCGCCTCCCCCAGATGCGTCAGACTGATACGTGCGATCAGGCTCACACCCTGCAGTCGATAGTCAATCTCGGCCAGATAGTGAAACGGGCCGCACTGGCTGGCAAGCTGCAGCGTCACTGAGCTGGCAGAGCCCGCCACCCGCTGCGATGGCTGCAACCAGCCATCGCCATGCAGTAAGAAGTCGGGATCTAGGGGACTTTCTGGCAAGCCATGCTCCTTCCCCCACAACTCAAAACAGTTGCCTGCCACCCGGTTGGCCAGCGGCACCATGGGAAAGAGGGCGCTTTCGCCGGGATGCCAGGGCTGCGCCGGGTCCGTATCGCGCAACAGCGGGCGCCCCTGCTCATCCTCCAGCCCCAGCAGACAGGCCCCTTGTGTTGAAACCCGCATCCGAAGATGCGGGTTGCCCAATGTGTAAACCGTCATGCCGAGGCGCTCGCCTTGGTCGGCGTCAGTTCAACCTTGCCCTGGGCCAGCTGGGCTTCCAGCGCCTCCAGCGTCACCCCTTTGGTCTCGGGCACCTTGCGATAGATAAAGATGAGACCGGCAAAACAGATAAGGCCATAGAGCAGGAAGCTGCCCGCAGCCCCCAACCCGGCATTGAGCAGCGGGAAGGTGTAGGTCAGCACGAAGCAGGCGATCCAGAGCGCCAGCGTACCGGCCGACATCGCCAGCCCACGCACCCGATTCGGGAAGATCTCCGAGAGCAGCACCCAGGTAACCGGCGCCAGGGTCAAGGCATAGATGGCGATGGCCGCCAATACCAGCAGCAACACTGGCAGCCCCAGTACGCCTGTGGCGTAGGCCGCCGCCATCATGCCGTAGATAATGGTCAGGCCCGCCGAGCCAATCAGCATCAGCTTGCGGCGGCCAATCTTGTCCACCATGGGCAGCGCGATCAGGGTAAACAGCAAGTTGATAAGACCGGTGGCGACGATGGATTTGAGGGTGCTGTTGATGTCAAACCCGGCGGAGGCAAAGATCTCCTGCGCATAGTTGAAGATGACGTTGATGCCGCACCACTGCTGGAACACCGCCAGCACAATCCCGATGATGAGGATCGGCCGCACCGAGGGTTTGCCCAGCTCCGCCAGCGAGACCTTGTGGGTCTCGCCCACCAGGGTCTGACGGATATCGGCCAGGGTCTGCTTGGCATAGGCATCCCCGCCAATCTTGCCGAGCATGCGGGAGGCTTTCTCATACTGACCATCTTTGGCCAACCAGCGTGGCGACTCCGGCACGAAGAACATCAACACCAGAAACGCCAGCGCAGGTACCAGCTCGGCACCGAACATCCAGCGCCAGCCGGACTGTCCATTCCAGGTCGCCAGAATATCGGCCTGAGTCGCATTGCTTGCCACCGGGTCGGCGATCATCAGATTCACCAGCTGAGCCGCCAGTACCCCGATGACTATGGTGAGCTGGTTGATGGCCACGAACTTGCCGCGCTTGTTGGCCGGGCTGATCTCGGCGATGTACATGGGCGAGAGCGCAGAGGCCAGACCGATGCCAATCCCACCGATGATGCGATAAACCACAAACAGATCGAAGTTGCTGGCCGCAGCCGTGCCCCACGCCGAGATGGTGAAGAGGATGGCTGCCAGGATCAGCGGCTTCTTGCGACCGAAGCGGTCGGCTGACCAGCCGGAGATGGCGGCCCCCAGCACGCAGCCCACCAGCGCCGAGCTCATGGCCCAGCCGGACTGGGCCGGATCCGTGATGGCAAAATAGGCCTCATAGAAGGGCTTGGCCCCGCCAATCACCACCCAGTCATAACCAAACAGCAGGCCACCGCAGGCGGCCACCAAACAGATCATCCAGATGTAGCTCATATTGAGCCCATTCGTATCCAATTGATTTTTCGTGCGTTCCATGACTCATCCTTTCTATCTTGTCGATTGTAGGGTGCAGTGGCGCCCCTCACCGTGGCGGGGCGCCGGTTTTTGTTATGAGAGTTATGAGTGGAGTGACAGCTCGCGGCAGATCAGGGCAAAGAGGTGTCCCTTGTCGTGAGCCGGGTTAAGGGTGAGCAGCTCTCGCAAGGTCTGTTCACAACCATCCCGCTGACCCAGCCCCAACAGACCGAGTGCTCTGACCAGCAGACAGTGCTGGCGATGTTTGTGCTGCGGGTCGTCATCCAGCACGATGAGATCCGGCAGTGAGACGGCGAAGAAGTCCGCCTCGACCGACTCGCCCATCGCCTGCTCGGCCCAGCCGACCATTCCTTCAAAGAGACGCTGCGCCTCCACAACCCGACCAAGACGTGCCAGCGCCATACCCTGATAGAAGAGATAATCCACCGGCTGATCGTTGTAGTAGCGGCTGGCCCCGAGCGATCCTTGGCCGAGGCAGGCCTGTTGCAGGCACTGGGCCGCCAGACTCTGGTTGTCACAGGCCAGATGGCAGAGCGCCAACAGGTAATGGATATCGTTGTCGGTCTGTCCTACCAGACGTCCCTCCCCCAGATTGAGGGGGTAGTGCAACGCCTGTTGCAGCAACGGAATAGCCTGCTCGTGGCGCCCCTGAATCATCAACGCCAACGCCCGGCGTTGCTGATTGATGAGGTACTGACCGGTCACCTTGCCCTCGCCCCCCTCCCAGGGGTGGAATTCGCGCAGCCGCAAGATCTCTGCCGCCGCCTCCAGCTGGCCGGTGATGTGATAGAGACTGAGCAGTTCAGCGGTCAGGTCGTCACGCTTGAGGACCACCTCACGATGCGCCTCCAGCAGCACCAACCGCTCGCTTGGCGCCATGGCGCAGCGCTTGTGCAGCTGATCCAGTTCAAACAACAAGCGGGCATCATCCGGCTTGAGGGCAAAGGACCGGCTCAGGCACTGCTCGGCTGCCACCGGATCGCCGCTCTTGTTGAAGTGATAGATGCCAAGGTTGCGCCATGCCGGGGCAAACCCGGGCGCCTGCTCGCACACCTGCTGCCACAGTGCGATAGCTTGCGGGTAGCTGCGCTTGCTGTAGTGGAAGCAGCCCAGCAGGTAGCTGGCAAACCAGCTGTGGGGCAGTTGCGCCAGCATGGCCACCTCGCCAAGGGTATTGGGGAAGCGCACCTTGCGGCCAAAGGCCTGCTCGGCCCGCGCCAGCAGGGCATCCTGCGCCTCACCTTCCGGCAACAATGCAGCCTGGAACAGCAGCGGCAGGGTCTCCTCCACCTGCAGTGTTGAGAGCAGTTGCTGCGCCAGCTCGGGACGTCCCAATGCCAGCAGATTGCTCGCCAGGAAGCAGAGATTCACCCCGCGCCCGTTGCACAGGGTGCGCAGCGCCTCGAGATCGGTCGGCTGCTCGCTTGCCAGCCAGCGCAGGAAGGCCAGTTGATAGTGAAGTGGATAACGAACGCGCTGCTCGTCGATATAGGCGATGGCTGCCTCCCGCTGGCCAGACTCCAGCAGCGCCAACCCTTTGAGGGCGATAGCGCCGTAGTGGGTGCCGTTGACGGCAAGACTCTTCTCGACAAATTGCAGTGCCTGCGCGGGATCCCGGCGCACCATGGCGATGCGGGCCAGCCCGAAGAAGCCACTGTCGCGGCAGTTACCGCTCCAGGTCGCCTTGTAAAAGTCATCGAAGGCGGCATCGAACTGCCCCAAACGCTCCTCGATATGGCCACGCAGCAAGCTCGCCTTGCCACACTGGGGGTTCTTGTTGAGGCGATGGGCACGGACCAGCGCCTGATTGACGTAGGTCAGCGCCTGCTCATAGTTGGCGCGGTTGTACTCCAGCGTTGCCAGCGCCAGGTTGCAGCGATAGTCGCCGCCATCCAGCTCCAGTGCCCGCAGGTAGTAATCAAAGGGCGAACGGCTGGCGTGCAGATACTGCTCAAGATGCTGGCCGATGAAGTAGAGCTCGTCGACCGAGTCGAGATTGACGGCGGGCTCCGGCGCGGTGGCAGGATCAGGCAGGGCTTCGCCTGCGGGCTGATGCTCGAGATAGCTCAGGATCGGCTGGCCCTGCTCATCCAGCAGGCGTACCTGCAAGCGTCCCTCGCTGGTGATGGTGAACGGCTCAAGCCAGGCCTGACCCGGCTGCAGATCTAGCGTCTGGGTGAACAGCACGCCACTCTCATCACTCACTTCGAAACGGGCGTGGCACAGCGGCGCGATCGCGTAGGCACCGCACAACAGACCGTCCTCGCTACGCTCCAGCTTGATGGCGGCGCGGGTGTTGGCGTTTTGCAGAGTACCGAGGGTGTTGTAGGGCAGGAAGTTCTGCACAAACACCTTCTCCTCCCCCGCATCCAGCCAGGTAAAGTCAGGCTGGTTGTCGGTATAGACCCCGGTCATCAGCTCGATGTAGGGGCCGTTGTCATCGGTCAGGTTGCGATCCCAGGCCAGACCGAAGTCACAGTTGCCCCAGCTCCACTGCTTCTTGCCCGGCGAAACGTGGTGATCCGCCACGTGCAACAGGCCGCCCTGCTCGTCATGGCAGTAGGCACCGACAAAGTCGTAGTCAGACGTGTCCGCCATATAGGAGGTGGGTACCGGAATATTGCGGTAACGGGAGATATCGACTCCGGCGGAGTAGTCCACCTTGTAGTAGGTGCCGCGGGCGATGGGGAAGGCACTGACGTCGCGCTTGCCGTGGTCATAGACGGCGGTCACATCGGGCGGGAAGACGCTCTGGTGGGCATCGCCCCCTTTCACCGCCGGGTTGGACCACCAGAGGAAGTGGCGCGGCGTGTCGTTGCCGTTGAACACCTTGCCAGTGATCTCGATGAGCGCCTTATCGGGATAGAGGGTAAACCCCGCCATCACCTGCAGACCACGCATCGGCTCCACCTCGCCGAGCCAGACGGTCTTGGCGCCGCCCTCCCGCTCCGTAATGGTGAAGTCCACCGGCATGAAAGTGGTGGGTCTGTGGTGCTGCGGCCAGTTGAACTCGATGCCGCCGGAAATCCAGGGCCCCACCAGCCCCACCAGCGCCGGTTTGATCACCTCGTTGTAATAGACGAAGTCGCGATTCATCACCTTGTCGTAGGCACGGTGGATACGCCCCCCCAGCTCCGGCAGCAGCATCACCTTGATAAAGTCGTTCTCCAGCCAGACCGCCTGATAGGACTTCATCTGCTTCTGGCCGGTGAGGGTGTCGATCACCCCATAGGGATAGACAGCCCCCGAGGAGCCCTGATAGACCCGCTTCTCGAGAAACATGGGGTTGGGATCTTCGGCGCCTACCTCGTAGGTCGGCAGTGAGATGGTCTCTACCCAGACCTTGACATCAGCTCTCATTAATCTCGCCTCACTCAACATTTGTTAGTAAAGTTTTCAGTGAGACCAGATTAGAATGGTTAAACCTGCATTAATTGCTGAAAGATCACGCAATACAGTAAGCGGAGTTTAGTGAAGCGATGAGCATAGGGTTGAACAACCAAAAGGTCCGCCACCACAACAAGCAGGTGCTGCTTGCCCTGCTCTATCAGTTAAAAGAGGCGAGCAAGTCCACCCTGGCGCGCCACTGCGAGCTCTCCATTCCGGCGGTCAGCAAGATCCTTGACGAGTTGGTGGCCGATGGCGCCATCAGCCACAGCGATCAGAACCTCTCCCAGCGCGGCATCAATGGCGGCAGCTACCGCATTGCCAGCGGCCAGGGGGCCATTCTTTGCCTCAATATCAGCCCCACCCATCTGGAGAGCATCCTGGTGGATAACCTGATCACCCCGCTGGATGAGTTCAGCGACCAGAAGATTGCCCCACAAACCCCCGATGAGCTGCTGCACCTGATTGAAGCGCACTACTACCAGCACAAGCGCCGCCACAAGGGACTGGCGATCCGGCTGGCCTTGGCGGTACACGGTCAGGTCAACCCGGCGACCGGGGTATCACAAACCATGCCGCAAGCACCCTGGCACGCACCGGTCGAGCTCAAGTACCTGCTGGAGGAGCGGCTGGGTTGCGAGGTGATGGTGGATAACGACTGCATCATGCTGGCGCTGGCCCAGAAGTGGCAGGACCGGGAAGGGAACGGGGATTTTTGCGTCATCAACATCGATTACGGTATCGGCTCGGCCTTTATCATCAACGACCAGATCTACCGGGGCGCCCTGTTTGGCAGCGGCCAGATAGGGCACACCATCATCAATCCGGACGGCAGCGCCTGTGCATGCGGCCGCTATGGCTGCCTGGAGACAGTCGCCTCGCTGTTTGCCATTAAGAAACGGGCCCGGGTCTTTCTCAAACAACAAGCCAGTGCCGACAACCCAGCGCAGACTGGTGTAGAGCTGGATACCGCCCAACTGCTCACGCTCTACCATCAGGGGGATGCCATGATCCGCGCCCTGGTGGACGAAGGGGCCCGCGCCATTGGCCTGAGCCTCTACAACTTCCTCAATATCCTCAACATCAACCGCATCTGGCTCTATGGCCGCAGCTGCCACTTTGGTGAAACCTGGCTGCAAACGATCGTCAGTCAAACCGGCGCCAACCCGTTCGACTGCAGCGATGCGGTCAACGCCACCCATATCCGTTTCGGCCAGCTCAGCCGCGCCCAGCAGGTGATGGGGATTGGCTATCTCTATGTGGAGCGAGCCTTGGCAAAAGCCATGTAAAAAGGGCAGGTTTCACAAATGAAACCTGCCCTCACGATCTGGTGCCGATAAGGGGAATCGAACTCCTGACCTTCGCATTACGAATGCGCTGCTCTACCAACTGAGCTATACCGGCTTGTTGCTCTCCACATTCATGAAAAATGGCCGGCAAGTCAATTGAGCCAGCTCGATTTTATGAGTTGGCTCATGGTGTTAGAGCCCGATTTACAGATCGACAAACTCGGGGATATGGGCGCGGCCGCGGCTCTCGAGGAAATCGAGCAGGGCCCGGGGAGAGCGCACCAGGATCCGCTCTTGCGGGAAGCCCGCTTCGGTCACCAGTCGGTGGCAATGGTCAAAATCGCCGAGGCTGAAGGCGACGTGGGAGTCGGATCCGAAGGTAAGATAGGCTCCCAGATCTCGCGCGGCTTCAACGATGGCACGGCAATTACCTTCGCTACCCGGGCGCGAGTGAATGAAGGAGGAGTTGTTGATCTCCAGCGCTACCCGATAGTCGGCCGCCGCCTTGACCACTGCCTGAATGTCGATGGGAAATGAGGGGTTGCCCGGGTGGCTGATCATGTCGACCCGGCCACTCTTGATGGCGTTGATCATCGCCTGGGTGTGGGTTGCCTGATCGCAGGGAGGGAATACCTGCTCATGAAAGCCCGCCATGATCATGTCCAGACGCGACTCGTAACGCTCGGGAAAATCGATCTCCCCCTCCAGGTTTTTGATGTTGGCCTCGATACCCCGCAGAATCCCTACCCCATCCACCACTCTTGGCAATATCGGCAAGTTGGCAAAGTGCCAGACATGAGGGGCATCGGCCATCTCGGGCCCGTGATCCGTGGTGGCAAACAGCTTGATCCCCTTGGCCCTGGCTATCGGCAGATAGTCGTGGATGGTGCTGTAGGCATGGGTGCTGGCAATGGTGTGAGTGTGGGTATCGACCGGGTACTTCATCTTCTCTCCCCTCATATTTTGAAAGGGCAGCATAGCAAAGAGCGGCAGCTTGGGCCACGCCAGTGCTTGCCACACTTTGTCACAAAATACCGCGAAGCTGACACAGTCTGAGGGGCTCTGGCTGGCATACTGCCCCCGTCGATACATGCCTGAACTCGCATCGACAGTTTGCTGTCAGGATGACGCGAACTCACTTTCCCCACCGTCGCGCCCTGCGGCGGTTTTTTTTGCCTGCAAACCGCAAACCGGTAACAGACGCGCAAAAAAAAGGCCCAACTAGCATGGTGCAGGTTGGGCGAGACTTAATGTTTAATTGCAGTGGCATAGATATAGAGTCTCGCGCTGTGGAGTTAGTTCCGACCTTTTTGCGCTTTTTCACAAAAAACATTCTGCTAACACCCGTTCACAATCTCTTGACACCCCGCGTTATGAAACGTACTTTTTAAACATTCGTTTAAGTGAGGTGTCCAGTGAGTAAAATCGATACCAAAAACCGTATTCTCGACGCCGCTGAAGTGCTGTTTGCCGAGCGGGGATTTGCCGATACCTCTTTGCGTCTGATCACCAGCGAGGCCGATGTCAATCTGGCTTCCGTGAACTATCACTTCGGCTCCAAGAAGGAGCTGATCCAGGCGGTGCTCGACCGCTATTTGAGTCTGTTCATGCCCGATCTGGATGCCCGCCTGCGGGTGCTGATGGAGCAAGAGCAGCTGACCCTGCTGCAACTCTTTGAAAGCTTTGTCGAACCGCTGATGAAGCTCTCGGCCGTGCGGGCCAACGGCCCGGCCATCTTCATGCAGTTGCTGGGGCGCGGCTATATCGACAGCCAGGGTCACCTGCGCCGCTTTATCACTGCCCACTATGGCCCCATTTTGCAGCGGATCACCCAGGCGATCTCCAAGGCCAACCCGGCCCTCTCGCCAGCGGATCTCTTCTGGCGCCTGCACTTCACCCTGGGCACCGTCGTCTTCACCATGGCCTCTGCCGATGCCCTGCGCGACATCGCCCTGGCCGATTTTGGCCAGCAGCTCGATGTCGAGGGGCTGGTTCGCAACGTCATTCCTTATCTGGCGTCCGGAGTCGGGGCACCAGTGGAGTCGACCAGGCTCTCCCTGGCCGTGTAACAACCAACAATAAATCAACGGAAACAGTGAAATAGAAGGAACTTCGGTATGATCACATTGCTTGTCCTGCTGGTGCTGGCGATAGCCGTTGTGCTCGGCGTACCCTCCATCCGTAAAAAGGTGGTAACCCGTCCGGTGTTCGGCATCTTCAAAAAGATACTGCCGCCCTTGTCAGCTACCGAGCGGGAGGCCATGGAAGCCGGCTCCGTCTGGTGGGATGGCGAGTTGTTCCGCGGCAACCCCGACTGGAAAAAACTACACGGCTACGGCAAGGCCGAGCTGACCGCAGAGGAGCAGGCCTTTATCGACAATCAGGTCGAAACCCTGCTCGCCATGGTTGACGACTTCAAGATCGTCAACGAAACCAAAGACCTGCCGGAGCCGGTCTGGGACTATCTGAAGAAGGAAGGCTTCTTCTCCCTGATCATCCCGAAATCCTACGGCGGCCGCGAATTCTCGGCGATTGCCAACTCCACCATCGTTACCCGCATTGCCACCAAGAGCCTGAGCGTGGCGGTCACCGTCATGGTGCCGAACTCCCTTGGCCCGGGCGAGCTGCTGATGCACTACGGCACCCAGGCCCAGAAAGATTTCTGGCTGCCGGGGCTGGCCAACGGCAAAGAGGTGCCCTGCTTCGCCCTGACCGGGCCGGAAGCGGGATCCGATGCGGGCGCCATTCCTGACAAGGGGATCGTCTGCAAAGAGATGCACAAGGGTGAAGAGGTGCTGGGTATTCGCCTCAACTGGAACAAGCGCTACATCACCCTGGCGCCGCGCGCCACCGTGCTGGGGCTGGCGTTCAAACTCTATGACCCGGAAAAACTGCTGGGTGACAAGGAAGAGCTGGGCATCACCTGCGCGCTTATCCCCACCAGCCACCCGGGCGTGCGCGTCGGCGATCGCCACTACCCCATGGGGCTGGCGTTCCTGAACGGCCCGACCTTCGGCAAAGATGTGTTCATTCCGCTCGACTGGATCATCGGCGGCCCGGATTACGCCGGCCGTGGCTGGCGCATGCTGGTGGAGTGCCTCTCCGCCGGGCGCGGCATCTCGCTGCCTGCCCTTGGCACTGCCTGTGGTCACATGGCGAGCCGCACCGTGGGCGCCTACTCCTATGTGCGCAAGCAGTTCGGCATGTCCATCGGCAAGTTTGAAGGTGTGCAAGAAGCGCTGGCCCGCATCGGTGGCCTCACCTATCAGCTGGAAGGGGCCCGTCGCATGACCGCAGGTTCGCTGGACTTGGGTCAGGCGCCGGCCATCGTCACCGCGATTTCCAAGTACCACATGACCGAGATGGCGCGTCAGATCATGGATGACTCCATGGACATCCACGCCGGTCGTGCCATCCAGCTGGGCCCGAAAAACTACACCGGCTACGCCTACATGGGGATTCCGGTCGCCATCACGGTGGAAGGGGCCAACATCCTGACCCGCAACCTGATGATCTTCGGGCAAGGGGCCACCCGCTGCCACCCGTACGTGTTTGCCGAGCTGGAAGCGGCGGCTGATACCGACGTGGAGCGCGGTCTCGAGAAGTTTGACGCCCTGCTGATGAAACACATCGCCTTTGGCGCTGGCAACTTCTTCGGTTCCCTGTTCCAGGGGCTGACCCTTGGCCAGTTCAACAGCGCGCCAGTGGCCGGTGAAACCGCCCGTTACTACAAGCAGCTCTCCCGCATGAGTAAAGGGCTGGCGCTGTGCGCCGACGTCTCCATGCTGATGCTGGGTGGCGATCTCAAGCGCAAGGAGATGATCTCCGCCCGTCTGGGTGATGTGCTGAGCCACCTCTATCTGGCCTCCGCCACCCTCAAGCACTACGAGGATCAGGGCCGCATGGTCTCCGATCTGCCGTTCGTGCAGTACGCGGTAGAGCGCAACCTCTACCTGATTGGCAAGGCGTTCGAGGGCTTCTTCCAGAACTTCCCGAACAAGGTGGTGGGTGCCGTACTCAAGCGCGTGGTGTTCCCGTTCGGCGTCGGTTACAAAATGCCGGCCGACGATCGTTGCCACGCCATCTGTCTGGCCATGATGAAGCCGGGCGAGTTCCGCGACCGTCTGACGGCACTGTGCTACGTCGGCAAGGACGAGGCGGATCCGGTCGGTCTGATGGAGCGTGCCTTCCAGGCCATGGTCGCCGTGCAGCCCTACGAGAAGAAGCTGGTGCAGGCCCAGAAAGAGGGCAAACTGCCCCGCAAACTGGCGCTGCCGGAACTGGTGGAAGCCGCTTTGGCCAAATCGGTGCTGAGCAAGGACGAGGCAGACAAGCTGCTGGCCGCCGATGCCCTGCGCTACGAAGCCATTCAGGTAGACAACTTCGCACCGGGCGAACTGGAAGGCTTCTCCCAGCAAGCAAACAAGCAGCCAAACAAGGTCGAGCACGCCGCCTGATCCCTTGGCAAACCAGTACCAAACCGGCCCTCGTGGCCGGTTTTTTTGTTTGTTAACCATGCATTTACAAGCCGGGAGAATTCCAGTTAAATGCTTGAGTCCCTGTTGCAGGGGCTTTGGAAGCAAGGCCAGCGGAATGGCCGATAACAACAACTCAGGAAGAGTGAATGAACCTCGCCAAAACGGCGATCGAGCGCCCCATCTGGGTGGCGGTCTCGATCGTGCTGATTTTCCTGCTGGGCCTGCTCAGCATCCGGGGACTGCCGATCCAGCTGTTCCCCGACATCGACCGTCCACACCTCAACATCTCGGTGAGCTGGCGTTCAGCCTCTCCCCAGGAGATGGAGTCGGAGATCACCGACCCCATCGAACAGGAGATGCAGGGGGTGCAGGGGCTCAAGAGCCTTGTCAGCAACAGCTATCCCGGCTTTACCGAAATCGACATGGAGTTTGCCCTCGGCACCGACATGCAACGGGCCCAACTCGATGTGATTTCGCGGCTGAACCGGGTCTCGGGATTGCCGGACAAGATCGGCGGCCCCTACGTCAACAACTACAGCAGCAACGATACCCTCACCTTCTTCTTCATCCAGCAGCTGCCCGGTGCCAAAGGGGTGATCGATGATCATCAGGCGTTGATCGAGGCGCGGGTCAAACCCGAGCTGGAACGCATCGAAGGGGTCTCGACAGTCGCAGTCGAGGGGATCAACGAGCGCCAGATCCAGATCCGCTTCGACCCCTATCGCGCCGCCGAGCTGGGGGTGGAGATCCCGGTGCTGGCCAGCCGGGCCACCACCGGCTGGGACGTGTCGGCCGGCACCCTCGACATCGGTCGCTGGGAGTACAAGCTGCGCTTTGCCGGTCGCTACGATGTCGAGACGCTGGGGGACAAGGTGGTGGACTGGCGCGGTGGCCTGCCTATCTATCTGCGGGATGTGGCGGAAGTAAGGGTGGCTAGGGAAGAGAACCCGGTGCTGCGGATCCAGAACGGCAATACCGCCATCGCCGCCCAGATCTTCAAGGAGAGCGGTGCCAATGCCCTGGCCTCCCTTGAGGCGATCAAGGCCCGGGTGAACGAGCTCAACCGCGAGATGCTGGAGCCGATCGGGCTGCACATGGAGCAGTCGTTCGATGCCTCCCTCTACATCAATCGCGCCGTCAGCATGGTCACCGCCAACCTGGGGCTCGGGGTGCTGCTCTCCTGTGCCATCCTCTGGCTCTTCCTGCGCCAGCTCAAGGCGACCCTGATGATTGCCCTCGCCATCCCCATCAGCATCATGCTCACCTTCTGCCTGCTCAAGGTGATGGATCGCACCCTCAACATCATCTCGCTGGCGGGCATCGCCTTTGCCGTCGGCATGGTGCTCGACGCCGCCATCGTGGTGCTGGAGAGCATCTACCGGCGCCACGAGCGGGGGGATTTGAGCAAGGCGGAGGCGGCGCTCGAAGGCACCCGTCAGGTGTGGACGGCGCTGGTCGCCTCCACCCTCACCACAGTCGCCGTCTTCCTGCCGGTGTTGCTGCTCAACGATGTGGAGGGTCAGCTGTTTGCCGATCTGGCGCTGACCATCGCCTGCGCCGTGACAGTCTCCATGCTGGTCGCTGTCATCGTGCTGCCTGCGGTGGCGGCGCGCTGGATGGGACACGAAACACTGAAAGACCCCTATGAGTCGCTTTGGCAGCGCACTACCCGTCACGTGATCCGCTGGACCTCGACCTCACGCCAGCGCTGGACGGTCATCACCCTGATGATGAGCCTGCCGACCCTGGCCACCTGGGCGCTGCTGCCGAAGATGGACTATCTGCCGGACGTGAAACGGGACGCGGTGGATGTCTGGATGAACTTCACCCCTGGGGTCAACCTCAAGGCCCAGCGCGAAGAGGTGATCGATACCCTGATCGCCCGCCTTGCCCCCTACATGAAGGGGGAGAAAGAGCCTGCCCTCAAGAACTACTACATCTTGCGCTACCCGGGGGGCGCCCAGATTGGCGTGCGCCCCAAAGACGAAAACCGCATCAAGGAGCTGGAGAGCCTGTTGATGAAACAGCTGCTGGTGGGTATTCCCGACACCCGGGTGTTCGGCGGTCAGGGGTCGCTGTTTGGCGGCTTTGACAGCGAGAACGGCGTCTCCCTGCTGCTGCAGGGGGGCAACCTGCCCGAGCTCTATCAGGCGGCCCGTGCCAGCATGGAGATCCTCAGCAAGGACTTGCCGGGAGCACAAATCCGGCCCGAGCCGAGTCTCGACTTCACCGCCCCCGAGCTCAAACTGGTGCCGCAAGATCGGCGTCTCGCCGAAGTGGGTTGGGATCGCACGCCCCTGCCCACCATCATCCAGACCTTTGGCGACGGCTTGCGGGTTGGCGAGTATTTCGACGGCGAAGATCGGCTCGACATCATGCTGATGGGACAGAGCTCCGCCAATCCGGACGAGCTGAAGGCAGTGCCGCTGGCCACCCCCTCCGGGCGCATCGTCCCCCTTGGCGAGCTGCTGCGGGTGGAACACGACATGGGCCCGGCCAGCATCTTCCGGGCCGATGGGCGGCGCAGCATCAGCCTGCAGATAGCGCCCCCGGCGGGCATGACCATGGAGCAGGTGATCGACACCCTGAAAAACCGCAGTTTTGCCGCCATCCGCCCCCTGCTGCCCGCCGGTGGCGAGCTGCGCATTGCCGGCAACGCCGACAGCCTGCAACAGGCGCTCGACAATCTGGGGACCATCTTCCTGTTCGCCGTGGTGATCCTGCTGGTGCTGCTGTGGGGGGTGTTTGCCTCCCTCAAGGATGCCCTGCTGGTGCTGCTCACCCTGCCCCTTGCCTCGGTTGGCGGCGTGCTGGCGCTGCAACTGAGCGGGCTGCTGGTGCCGCTGCCGATGGATCTGCTTACCATCATCGGCTTTGTCATCCTGCTGGGACTGGTGGTCAACAACGCCATCCTGCTGGTGCATCAGACCCGCACCGCCGAGCGGGGCGGCATGAGCCGCCAGCTGGCGGTGGCCGATGCCCTGCAAAGCCGGATGCGCCCCATCGCCATGACCAGCCTCACCAGCATCTTCGGCATGCTGCCGCTGATGCTGAGCCCGAGCGAAGGGAGCGAAATTTACCGCGGGCTCGCCACCGTCATTGTCGGCGGCATGAGTTGCAGCACCCTGTTTACCCTGATCCTGTTGCCTGCCTTCCTGCGTCTCGGGGAGCAGGTGGCGATCCCACAACCCCTGCGCCAGCGGGCCTGAGCAAGGAGCTCATCGATGACACATATGATTACCCGAATGTTGGCTGGCGCTGCGCTGATTGCAGGCAGTGCGCTACCGGTATTGGCCGATCAGGGCAAGATGGTGACCCTGGCGGATGTGACCCAAGGGGATGCGGCCGCCAATATCTGGGTCAGCGGCACGGTGGCGAGTCGCCAGCAAGCGGCGCTCAGCGCCGAAGTGAGCGGCCGGGTGGAGTGGATCGCCGAATTTGGCAGCCGGGTCAAAAAAGGAGATGAGCTGCTGCGCCTCGACAGTACGGCGCTGCGCCTCTCGCTGGAGCAGGCTCGCGCCGAGCAGGCGAAATGGCAGAGCAACCTGCGCTTCGCTCGCGCCGAATCCCAGCGGATCACCCGGCTGCACCAGCAAAAGAGCGCCTCCCAGAGCCAGTACGACAAGGCCAGCTACGATGTGGAGCAGGCCGCGCTGGCCGAGCGACTAGCCGCCATACAGGTGAACCAGATTGAAGAACAGCTGCGCCGCAGCCACATCTATGCCCCGTTCGACGGGGTGGTGAACAACCACTTCATCCAGCCCGGCGAGCATGTGGACGCGGGCGAGCAGGCGCTGGAGCTGGTCAACCCGGATCAGCCGGATATCCGCCTGCAAGCCCCCATTCTATGGGCCCAGCAGCTGGCACCACAAACCCGGCTGCGGGTGGAGGGGGAGCAGCTGAGCGGTCACGGCGTCTATTACCAGCGAGCCGCCAGCGCCGATCCCAAATCGCGGCTGATCGAGCTGCGCCTCAAACCGGAAGCGGGCACCTTCATCATCGGCTCGCCGGTACGGGTTGCCCTGCCGCTGGGGGATCAGCAGAGCATGCTGCTGCCCCGGGACGCTCTGGTGCTCGGCACCGATGGCAGCGTGGTCTATCAGGTGGCGCGAAGCGGCAAGGCGCTCAAGGTGAATAGGGTGCCGGTCACCGTGCTGTTTGGCGACAGCCAGCAGGTGGCGGTGAGCGGCGCCCTCAAGCAGGGGGATCGGGTGGTGGTGCGTGGCGCGGGCAGCCTGCAGGATGGCGACACCATAGAATTGTTCAAGGGCTAGCCAGGCCCGACGCAGGCTGTCCAATCTTTACCCGCTTGGCCCGGGACATACAGCCAAACGGGCCACAGTTTGCTATCTTGGCGGCCATCACTCGCGTTTAGAGCAATCAACACCCATGAGCATTATTTTGGGCATCGATCCGGGTTCGCGGATCACCGGCTACGGGGTTATCCGGGTCGTGGGCGGCAAGGCCGAATATCTTGGCTCTGGCTGCATCCGCACCGATTGCGGCGAGCTGCCGGAGCGCCTCAAGCAGGTCTATGACGGGGTATGCGAGATCATCACCCAGTTCAAACCCACCGAATTTGCCATCGAGCGGGTCTTTATGGCCCGCAACGCCGACTCGGCCCTGAAACTGGGGCAGGCCCGGGGCAGCGCCATCGTCGCCGCGGTCAACGCCTATCTGCCGGTGAGCGAATACTCTGCCACCCAGATCAAGCAGGCAGTGGTGGGCACCGGCGGCGCCGCCAAGGAGCAGGTGCAACATATGGTGACCCATCTGCTGAAACTCTCCGCCACCCCGCAGGCGGATGCAGCAGATGCCCTTGGCGTCGCGCTCTGCCACCTGCACACCCGCCAGAGCCTGATCAAGATGGCCGGCCGTGCCAGCAGCTCGGTACGTGGCCGCTATCGCTGAGCCCTTGTGTCGTCCACGACTCATCTCAGTATCGCTAAATAAAAAAACCGCCCCGGATCTCCGGGGCGGTTTTGTTTTGGGCGCGGAATAGAGAGCAATCCGGAGAGCAAGGTCATGCACGCCAGCTCCATCAAAAGTTGCAATCGAGCGACACGTGCGCCGACGTGACGAGCAACTCGATTATCATCGTAAACCCGTACCGTATTGCCATCAGACACAACGCGAAAGAGGCTTATAAATCACACTCTTGGCAATAGATACTTGCTTTCAATTAGTCGTGTCCGCAAACAATACAACCTCGAGTTACAAACTGATATGAATCATGCCAAGGAAGAATTAGATATGGAAAAAATCGGACTTTCCGCTATCGCCCTTCTGCTATGTGGTTGTTCTGCTGCTGGCGTCGTAAAAAGCAACGACCCTTGGCAAAATCTGGCCCAAGCAGATGTGCTGATTGAACATGGGCGGGCAACCGCTGCAGAAAAACTTATCGTCGAAGCCAGAAACCTTTGCAAGGAAGACGCGGTTTGCCATGCCATGGCAGATAGAGAATATGCCCTGCTACTCCTATCTTCTTCCGTTGGTTCTACTTGGGCAGAACACTATAAAGAACAAGGATTTATAGATCAGACAGTCAACCTGCAAAACAGGACAATCAAGGCTGCAGCATATCTGGATCAGGCCGCCACTCAGCTAAATACAACAACCGCTTACGACAAGCTGAGCAATGTGCAGCTACTAAAAGCCTCTGTCTATCAGGAACTGCAGGATCAAAAAAGTACTTGTTCATCCCTGGCTCAAGCGCTGACAGCCTACCAAGATAATCTGCGCCATAACCCAGGCGCAGCCCCGCAGGGGGTGGATGGTTACGCCTCGCTGGGAGACTATATCATCGCACGGCAGAAAGCCGTTCGCTGTATGTAAACAGGTATCTTATGGTTCAGTGCCCCTTGCCAGCATTGGCAAGGGGCACTGTGTTAAACCACCTCCCCCAGCGCGCCGATCAGGGCGTCGAGCCCCTGGTCAACCTTCGAGCGCGGGCAGCCGACGTTGAGGCGGATATAGCCTGTGCCTTCGGGGCCGTAGGTGTCGCCGCGCATGATGGCGACCCGGTATTTCTCCACCAGCAAGGTTTGCAGTGCATCCATCCGTTCGGTGGAGTCGATGCCAAGGCCGTTCAAATCAATCCAGGCGAGATAGGTTCCCTCGGGCACCCGATAGTCAATGGCGGGGAAAGCGGCGTTGAGCCGCGCCGCCACATGGGTGAGGTTGCCGTGCAAATAGGATTTGAGCGCATCGAGCCAGGCAGAGCCGTCCCGATAGGCGCTGATATGGGCCAGCACCCCGAGAATGGGCGGCGATGATAGGCCATGGGCCGCCTTGAGCCGCTGCAGATAGGCGGTCCGCGCCGCTGCGTTGGCAATAAAGGCGTAGGCGCCGCCAAGGGCGGGAATATTGAAGGATTTGGAGCCCGAGCTTACCAGCGCCCAGTGATCGTCCGGCGCTACTTCGCTCCACGGCAGGTAGCGGGCAAAACTCACATCCATATGGATGTCGTCCGAGATGACCTTGACCCCGTGGCGCTGGCAGATGGCGGCCATCCGGCCGAGTTCATCGCGCGTCCAGACCCGGCCGGTGGGGTTGTGGGGGCTGCAGAGCAGCAAAATCCGGCAATCGGGGCGAGCAGCCTGTTGCTCGAAGCAGGCCCAGTCGATCTGGTAACTCCCCTCCTCTTTTTTAAGCGGGCAGGGCAGCAGCACCCTGTCGTTGGCAACCAGCATATTGCCGAAGGCGTCGTAGGCGGGGGTATGCACCAGCACCCCCTCCCCCGGCGCCGACCAGAGGCTCACCAGCTGGGCAATCACATAGATGACCGAGGGGCCGTAGACCAGCGTCTCGGGGTCGAGGCTCGCCCCGTAACGGCTGGCAAACCAGTTGCTCACCGCCCCCTTGAAGTCGTCGTGATTCCAGCGGCTATAGCCAAATACCCCGTGCTCAAGGCGGGTTGCCAGGGTCTGGCGAATGCAGGGGGCGGTCTCGAAATCCATGTCGGAGATGGTAAAGGGGAGCAGGTCGGCATGGCCAAAACGGTCGGCTACATAGTCCCACTGGGTGCAGTAGGTGCCGTGGCGGTCGACCACGCGGTCGAAATCATAAATATCGTGCATGAAGTTTCTCCCTCCATAAACAGGAGACATATTGGGAGAGGCAAACAAGGGGGGCTTGCGCCCCCCGTTCGGATCTTATTGGCCGGTTCAGGCCCCCATCAGGCTCTGCAGCTGGTTTTTCACCAGATGCACCTGCGGGCCGATCACCACCTGCAGGTTGTGCTCATCGAGCTTGATCACCCCGATGGCACCGTTCGCTTTCAATACCTTGTCATCGACCCGGCTCATGTCCTGCACCGACATCCGCAGGCGGGTGATGCAGTTATCGAGCGCGAGGATGTTATCAGCGCCGCCCAGCGCATTGAGGATGATTTCACCGTTGTAACCGCTGTTGCCTGCCTTCTTGCCTGCGGGCTGGGCAGCCTCGCTGGTCTCGATTTCGCGACCCGGCGTTTTCAGGTTAAAGCGCACGATGGCGAAGCGGAACACGCTGTAGTAGATGGCAAACCAGATGGCGGCCGCGACCGGCACCAGATACCACTTGGTGGCGGTGCCCTGCAGCACGCCGAACACCAGAAAATCGATGAGGTTACCGTCAGTGTTGCCGATGGTAACGCCGAGCAGCCCCATGGTCATAAAGCCCAAACCGGTCAGGATGGCGTGAATGACGTAGAGCACCGGTGCCACGAACAGGAACAGGAACTCCAGTGGCTCTGTGATGCCGCCGATGACGCAGGCCACCACGCCGGAGACCAGCAGCGCCTTGATCTTGCCGCGATTTTCCGGGCGGGCGCAGTGATACATGGCGAGCGCCGCACCCGGCAGGCCGCCGAGGAAGGCAGGCATCTTGCCCTGAGAGAGGAAGGAGGTGGCAGAAACAGAGAAGCCGGTGGTGTCGGCGCAGGAGAGCTCGGCGTAGAAGATATTGAGGGCGCCGCTCACCTCGTGACCGCATACCAGCTGGGTGCCGCCCGCTTCGGTAAAGCGGATCAACGCCACCAGAATGTGGTGCAGGCCGAGCGGTAGCAGCAGACGCTCACCGGTACCGAACAGGAAGGGGCCGAAGGGACCAGCGTGGGAGATGAGCGCCCCGATACCGTTGATACCGGCCGCAAACCAGGGCCAGACGAACGGCACGACCAGACCGACCACACCCAGCACCAGCGCAGTGATGATGGGCACGAAGCGGGCACCGCCGAAGAAGGCGAGCGCATCGGGCATCTTGTAGGTGTAGAAACGGGCGTGGAGCTTCGCGACGATCACCCCGACGATGATAGCCCCCAGAATCCCGGTGTCGATGGAGCTGATGCCGAGGATCGATTTCACCCCGTAGGCCTTCTCCGCCGCCGCGTCACCGATGACGTTGGCCACGGTCAGGTAGAAGTTGATGGAGAGGTTGAGCGCCGCATAGCCGACGAAACCGGCAAAGGCTGCGACCCCCTTCTCTTCTCGCGCCAGCCCGAGCGGAATGGCCACCGCAAACATCACCGGCAGGTAGATAAAGGCCACCAGCCCCACCTTGGTCATCCAGAGGAACAGCAGTTGCAGCACGGTATTGTCGAGGAAGGGCATGCTCTGCTTGACCGCATCGCTGGTGAGCGAGCTGCCGACACCGAGCAGGATGCCCGAGAAGGCCAGCAGGGCGACCGGCAACATAAAGGTCTTGCCGAGGCTCTGCAGGAACTCCCAGATAGTGGATTTGGCTTGAGGCTTGGCCATGAAACGGCTCCTTGTGAATAGACAGCAATGTCTGCGGCTGCCCTTCCCCGCTCGAGGCAATCTCGAAGCAATCTCGAAGCAAAAGGCGCGGGTCAGCATCAGGTTTTGCTGGATGATAAAACGTTTTATCAACTTGCAAGTGCCGACAGGATCACAGAATAAGGGGGCTGGCTGGCAGCAGGATCCAAATTTGTGAACCGGATCGGCCCAATGGTGATGTAACGTTTCACTTGAGCATCTGAGCAGGTATGCTGGGGCCTCGCTTTCAACTGTCCGTCGTCCGTTCGCCCTATGTCGCCCAAATCCCTCTCTGCCAAAGCCACCAAGATCACCGATGTCGCCCAGCGGGCGGGAGTGTCGGTCACCACCGTCTCCATGGTGCTCAACGGCAAGGGGCGCATCTCCCCGGCCACCGCCGAGCGGGTGCAGCAGGCGATAAAAGAGCTCGACTACGTACCCAACAGCGCCGCCGCCAACCTGCGCAGCCAGCAGTCCAATCTGGTGGGGCTGATCCTGCGCGACATCACCGACCCCTTCTATACCGAGGTGACCGCCGGGGTGAGCGAGGTGCTGGAGCAGCAGGGCTATCTGCTGTTTCTGACCCAGTGCGGCCACAGCCCGGAGCGGCTGCAGCAGAGCATCCACTCCCTGTCACGGCAGGGGGTGGCGGGCATCATCTTCAATCCGGTGCGCGGCGCGGCGGCCAAAACCCTGGAGACCCTGCTCGACTCCGAGCTGCCGGTGGTGTGCGCCGCCCGCTCCTACTATCGCGATGACGTGGACTTTATCGGCCCCGACAACACCCACGCCGCCAAGCAGGCCACCACCTATCTTATCGAGCAGGGCCACCGCCATATCGCCTATGTCGGCGGGCGGGCCGACTCCCTCACCCGCGCCGAGCGCATCGGCGGTTACTGCGCCAGCCTGCTGCAATATGGCCTCCCCTTCAAACCTGAGTGGGTACTGGAGTGCGAGCGCACCCAGCGCAGCGCCGCCGATACCATCGCCCAGCTGCTGCACCAGCACCCCAAGGTGACCGCAGTGCTCTGCCACTACCCCGAGGTGGCGCTCGGCGCCATCTATGGCGTCGAGGCGAGCGGCCGCACCGTGGGCAAGGACAACTACATCGGCCAGCAGGTAGCCCTGCTCGGTTTTGACGACGTGGCGGAGGCCGAACTGACCTCCCCCGCTCTCACCTTTGTAAGCTCACCGGCCCGCGAAATCGGCCGTCAGGCGGCAAGACGGCTGCTGACCCGGATGCAGCAACCCGAGCTCGCCCCCAACCGCCATATCATCACCCCCAATCTACAAAAGCGGGAGTCGGCCTGAGTTCCCGCCATTTACTAGATGAACATGAGTTGGCCCGCCAACCGGCAAGCATGGACATTTCTCTCCAATCTGCTTGGGAACCATTTCTCGACAAAGCTCACATGCGTGACGAATGGCAGACAAGTCTTCTGGCCTGATTGAAGCCATCTTTTATATGATGAGGTCATTAGGTTCACCCGCAGCGAGCCATCTCTCTACGGGTAGTTCCCACTCTCTTTGTAACCAGCAAGGGATCATGCAATGGGTGAAATGAATCGTCATGGCCAGCCAGTCGCTAACTACAATGCCGCACGCAACCGCGACAAGCAGTTGAATAATCTGATGGGGATCCTGGATGGCATAGTCGCTGACAGTGTCATCGATGAGCAGGAGATCCTTTATCTGGATACTTGGCTCAAAGAGAGTGCCAGCCTCAACGGCTGGATCTTTCGTGAGCTACGAGAAATGGTCGCTAATGTGCTGCAAGACGGTAAGTTGTGTGAAGAAGAAAAAGTCCACCTTATGAGTGCGCTTCCCCGTCTGATGGAAACATATCGTCATCTACCGGGTGTCGACTTCTATTCAGAGGAATCAGACAAGCTATTACTCGAGGGGCTCTGTCAGGGGTTGATGGGAGATCAACAGCTGTCCGATGACGAGATCCATTACCTGAGTTGGTGGATGAAACAAAACAGCATGCTGAGGGCCCACTATCCCGGAAAACAGCTGTATCAGACGGTGGAGCGTATCCTTTTGGATGGCATTATTACTGCCGAAGAGAGAGAGGAGTTGCAGCAACAATTGATGTTGTTTATCGGCAATCCCTTCGAGCAGGGGGCTGTCACGGGTATGGCAACCAAGTTGGCCATCAGTGACTCCGAAATAGATACCCTATATGACTGTACTGTTTGCTTCACCGGCATGTTTCTTTCCGGTACACGCCGACAGTGCGAGGAAACAGCCTTGCTATTGGGGGCAACTCCCCAAGATTCTGTCACCCAGAAACTTGATTACCTCATCATCGGTGAGCTCAGTTCGCGGGATTGGCGCTTCTCCTCATACGGCAGAAAAATCGAAAAGGCCATGTTGTTGCAGGAGAAAGGACACTCGGTACGTATCGTCACCGAAGAAGCCTGGCTTGCCCATGCCAACACTCTGCACGAGTCGGCTTGAACCTTACATCACGGCGGGGGCTCACGCCCGCGCCTTGATAATTCACTCCTTCTGCTAGCCAACAGCACGCCAAAACGTGAGGCCGCTCACTGCGCCGGCAAGGAGAGATTGAGAGCCAAGTGAAGAGGAATATGATGGGCGCCTGCCTCACTTCACGAGCCCCTTTATGAACAACCCGCACGACCAGAACCCGCCGAGTGAAATCCATCGCTGTGACAAATGCAGGGAGCGTACCCGCCATATCGTGGTGCTGGTCGCACGCGATCACAGCCAGGACATCATGCCCAAGGACCCGCGCAAAGCCTTCTGGCAAGCCTTTACTTCCAGCAGCATCACCAACTGGGCGTTTGGTGAAACACTGGCCTACCAGACCACCCATGTAAAACATCTTATTTGTGAGCGGTGCGGGGAGAAGTTTCTGGAGTATTGAGTAGCGGTAGTACCCGACAAGAGGTGAAGCACAGCTTGCGGTCGCCGTGCCAAGTGGTCAGATAACACCCTCTTAGTGAGCAATTTATTGATCTCTGGCAGGTTTTTGCCCGACTGCGGTTTTACCCTGCCTCTATCTCGATTAATATGCCCCACTTGGCAACCACTCTTGCAGAGATAACCCTGTGCAGCCGTTTCGCCATCCACCACATCGCCGGATAACCGCAGCAGGCTGAGGGGAGTAACGTGCCAGCAAGTAATTGAAAATACGGGAATATGCATGCCATTGTTGCGCGGGTTAATACTCACTTATGACGATATTTAAATTTACATCCCGAACAGCATAAAAATTCGCCTTCATATTAACAAAAACAAGAGAGATATATGGCTATCAACCCAATAATAAGAGCTCAAATAAAAACATTTAGGGAAATGAATCCACATGAAGAAATGAATGATTCAGAGCTTTTTGAAGTAATGTCTATATTTTCAATTGAAAATGGAGTTCTCGGTGAAAATATTGATCCATTTAAAGCTCACCTAAAAGGTGATGAATTTGGGATTGATGGTGTTGCAATATCGATTCAAGGTAAGCTTTGTACTGATGTTGATGAAGCTGCAGAAATTCTCTCTATCGGTAAAAACCACTCTTCTGAATTCCATTTCTATCAGTCCAAAATATCAGACAACCTAGATTATGGTGAAATTTCAAAATTCCTTGATGCTGTTTATGATTTCTTTACTGAACAAAAGCTCATAAAAGGCGACCAAATAGAATGCCTGTTCGATGTAAAGGAAGAAATATATAATGCGGCAGCAAAAACCAGTCCAGCACTAAAATGCTACTACTGTACCACGGGTTCAGGCTCTATTTCTGAGTTAATCAATAGGCTAATTCAAACAAATAAAATTCGTCTAAATGAATTGAATATATTTAGTAGTGTACTTATTGAGTGTGTCGGAGCAAAAGTTATTCAGAATGGATTTCGCTCAGCGACAAACTCTACATCTGCAAGTATAAATTTCCAAAAAGCAATAACAATGCCTCTTCATGAAAGTGTAGATGAGGCATATATTGGCTATGTGCCCGCATCAGAAATTTTAAAAATAGCGCTTGGTGAGCCAGATCAAGACGGAATAAGACATATAAATCGTTCTATATTTTATGATAATGTAAGAGACTTCAATCCTGATTCTGATATCAATAAATCAATAATTGCAGAATTGGAAGCAGGAGGCCATGAATCTTTTGTTTTTAAAAATAATGGCATTACCGTCGTATCAAAAAGCATAGATAGAAAGGGTGATATTTTTAATCTTGAAGATTATCAGATCGTCAATGGATGCCAAACAACCAATATTCTTTCACATATCCACGATAACGTGGATAAGATATCTGTCCCCTTAGGATTAATCGGTTGCAGTAATACAGACTTTATTTCTAGCATTATTATTGGAACTAATCGTCAAAATGAAGTAAGAGAAGATCAATTTTGGGCACTACTACCATTCATGAAGGATTTGGAAGAATACTGTGCAGCTCAAAGTGGCGAAGATAGAATATTTATAGAAAGAAGAGACAATCAATATCGTGATATTTCTGTTGAGCGCACAAGGATTCTTCGCCCTTCTGACTTGATGAAAGTAGCTGCAGCGATGTTCTTCTTCCAACCACATAGAGCAGCAAGAGACCACAGAGGTATTAGAAAAGAGTTTAGATATAAAATCTTCTCTAAAAGCCATAACGTTGAATTATATCACGTTGCCGCCTTGGCGTTATATAAATTCGATTTTCTTTTAAGAACATCTAAGATTGAACGGTCACGCGGGATTTTTAGATTTTATATATTATATGCATTAGTAAGAAAACATTGGGATCAACCAACTTTACTTGAAGCTCCCCCCAAAAGTCAAAGAGCATTAAAAGATAAAGTATCTGCTGTTTTAAATGATAATGAAAAGTTTGTAGAGCATATTGAAGAGGTGGCAATTAAACTTGAGAGTATATTATCAAGGTATAGTGTAAGTACTCGAGAAAAAATTCGAGACTTTATCAGAACTGAAACTATGGTTGACGAATTTAACAAAGGCTTGCTAAATAAAAAACGTAAGAGTCAACCCGCATAAACAAATTTTATAATAAACATATAAGGAGTCTTTCTGACTCCTTATATGTTGGCAATTAAGAACGTCAAATTTCAATATTATTTTCATAGGTTCGAATAGCGGAGCGTATTCGGACGTTCGCGTTATCACCTCTATCTTTTCAGCCATCCCCGCTCTTCCCCCCTGCCTGTACAAACAGGCGGTGCAATTCACTTTGTTCATTGCACCCTACGGTGCGTCTATGGCTGTGGTTTTTCTTGCCCGTTGTGGTGAGCTGTCTGGCACCGATGGTGCAACCCATTTATCCAGCTTGTTCTGCTCACGCCTCCCCTGCGCCCCCTCTCGCTTCCCGCCAGCGGGGCCATTTCTGTGCGTTGGCTCACATCCAGCAGCCGTTTTTCACCTCACAAATTTACAGAAAGAGCACTCCCATCCGCTGAGTAAAAACTCACCGCACGGCCAAAGCGCTGAACCACAAATAAACACAACCAATTGATTTTAATCATTAATAAAAATATGAGCGATTCAATCCGCCCCCATTTCAGCAGCTGTTCAGCTTTGCGATCAGGGTCACACTCAAGGTAATAGCGCACAAAAATCCAGTTATTCGCACATTTGTCCGATAGGGTGACCTCTCCCCCGGCGCGATAATAGTCGGGTCAATTTTGTCTGCATGCCGGCCTGCAAGGGCGGCATGCCAACAGGCTCCGGCAACGGAGCGGGGAGAGCGCCATGATAACCACCTTGATCAATGAACATCTGATCAACCTCGATTTGAAAGCGACGCGTAAGGAAGAGGTCTTCACCGAGATGGCCCGCCTGCTGGCGTCGCAAGGCAAAGTCAGCAACGAGCAGGCCTTTATCAAGGATCTGTGGGCCCGCGAAGAGCTGGGTAACACCGGCTTTGAAGAGGGCGTGGCCCTGCCCCACGCCAAGAGTGCGGCTGTGTGCAATCCGGCGGTCGCCATCGGCATCAGCCGCAACGGCATCGAGTACGGCGCCGAAGATGGCAAGCCGTCCCACATTTTCTTTATGATCGCCTCCCCCGATGGCGGCGCCAACCACCATATCGAAGTGCTGGCCGAGCTCTCCGGCAAGCTGATTGAAGAGGGCTTTATCGATGCCCTGCTGGCAGCCAAAACCCCGGCCGATGCGCTGGCACTGCTGCTGGCCAAGAAAGAGGAAGCGGCTGCCGCTCCTGCGGCCAACAAGGGGCTGATCATCGGTGTCACCGGCTGCCCGGCCGGTATCGCCCACACCTATCTGGCGGCCGAGTCGCTGGAGCGCGCCGCCAAGGAGCTGGGTTATGAGGTGAAGGTGGAGACCAACGGCTCCATCGGCGTCAAGAACAGCCCGACTGCGGACGAGATCGCCCGCGCCACCGCCATCGTGGTGGCCTGTGACAAGCAGGTGGACATGGCCCGCTTTGCCGGCAAACCCCTCATCAAGACCGGCGTAAAAGCCCCCATCAAGGATGGCAAGGGTCTGATTGAGCAGGCGCTGAAAGCCCCCGCCTATGTGGCAGACAAGGATGAGAAGAAGGGTGACGAGAAGCGCGCCAGCGGCGGCAGCTCGGATCTCTATCGCTACCTGATGAACGGCGTATCGCACATGATCCCGTTCGTGGTGACCGGTGGTCTGCTGATCGCCCTGTCACTGGCCATCGGCGGCAACCCGACCCCAAGCGGCATGCAGATCCCGGAAGGAAGCATGTGGAACCAGATCCTCAATGTGGGCGTGGCCGCCTTCACCCTGATGATCCCCATTCTGGCGGGCTATATCGCCTACGCCATCGGTGACCGTCCGGCACTGGCACCGGGCTTTATCGGCGGCTGGATCGCCAACAACGGCAGCTTCTACGGCGCTGACGCCGGTACCGGCTTTATCGGGGCCATCATTGCGGGCCTGTTGGTCGGCTATCTGGTGCGCTGGATTGTCACCCGTCAGTACCACAAGATGGTGCAACCGCTGGTGCCGATCCTGATCGCCCCCATCGTCGGGTCGCTCTTTATCGCTGCGGTATTCATCTTCATCATCGGCGCCCCCATTGCCGACATGATGACTGGCCTCAACGCCATGCTGCTCTCCATGAGTGGTGGCAGTCTGGTGCTGCTGGGTATCGTGCTGGGTGGTATGGCCGGCTTTGATATGGGTGGCCCGGTCAACAAAGTGGCCTTCCTCTTCTCCGTCGGCATGATCGCCTCCGGCCAGACCCAGTTTATGGGTGCCATGGCCTGCGCCATCCCGGCTGCGCCCCTTGGCATGTCGCTGGCTACTGTGCTCGGTCGCAAGCTCGGCATCTTTGACGAGTCCGAGATCGAAGCAGGCAAAGCCGCCGGTGCCATGGGTCTGGTGGGTATCTCCGAAGGTGCGATTCCGTTCGCCGCCCGTGACCCGCTGGCCGTCATTCCGGCCAACGTGCTGGGCAGCATGACCGCAGCTGTGATGGCCTTCCTGCTGGGCATCACCAACAGCGTTGCCCACGGTGGCCCTATCGTGGCCCTGCTGGGTGCCGTCAACAAGCCGCTGCTGGCCCTGCTCTGCATGATCTGCGGTGCCATCGTCACCGGCGTGGTCGCGGTTGCCCTGAAAAAGCTGCGGGTAAAAAAAGAGTGACGAGGTGACCCTGGCCAAGGCGGCCTGAGAGCCCCTCGCCATCGCGGCTCGTAGAGCATAAAAGAGGCCACCCCACGGGGTGGCCTCTTGTTTTTGGGATGGCTGGCGAGCCGTATTTCCCAATATCGCCCCCCGAGAAATAGTGGTCGATAAGCACTCTTCCTCGTCTCTCCCTTCACCTCTCTCCTTGCCTTTCCCTTGCTCCCTTCTGGCCTATCCATCCCATCAGCCCAGCACTCACACAGAGCGCCAAACTGGCTGAAATGGCAGCAATCCGGCGTCAGCGGTGTGATGTTTCTCACGCTTTGTCCGCGAAAGCGCAAAAACTAGGAAAATTTCCTAGCCCCACTAGGGATGGCTCTCAAGCCATTTTTTGCCCCTCTTATTAGAGTCACCTCACCTGATGTCGTGACCCGCACCGCGACGGGCAATGTGCCCCGTCATCCCGTGCCGGGCCCGGGTTTATATGGATGGAGCGTCGAGCGCAGCAACGGCTGACAGCCCCGACGTTCCGTTCCCCCTTCCGTGGCGTGACCTCGAACAACCTATCTACAAATGAGGGGCGCGGCGGAAATACCGTCTATCTCGCAGAGGATGAACGAAGATGTTGAAATTGCTCCAACAGGTCCGGGTCCCCACCCTCGACCTGCCGGTCGAAGCCCGGCGCAAGCTCTGGTTCAAGCCGTTTATGCAATCTTATCTGGTTGTATTTATTGGCTATTTGACCATGTATCTGATCCGCAAGAACTTCAACATTGCGCAAAATGACATGATCCAGGAGTACGGTCTCTCCATGACCGAGCTTGGCATGATCGGTCTTGGCTTCTCCATCACCTACGGGGTGGGCAAGACCATCGTCTCCTACTATGCCGATGGCAAGAACACCAAGCAGTTCCTGCCGCTGATGCTGATCCTCTCCGCTCTGTGCATGCTGGGCTTCAGTGCCAGCATGGGCGGCACAGGTTTCAGCCTCTACTTCATGATCTTCTTCTATGCCCTGAGCGGTTTCTTCCAGAGCTGTGGCGGTTCGTGCAGCTACTCCACCATCACCAAGTGGACCCCTCGCAACAAGCGCGGCACCTATCTGGGCATGTGGAACCTCTCCCACAACGTGGGCGGGGCTGGTGCGGCCGGTGTGGCGCTGTTCGGTGCCAACTACCTGTTTGATGGCAACGTGCTCGGCATGTTTATCTTCCCCTCCATCATCGCGCTGATCGTCGGCTTTATCGGCCTGCGCTTTGGTAGCGATTCACCGGAAGCCTATGGTCTTGGCAAGGTGGAAGAGCTGTTTGACGAAGTGGCGAGCGAAGAAGATATCGCCACCGAAGAGCAGAAGCTGACCAAGTGGCAGATCTTCGTGAAGTATGTGCTGCTCAACAAGGTGATCTGGCTGCTCTGCTTTGCCAACATCTTCCTCTACGTGGTGCGTATCGGTATCGACCAGTGGTCTACCGTCTATGCCCACCAGGAGCTGGGCTTCTCCAAAGACGTAGCTATTCAGGGCTTTACCTTCTTCGAAGTGGGCGCACTGGTCGGCACCCTGATGTGGGGTTACCTCTCCGATCTGGCCAATGGCCGTCGTGGTCTGGTGGCTTGCGTGGCGCTGGCGCTGATCATCGCGACCCTGGGTCTCTACCAGCATGCGACTACCCAGTTTATGTTCCTGGGTTCCCTGTTCACCCTGGGCTTCCTGGTGTTTGGTCCGCAACTGCTGATCGGTGTCGCCGCCGTGGGCTTCGTCCCCAAGCAGGGCATCAGCGTAGCCGATGGCGTCAAGGGCACCTTTGCTTACCTCATCGGTGACAGCTTCGCCAAACTGGGTCTGGGCATGATTGCCGATGGCACCCCCATCTTCGGTCTGACCGGCTGGACCGGCACCTTCGCGGCGCTGGATATCGCAGCCGCCGCCTGTCTGGTGCTGATGGGCTGTGTCGCGGTCGCCGAGGAGCGCAAGATCCGCCGCATCAAGCGCGAACTGAAAGCCGCCGAGCTGGCTGCCCAGACCGCCTGATAGCCATAACAACAGACGCAGATTGTTCAGGGCCACCCACAGAGGTGGCCCTTGTTGTTTGAGGCAATCCCACTCCCGGCTGGCCCATATCAGCCTGCACTGCCGTTCAAGGGACGGGCATATCCCCATCAAGATCCCACTTTTCATATGGACTTTTGGTAAAAGCCCCCCACTGACGCTATCTTGTTGCTCCCCCTTGTCAGCATCACAGAGAGCAGATGAAGATCGTTGCCGTCACCGCTTGCCCGACCGGTATTGCCCATACCTATATGGCTGCCGATGCCCTGCAAAAAGCCGCCACTGGGCTGGGACTCAAGATCAAGGTCGAGACTCAGGGCGCCATGGGCATGGAGAACATGCTGACCGCCCGCGATATTGCCAGCGCCGACCTGGTGCTGATTGCCTCCGATATCGAGATTGAGCAGAAAGAGCGCTTCCTCGGCTGCACCATCCATCAAGTGAGACTGGAAACTGTGTTGCTGGATGCCAACGCCGTACTCAAGGCCCTGCCGATCCCGGCCTGATGCTGACCCGCGAAATCACCTTCTACTGCCAGCAGGGGTTGAGCATCACCCAGGCCAAGCAGTTGAACCGGCTGGCGGGGATGTTCAAATCCACCATCCGCTGCGCCAACCTCACCCGGCGCCAGACCGTTGCCGCCAGCAACCAGCTCTCCCTGTTGACCCTCGCCACCCAGCCCGGCGATCTCTGCCAGTTGCAGATTGAAGGGTGCGATGCCGAGCTCGCCCACATGGCCTTCACCTGCTGGTGCGGGGAACTGGGTCAACCGCTGGTGCGCCCGCGCACCGCCGCGCTGGCGGAGTTGCGACTGGCCAACGCCCTGCCCGACTACCATTTTGCCCTGCGCCAGCTGGCCCACAGCCCCGAACCGCTGACCAAAGCCGAAGCGCTCGAGCATCTGATCGATCTGCTGCCCACCGAGCTGATCACCGACCGCGCCACACTGACCGCCGCAGTGGAGCGGCGCGAGCAGGTCTCGGCCACCATCATCCGCCCCGGCCTTGCCATGCCTCATGTATTGAGCGAAGGGATCAGCCAGCCAACGCTGGCCCTGCTTAGCTGCAAGGAGCCCATCGAGTGGGGCTCTCAAATCGGGCCGGTGCAGACCATTATTCTGCTGGCGGTGCCGGTTGGTAGCGGACGGGAGACCCTGCGCCCCCTCACCCGACTGGCGCAGGCGATGATCGACGATGTGGTCAGCCACGCCCTGCTGTTGGCGGGCTCGACCCCCGCCCGTCAGGCTATCGTCATCGAGAGCCTGCTAAGCTAGGCGAATTGGCTCTGGGCACTGCTTGTTGAAACGCCAGCCATTCATCCAGCCCTCAGCACCCTGTGGTACACTCGCTGCCATCGTCTGTCTGAAGTGTGTATCCGATGAAATCTCCCCGCTCCCGTCTCTCTGTCAGCCGCGCGCCGCGCGATAACGCCCCGCGCACGGCGGCCAAACCAGCAGCACCCCGCCATGCATCCCCCTGCAAACCGGAGCTGGCCCCAGAGGATCGCAAATTGCTCCTGCTGAACAAGCCCTACATGGTGCTCTGCCAGTTCACCGACGAGGCGGGCCGCGAGACCCTCAAGGATTACATCAAAGAGCCCGGCATCTATGCCGCAGGGCGGCTCGATCGCGACAGCGAAGGGCTGTTGCTGCTCACCAACGATGGCAAGCTACAGGCGCGCCTCACCCAGCCGGGGGAGAAGACCCCCAAGACCTACTGGGTGCAGGTGGAAGGGATCCCGAGCGAGGAGCAACTGGCTGCCCTGCGCGCTGGAGTGGAACTCAACGACGGCATGACCCTGCCTGCAGGGGCACGCATCATGGATGAGCCTGCGGTGTGGCCGCGCAATCCACCCATTCGCGAGCGCAAGGAGATCCCCACCTGCTGGCTGGAGATCAAGATAGTGGAGGGGCGCAATCGGCAAGTACGGCGAATGACCGCCCATATCGGCCACCCCACCCTGCGCCTTATTCGCTACGCCATCGGTGACTGGACCCTGGATGGACTGGCACCCGGCGAGAGCCGCAGCCTACCCGCCCCCGAGCTGGCGCCGAGCTCCAGCCGCAGCCCGCGTCCCTCCTCATCCCGTTCAGGCGCTCATACCGCCAAACCGGCCAAACCGGCAGGGGATGCGCCACAGCGGGCCAGCCAGCCGAGACGGGACGAACGCCCCCGCAGCACTCACCCAACCGAGCGTTCAACTTCAAACCCGACCGGCGGCAAACCCCGCAGCAGTGGTCGAGGAACGGCACGCCGACCGGCCCGAGCGGGCAATCCCGATAGCAACGACAAGGAGTCATGATGAGCAATCAGGCAGAGCAATCGACCACCAGCCACGCCCGCATGGAGGCGCGCCTGACGGTCGCCGCCCTGGTGCAGTGGCAGGGCCGCTTTCTGGTGGTGGAAGAGGAGATAAAAGGCCAGCGCCGTTTCAACCAACCCGCCGGCCATGTGGAGCCGGGGGAAAACCTGCTTGAAGCGGCTTGCCGCGAGCTGAAAGAGGAGACGGGTCTGACCGCCACACCGACCGCCTGGCTTGGTACCTATCTGTTCAAACCGGCCGACAGCGAGGCCACCTATGTGCGCACCGCCATCATCTTCGACCTTGAAAAAGCGCCGGGTCAGCACCATCCAGAGGATCCTGACGGTGATGTGCTGGCTTGCCACTGGCTCACTCTGGAAGAAATAGCGGAATGCAAACCGGCCCTGCGCAGCCCCTTGGTGTGGCAGTGCATTCAGGATTATCTGGCGGGGACACGGCTGCCACTCTCGGCCCTCAAGGCCTTTATCTGAGGCCATTTGACACTCTTTTTCGGTGACAAAGGCCAACAACAGAAAAACGATTTCCTGCTATCAGGCTCCTGATGGGAACTGCGGCATGGATATGTGACCGGGGGCGCAAAACTCTGGTAGAATACGCCCCGTTTAAACGAACTGGTAACTTCGACTAATGACAGACAACAGCCAAATCAAGGTGATCGTCGGCATGTCCGGCGGCGTGGATTCTTCCGTCTCGGCCTACCTGCTCCAGCAGCAGGGCTATCAGGTCGAAGGCTTGTTCATGAAGAACTGGGAAGAAGACGACACGGACGAGTACTGCTCTGCCGCCCAGGATTTGGCTGATGCCAAGGCCGTCTGCGACAAGCTGGGGATGAAACTCCACACTATCAACTTCGCGGCCGAGTACTGGGACAATGTGTTCGAGCACTTCCTCGAAGAGTACAAGGCTGGCCGCACGCCGAACCCCGATATCCTGTGCAACAAGGAGATCAAGTTCAAGGCGTTCCTCGAATTTGCCGCCGAAGAGCTGGGTGCCACCTACATCGCCACCGGCCACTATGTGCGCCGTGACGACAGCACCGGCCGCCCGCGCCTGCTGCGCGGTCTCGATACCAACAAGGATCAGAGCTACTTCCTCTATACCCTGAGCGAGAAGCAAGTGGGTCAGAGCCTGTTCCCGGTTGGCGATCTGGAGAAGCCGGAGGTGCGCCGCATCGCCGAGCAGCTGGATCTCATCACCGCCAAGAAGAAAGACTCCACCGGCATCTGCTTTATCGGCGAGCGCAAGTTCAAGGACTTCCTGGCCAAGTTCCTGCCCGCCCAGCCCGGTAAAATCGAGACCGTGGATGGCAAGGTGATCGGCGAGCATCAGGGGCTGATGTATCACACCCTGGGCCAGCGCAAGGGGCTCGGCATCGGTGGTCGCAAAGATGCCACCGAAGAGGCCTGGTACGTGGTCGACAAAGAGGTCGAGCGCAACGTGCTGGTGGTGGCGCAGGGCGAGCATCCCCGTCTCTACTCCGATGGCCTGATTGCAAGCCAGTTGCACTGGGTGGATCGCACTCCCATTCGCGAACCGCGTCGCTGCACCGTCAAGACCCGCTACCGTCAGCAGGATATCCCCTGCCTGATCCAGCCCATCGACGACGAGACCATCCGGGTCATCTTCGACGAGAAACAGGCTGCGGTGACCCCGGGCCAGTCCGCCGTCTTCTACGACGGAGAAGTGTGTCTGGGCGGCGGCATCATCGAACAACGTTTCAGCCATCCGGTTTGAATCCTTAACAGAAGGCAGCAGACGTGAGCGATAAATTCCAAGACAGAACAATGGCCTTTGCCGGCATCTGCCAGGCCGCGTATCTGGTGCAGAAGGTGGCCCGAGACGGCAGCTGTGACGAGGCCGCCCTGCGCGAGAGCCTCTCCAGCATTCTGGTGACCAACCCGAGCCAGCCGCTCGAGGTGTTCAACAACACCCATCTGGCCATTCGCGACGGCTACCGCGCGCTGGTCGAGCAGCTGGGTGCCGACGGCAGCCAGAAGAATGCCGAGCTGACCCGCTACGTGGTGAGCCTGATTGCGCTGGAGCGCAAGCTGGCCAAGCGCAAGGACATTCTCAATATGCTGGGTGAGCGGATCAGCCAGATTGGCCGCCAGCAACAGCACTTCGATCTGCTCGACGAGCAGATTTTGGCCAACATGGCGAGCATCTACAGCGATCTTATCAGCCCCATCGGGCCGCGCATTCAGGTGGCAGGCACCCCGCTGTTCCTGCAGCAACCGCTGGTGCAGCACAAAGTGCGCGCCCTGCTGCTGGCTGGCATTCGTGCCTGCGTGCTGTGGCGTCAGCTCGGTGGCAGCCGCACCCAGATCATCTTCGCTCGCAAGAAGATGGTGGAACTGGCCAAACGTTACTAATCATCGGCTCGCGCGCGGGCAACCGAGGTCGACATCAGGGTGAACAGCCGCACATCCGCCCTGACGACGACTCAGCCCCACGCGCGAGTGGATACGGATCCCCCACACAAATCATCAGGAGTTCACCCCATGGAGCTGTCCGCGCTGACTGCTGTTTCCCCGATTGACGGTCGTTATGGCGACAAGGCCGATGCCCTGCGCCCTATCTTCTCCGAATTCGGCCTGCTGCGTTTTCGCGTTGAAGTCGAGGTGCGCTGGTTGCAGAAACTGGCCAGCCACGCCGGGATCCCGGAAGTCCCAGCCCTGAGCGCGGCCGCCAACGCCCTGCTCGACGGCATCGTCAGCAACTTCAACGAGAGTGACGCCGCCCGTATCAAACAGATCGAGCGCACCACCAACCATGATGTGAAAGCGGTGGAGTACTTCCTCAAAGAGAAAGTCGAAGTGAACCCGGAGCTGGCGGCGGTCAGCGAGTTCATCCACTTCGCCTGTACCTCGGAAGACATCAACAACAACTCCCACGGTCTGATGCTGAAAACCGCTCGCGAAGAGGTCATCAAGCCTTATTGCGAAAAGCTGATCAGCGAGCTCAAGCGTCTGGCTCACGAGTACCGTGACATGCCGCTGCTCTCCCGTACCCACGGCCAGCCGGCCACCCCGAGCACCATGGGCAAGGAGATGGCCAACGTCGCCTACCGTCTGGAGCGCCAGTTCAAGCAGATCATGGCGGTGGAGATCCTCGGCAAAATCAACGGTGCGGTCGGCAACTACAACGCCCACCTTAGCGCCTACCCGAATGTGGACTGGCACCAGTTCTCCGAGGAGTTTGTGACTTCCCTCGGCCTGACCTGGAACCCCTATACCACCCAGATCGAGCCGCACGACTATATCGCCGAGCTGTTCGACGCCATGGCCCGCTTCAACACCATCCTGATCGACTTCGACCGCGATGTGTGGGGCTACATCTCTCTGGGTCACTTCAAGCAGCGCACCATCGCCGGTGAAATTGGCTCCTCCACCATGCCGCACAAGGTCAACCCCATCGACTTCGAGAACTCCGAAGGCAATCTGGGTCTGGCCAACGCCGTGTTCCAGCATCTGGCGAGCAAGCTGCCTATCTCTCGCTGGCAGCGTGATCTCACCGACTCGACCGTGCTGCGCAATCTGGGTGTGGCGGTGGGTTACTCCCTGATTGCCTATCAGGCGACCCTCAAGGGCATCTCCAAGCTGGAAGCCAACGACGCCGCCATGGCCGCCGATCTGGATGCCAACTGGGAAGTGCTGGCCGAGCCGATCCAGACCGTGATGCGCCGCTACGGTATCGAGAAGCCCTACGAGAAGCTCAAAGAGCTGACCCGTGGCCGCCGCGTCGATGCCGAAGGGATGCGTACCTTTATCGACACTCTGGAGTTGCCGGAAGCGGTCAAGGTTGAGCTGAAGAAGCTGACCCCGGCCAACTATATCGGTGACGCCCAGCGTCTGGTTGATCTGCTGAAGTAAATACCAAAAGAAGAAAGGCTAAAAGCCTTTCTTCTTTTATTTTATGAGAAAGTATTATGATTCTTCACCATTATACTAGCGGTACTGGTTTACTTGGGATTATTAATTCTTCTTCCATATGGTCTACCAACATTCACTTTATGAATGATAGTCAAGAATTTATACATGGTCTTGATATGGCGAGGTCGGAAATTATTTCTCTGCGTCAATCATCTACTAGTCTCAGAGAAATTAGCACATATGATAATATAATCAGTACGATTGACAACGCTTCTCAGCTATCAGTTTATGTTGCTTGTTTTTCAGAAAAAGGGGACTCTTTAAGTCAATGGCGTGGATATTGCCCCAGTGGTTTTGGATATAACATTGGTTTTAATAAAAGCCTTCTATGTGAATGTGCATCACTGCAGGGGTTTTATTTGAAAAAATGCATTTACAATCCACAGGAAAAGAAAAAGACTATACAGAATTGGGGGGGGCGTGTTGCATCCTCAATAAAAGAAAATATCGATAATATTGATGAGCTAATAAAGCAATTATTTTTGATAGCTCCATTTTTTAAACATGAGTCTTTCATAGAAGAGAGTGAGTGGCGTTTAATCTCATTTATTAACCTTGATGATATTAGGATTAACCTTCGACCAGGAAAATCAACTCTCATACCTTACGTCCCCTTGGACTTAAAGCTTAATGAAAAAAACGAACTAATTTGGAACATTTGTATAGGTCCAACACCTAATATAGACCTAGCATTTAGAGCGTTACCAACCTTATTTAATAAGTTAAATATTGTAAACGGTATTATACATACTCAAATACCATATCGAGACTGGTGAACATGTACGAATTAAATCTGGATATCGCTCACTTCCTTGAGCACTACTGGCAGAAGCGCCCGCTCCTTATCAAGGGTGGCTTCAAGGACTTTCAGGATCCCATCAGCCCGGACGAGCTGGCCGGTCTGGCCATGGAAGAGGTGGTCGAGTCCCGCCTCGTCACCCGTTTCGACGGCAAGTGGGATGCCGCCCACGGCCCCTTCGAATCCTACGACCATCTGGGCGAAGAGAACTGGACCATTCTGGTACAGGCTTGCAACCACTGGGCTCCCGAGGTGAACGAGCTGGCGGTACCGTTCCAGTTCATTCCGGGCTGGCGCTTTGACGATGTGATGGTGAGCTTCTCCACCCCCCATGCGGGTGTCGGCCCCCACATCGACAATTACGATGTGTTTATCACCCAGGGGCTGGGCAAACGCCACTGGCGGGTTGGCGATGCCAAGCCGCTCAACGAGTTCGCCGCTCACGCCGCCCTGCTGCACTGCGAGCCGTTCGAGGCGATCATCGACGTCATCATGGAGCCGGGCGACATCCTCTACATTCCGCCCGGATTCCCCCACGAAGGCTACGCCATCGAGCCCTCCATGAACTTCTCGGTGGGTTTCCGCGCACCGGATGCCAAGGCGCTTATCTCCTCCTTTGCCGATCACCTGATCGACAACGAGGTGCGTACCGAGCGTTACGGCGACGCCGACCTCAAACCCCGTGCCCGTCACGGCGAGATCCAGCCCCACGAGCTGCACCGTCTGCGCGAGCTGATGCAGCAGGCCCTCGATGACGAGACCCTGTTCAAGGAGTGGTTCGGCACCATGATCTCCGAGGCCAAGCACGATCTCGACGTCAATCCGGTCGAGCCGGACTATAGCGCCGAGGAGGTTGCCGACCTGCTAACCCAGGGCGAGCCCGCCATCAAGGTACCAGGCCTGCGCACCGTCTGGTTTAGCGGCGAGAGCCAGCAGTGCTTCATCGATGGCGAAGCCTGGACCCTGCAGAGCGAAGACGCGGCAGCCATTTCGCTCTTGTGTGACAAGGACATCATCACTCAGGCCGATATGGTGGAGCTGGCCGATCAGGCTGGTTTCCTGCAACTGCTGACCCGTCTGGTCAACCGTGGTTACTGGTTCTTTAACTGATCCGGCGGTAACCGAAGGATAAAAAGGCGCCTTATGGCGCCTTTTTTGTCACTCAGAGGCGGTTCAATTAACAATCGATACGCGAAACTGAACCTACTCTTGATGAACCGACAAGTGGTGATTTATTGAGCTAACATGGATGGGTATCATGCGTCCGTCCCTGTTCAAAAGAGAAGCGCCACCATGCAAATCACCTCCCGGCCCATGCCGCTGCCTGATTACGGCAAATACCCCTCCTCTCCGGCTGTAACACCCGAGCAGGTCAGTCAGGCCCGTAACGAAGCACTGACCAAGAAGGATGAATTGCAGGCACAGAGCGAAGAGAAAGCAACGGCTCGCAGAACCCTGGCGGTCTCTTATACGGCTAACCAGCAAGAGAAAGCCGTGGTGGAGCGCTACCTGGAGGCCAGCGGTCAGGAGAGCGACAGCAAGTCGGGCCTGAACACAGCTGAACTCTATCAGGCGGCCAATCGCTACCAGCGCCAGCAGAATTTGAGTGACTACATGCAATTCCAGCAGAGCACGCTCGCCCAGCAGATGGGTGACATGGTGGGCGAAGATAATCGCAAGGGCACCCAGCTCGACATCATTGCCTGAGCCAATTTGCTCGAATAAGCCCGGCAGGGACTGATATAAACTGAAAAAGCCCTCGATGAGGGCTTTTTCAGTTATGGCTTGTCGCTGCGACGTCTCGCTATAAATGGGACACTTCTGCCTGCGCGTCCGGCAGCTCGTCGGGGAGTTCATCAAACAGGGGGTGATAAAGCACCTCACCCTGCACACCCGCAAAACCGCGCTCCTGCAGCTCCATCGCCATAAAGCAGTCAGCAGGCACCTCATAGATGCAGTGCAGGCCAAACTCGCTGGCCGGGCGGAAACCGAAACGGCTGTAATAGGCCGGATCCCCGAGTACTACCACCCCTTTCCAGTCCATCTCGAGCGCCGTATCAAGCCCTTCACGGATAAGATCCGAGCCAATCCCCTGGCCTTGCCAGTCGGGATGAACCGCAACCGGCGCCAGACCAAGCCAGGGCCCTTCCATGCCGTTAATGGTGATCGGGCTTAGCATCAGGTGCCCCATGAACTCGTACTCTTCCTCTTCGACCATGGTCACCACGGCAGCACCACATTCGCGCAGGCGGTTGACCAGTTCGGCCTCATCGGAACGACCGAAGGCGGCACTCAGCAGCTCATAGACCGGCAGCATGTCACCGGGGCGCTCGGTTCTCAACATCAGGTATTACTCCTCGTACAGCAGAGCGGGCATTATTCCACACAACGGCTGGTCATTCTGAGTACCTTTGTCCAAAAATGGGAGGGTGCACTCAGGAAAACGAGCAGCAAACTGCAGCTGCAAGGCGGTTAGCGTAGCCGGGGTGACCCTGTTCATCGCCTCGCGGTAGGCCAGCCAGAGGGCGGGTGCCTCCCGCGCCAACCGCTCAAAGGTCAGTTCTGGCGTTTGATGCCAACAGCCATCCAGCTCATCGACCAGCTCCGGCAGTTCCACCAGCAGCCGTAACTGCTGATAGCGTATCTGCGGCGAGTCACCGTTGCCACCTAGCGCCTGCGCCATCAATTGGTTGAACCAGTGGCGCCGTGATGCGCGCTCCTCGCGGCTGAGCAGCGCTGGCCCCTGCCGCTGCAGCGCGGCCAGTTGCAGCAGCCACGCCAGCCCCTGTTCATCCCTGTCTTTCAGCAAGACGCCGCCAAGATGGGACAACTGCTCCGGTTCGGCCTGCTCCAGCAGTTCGACGGGGTAACAGTGCAGCGCCAGCAACCTCTCAAGATGCGGTGGGCAGCGCAGAAAACAGGGCTTCTCCCCCGCGCCCCTCTCATCCACAAAGAGCGAGATGGCCAGCTTGCCGTTGGCACTCTGCCGATCCAACGTTACAGGATCCCACAGGATCACCACGGCGATCCGCTCATCAGCAAGCCAGCAGGCAATCTCCTCGGCCAAGGGATTGGGTAAAGAGTGAGCGCGATCCAGCCGCCAGTAGCTCACCTCGCATGGCTGACGACCGCTGATATGGCGCCGCCCGCGATAGTGCATCCCCAGTTTTGCCATCACCCGGCCGGAGGCTAAATTGTCTGGCATATGGCGAGCCGTCAGCGCAGGCAGTTGCAGTTGGTCAAAGGCAAACGCCTTGACCAAGCTGGCGGCCCGAGTCGCCAGACCGCGATTCTGCCAGGGCACGCCCACCCACCAGGCGAGCTCGCCATTCCAGTGCAGGGAGATCACCCCAAGCAACGCCGCACCTTGCTCCTCTGGCAAGGTGATGACCCAGCTCCAGCCAAGGCCAAGCGCCGCCTTGCGCCAGCTGAGCGCCAGCCAGTCGCGGGCCCCCTCCGGCGGATAGGGGTGAGGAATATTGAGGGTGTAGCGCGCCAGCGCCTCGTCGCTGCAGTAGCGCACTATCTCGCGCTCATCGTCGGCCTGCAGTGGTCGCAGCACGACGCCTGATAGCGAATGCCCCTCAGCCAGGGTCGGCACCGTCACGCGGCGCACCAGCAGGCGATTGAGCACGGCGCCCAAATCGGCCTCGGGGGTGAGCGGCAGATCGGCCCCCACAGGGCCAAGGGTGAGCAGTCCCTGCTCCTTGGCGAGGGTCAATAGCGAGGTAGAGGCACTGATCAGAACCTGGCGGCTGGGATCAACATGAAAATCCGCCAGCAGATCCCCATCGAGCCAGGCAGCCAGCAGGGCCCCCGGGCAGAGCACCCCGTCAGGAGGACTGCTCGCCCAGGGTGCATCGGTTTGATCGAGGGCGGCGGCCGCCTCTTTGCCCAGTAGCAGCTGCCAGCGATGACCCTGCAACTGCCAGACCTGCAACAGCGCAGTCCACTGCGGTTGCCACAGACTGGCCTCGATCAGCAGTTCCATCAGCTGGCCTGACAGGCCGCTGGCAGCGTCAGATGGCGGGGATGGGCTTCGATACGGGCGATCCAGCTACGGATAGCGGGCCACCCCTGCAGGGAGAAGATCCCCTCCTCTGCCACGTGGGTGTAGGCATAAAGGGCGATATCGGCGATGGTCAGCGCATCACCGCACAGGTAGGGGCTCTGTTTCAGCTGCTGCTCCATTACTGCCAGCGCCTTCTCGCCACCGACTTTCAGCCCGTCGAGCCGCGCCTCCTGGGACTCGGGGCGGCCGAGATAGTGAACGATAAAGCGGGCCACCGCGATGTAGGGCTCATGGCTGTACTGCTCGAAGAACATCCACTTGAGCACCTCGGCCTGCTGGCGCGGATCGGTTGGCCACAAAGACGAGCACTGCGCCAGATAGAAGAGGATGGCATTTGATTCCGCCAGTGTATCGCCCTGGCCAATCTCCAGCACCGGGATCTTGCCGTTGGGGTTCATGGCCAAAAATGCGGGGGTACGGGTATCCCCCGCCTGAATATCGACCTCTACCCACTCAAGGGGCAGCTCCAGCCAGCGAGCCAGCAGCCACACCTTGTAACAGTTGCCGGAACGCAGATCACCATACAGACGCATACACACTCCTTGTGAAAACAGAATTGAACAGCGCGATCAGGGAGCCAGGCGCTCAATGTGCCAGCCATCCCCTTCGCGGGTGTAGTAGAAGCGGTCGTGCAGCCGGTGCTCGCCCCCCTGCCAGAACTCCACCGTCTCGATCACCACCCGGAATCCGCCCCAGAAGCTCGGCAGCGGCACTTCGCCATTGGCAAACTTCTGCTTGAGCTCGAGGAACTTGGCCTCCAGCACGCCGCGGGCCGAGATGCGGGTCGACTGTTTGGAGACCCAGGCAGCGATCTGGCTATCCTTGGGACGGCTGTGGAAATACTTCATCACCTCGAAGGTGCTCATCTTCTCCACCCGACCGGTCACATGCACCTGTCTGTCCAGCGTGTGCCAGGGGAAGAGCAGGCTGATACGAGGATTGCCTTCAAGCTGCTGCGCCTTGCGGCTGCCCATGTTGGTGTAAAAGACCATCCCCAGGGCATCGTAGTGCTTGAGCAGCACAGTGCGCTGCCAGGGCTGACCATCGGCATCCACCGTCGCTACCACCATGGCGGTGGGATCGGTCAGTTTGGCCTCACAAGCCTGCGCCAACCACTTCTCGAACAGCGCCAGCGGCTCGGCCGGCAGATCGGCCCGGTGCAGCCCGCCACGGGTATACTCACGGCGCAGATCAGCAACATCCATCATCTTGATTTTCCTTCAAATAAATAATGGTTCCACGACCATCAAGAGAGTGACGCAGGCATTGTGCGCTCGATAAAGCGACCTTGTAAACCATACAAAAAAAGCGAAGAGGCTCACGCCTCTTCGCTTGGTTTATCAATTTACCAAAGATGGGTAATCTCACCCTTGGGTTATCTTGGTTTAGTAGCTCATGATCTCACGACGACGCAGTAGCGCAGCGATACCAAGGCCCAGCAGCGCGAACAGACCGGTCGAACCGCCGCCACCGCCGCCGCCATTGCTTTCAGGCTGGGGAGCCGGTGTATCGCTGCTCTTGGTCGCCAGTTTTGGCGTAATGGCATAGAAGATATTGTCGCTACAGGCCAGCTTGAGGCGAACAGCGCTGCCAGCATTGGCCGGAATGGTTACCTCATGAGCGCCATTGTTGCTCACGCCATTGACCAGCGGCTGCCAGCTCTTGCCTTCATCGTTGCTATAACTGATATCGACCCGCTGGCAGTTGATACGGCCACCATCGGTTCCAGCTACTTGCCAATTCACTGTGGTCGGGCTGCCAACCAGAATACGCTGGTCAGGGGCTGGCAATATCTTGAAGGTTTGTGAACCTGTATCAACCACTTCGACCGAGGTCTCATCATAGGCACCACCGCCTTTTCCATCACGGACCACCAAACGGAAATTCAGAGTACGCGGTACATTGACCCATGGATCGCCCTTCTCTTCATCTTTTATTAGCTCAGGCTGTTGCAACATAAATCGTTCATATCCCCTTAGCTGAGTAGCCAAAGAAGGAAAGTGACGTTCAGGAGACGTTGCAGGCGCTACAAAACGATATAAGGGTCCATCGTTCAATTTCCCATAGTAAATATCAGATGCACTCTCTGTCGCTCGACCAAGATCAACCTGTTCCCAGGTAAAAGTCATTCCATCTTCACCAGAACCAATCCCTGTGAGTGAAAATGCAGTTCTAACAGGAATAACTTTTGATTGCGATGCTGGTGAGATATTCACATCAATATCTTGCTTGATCATAGGCTCAACAACGCCACAATTATCTGGCCGGCTGACTAGCACAGCAAGCATCTGCTCAATGGACTTGCTATGAAAATAACCCGTCGTTTTAGATTGCAGATTTTGTGACCCCATGCCAACTCTGCCCGGATAACCCATGATGGTCGCACCGCTACCAACCTCCCAAGCGGAATTAGCTACACGTCCGCCTTGGTCGACATTAAAGATATGCTCTGCACCGAGCTGATGACCCACTTCATGGGCAAAGGTATCGACAAACATCGCATCGATCTCTGCGATTCCCGCTCCCGAGCTGCCATTACCGGCTCCACTCATTGCATTAGATCGCAAGTTTCGACCAGGGGACTTATTCCCGAAATAATCCAGATTTGGAGCTGCGCACAGCGTCCCCCATGCCAAGCCAGAATAATTGGTCGTCATCAGCACGTGGCCAATATCAAACTCACCTAACTTTTTCGCAGGATCGGCTTCTCTTTGAGCCAACAGTTGAACAAGCTCATTGCGATGTGCATCATCACGGTCTATTGTAGGCGTGGTAAATGTGCGGTCTTTATTAGTTCCATTAAAAAAAAGATCTGTGTCCGGATCGTCAAAAATAATATTATCATTACCATCAGCCAAGATAAATTTTATACCGAGATCACGCTCATATATCTCATTGACTCGAGCCAGCAATGTTACAATAGATGACAACGCACCTATTTTATCATGAAATGAGGTGGTATACTCTCCAGTGGTAGATATCGCGATCCGATATGTTTTTATTCCAGGAAAGTTATATTTTTGTGCTGCTTGCTTAGTTGCACTATCTAACAATGAGCGCTTTTTTTCACTTTCATGCTCACTTGTATTATTCTGCATCAGCTCTTCATGATACCCATTTTTTCGCGGCTTTACATTTTTTTTGTAATAAACGGAATAAAGACCGCTACGTTGAACATCAATAAACACCTGCTCCCCTTGGTGCATAAACATGCCATTAAAACCACGTGGGGAAATATCAAAACTGCCGGTATTATTTTCATTGCCCACTTCATGGCCTTTAAAGGTCATGATATCCGGATACTTGGCGGCCAATGCAGGTGGCAACACCGACGAGGGCTGCACTTCAAATTGCACCATTCCACCATTTGGTAATGGCAAAGTAATCAGCGTATCGCCAGCACGCAGATTTTGAATAAACTCTTCATCGACCTTAAAGCTGGTATAGGCACTAGGGAAGGTGCGAACAAGTCCCTGATATGAGATCATGTTTGTCATCTGGAGCCATGAAAAAGGGTTCATCATGAGTCATCAGCTCACCTTCGCCGACAGTGAATTCAGCAGTAAGCGCCGTCAGACCAGAAAAGAGATTTTCTTGTCCCGCATGGAGCAGATTCTGCCATGGCAAAACATGGTGGAAGTCATCGAGCCGTTTTATCCCAAGGCTGGTAATGGCCGGCGACCTTATCCGCTGGAAACCATGCTACGCATTCACTGCATGCAGCATTGGTACAACCTGAGCGATGGCGCGATGGAAGATGCTCTGTACGAAATCGCCTCCATGCGTCTGTTTGCCCGGTTATCCCTGGATAGCGCCTTGCCGGACCGCACCACCATCATGAATTTCCGCCACCTGCTGGAGCAGCATCAACTGGCCCGCCAATTGTTCAAGACCATCAATCGCTGGCTGGCCGAAGCAGGCGTCATGATGACTCAAGGCACCTTGGTCGATGCCACCATCATTGAGGCTCCCAGCTCGACCAAGAACAAAGAGCAGCAACGCGATCCGGAGATGCATCAGACCAAGAAAGGCAATCAGTGGCACTTTGGCATGAAGGCCCACATTGGTGTCGATGCCAAGAGTGGCTTGACCCACAGCCTAGTCACCACCGCGGCCAACGAGCATGACCTCAATCAGCTGGGTAATCTGCTGCATGGAGAGGAGCAATTTGTCTCAGCCGATGCCGGCTACCAAGGGGCGCCACAGCGCGAGGAGCTGGCCGAGGTGGATGTGGACTGGCTGATCGCCGAGCGCCCCGGCAAGGTAAGAACCTTGAAACAGCATCCACGCAAGAACAAAACGGCCATCAACATCGAATACATGAAAGCCAGCATCCGGGCCAAGGTGGAGCACCCGTTTCGCATCATCAAGCGCCAGTTCGGCTTCGTGAAAGCCAGATACAAGGGGTTACTGAAAAACGATAACCAACTGGCGATGTTATTCACCCTGGCCAACCTGTTTCGGGTGGACCAGATTATACGTCAGTGGGAGAGATCTCACTAAAAACTGGGAATAAGGCCTGAAACGGCGAAGAAACGGCGAAAAAACAGTCTAAATAGGCTGATTCAAGGCATTTACGGGAGAAAAAATCGGCTCAAACAGGAAAAAATGAAATGACTGAGTCAGCCGAGAAGAATTTCCCGGCCTATTCGCACCTTCCCTAGTTGTGACTGTATCAGCCGCCTGCCTATTGTGTGCTTCGACCATATGCCATGGGGATGCCAGCGCGATATTGGCTGACATTGCGATGACAACTGAGATTGCATTTATTGTGAACTTCATCATTATTAATCACCTGACTGAACAGCCGGCGAGAATAACGTGACACAAATCACAATTCAACTTTTTCAATAAAAATTAAATGAATTTTATTTCATTTAAAATCATGCAGTTAGTGAGTTATAGTTTATAAATAGCTCATTTTGTTAGCATTTTCAGCAGTTCTTTTTAATAGAGTTAAAGCTCCAAAAAAATTATATGGAGGCTCATATGTGAGTCATCGAATCATTCCCATGAGGCTATCACTATGTTTGGAATATTAGAGTTATAACTCCAATCATGCCGATTTACACGCCGTTGTTGAACAGCCACTACGGCCTTGAAATCGCCTCCGGCATGCACCTTTCCAGCATCTGTCGGTTATATCGGGTGGCATAGTCAATCCGTTGCTCAAACTCAGACTCCTTGCCCATCTCAATTACATCACCGAACCCTTTCAGATAACGGACTCCGCACCGGGTTCTCGCTTCTGCTTGCAGTGACTCCACAACCCCCGGGGCCATACCACCGCGTCCGCCGCGCACGATGAGCCGATAATCCTGAGCAGCAAGACTTTCATCTATTGCCTCGGTCAGTGATGCGGCCACAACAGGCGCTGCGCAGATATATAGAAACAGCAAACTGACGGCTAACCGTAATACCTGCGCCATCCGGCTGCCCCTCCCATCAGGAGGATCACGATAAGATTCACTGCACCACCACCACCGCCGCCACCCACATTGTTGTCGGTAATGACAGTTGCACTTTCCGTAGCGGCAGACGCATTACCTCTTATCCCATTGATAGAGAAAAAAATATTATTGCTGCATGCCAGCTTCAGCCTGGCCGTGCTGGTCAACGGTGCAGGCAACACCACACTGGCCGACCCGTTATTGGCAAGCCCGCTTGCCAGCGCAGTCCAAGTAGAACCGCCATTCTGTGTCAGTGCCAAATCCACACTGGGACAATTGATAGGAGGCTGATCGGTCCCGGCAACATTCCATGTCACTAGCTGAGTGCTACCCGCCACCATGGCGCCGATCTGCGGAGCTGTGATGGCAAATGCCGCGCCGGTATTGATCACCTGAACCACCATTTCATCACTGCTCACCGCCCCCTGACCATCACGTACGGTAAGGCGGAACTGGAGATTGCGATTGGTCGCAGGCCACGCCTCTCCTTTGGCCAAGACACCCGATATCAGAGAGCTCATGGCGGGCAATGTTCTGCGGGGATCCGATGTCGGTGAAGCAAAGCGAAACAGCGGGCGGGTTCCATCATCCACCATGGTTGCCACGCTGTAGGATGCATTGCCAAGATCAACCTGCTCCCAGGTGTAACTGAGGGGATGACCATCCAGATCCAGCGCACTACCGACAAGAGTGAAAGGCGTATTGGCGGGGATCACCCTATCGCCCCCCGCATCCACAACCGGCGCGTTATTGGCAAGCGCTAGGTCGGTGCCACAGGAGGGCAGAGAGGCCATCAGAGCCCGCATCTGCTCGATCGACTTGCTGTGAAAGAAAGGAGTGCTGTTAACCTGCAGATTCTCCTCACCACAGATCCCGGCATAAGCCATGATGGTCGAGCCACTGCCCGGTTCCCAGGCTGAGCTAGCCTTGCGACCCGTGGCACAACTGTCGGCCATGCCATTGAAGGAGTGCTCGGCCCCCAGCTGGTGCCCCAATTCGTGAGCCACATAATCAATAAAAAATGCATCACCGATAGGCTGTGAGCCTCCGGTCATGCCCCGTGAACGGCTGAAAGGGTTGCATAAAGATCTCAGGGTCGCCACCCCGCCGCCTGATGTCGCCAGCAGATGGCCCAGATCAAAAGAAGGATTGAGCAACACCCCCTGTTGGGTCTGGTTGATGGCGATATCCTGGGTCGAGTTGGTGAAAGGATCCGTCGCCGGATCAGTGAAAATCACCTTGTCTGTATCGGCTGCAAGCTGAAACTCGGCCCCCACATCACGGCGATAGACTTCATTGACCCGATTAAGCAGTGTTGCAATGGCCGAGAGTGCTGCAACCTTGGTACCACCGTGATACTGGGTATATTCCCCGGTTGCCGAGATGGCGATGGTGTAGCGCTTGCGCAAATTGCCATCGACCAGCACAGCTCGCTCACGCTCGATACCATGAGGATCAATCACCTGATCCACATCCTGTCGCCGCCAGGCATCTTGCTGTTCATAAACAGCATAAGAGAAACCGTCCTGAAGCGGATCGACATAAAAGGTACGCCCCTGATGGGTAAACATACCGTGAAAACCATGTATGGTGACATCGAATCGGCCTGTATCCGCCGCCCGATCGATAGCCTTCCCACTGTAAGTATTGATAGAAGGGTAGCGCTGGGCCAAAGGCTCCGGGAGCAAGGCATTGGGATGAACATCAAACTGCACCGTAGTGCCATCCGGCAATGGCAAGGTCAATACACTGGCGAGATGCCCGGGTTCAAAAGGCTTGTCAGGAACCACCACTCTGACCTTTTCAGCTCGCACATCATAGATCCCTCCCCTTTCCAAGTTTTCATCCATGAAGGTCCACTGTGGTTCTGCTGCAACCTGAACAGACAAACTGGTGATAATCACCGCAATGCCATGCTTCATAGAGCCTCCTTGCCCTACCTTGGTGACAACAAGTATGGTGCAGCGTCAATTGACGATCTGCGTGACAGACAGAAAAGAAAATTCGCACAAAACTTCTGTCACGCTGAAAAATCGTGCTACACCCGCGCTCCCCATCTCAGGCAATACAGACTGGCCCCATTCAACAACGGAAAAAAGTGAAGGCGCCATTGGCGCCTTCACGGATAGATAGGGGGATGAGTATCCCCTCCATTTGGATTGGTTCGTTGGTGTATTACTGCTTGCCAGCGCCCGATGCTATTGGGCAATGAATCACCATACGCTGGTTATACTCGCTGGCGTAAGCACTCAACTTGGCATGTATCTCTTGCTGACCGGGCCTTATCACATCGCCCAATCCATCCAGATAACGCTTGCCACAGCGCGCCTTGGCCTCTGCCTGCTGCTCGGCTGCAATACCGGGGGCGAACTCTCCCCGCCCGGCTATCACTATCAGGCGGTAATCCTGCCTGGCGAGGTTTGCACTCAGCTCCTGTTCCAGCGTGCTGGCATCGGCCTGACAGCCGCCGAGCATGGCAAGCAGTAACAGAGGGACTCCCTTCATGTACGCCTCCGTTGCCAGCCGAGCAGCGCCAGAGCCAGCGTCCACAATCCGAGCGCGCCGCCACCACCGCCGCCACCTGAAGTCGAGCCACCTTGCACCAGAGGCAATTTGAGGGGACTGATGGCAAAGAAGATATTGTCGCTGCATGCCACTTTCAGCCTGACGCTGCTGGTGAGATCGGCAGGCAACGTTACCGTTGCTGCGCCGTTATTGGGTTGTCCGGCGGCAAGCATTGTCCAGCTTGCGCCCTCATCCTGAGTCACCGAGATGTCCACCTTGCTGCAACTGATCGGCGCCACAGTTGTGCCCGCCACATCCCATGCTACGGCCTGACTGGCCCCCGGAGTGAGAGTCACCCCGTAAAACGGGTTGGTGATGCGAAATGCCGCGCCGGTATTGATCACTTGCACTTTCATGTCATCACTGGCAACGCCACCCTGACCATCACGCACCGTCAGTCTGAAATTGAGATCCCGGTTGGTAGTCGGCCAGGCCTCTCCTTTGGCAAGCGTGCCGGAGAGCAGGGATGGCAAACTCGGCAGGATCCGCTCCGGCGATGCCGTGGGAGAGACAAAACGAAACAGCGGCCGGGAGCCATCGTCAATCATGGTGGCGGCACTGCTCGATTCAGTACCCAGATCGATCTGCTCCCAGTTGTAGAGCAGAGAATCATTATCCAGATCTCCACCAGCCCCTTTTAACATAAAGGCCGTATTGGCAGGGATCACATAGTCCCCCCCTGCAGCTGCCTGCGGGGCATTATTGCTCAACGCGAGTGTGGTTCCACAAGTCGATACGGTCGCCATGTGTGCACGCATCTGCTCGATGGACTTGCTATGAAAATAGGGGTCGCTGTGAGTCTGGATATTCTCATCACCACAAATACCGGCATAGGCCATGATGGAGCTGCCACTACCAGGCTCATAGGCTTGACTCGCAACCCGGGTACCAGCACCGCAACTCCCGGTAGTGCCGTTGAAGGTATGATCAGCACCAAACTGGTGGCCAATTTCATGAGCCACATAGTCAACGAAGAAGGCATCTCCAACCGGTGTGGGTGAACCCGACATCCCACCAGACTTCTGATTGGTGCAGAGCACTGCCAATCCGGCCAGACCGCCGCCATTGGTATTCAGGACATGGCCGATATCAAAATTACCGAGCTGCATATTGGTAAAGTAATAAGCCTGTACCCCGATATTGGTCTGCGCATCCGAATTATCATTGGCAAACAAGTCGCTGGCCGGATCGGTAAAGATCAGGTTGTCATTGCCACTGGCCAGCACGAATTCGGCGCCCACATCCCGTTGATAGACCTGATTGACGCGGTTGAGCAAGGTCGCAATCGCCGCCATGGTAAGCGCTTTGGAGCCACCGTGGTATTGGGTAAATTCTCCTGTCGCCGAAATGGCAATGACGTAGCGCTTGCGAACATTGCCATCCACTTGCACCTTGCGCACCAGTTTGCTGAGCTTGGGCCCTATCACCTCATCTGCAGCCTCTTCCAATCGACTATGGGCATCCTGCTGGTAATAGATGGCGTAGCCTTCGGCATTGCGCAGCGGATCGACAAACACCATCCTGCCCTGATGGCTGAACATGGCGTGGAAACCTTGCGGCCCCAGATCGAAGCGCCCCGTCTCTATCGGATGCACCGGGTTGTACCCCTTGAAGGTGCGGATCTGCGGATACTTGGCGGCAAGATCTGCTGGCAGCAAGTCGTAGGCTTCCAGAGCAAAGGTGACCTCCCCCCCATCGGGCAGCGGCAGGGTCAGCTCACTCGCCCCGGCTTGCAGCCCGGCAAAATAGTCGAGCGGCACCTTGGCCACCCGAAACTGATTGGCCCGCACCTCATAACCTTGCTCCGCAGTCGCTCTGGCGGCTACCGTGCGCCACTCGCTGGCCATCAGGCTGGTTGACCCCAACAAACTGGCCACCACCAGGGCCAACGAACACTTACTGGTCACATGCATCTTTGTCATCCTTGTAGTCATGCACTTTTTTGAACCATTACCGGCATCATTATCCCGCCGAATCAAGAAGCCCGGCGCCACTGTTTCAGCCACTCACCCATGGGGAGTGTTGCGCCAACCCCGTCTAACCCCTATCATTGCGCGGATTTGTCAATTTTAGAACTGCCCCTCTTCACAAAGGTGCGGTTCATCTTTATCTGGCCAAGGTTAATCTCATGCTCAAATCCCCACTGTTGCCCCGTTTCGGGGATCTGGTCGTTGCCATTGTTGACGATGTGCTCGGTCAGGGTCTTACCCTCGACCGCGCTTATGCCCGTCACTTCTCCGGCATCGAACTCAAACCGCAAGAACAGGCAAGGATTGCCCTGGTCACCGGCGACCTGCTGCGCCGTCTCAGCCTATATTGCTTTCTCACCGGCATTCAGGTGCGTCAGGCCGAGAAGAATGTCTGGCCGCTGTTGCACAGCTGGCACGCCTTCCACAAAATTGCCCAGCCCAACAACCCGACCCTGGATCGCTTCAATGAAGAGGCGTTCCGCCGCCGTCTGACCGAGGCGAAGAAGAACCCGGTATTGATGGATGGTTGCCCGAGCTGGCTGGAGAAACTGGGCAGCGAGCAGCTGGGTGAAGCCTGGCCTGCCGAGCGTGCCGCCCTGGCCTGGATGCCCAAGCGCTACCTGCGGGTCAACACCCTCAAGTGTACCCGTGATGAGCTGCAAGCCATTCTGGCCAAAGAGCATGTCACCACCATTCCGGTTGAAGGTGTGGAGACAGCCCTGCAGGTCACCTCCGACGCAGCCCTGTTCCGCACCAAGGCCTTTGCCGATGGTTGCTTCGAACAGCAGGACGCAGGCTCCCAGCTGGTTGCTGCTGCGCTGGAAGTTACCCCGGGCATGCGCGTTATCGACGCCTGCGCCGGTGCCGGTGGCAAGACCCTCCATATCGCCGCCATGATGCAGGGCAAAGGCCGTCTGCTGGCAATGGATGTGGAAGAGTGGAAACTGGAGAACCTCAAGCAGCGCGCCCGTCGCGCCGGTGCCCACAACGTGGAGACCCGGGTCATCACCAGCAGCAAGACCGTCAAGCGCCTCAAAGAGAGCGCCGACCGTGTACTGCTGGACGTGCCCTGCTCAGGTCTTGGCGTACTCAAGCGCAATCCGGATGCCAAGTGGCGTGATACCGCCGAGCGTCTGCCGGTGCTGGTCGCGCTGCAAGAAGAGATCCTGCAGCGTTACAGCCAGATGGTGAAAGTGGGTGGTCTGCTGGTCTATGCAACCTGCTCCATCCTGCCCGAGGAGAACCGCCAGCAGGTGGACAAGTTCCTCGCCGCCAACGAAAACTTCCGTCTGCGTGACGATCACACCGTGAGCCCGTCCGAGACCGGCTTCGACGGCTTCTACATGGCTCGTATCGAACGGATCGCCTGATCTGCCCGATGACCATATAGACAAAAGCGGCTGCCATTGGCAGCCGCTCTGTTTTGGCTTGCTGACACACTCCCGATGGGGTTACAGCGCAGCAATCGCCTCTATCTCGATCTTCACATCCTTCGGTAACCGAGCAACTTCTACGCAGGAGCGAGCCGGATACATGGCATCGTGCTCGGTGAAGAAGTCGTTGTAGACCCGGTTGACCGTAGCAAAGTCGTTCAGATCCGAGACAAACACCGTGGTCTTGAAGATGTTGCGCACCTCACCGCCTGCCGCCTCGACAATCGCCTGTACGTTTTGCAGGGAGCGCAGGGTCTGCGCTTCGATCCCCTCCGCAACGTCGCCGCTCACCGGGTCCAGCGGGATCTGACCGGAGGTGTAGAGGATGTTGCCAATCCGGGTGGCCTGCACATAGGGGCCGATGGCACCCGGCGCCGCCTTGGTAGTGATAACCTGTCGCATCTGTTACTTCCTCGTGCTGACAAACAAAAAGTAGGCCCGGAGCAAGCCTGCTCACCCCGGGCATGAGAGTTACATCATGTTGGTGAAGGTTCTGGAGATGACGTCCTGCTGCTGCTCGCGGGTCAGGGCGTTGAAGCGCACCGCATAGCCGGAGACCCGGATGGTCAGGCTGGGGTACTTGTCCGGATTGTCGATGGCATCCAGCAGCATCTCGCGGTTCATCACGTTGACGTTGAGGTGCTGACCCCCTTCCACATCCCGCTCGTGATGGAAGTAGCCATCCATCAGCCCCACCAGATTGTTCTCGCGATTGGCCGGTTCCTTGCCGAGCGCCCCTGGCACGATGGAGAAGGTGTAGGAGATCCCGTCCTTGGCGTATTTGAACGGCAGCTTGGCCACCGAGGCCAGCGAAGCGACCGCCCCCTTGCGATCCCGACCGTGCATCGGGTTGGCCCCTGGGGCAAACGGGGCACCGGCGCGGCGGCCATCCGGGGTGTTGCCGGTCTTCTGGCCATACACCACGTTGGAGGTGATGGTCAGGATCGACTGGGTCGGCACCGCATTGCGGTAGGTCGGCAGCGCCTGGATCTTCTTCATGAAGCGCTCGACCAGATCGCAGGCGATGGAGTCGGCCCGCTCGTCGTTGTTGCCGTACTGGGGATACTCCCCCTCAATCACGAAATCGACCGCCAGCCCATCCGCATCGCGCACCGGCTTGACCCGGGCGTACTTGATGGCTGCCAGCGAATCGACCGCTACCGATAGACCGGCGATACCGCAGGCCATGGTGCGATAGACGTCACGGTCGTGCAGTGCCATCAGGGAAGCCTCGTAGCTGTATTTGTCATGCATATAGTGAATAAGGTTGAGCGCGCTGATGTACTGCACCGCCAGCCAATCCATAAAGCTGTCGAGGCTGGCCATGACGGTGTCGTAATCCAGCACCTCGTCCATGATAGGCGCCACTTTCGGGCCGACCTGGATCTTCAGCTTCTCGTCCACCCCGCCGTTGATGCAATAGAGCAGGGTCTTGGCGAGGTTGGCGCGGGCACCGAAGAACTGCATCTGCTTGCCGATCACCATGGGACTCACGCAGCAGGCGATGGCGTAATCATCGCTCTCGAAGTCGGTGCGCATCAGATCATCGTTCTCATACTGCAGGGATGAGGTATCGATGGAGACGCGGGCCGCATAGGTCTTGAAGGCCCGCGGCAGTCCTTCCGCCCAGAGGATGGTGAGGTTGGGCTCGGGCGCCGGCCCCATGGTCTTGAGGGTGTGGAGGTAGCGGAAGGAGTTCTTGGTCACCAGGGTGCGACCATCCAGCCCCATGCCGCCGATCACCTCGGTCGCCCAGATGGGATCGCCGGAGAAGAGGGAATCAAACTCGGGAGTACGCAGGAAACGCACCATGCGGATCTTCATGATGAAGTGATCGACCAGCTCCTGGGCATCCTGCTCGCTGATTAGCCCCGCCTTCAGATCCCGCTCGATATAGATGTCGAGGAAGGTGGCGGTACGACCGAGGGACATGGCCCCGCCATTTTGCGACTTCACCGCCGCCAGATAGGCAAAGTAGAGCCACTGCACTGCCTGCAGGGCAGTGCGTGCCGGCCCGGAGATGTCAAAGCCGTAGCTGGCCGCCATCTGCTTGATCTGCACCAGTGCCCGCTTGTGCTCGGCCAGCTCCTCGCGCTGGCGGATCACCTGCTCCAGCTGCTCTCCCCGTTCAAGCGCCGGTTGCAGATCGGCAAACTGCAGCTCCCGCTCACGGATTAGATAATCTATGCCATAGAGCGCGACCCGACGATAATCTCCGATAATGCGACCACGGCCGTAACCATCCGGCAAACCGGTCAAAATTCCCGATTTTCGGCAGCGCAACATCTCGGGAGAGTAGACGTCGAACACCCCCTGATTATGGGTTTTGCGCAATTCGCTGAAGGTATATTCAAATTCGGGATCCATCTCCCGGCCATACGCTTCAAAAGAACTGCGGATCATATTTACGCCGCCAAACGGATGCAGTGCTCTTTTAAGGGGCTTGTCGGTTTGCAGGCCAACGATTTTTTCCAGCCCCTGCTCGATATAGCCCGGCCCGTGGGCAGTAATGGTCGTGGCAATATTGGTATCAAAATCGACTGGCGCGTGGGTGGCATTCTCGATGCGGATCCCCTCCATCACCTTGTTCCACAAGGTGGTGGTCGCTTCGGTCGCATCTGCTAAAAACTGTTCGTCACCTTCATAGGGGGTGTAGTTCTGCTGGATAAAATCACGGACGTTGATCTCGTGCTTCCAGTTTTCACCGGCAAACCCTTGCCATGCCTGACGGAATTTATCCTGATCCAATTGCATATCAACTTTCATCAAATAAACCTCATTCACTACTCATGACACTACAGTGGAAGATGTCAGACGCACTCGGCCTGACGAACCTGCTGCCCCAGACGAATGGCATCCAGCGCGATCATTTTCTCTTCATTGGTGGGAATAACTGCCGCCATCACCATGGACTCTGCCGCCGAAATTACCCGGCAGCCCTCGCTATTGGGACGCTGGTTAAACGGCTCGCTGATCGCTACGCCAAATACCTGAAGCCGTTCGCATACCAGCTTTCTGATAAAGGCCGAGTTCTCGCCGATCCCGCCGGTGAAAATAACGGCATCCAGCCGGCGCAATGAGGTGGCATGGCCGCCGATATGGCGGGCAATTCGATGGACAAAAGCGTGAATGGCCAATTTTGCCCCGGAATGTCCTTCATGATAGGCAGCTTCCAATACCCGCATATCGGAGGAGAGCCCCGAAATACCCAGCAGGCCGGACTGCTTGTTCAATACCCGCTCGATATCCTCGATGGATTGCCCCGTCTTGCTGGCGATATAGGCCAGCGCGCCAAAATCGATATCGCCGCTGCGGCTGCCCATGATCAGCCCCTCCAGCGGCGTCATCCCCATTGAGGTATCGACGCTCTTGCCATCCTGCACCGCGCAAATAGAGGCGCCATTGCCCAGATGAGCGATGACCAGACCGGCATGTTGCTCATCCAGCCCCATAAATACGCAAGCCTGCTCGGCAACATAGCGATGGGAGGTGCCATGGAAACCATAGCGACGTACGCCGTAATCCTGCAAATATTGGTAAGGCAGCCCATAGATATAGGCTTCCGGCTTCAGGGTCTGGTGAAAACCGGTATCAAATACCGCAATTTGGGGTTGTGTGGGAAATAGCTGACGAGCCGCCATCACACCACTCAAATTGGCGTGATTGTGCAGGGGAGCCAAAGGTGACACCTGCTTGATTTTGGCCAATACATGTTCATCAATGATCACGGCTTCACTAAATTCACTACCACCATGAGCAATTCGATGACCAACCAGTGCAATGGCATCCAGCAGATCCCGTTTTTTCAATTCAGCCGCAATGGCAGCCAATGCACAGGTGTGGTTATTTTCAGGTAATGACATAGCGGGCTCTTTACCCACTTGCAATTGGGGATGGGCTGTATCAATACCATCAGCCATACCGGATATCACCACCTCACAGGATTGACTCTCCAGTACCGAGAATTTGACCGACGAAGAGCCGCAATTGATAACCAGAACCAACGAATCAAACTTCATTACATCGCCTCGATATTTATGATGTCGAGTCACTGCAATCAGGGCATTTCGCCATAAACAGAAAGTCAAAAAACGGCAAGCCTTACCCAGGGCCCACATAATTGTGGCCAACGAAGAACCGGTTATTGCTCATGTCTGACTGCACCATCCAGACCCCGCCAGGGGAGCCTGAATGGTTGATGACTTGCAGAAAAGGTTTTTAGAACAGCTTGGAAACTATATTCAGGATGGTCAGCACACCGATGATGGTGACAAACAGGTTGCTGGCCTGACCTTTATATTTTGCAAGTGCCGGTGTCTTGCTCACCGCATACATCGGCAGCAGACAGAGCAGGGAAGCGATGATTGGCGCCCCCATTGCCTCAATCAGGTCGAGGATGTTGGGGTTCACATAAGCGACCAGCCAGGTCGAACCCATGATGAACAACATACTGACCATATTGAGTTTTTTACTGGAAACCTTGCTCTTGTCGCCCTGGTAGCCAAAGCGGAGGATAAGGCCATTCAACCCTTCCAACGTCCCCAGATAGTGACCGAAGAAGGATTTGAAGATAGCAACCAGTGCGATAATGGACGCCGCATACTCCAGGGTGGTGGCAAACGCAGACTTGCTGCCCGTCATTGAGGAGAAGTGGTTAGCCAGATAGGAGAGCACCGGAATATTCTGGGCTTTGGCTTCCGCCATATTTTGCGGTGACAGGGTAAAGAGGCAGCTGAAGGCAAAGAACATCACCACGGCCACCATCAGCATGCTGGCACCGGAGATAATCTTCGAGCAGCGCTTTTCGGTAAAATCACGACCGAACTCCTGCTCATACTCTTCCCGTTTGGAGACAATGAAAGAAGAGACTATCGGCGAGAAGTTGAAGGAGAAGACCATGATGGAGATCCCCAGCCAGACGGTAACCAGAATACCATCGTGACCAAACATCGATATCTCGCTCAGATTGACCTGATCAAAGACGGCACTGTTCCAGTACGGGACGAGGGAGAGAGAGATAACGATCAGACTGGCAATAAAGGGAAAGACCAGATAGCTCATCACCTTGACCATCAGATCTTTACCGAAGTAGATCACGAATGCCATCAACATCAACAATGCCAGTGCAACCACACCTCGATTAAGCGGAACCAACTGTAGTTGATGCTCCCAAAATGCCATAAAGGTATTGGTGATCGTCACACCATATATCCACAGCAGTGGGCAGATGGCAAAGAAATAGAGGAAGGTAATTACCACTCCACCCATCTTGCCAAAATGTTCTTCAACGGTCTCGGTAATATTTGCCGATGGATTACTGCCAGAAAGACATAATCTGGCCAACGCCCTGTGGCAATAAAATGCAATGGGGTAAGCCAGCACCAGCATGATTAATATTGGGATCAGGCCACCATATCCGGCCCGGATTGGAAAGAACAAGACCCCCGCCCCGATAGCAGTACCGAACAGACCTAATCCCCATGTGGTATCCGATTTACGCCATGCACGCGTATTCTCTTTACTGCCGGTGACAACACTGTCTAATATCATGACTGCATTCCTTACAGGCTAAATTGACGAATATTGTTCTGTTCGATAATTTCGGCGATCCGGGTCAGATCAATATTGCCACCCGAAATAATGCTGACGGTCTTTTTACCTTCGACATAATGTTTCAGCTTGCCACTGAGCAGCGCTGCCGAGGCCAGAGCTCCCGCCCCTTCGGTAATCACCTTGTTGCGCTGAATAAGGTCAACCATGCTATGACGAATATCATCCTCGGTGACCAGTACAATATCATCCACCAATTGTTTGACGATTTCTAAGGTCAGTGAACCAGGTCTTGCCACATCACAGCCATCGGCAAGCGTGCTGCTGGTTCTATGATTGGTCATGGTACCGGCATAGAAAGAGGCCGCCATACCGTGCACATTCTCGGATTGCACACCAATCACCTTGATGGTCGGATTAATAGATTTGATAGCCATGGCAACACCGGCAATCAAACCACCGCCACCGATCGGTACTATGATGTTATCGACATCATACAAATCTTCGATAATTTCCAGGCCAATGGTGCCCTGGCCGGCAATCACTTTTGCATCGTCGAAGGGGGGATAAATACGCGGCCTTCCATCTCCACGATTTCGCTGACTTTGGCAATGGTGTCATTGAAGCTATTTCCATGGAGGATCACTTTGGCTGAATAGTCACTGGTTGCAGCAATTTTTGATTTGGGGGCGCAGCAAGGCATGACCACCTTGGCATCAATTCCCAGCATAGCACTGGAGAGTGATACACCTTGGGCATGATTACCCGCCGAGCAGGCGACAACACCTTTTTGTCGGTCTTCCAGACTTAATGAACTGAGCTTGTTGAAGGCGCCACGAATTTTAAAAGATCCTGTACGTTGCATGTTTTCAAGTTTGAGGTAAACCTCGCCATGACAACGTTCGCTGATGTAGTTAGAGGGTAGTTGCGCGGTCTTGTATATATGATTGGTCAGTCTTTTTTTGGCTTCAGTAATATCATGAAGACCAATGGGCAGATTGCTATACATCTTCATCGCAAATCTCTTTTTATTTATTAATTTGTAGGGTTTTATTTCACAGGGCGAAGCGATACTAGGTTCTATCACTTGCAATTAATGTGAGCATAAACACAAAAAAATCTACAAAGAGACTGCGTTACGGTGAAATTATCAAAAAATGTGATGACAGCAACACTTGAATCTCAACGGATTAAAAAAAGTAATCACATATTGGCGAAGAATATAATTAACAACTCCAAAACAAAGCCGTAAAGATTAGATTTTTCAGGGCAATTGCGTTGCTTTTTGCAACCGGCAATCAGTTGCTTGCCTGCCAGAACCGGGACAATAAAAAAGGGAGCCTATAAGGCTCCCTCTCGACAACACAGAACCGATTACTCGGCTGCAGCATCATCTTTCTTGTACTTGGCAGCAGTCTCTTTGATCAGAGCCTGCAACTCGCCAGCCTGGAACATCTCGATCATGATGTCACAGCCACCGATCAGCTCACCCTCAACCCACAGTTGGGGGAAGGTCGGCCAGTTGGCGAATTTTGGCAATTCGGCGCGGATATCCGGATTTTGCAGGATATCAACGTAGGCAAACGGCTCGCCGCAGGACATCAGAGCCTGGGAGGCCTGGGCAGAGAAGCCACAGCTGGGTAGCTTGGGGGAGCCCTTCATGTAGATGATGATGGGGTTGTCAGCCAGCTGCTGCTTAATCTTTTCAATAGTTTCCATAGGTGCCTCACTAGAGCGATTTCGGCGGCCATTCTACTGCAATCTTGCCCGAGCACAAACTGACAAAGGGGTGGCCCGGCTCGAATTGTGCAAAGAACCCACACAGGATTGATCGTGATCATGGCGCCAATCAAGAGTTGTTAGGCCATCTTTGATACTGCTACAATCCCTTGGCTTTGGGCTACCCAGCCCCATCATTTTAAAAACAACTCTTTTCACATATAGAAAAGAGTACGCAATGTCTTGCAACCGTCGCCTTCGCACGGTCCAGCCAATGGAGAGTAGAAAATGGCATTCGAACTTCCCGCTCTGCCCTATGCAATCAACGCTCTGGAACCGCACATCTCCCAGGAAACTCTGGAATATCACCACGGCAAGCACCACAACACCTACGTGGTCAACCTGAACAATCTGGTGCCGGGTACAGAGTTTGAAGGCAAGTCTCTGGAAGAGATCATCAAGACCTCCAACGGCGGCATCTTCAACAACGCCGCCCAGATCTGGAACCACACCTTCTACTGGCACTGCCTCTCCCCGAATGGCGGTGGCGAGCCGACTGGCGCCCTGGCTGAGGCCATCAACAAGGCATTCGGCTCCTTCGCCGAGTTCAAAGATGCCTTCACCAAATCTGCCATCGGCAACTTCGGTTCCAGCTGGACTTGGCTGGTGAAGAAAGCTGACGGCTCTCTGGCTATCGTCAACACCTCCAACGCTGGCTGCCCGCTGACTGAAGCCGGTACCACCCCGCTGCTGACCGTTGACCTGTGGGAGCACGCCTACTACATCGACTTCCGCAACCTGCGTCCGAAGTACATGGAAACCTTCTGGGCTCTGGTTAACTGGGAATTCGTGGCCAAGAATCTGGCTGCCTAATCAGCCTCGCTTGCCAAAACGCCCCGCACTGCGGGGCGTTTTTTTATCTCGATATGGCTGCGAAAGTGAATAAGGCGCCCGCAGGCGCCTTTTACATATCGAGATGACCCGCTTACTGGTCCAGCTCGTCCATGTATTCATCCAGATTGGCATCGTCAGCCTGCTCTTGCTGAGACGCTTTCAGCTCGGTCTGCTTGCCCGTCACCTTGCCCTGGTTATATTGCAGGTAGAAGTCCTTGGTCAGCGCATAGGGGTCGAGGGAGTTGTCGATGATCCGCTCCTGATCGATCAGCTTGGCACGTGTGCCCAAGCCATCCAGCGCCCAGTGTGCGACCTTCATCGGGAAGGTCAACAGGGCATAGGGGAAGTAGAAGCTGTCAATCGCATCACCAACCAGCTCCCGGGTGGTGGTCGGGCCGTAGACAGGCACCATGATGTAAGCACCATTACCGATATCGGCCCTGCCCAGCACTGTGTCCATCTCCAGCTTGTTGCGCTCGAGGCCGGCATGTTTGGCCACATCGAAGATACCCAGCAGACCGACCGTGGTGTTGAGGGTAAAGCGCCCCAGGTTGGTGCCTGCCCCTTTCAAATCACCGGTGATCAGATGGTTCACCATGCTGCTTGGCTCATCAAAGTTGGCAACAAAGTTGGCAATGCCATCCTTCACCCCTACCGGAATGTAGCGGGCATAGGCATGTACCACAGGACGTGCCACATAGGGCTCCAGCACATCATAGTTGACCGCCCACATGGCCCGGTTGGCCCCCTGGAAGGGATCGCGCGGATCGGCCGCCGTACTGGTGGCACCCGGATTATTCATGCCGGGATTGAGATCCAGACTCTCTGGGCCAGGCTTGGGTGGGCCACCGGCACAGCCAGCCAGCAAGAGGGCTGCCAGTATGGCCCCTGAACGAAGATACATATGATTGTCCTGACGTTTTATTTTGATTTATCAGAAGTATAGATAACCCGGCTCCTATCCAGGGGCCGGGTTATCCAAAGGCATATTAGAGGGCGTGATCTATGCGGATGTCAATCGGAGCAGCAGGGATCTCGGCCGTCTTGACCGGCACGGATACCCCTTCGAAGGCTCCTTCCTTGTTCATCACATTGCCACCGCGCGAGAGACGTGCCTTGAACTGCAGCTCCGGATAGGCCGCCAGTTTGCTACCTTCCATCATGGCATCGCCATCCCCGAGTGAAAGGGTAACAGGCAGGGTTGGCCCTGCAATACGCTTCACGGCGATGGGCATGGGCGGCCCGTTGGGCACCACGGCAAAGACGAAGAGATGGGCATCTTCCGGCATCTGAATGCCCGCCGCCAACGTGACGTGGATGGGGAATTCCCCCTCCTTCACCGCCAGCGGTTGTCCCTCAACTGCGCCCGCTTTGGCTGCGCCTGAATTCGTCACCTCGATGCCGCGCTGCTTGAGCTGCGCGCGGGCGTACTCCATGGAGCGCTCGACCATCACGTAACGGGGGGTACCTTTCTCCATCAGTGGCAACATCGCCTGCCAGCGAGCCAGCGCGGTCTGGAAGTCCTCTTTTTGCAGCGCCATAAAGGCATAGACGGAACGCGCTTCAATATTGTCCGGATCCTGCGCGATAGCAGCCTGCAACAGGGCATCCGCTTGCGCCTCATCCCCCGTCATCATCAGCGCCTGCGCATAGGGCACCGCCACCAGCGATTTCTGGGGGGCAAGCGTGTAGGCCCGCTCCAGCGCCTCGCTGGCCATCTCGGGATCATTGCCATCCAGCGCCAAGCGTCCCAGCAGCAGCCAGCCGCGGTAGTCGTTCGGTTCATCCTTGAGGCGGGTACGCAGTGCCAGCGTGAAATCCAGCAGATCCTGCTCGGTCACCTGGGCATCGCGTTCCACCAGAATGCGGTTGCTCAGCTCGCCAAGACGGCTGCTGGCATCTTGCCAGCGACTCACCTCTTGCCAGGAGCCCAACTTGTAGTAGAGCCCCAGACTCACCACCAATAGCACCAGCACACCCGGGATCCAGATCAAACTCTTGCCACTGCGGGCAGTCTGCTCCACATCAGGGATATCATCCAAGAGACTTCGTTGCAGCTCGACCAGCGAGTCGGACTCCTCAGCCAGGACACCCTGCTCGCGCTCTTCGCCAATCTCCAGCAGCCGCTGGCGATAGAGCTGTTTGTTGAGCGCCGAGCGACTGATGCTCTGTTTGCCTTCACCACGCCACAGCGGCACGACGAGCGCCAGACTCACCAGCACCAGCAAGCCCGCAATCACTATCCAAAAAGCGGTCATTGTTTCTCTTCCTCTTTGAGCAGCTCGGCCAGTCGGCGCTGCTCCTCCTCGCTCAGGGCGTTATCCAGTTGTATTTTCACCGCAGGGGGCCGGCGGCTGCGCATCACGACCACGGCGCCACCGATCAGGATCACCAGCAGCGGGCCGAGCCAGAGGATCAGGGTGGAGGCCATCAGGGGCGGGTTATAGAGGATAAAGTTGCCGTAGCGGGCCACCATGTAATCCACGATCTCCTCTTTATCCTTGCCCTCGCGCACCATCTGGTAGGTCTTGTCGCGCAAGTCCTTGGCCAGCCCCGCATTGGAGTCGGCGATATCCTGGTTCTGACACTTGGGGCAACGCAGCTCCTTGGTCAGTTCGCGAAAGACCTGCTCCTGATTGTCGTTGTCGAAGGTGTAGACATCGATAGCGGCCATGGCCGGCGCTTGCACCACCCATCCCAGCAACAGCAGCAGGGAAGCAATAAATACTCTCATCAAGACTCCCCTCACTTCATGGCATCAAAGATGGGTTTGAGGGTCGACGCCCAGTTCTCGGGGTTGATATCCCCCACGTGGCGATACCGGATGATCCCCTTGCTGTCGATAAAGAAGGTCTCCGGCGCGCCGTATACCCCGAGATCCAGCCCCAGCATGCCGTCCGGATCATAGAGGTTGACCTGATAGGGGTTGCCCAGCTCAGCCAACCATTTGATCGCCTTGTCGCGCTCATCCTTGTAGTTCATGCCGATGATGGGAATGCCCTGCCCTGCCAGCTGTTTGAGGTAGGTGTGCTCGCCGTAGCAGGTGGGGCACCAGGTGGCCCAAACGTTGAGCAACATGGGGCGACCGGTCAGGATACTGCGATCGTGCTGTTTGTTCAGATCGTAAATGTCCTGCAGGGTGAACACCGGCACCTCTTTGCCCACCATCACAGACTCAAGCTTGGTGGGATCGGAGCCAAGTCCCTTAAGAAGAAAACCAAGCATTAATAAAAACAAAATAAAGGGGATTAAAAACAACCAGGTCTTTTTGTTCATGCCTTGGCCTCCTCCTCACGACGGCCGAAACGGTAACGCTTGTCCAGCATCGCCAGCACGCCACCAATGGCCATAAAGACGCCGCCGAACCAGATCCAGCGCACGAACGGCTTGTAGTAGATCCGCACCGCCCAGGCACCGTTGTCGAGCTGTTCCCCCAGCGCCGCATAGAGATCGCGGGTGATACCGGCATCGATGGCCGCCTCGGTCATCGGCATCCGGCTCACCTTGTACATCCGCTTCTCGGGCTTGAGCAGGGCGACCTGCTTGCCATTGCGGTGCACTTCCAGCACGCCCTTGAAGCCATCGTAATTGGGACCGTTCTTCTCCTTGATCCCGGCAAAGACGAACTCGTAATCGGCAAAGTGCACCCGATCACCCGCCTGCATCCGCAGATCCTTCTCGATGCTGTAATTCTGGGTGCAGGCGATACCTATGATGCTGACTGCCAGCCCCACATGGCCGAGGATCATGGCCCAGTGGCTGTTGCCAAGCTTGCGCACACCGACTGCAAAGCTGTGCTTGTGGGTAGCCCGCGCCCAGGTCTCCTGCACGCTGGTGACGATGATCCAGGCCCCCAGACCAATCCCTACCGCCGCCCACGGCTTGAAGGTTTCGGCAAAGAGCAGCGGCAACAGCAAGGCTGCGGCCAGACTCAGCACCAGTGCCACAACCACCTTGCTTTTGAGTTCCCCCAGCTCCTGACGACGCCAGCGAAACAGCGGGCCAATCCCCAGCAGCAGGGCAAACGGGATGATCAGCCAGCTGTAGATGTGGTTGAAGAAGGGAGTACCGATAGAGATGCTCCCCAGCCCCAGCTCCTTGTGCACCAGCGGCAGCAAGGTACCGAGCAGCACGGTCAGCAGACCCGCCACCAGCATGATGTTGTTGCAAAGCAGCAGGGTCTCGCGGCTCCACAACTCGTGTTTGCCGTGGCTCTTCACCTGCGAGCCTTTGAAGGCAAACAGCAGCAAGGATGAGCCGATCACCGCCAGCAGGAAGCCGAGAATAAACAGACCGCGGGTCGGATCGGAGGCAAACGCATGGACCGACACCAACACGCCGGAGCGCACCAGGAAGGTACCCAGCAGGCTCAACGAGAAGGCGGAGAGGGCCAGCAGCACGGTCCACGCCTTGAAAGTGGCGCGCTTCTCGCTCACCGCCAGCGAGTGCAGCAGAGCGGTACCCGCCAGCCAGGGCATAAACGAGGCGTTTTCTACCGGATCCCAGAACCACCAGCCGCCCCAACCGAGTTCGTAATAGGCCCACCAGGAGCCGAGCACTATGCCGAGGGTCAGGAATACCCAGGCAGCCATGGTCCAGGGACGAGACCAGCGGGCCCAGGTCGCATCGAGACGACCGGTCATCAGCGAAGCAATGGCAAAGGCAAACGCTACCGAGAAGCCCACATAACCCATGTAGAGCATCGGCGGATGGAAGATAAGACCCGGATCCTGCAGCAGCGGATTGAGGTCACGACCATCTACCGGGAAATAGGGCAAGGTGCGGGTGAAGGGATCGGAGGTGAACAACACGAAGGCAGTGAAGCCGACCGAGATCAGCCCCAACACGCCGAGTACCCGCGCGACAGCATCGAGCGGCAGACGGCGGCTGAACATGGCTACCGCCGCGGTCCAGCCACCCAGGGTCAGTACCCACAGCAGCAGGGAGCCTTCGTGGGCGCCCCATACGGCGGAAATGCGATATGCTAGCGGCAGCAGGCTGTTGGAGTTAGTGGCCACATACTGCACGGTGAAGTCGTTATCGATAAAGGCCCAGGTCAGGCAGAGAAACGACAGCAGCAGCAGCAAGAACTGGGCATAGGCGAGCGGACGGGCCGCCGACATCATGCCAAGACGCCCCCAACTGGCGCCCAGCAGCGGGTAGCTACCCAGCAGCAGGGCGGTGGCAAAGGCCAGGATCAGCGCAAACTGACCTAATTCCGGGATCATGAAGGCATTCCTTTCAATTGAACGGTGACAACAGCCGCACCACGCACGGCAGGCAAAGCGGAAAAGGCAAACACCACAGGGATCACTGCTTGGCTCCCTTCAACTGCGCCTCGGTATACTCCGGCTTGAAGTGCATGCCGTTGGTGGCATCGGCCACTTCCGGCGGCATGTAGTTCTCATCGTGCTTGGCCAGCACCTCGAACGCCTCTACGGTCGTGGCATCCTTGAGGGTGCCCTGGGCAACAATCCCCTGCCCTTCACGGAACAGATCCGGCAGGATGCCGTCAAACTCGACCTTCACCAGATGACCGCCATTATCCACCAGCTTGAAGGCAACCTTGAGGCTCTGGGGATCCCGCTGTACCGATCCCGGCACGACCAATCCACCGATGCGCAGGCGCTGCCCCTCTTCCGGCTTGATCTTGTCCGGCCCCTTCCCCTCCACCAGCTCGCTCGGGGTGTAGAAGAGGTCGATATTCTGACTGAGTGCGTAGAGCACCAGCCCGCTGACGGTCGCCAGACCCAGGGTAATGGCCAGAATGATAGTGAGGCGTTTTTTGCGTCTCGGGTTCATAGGGTGTTCTCCATCTGCTGGGCCGCCTTGCGACGGGCCTCACGTGCCTGTTTGCTGCGCAACTCGGCGAGCAGGCTGCGGGTTTTCATGCGGGTAGAAATGATGATGCCGACCAGACACACCAGCGTCAGGCCAAATGAGAGCCAGACATAGAAGGCGTAACCGCCCATCGCCATAAAATCACTGAAAGAGGCAAAGTGCATGCTTACTTCTCCTGCTCTGCAATCTCTTTGACCCAGGGGCGATGCCACTCCCGCATCAGGAGTTCATTACGAAAACGCATCAGGGTCAGGGCCCCGAGAAACGCGGCAAACGCCAGGATCATGATCAACAGCGGCCAGAGCATCTCGGGTGAAATGGAGGGTTTGTCAAATTTGGTGATGGTAGCCCCCTGATGCAAGGTGTTCCACCACTCCACCGAGTAGTGAATGATGGGCAGGTTGATCACCCCAACCAGTGCCAGAATGCCGGCCGCACGGCCAGCGACCACCTTGTCGCTGAAGGCGTTGTAGAGAGCAATCACGCCGAGGTAGAGAAACAGCAGGATCAGTTCAGAGGTGAGCCGCGCATCCCACACCCACCAGGTTCCCCACATCGGCTTGCCCCAGGCGGCACCGGTAAAGAGGGCAATAAAGGTAAATACGGCGCCGACCGGCGCAATGGCTGCAACCGTCATGTCCGCCATCCGCAATTGCCACACCAGGCCGATAAAGGCGGCCACCGCCATGGTGGAGTAGGCTCCCATGGAGAGAATGGCGGAAGGCACGTGGATATAGATGATCCGGAACGAATCTCCCTGCTGGTAATCCGCTGGCGCAAACGCGAGGCCCCAGACAGTACCGATCACAAACGAGAGCAGACTAATCACCACAAACCAGGGCAACAGCGTGCCTGCCAGCTGATAGGCACGCTCCGGTTTGGCATAAGGGTGCAACCATTTCCACATAGCTCACAAAACCTTTTTGTTATTAATCGTTTGGCGAGGCCTACCATACCGACCGCAGGGCAGCATCAAATACCCCGAAAGCAATAAGCGGCACTCTCCTTGATCCATCGCAACATTATTTTTTGTAAAAAGACTCCGTTCGGAGCCAAATCCGGTTCAGCTCACGGCCATCAGTTGAGGCTGACCCGCAACGCCGCCGACACAGCCAGCGGCGTCAGTGTCAAAGCCCCCACCAGCATGGCGGCCAGAATGGCAAGCTGCCCGCCATAGGGCAAGCTCATCCCCGCGGCATCGATGGCTGAGGTGGCAAAAATCAGTACCGGAATATAGAGCGGCAGGATCAGCAGACTGAGCAGCACCCCGCCTTTGCGCAGTCCCACCGTCAACGCGACCCCGACCGCGCCGAGCAGACTCAATACCGGAGTGCCAAGTGCCAGCGTCGAGACGACAGCCAGATAGGTGTTCATATCCAGCGACAGCAAAATCGCCAGCAAGGGAGAGATCAGCAGCAGCGGCAAGCCGGTCAGCAGCCAGTGAGCGACCACTTTCGCCAGCGCCAGCAAGCCCAGCGGGTGCGGCATCAGCATCATCTGCTCCAGCGCGCCATCGGCAAAGTCGTCGCGAAACAGTCGCTCCAGCGACAGCATGGCCGCCAATAGCGCCGCCACCCAGATGATCCCCGGGGCAATACGTGACAGCAGTTTGGGCTCAGGGCCAATGCCTAACGGAAACAGGGTGATGACGATGAGGAAAAACCAGAGCGGGTTGAGAATATCGGAACGCTGGCGCAGAGCCATCAGCAGTTCACGGTGAATAAGGTGCATAACAGCGCGCAACATGGCGTTACTCCTGCAATGTCGAGGCGAAGGGGATCAACGAGATAGTCTTCAGCCGTCCCTGCATCAGGGTCAGATCCTGATGGGTGGTGAGGATCACCATGCCGCCCCGCTCAGCGTGGGCCAGAAAAAGCTGCTCGAGCACCTTGACCCCCTGCTTGTCGATGGCGGTAAAGGGCTCATCGAGGATCCAGAGTGCCGGTTTCTGTGACAGCCAGAGTCTGGCCAGAGCCACCCGGCGTTGCTGGCCTGCAGAGAGTTGCCCGGTCGGGTTCTCTTCAAATCCGGCCAGCCCTACCCGGGCCAATATCTGCCACAAGTCAGTCTCTGTTTGCTGCGGGTAATGCAACTGCTGGTAGAACTTCAGGTTTTCAAAAGGGGTCAGCGCCGCTTTGACACCGGGCTGATGGCCGAGATAGAGCAGATTGGCATGATACTCATCACGACAGTGACGAATATTCTCCCCATTCCAGCACACCTCACCGGCAAACGGCTGCGACAGCCCGGTCAACAATCGCAACAGGCTGGTCTTGCCGACCCCGTTGGGCCCTTCAATTTGCACCAGATCGCCGGGCGCAACAGAGAAAGAGAGGTGTTCAAACAGAGTGCGATCTTCGCGCACGCAGCTCAGATTGTTAACTTGAAGCAGCATGGGGATTATTTCAGAGAAAATGAAGCGGTCTGCATCTTAACACAGTATTCGAATACGTCTTTTCAAAGATGCAACAATTGAACTGACTGGCGACCGGGATCACAAAGAAAATACGGTAGAAACTACTCGCTCAACGCTGCTGGGGGAAAAGCGGCTGCACGCCATAAAATTCAGGAAGGCAATTGCCTTCCTGAATCATCAAGAGCGACCTTTTCGCAACGATATCAAGAGCTCAGCCTCTGCCTTTGGCAACTCGCACTCACTCATGACTTCATCAAGATCGGCGCCCAGTTCGACCATCTTTGCCGCTCGGCTGTAGAGCCTGCGTTCGGGATCCTGCATGGTCAGCTCTTGCTGGCGCTCATTGACCTGCTGCATCGCCCCTTCCACCGACTGCAGACGCTGCCCCATGCCAATAGCGCCGGTATGGAGTTCCATCATCTGCTTGCGCAAGCTTTCCAACTGACCTTGCAGGGTTGCCACACTGGCCTCGGACTCCTGCTTGCTGCGCTTGCTCTTGAACCAAATATAAGAGGCAAACGCCAAGGCAATCAGGGACATCCCCAAGGCAACCATCTCGATTATCAAAACATCACCTTATTTATCAGAGGGAACCGATATCTTCCCACTCTTCATCGGAGAGCAGCTTGTTCAAGTCAACCAGGATCAGCAGTTGCCCATCGCGGTTGCTCACCCCCTGAATAAACTTGGCGCTCTCTTCAGTACCGACCGCAGGTGCCGCATCGATTTCGGAAGAACGCAGATAAACCACCTCAGCCACGCTGTCGACCATGATGCCGATCACCTGCTTCTCGGCCTCGATGATCACAATCCGGGAGTTTTCACTCACATCACCGGAAGGCAGACCGAAGCGGGAACGGGTATCGATGACAGTCACCACATTGCCACGCAGGTTGATGATCCCCAGTACGTACTCAGGCGCACCCGGCACCGGTGCAATTTCGGTGTAGCGCAACACCTCCTGAACCTGCATCACATTGATGCCATAGGTTTCGTTCTCCAGTTGGAAGGTTACCCATTGCAGCACTTCATCTTCGGCCAGATTCTGTGCAATATTGCGCTTTTCTGTCATGTTTTTATTCCTTTTATGAAAACGTCTACTGCTAAAACTAGCAATAAAACAGCTCGATTGCAGAAGTTATCAGCGACCTTCTATGTTAACCCCACGCTCCAGCAACAGGAGCAGTTCGCGGACGTGTAACAGGGCACACATTTTTTCTTTGACCATGCCAGCCAACCAGGGGCGCTTGCCCTCCTGATGGCGCCATTTCACCTGGTCACGGTGTAACAATTCAGTCCCTTTGAGATGATGGCAGGCTAATCCCCACGGAGATTCACCAAGCATAATCAAATACTTGTAATCATCCATCTCGAGATGCTGACCCGGCATGACCCACTGGGCAGTATCGACCACATTCATCTTCTGCTCGCGGGAGGTCATGATCCCCTTGTACCAGCTAGGCTGGCCAAACAGGGAGGTGATCTCGCCCAACTGATGAATACCACCCAGCTCGGTCAACGGCACCGCAAACGTCACGCCCGCGACTTCAAAGAAAAGGGCCTGAAACTCTTTACCGGTATCGATATTTTCCCAGGTAACAGGTTCACTGGCCTCGACCGGAGCAACCTCCAGCGCTGTCTCGGTCAGGATAGTAGTATGGGGCTCCGCAACCTCGGGGAGCAGCACCTCCGCAGGCCACTCAGGCTCCACCGGCAGCAGTGATTCCTCTGCCACAATCTCCAGCGGTGCGGTGAGTGTTATCTCCTGGGTGAAGGCATCATTTTCGAACTGGACTTGTCCCACCTGAGCCAATAGCTCACCGAGCTGGGCAAGCCGTGGATCGCTTTCGAGGTATGGTGCGGCGACTACCTCGGGGACGCTTTGGGGCTGACGTTGCAACTGTAAAACAGGGGCAGATTGAACCTCTTCCACTTCATCCAGCACCAGTGGCTCATCGAGCAACAGGGAGTGGAAATAGTCATCCATCGCCCGAACTTGAATGGTATCTCTCATGCCGTCACCTCATGAACCCGTTGCCGCTCAAGGGCATCAAGATGGTTGAGCAGCGTTTCATATGCATAGGTTCCACGACTCCCGGGAGAATAGATAGACGGGGGGATATGCAGCAAGCTGGCATCCCGAAACTTGGTATCAATAGGGATTACCGCATTCCACACTGAATCCCCATATTGATCCTTGATCGACTTCAAGGTCATCAGAGAGGCACGAGTGCGCTTGTCGAACATGGTCGGGATCACGGTATAACGGAACTTGTCACGCTTGGAACGCTGCATGATCTCGAATGTTTTCATCATCCGCTCCAACCCCTTGAGGGCCAGAAATTCGGTCTGGACAGGCACCAGAATGCGATCGCAGGCAGCCAACGCGTTGACCATCATCACCCCCAGCACTGGCGGGCAATCGATCAACACGTAATCATATTGATCCTGGATGCGCAGCAGTGCCCGCTTCAGTACCAGTCCCATCCCCTCACGATTGCCCATCACCCGATCAAGGGTCGCCAAGGTAATAGATGCTGGCAGTAAGTTGATATTTTCGAACTTGGTCTTGAGCGTCAGTTTATTGACAAGCTCGGCTGTGGGTTTGACAGCTTGAAACAACTCATAGAGGGTTCCATCCAGGCGATCTGAATCAAAATCAAGATATGCAGTCAGCGAAGCATGGGGATCGGTATCAATCAACAGCACCCGCTGGCCACGCTGGGCCAGGATCCCCGCAAGCGAGACCACTGTGGTGGTTTTACCCACACCACCTTTCTGGTTGGCAACCGTCCAAACAATCACTGTATCAATCCTGCCTTGTTGTTATGCGTATGCCACCACCGGGCAAGGTGATCACCTTTATCTCTCCTGCATCCACCGCCTGTTGTACAGCAGGAACCGGTTCGGCAACTACCGTAGGCGTTGCAACCACAGGTGCCGGCGGCACCCAGGCAAATTTGGAGATAGCGACCACAACCTTGCGATTCTGCAGTCTGCCCTGCTCGCTGCCGTTGTCAGCAAAGGGGGAAAACTCGCCATATGCCTCGAACGCCAGACGCTGGGGGGCGATCCCATCGGCAATCAAACCATTGAGTACCGCCTCGGCCCGAGCAGCAGAAAGCGCCCAGTTAGAACGATAAATTTCATTATTTATCTGTTGGTTATCGGTATAACCCCGAACCCTTACATAGTTATCGACCGGTTTGAGAATACTTGAAAGAGTATTAATGACCGGTGCAGCGTTTGGTCCCAAAAAGGCACTGCCGCTGCCAAACAACAAGCCTGAACTGAGTTCAACCGTCAGCCAGTTCTCATCTTGTGTCAGTTTGACGATACCGGCATCCACTAGCGAGCCCATACTCTGTTGCAACTGCATATCAAGTTTCGCAAGTGTCGTGCCATCTTGCAGTACTGGCACTGCAGAAATGGGAGCAAGTGAAGGAGAGGGGGATGCTGGGCTTTCCAACAACGATGGAGAGGCAGATACCGCGTTATCCAGCAGGGAATTACCCTGCCCTTCAAGCAAGCCATTGCCGCCAGACTGCATGACACTGAACGCCTGGCTCATACCATCAATCACCGCGCGATACTTGTCCTTGTTCACCAGCGCAACAGAGTAAAGCACCACGAACAAAGCAAAGATCAGCGTCATATAATCGGCATAGGAGACCAGCCAGCGGTCAAGATGCTCGCGACCCTGCAAGTGCAACCGATAGCGCTTGCGCATGGCTACTCTCCTTTCAAATAGGCCCTGAGCCGGCGTTCAACCTGCAAGCCGTTTTCACCATGGGCGATAGCCAGCAGCCCTTCCAGGGTCATCTCCTGAAAGAGTGCATAGTGATAGTGAAATGCGCGTAGCCTGTTGGCGATAGGCAGGTAGATGAGATTGGCAAACCCCACTCCATAGATGGTTGCCACAAATGCCACTGCGATCCCCGCCCCTAGCGCTGACGGGTCTTCGAGATGAAACATGGCCTGGATCAGGCCCAGCACGGCACCGATGATCCCGATGGTCGGACTGTACCCCCCCATGGCTTCAAATACCCTGGCGGCATGTTCATTGCGCTCCTGCTCGATATCGATGTCCGCTTCCAGCAGCATACGGATATCCTCTGTGGAGACCCCATCGACAATCATACCAAGCCCTTGGCGGGTAAAGTTATCCTCCTCCTGCTCGGCCTGATTTTCAAGGGCAAGCAGCCCTTGCTGGCGCGCAAAGACGGCCCATGACTGCAACCGTTCGGCCTGCGTCGCAAGATCCTGGCGGGGAGGGGTAAAAATCCATAACAGCTGGCGCAACGCCAGCAAGATGTACTTGGCTGGGGTCTGCAACGTGACGGCACCAACGGTACCACCCAGTACGATCAAAAAAGCGGGGCCGTCCACCAGCGTCAACAGGGAGCCGCCATGCCACAGTTGCGCGATGGCAATAGCCCCCAATGCCAGGAGCAGACCGAGCAAGCCCATGATTAGCGCCCCAACTCAACCAGAATACGCTGGGCCACCTTGTCCAGAGGGAGTGATTCGCTGGCAATCCCCGCTTTGGCTACTGCTTGGGGCATACCATATACCACGCAGGAAGCCTCATCCTGAGCCCAGATGGTTGATCCCTGCTCTTTCAGCAGTCTGGCTCCATCACGGCCATCAGCCCCCATACCGGTCAGCACAATCGCCAATACCTTGTCGGCATAGGTTTTGGCCGCAGAGGCAAAAGTGATGTCCACACAAGGCTTGTAATTGACCTTGTCGTTGCCATCCACAATGCGAATGCGGGCCCCTGCACCACGACCTTCCAGCAGCATCTGTTTGCCACCGGGAGCAAGATAGGCATGCCCTGGTTTAAGCACATCGCCATCTTCCGCTTCCTTGACGCCAATCTGACATAACCCGTTGAGACGGGCAGCAAACGCGGCAGTAAAAGTGGCTGGCATATGCTGGATAAGCAAGATGGGATGGGGAAAATCCCCCGGCAACTTGGTCAGCACATTTTGCAAAGCAACTGGTCCGCCGGTAGAAGTGCCAATCGCCACCAACTGATAACTCTTGCCACTGCGCTTGAATGAGGCACTTGGCACCGTACGTTGCAGGTCAAGCTGACGATCAGGAGTTCTGGGCGCAGTGCTGCCCAGCGGAGCACGAGTAACCGGTTCAGGTGCTTTGGGGCGAGCAGCTGATGTCATCAGGAAGCGCTTGCGAGAGATCTCCTTCACCCGTTGTTGCAACAGTCTGACCGCTTCATCTTTGTCTCTGGCAATGTCCTCAAACTTCTTGGGCAAGAAGTCTAGGGCACCGGCGTCCAGCGCATCCAGCGTAGCCTTGGCCCCTTCATGGGTCAGGGAGGAGAACATCAGAATGGGGGTTGGGCACTTGGCCATGATCTCCCGCACCGCACTGATGCCATCCATCACGGGCATCTCTATGTCCATGGTGATCACATCAGGGCGCAGTGACAGCGCCTTGTCCACCGCCTCACGTCCATTCTGGGCCGTATCAATCACCGTCAGCATGGGATCCTGATTGATGATCTCGCTCACCCGACGGCGAAAGAAGCTCGAATCGTCGACAACTAATACCTTGACTGCCATTGTTGTTTTTCTAACTCCTTGGGCCTGAGCTATTAATGTCTACGCGCATATGCTTTGAGCAGACTCGGCACATCCAAAATAAGAGCAATTCCGCCATCACTGGTAATCGTCGCCCCGGCCATGCCAGGGGTGCCTTGCAGCAGGTTATCAAGTGGCTTGATCACCACCTCTTCCTGACCAATCAGGCTATCTACCACAAACCCGATTTGCTGAGTGCCAATCTGCACGATCACCACATGTCCGGTATCCTGACGTGAACGTTTGTTGGCGCCACGAATCAACCATTTGTGCAGATAGAAGAGCGGTATCGCCTTCTCGCGCACAATGATGGTGAGCTGGCCATCAACCATGTTGGCCTTTTTCAGATCCAGATGGAAAATCTCGTTCACACAACCAAGGGGAAGTGCGAAGGTCTGCTCACCCACTTCCACCATCAGAGTCGGCAGAATGGCTAACGTCAACGGAACCTTGATTTCAAGACGGGTACCTTTCCCCCAAGTGGAATCTATATGCACCGACCCATTGAGGCTGACAATGCTGGTTTTAACCACATCCATTCCGACACCACGGCCAGAGATATCAGAGATCTCGGCCTTGGTTGAAAAGCCCGGGGCAAAGATCAGGTTATAGGCATCGTTGTCGCTCATGCGAGCGGCAGTATCTGCATCCAGAACACCGCGACTGATGGCAATAGACTTGAGTTTCTCAGGATCCATCCCTGCCCCATCATCCTCGATGCAAAGCAGAATATGATCACCTTGCTGGGAGGCGCTAAGGGTGATTGTCCCTTGCCGCGGCTTGCCCGCTTTCTCTCGCACATCCGGCATTTCGACCCCGTGATCGCATGAGTTGCGAACAAGGTGAACCAGAGGATCGGCGAGCGCCTCTACCAGGTTTTTATCAAGATCGGTCTCTTCCCCCACCATCACCAGCTCAATCTCTTTCTTGAGGGTTCTGGCCAGGTCACGCACCACGCGCGGGAAACGACCAAATACCTTCTTGATTGGCTGCATGCGGGTTTTCATCACCGCACCTTGCAGGTCAGCCGTTACCACATCCAGATTGGCAACCGCCTTTGACATCTCTTCATCATTGCTGGCAATACCTAGGCTCACCAGCCGGTTACGAACCAGTACCAACTCACCTACCATGTTCATGATGACATCGAGGGTCTTGGTATCCACCCGCACCGTCGTATCGCTTTGCACGGCACTGTTTTCTGCTGGCGCAGGCGCAGCCTTGGCGGCAGGCGCTGGTGCCTTGGCTGCTTCAGCGGGTTTTGCGGGGGCTGCCGGTACTGGTTTGGCAACAGGAGTGGCCGGTTTGGGCGGAGTCACCGCAGCAGGTGCGGCAGGTGCGGCAGGTGCGGCAGGTGCGGCAGGTGCGGCAGGTGCGGCAGGTGCGGCAGGTGCGGCAGGTGCCATAGTACTCTGAGGCCCTTGACCACGACCATGCAATTCATCAAGCAGGCGTTCAAACTCATCATCATCGATAAGCTCGTCCACCTCTTTTTGCACCGATTTCAGAGGATTCACCTCTGGCGCCCCCATGTGCTGTCCCTGGCCATGAAGCTGGTCCAGCAAGGCCTCAAACTCATCATCGGTGATATCGCCAGAGCCACCCGCTATCGGGGCTTCTGCAGCCGTCTTGGTCGGAGCCCCACCCACGCCGTGGAGCTCGTCCAGCAGGCGTTCAAATTCGTCTGCAGAAATTTCATCTATCGAGCCGCCGCCATTGACAGGAGCAGGCTCGTTGCTGGTGGCTGCGGGTTCAACAACGTCTGGAACAACTTCTTCAACAACTACCGGTACTGCAGGTTCAGATTCTAAAGCCGCAGCCGCACTGGTAGCAGTGCGCAGTTGCTCTTCCCCTTCCGGCTTGCACAACTCGTGGAGGTCATGAAGCAAATCATCTGACGCAGGGCTGGGTGCTTCGCGATTTTGAACCTGGGCGAACATGACATTGATGGCGTCCAGCGCTTGCAGGATCACATCCATCAGCTCCGCAGTAACGGTTCGCTTGCCATTACGCAAGATATCGAACACGTTTTCCGCACCGTGGCATACATCAACCAGTTCACCGAGCGACAGAAAACCTGCCCCCCCTTTCACGGTATGGAAACCGCGAAAGATGGCATTCAACAGGTTCTTGTCATCGGGCCGCTTTTCCAAGTCGACCAGTTGTTCAGACAACTGTTCCAATATTTCGGATGCTTCGACCAGAAAGTCTTGCAGTATGTCTTCATCAACTTCGAAGGCCATGCGTCACTCCATTAGAATCCCAAGCTAGACAGCAGATCGTCCACATCATCCTGACCATTGACCACATCGGCACGAGCCTCGGGGTTCATGATAGGGCCCTCTGCTTCAATCCCGTTGACAGGAATACTACGAGTTGAATGCTCAGCAGAAGCCTCACCAAACATGGTCAGCATTTCTATTAATTTTGTTTCAACTTCCTGAACAAGCTTGATGACCTTGCGGATCATCTGACCTGTCAAATCCTGAAAATCTTGTGCCATCAGGATTTCTGTCAGCAGTTGCCGTAATTTATCGGCATCAGACTCTGAAGCCTTAATAAAATCATCAAGTTGGTGACATAAGGATTTGAACTGCCCCACGCTCATGTCACGAGACATCAGGGCATTCCAGTTCGGCATCACCAGCTGGATATTGTCATTCAGGCGATCCGCTATCGGCAAACTGGCTTCCACCGCATCCATTGTGCGATTGGCCGCTTTGTCGGTCATATCGATAACGTAGCTCAAGCGCTCCCGAGCATCGGGAATATCATGAGTAGCCAAATCGGGAATACGGGGATCAAGGCGAAATTCTTGAAGTGAATCATGCAGTTGTCGGGTCAGCTGACCTACTTTTTCAAACAGATCGGCTGCGTTGGGGGCACATACTTCGGCAAGCAGTTCATCGGCCAGCTCAAATTCGCCTTGCTCCAGATGAGCAACAAGCATCCTTGCCTGGTCGAGCGAAATCATTGCTCTCGTTTTGGCCATCATCCCTGCAGCTCCTTAGCCAATTCGTTCGAAAATTTTGTCGAGTTTTTCTTTGAGCGTTGCTGCGGTGAAGGGCTTGACGATGTAACCGTTGACGCCAGCTTGGGCGGCTTCAATGATCTGCTCACGTTTGGCTTCAGCGGTTACCATCAGTACCGGCAGATGCTTGAGCTTCTCATCGACACGGATGGCTTTAAGCAGGTCAATACCTTGCATGCCAGGCATGTTCCAGTCGGTAACTACAAACTGAAAATCACCATTTTTCAGCATCGGCAGCGCTGTATTGCCGTCATCCGCCTCATGGGTATTGTTGAATCCCAAGTCGCGCAGCAAGTTCTTGATAATCCGGCGCATCGTTGAAAAATCGTCAACAATGAGGATTTTCATGTTCTTGTCCAAAATTCCCTCCTAAATAGCCACCAGAGTGGCTCACTTACATGATGCTAAAAACGGGTTGTGTCGTGCGGATTATGCCTTAGAGTTTCATCTCAGTGTAGCCAGTACAAACACTTATAGATGCCAATCTCTCAAACGAGCACGCAATCTGTGCATTGCCTGACTGTGGATCTGGCTCACACGCGACTCGCTGACATTCAAAACCTCGCCAATTTCACGCAAATTCAGCTCTTCATCGTAGTAAAGAGAGAGAACCAAAGCTTCTCTCTCTGGTAGACGACCAATTTGCTCGGATAATTGAATCTGAAATCGCTCGGCAGCCAATTCATCGAATCCCGAGCCTGAAGGAGCATCATCGGGGTTGCCGATCACATCCTCGCTGACCCCCAGATCCTCGATACCGATAATTTTGCCGCAAGAGACGTCTTGCAGCATCGCATGGTAATCAGCGATGGAGACCCCCATCTCGGCAGCAACCTCGGTATCTCGCGCGTCACGCCCGTGAGTCTGCTCGACATTCTCGATCGCTTCTGCAATAGCGCGACTATTGCGATGCACTGAACGGGGCACCCAGTCACCACGCCGGATCTCATCCAGCATGGCGCCACGGATGCGGATCCCGGCATACGTCTCGAAGCTGGCCCCCTTGCTACCGTCAAAATTGCGGGAAGCTTCAAGCAGCCCAATCATACCTGCCTGGATCAGGTCATCCAGCAAGACACTGCTGGGCAGGCGAGCCAACAAATGCTGGGCAATTCGCTTGACCAGGGGAGCATGACGCTCCACCAGCACATAGGAATCCTGATGACGCAAGTACGCTTGGGCTTTATTCACGGGAACCTTCCTGTGTTGTGGCCGGTTTCTGCAACAAATTTTCCAGGAAAAACTCCAGATGGCCGCCCGGCTGGTTGGGAACCGGCCAGCTCGCCGCCTTGTTGGCAAGGGCCCGGAACGCCAGTGCGGCCGGCGACTTGGGAAACGCCTCGACAATCAGCTTCTGCTTGCGCACAGCGGCACGCAGATTGGTGTCATAGGGTACACAAGCGACCAGTTCCAGCGAGGTGTCGAGGAAACGATCCGTGACCCGGGTCAGTTTGGCAAAGAGCTCCTGCCCTTCGCGCAGACTGCGCACCATATTGGCCACTACCTTGAAACGAAACACACCGTGATCCTTGGAGAGGATCTTGATGAGGGCGTAGGCATCGGTGATGGAGGTCGGCTCATCACAGACCACCACCATGATGTCTTGCGCTGCTCGGGTGAAGCTCAGCACCATGTCGGAGATCCCCGCGGCCGTATCCACCAGCAGGATGTCGACCTGGGTCTTCATCTCGCTGAAGGCACGGATAAGCTCGGCATGCTGCACCGGAGAAAGCTCGACCATGGACTGGGTGCCCGAGGTCGCAGGCACGATCATCATGCCGTAGGGACCTTCGACGATGATATCGTCGATGGTGCATTCACCCGCCAGGACATGAGAGAGGTTACGATGAACCCGCAGCCCCAGCATGACGTCGACGTTGGCCAGACCCAAGTCGGCATCCAGCACCATCACCCGCTTGCCTTGGGCGGCCATGGCTCCGGCCACGTTCAGGGTCACGTTGGTCTTGCCCACGCCACCTTTACCACCGGAAACGGCGATTACTTTTACTCGATTGTTTTGACGCATTTTGCGCAGACCACTCGCCTGATCCATATACATGTTACTCATAAAACTCCGAATCTTCGGCCTCGCCAAAGCCTGCGCCCCAGAAATAGGGCTCCTCTGTTTCTCGCTCCAGCGAGCCCATGGCAGCCCCGACGAGCTGCGCCGCATTGGCAACCTGAATATCTTCCGGAACCCTTTGTCCGTCAGTGATATAGCTGATGGGCAATGAATTCTGGATACACACGTTAATCACTTCGCCCAGATTCAGACTTTCATCCAATTTGGTAAGTATGCAGCCGCTTAATGGAATACGCCGGAAATGGTCAACCGCCTCCTGCATCACCCGACGCTGGGAAGTTGCCGACATCACCAGATAACTGCGGATCCGTACCTTGGCATTCTTGACCAGGGTATCGAGCTGCTCGGTCAACCGGATATCCCGTTGGCCAACCCCGGCCGTATCGATAAGTACCAGCCGACGATGGCGGAACTGATAAAGGGCATTGGCCAGCTCTTCGGCATCACGCACCTGCCGTACCGGGCAACCCATGATGCGGCCATAGGTCTGCAGCTGTTCATGGGCACCAATCCGGTAGTTGTCGGTGGTGATCAGCGCCACTTGCTCGGCGCCATACTTCATGGCGAAACGGGCCGCCAGCTTGGCAATAGTGGTGGTTTTGCCCACCCCGGTCGGGCCAAGCAGCGCCACCGCGCCGCCCTGACGCATGATCTCGTCCTCGCTGATCTTGAGCTGGGCCGTCAACACCTCGGCCAACTGGGCCATCGCCTGATGGATGGACATATCTTCGGGGATCAGTCCCGCCAGTTGATCGGCAAAGGCATCATCAAAGCCGAGCTTCTTGAGCTCCTTGATCAGCAGAGCCCGCATCGGTTCGCGGCGCTCCACCTCTTGCCACATCAGCCCGGAGATCTGGTGCTCCAGCAATTTGCGGATGCTGGCCATCTCCTTGCGCATCCCCTCCATCTCCTGATCCCGCTGGGCAGGTTGAGGGGCGCGCTGGCCTGAGGCAACCCGGGCCTTGGGCTTGGCAGGTTCCGGAGCGGCGCCCCACTGCCCCTGCTCGGCCAATGTTCTGGGCGCTGCATTGGCAGCAGCCAAACCGGCCGATTGGGTATTGCCCATTGGCGCCCCATTGCCCGGCTTGAGCTTCTGCTGGCGCGCCAGCAAGGCGGCCAGAGTATCGGCATAATGTTCGTTTTGCTCCTTCGCCGGCGTCGGCTCGGGGCGGATCATCTGCCGTGCAGCAGACGAAATATTGACGCTCTCATCGTTCAGCTGACGGCGAACCGGCGCATCTTTGGGCCCCGGAACCTGGGATTGATAATCGACTGCGGCGACTATCTCTACCCCTCCGGTGACCTTCTTGTTGGACATGATGACGGCGTCAGGCCCGAGAGTCTCCTTGACCTCGGCCAGAGCCGTTCGCATATCCTTGGCAAAAAACCGCTTAATCTTCACCCGTCGTCTCCGCTAACTAGTTCTGCCCTACCGCACTGACGATGCGGATCTGCTTGTCGTCGGGCACTTCCTGATAAGACAGAACGCGCAATCCAGGAATGGCATTCTTGACAAATTTCGCCAGGGTATTGCGCAAGATCCCCGATGTCAGAAGCACGGCCGGTTGGCCTTCCAATTCTTGTCGTTGAGTGGCTTCCACCAGCGAACGCTGCATCCGCTCAGCCAGACCCGGTTCAATACCGGCACCATCACCGCCACCAGCCTGCAGGGATTGATGCAATATACGTTCCAATTCCGGCGCCAAGGTAATCACCGGCAGCTCGGGATCGGGGCCTGCAATCTCCTGCACAATCAGGCGACGCAGGGCAATCCGGCAAGCGGCCGTGAGCACTTCCGGATCCGGACTGCGCGGCGCGTATTCAACCAGGGTCTGCAGGATAGTGCGCATATCGCGGATTGGCACGCCTTCATTGAGCAAATTCTGCAATACCTTCACAAGGTTACCCATGCTGATCACTTCCGGCACCAACCCTTCGACCAGCTTGCTCTGATGTTTGCCAATCATATCGAGCAGTTGTTGTACTTCGTCATGGCCCAGCAGCAGAGCCGCATGGTTGGTCAGGATCTGGCTCAGATGGGTAGCCACCACGGTCGCGGTATCCACCACCGTATACCCCAGCGTCTGTGCCTGAGAGACCATCTCCTTGGCAACCCAGACCGCTTCCAGTCCGAAGGCGGGATCCCGGGTGGCTATCCCCTGGATCTGGCCGAACACCTGCCCCGGATTGATGGCCATCTCCTTATCATGGTAGACATTGGCCTCGCCGGTACTGACCCCCATCAAGGTGATGCGGTATTGGTTTGGCGCCAGATCCAGGTTGTCGCGAATGTGGACGGCCGGGACCAGAAAGCCCAGCTCTTGCGAGAGTTTCTTGCGCACCCCTTTGATCCGGTTGAGCAGTTCGCCACCCTGATTGCGATCCACCAGCGGGATCAGCTGATAACCCACTTCCAGCCCGATGATGTCCACCGGCATCACATCGTCCCAGCTCAGCTCTTTCTGCTCATGAGGTTGTTCGGCTGTGGCAGGCAGCAGCTCGCCTTTGGCCGCTTTGGCGGCTGCCAGCTTCTCGCGGCGCAGCAACCACCAAGCGCCGGCAGCGGCGAGAGCCCCCAGACTCAGGAAGGCGAAATGCGGCATCCCCGGCACCAGTCCCATCATCAGCAGAATCCCGGCCGAGATGATCAGCGCCTTTGGATTGTCAAACAGTTGACCTAGCACCGCAGTTCCCATGTCCTGATCGGTATTCTGACGGGTCACTATGATGGCGGCGGCGATGGAGAGCAGCAGGGAGGGGATCTGCGCCACCAGACCGTCACCGATGGCCAACAGGGTATAGATCTCGGCCGATTCGCTGAAGGTCAGCTGGTGCTGCATCATCCCGATGATGAAGCCGCCGATGATGTTGATAAAGAGGATCATGATGCCCGCAATGGCATCCCCTTTGACAAACTTGGAGGCACCATCCATGGAGCCGTAGAAGTCGGCTTCCTGGGTTACATCCTGACGACGCTTCTTAGCCTCTTCCTGATTGATGAGACCGGCGTTCAAATCGGCATCGATGGCCATCTGTTTGCCCGGCATCGCATCAAGGGTAAAACGGGCACTCACTTCTGCGATCCGCCCGGCACCCTTGGTAATGACCACAAAGTTGATGATCATCAGGATGGTGAAAACGATGATGCCGACCGCATAGTTGCCGCCGATCACAACGTTACCAAACGCCTCGATCACATGGCCGGCCGCCGCACTGCCATTATGACCTTCCAGTAACACCACCCGGGTCGAGGCGACGTTCAACGCCAACCGCAGCAAGGTAGCGAGCAGCAGTACGGTCGGGAAGGCAGCAAATTCGAGGGGGCGGCGGGTATAGACGGATACCAGCAGCACCACGATGGAGAGGGCAATGTTAAAGGAGAAGAGCACGTCCAGCATCAGCGGCGGGATGGGTAACACCACCATGCCGAGCGCGGCCAATACCAGTAGAGGGGTACCAAGGCCTTTGCCCAATACTCCCCGGTACTCTTTGAACTGGCCCAATACTGCCTTGAATTCCATCGCGCTTCTCAATTTCAACCTGCTGGTGCCAGATTAAAGCAAACATCAAGCCAACAATACAAGACATTGAAATGCAATGGATTTATTTTGACTACGTCAGAACTTTGTCATTTGCGATATTCGGTCGGAATGGGGAGATCTTTAGCCAGCGGCTGGGGACGGCGCCCCTGACCGCGGCGGAATTTCTTGAGCTGGAAGACATAGGCGAGCACCTGGGCAACCGCCGCAAACAGCCCTTCCGGGATCTCGTGGCCCAGCTCGGTTGAGTGGTAAATAGCCCGGGTCAAAGCCGGTGACGGCATGATGGGGATCTCGTACTCTCTGGCGATCTCCCTGATCTTCATTGCAATTTCATCGGTGCCCTTGGCCACGACCTTGGGCGCGGCACCGGGTTTTCCCGCATCATACTTGAGCGCTACCGAGTAGTGGGTCGGGTTGGTGATCACCACATCGGCCTTGGGTACATCCCCCATCATCCGGCGCATCGCCATCTGCATCTGCAACTGACGGATCTTGCCCTTTACCTCGGGCTTGCCTTCGCTGTCCTTGAACTCGTCCTTGACCTCCTGTTTGGTCATCTTGAGCTGACGCATGTGGTTCCACTGCTGGAACGGCACATCGATGGCCACGATGGGGAGCAGGGCGCAGCAGAGGATGATCAACATCCAGAGAAACAACTCCAGCGCATCGATAATACCGCCGGGGAAACCCTCCATGGATAGGTTGAGCAGGTGATTAAACTGACTTGATAACATCCACCAGGCAAACAGGGTGATGAACACCACCTTGGCGATGGATTTGACCAGCTCAATCAGCGACTGCACCCCGAACATTCGCTTGAGGCCGCTGAGCGGGCTCAGCTTGCTCATCTTGGGCATCATGGCTTCGGTGGAGAAGTTCATCCCCCCCATCAGGGTGTTGCCGATAAAAGCGGCAATCGCCACCAGCGCAAACAAGAGTCCCAGCGGAAGGACCAGTTCCCCCAGCAGCGCCGGCACCATAGCGATCATGGCATTGGGATCGAAAGCCTGCTCCCTGTCCAGGGTAAAGCCCATGGTGACTACCTTGATCATGGCAGTCGCCAGCGAGCCCTTGAGCATCAACAGGCCAAAGACCGCCGAGAGCAACACGCTGGCGGTTCCCAACTCTTTTGAACGTGCAATCTGCCCTTTTTCACGGGCCTGTTGCAGTCGTTTGCCCGTGGGTTGTTCAGTACGTTCCTGGTCGGTATCAGCCATGAGCGCCCCCGAAGCACTGGGTGTTGATCAGCTCGCAGCTGACCTCCTGCACCCGCTCCCACATGATGTCGAAGTGGCCGAGGAACCCGCCGATAGTGAGCCAGAGGATGAGCAGACCCGACATCATGCTGACCGCAAAACCGATACTGAAAATGTTGAGTTGCGGCGCCGCCCGGGTCATGACACCAAAGGCGAAGTTGATTAAGAGCAAGGCGACGATGGCTGAAAGCGACATCACCAAAGCAGCCTGATACATCACACCCAGAAACGCACTCAGGGTTTTCATGGATGAAACCGAGAGGCCGTGCTCGGAGACAGGCAGTGTCTCGAAACTAAGAATGACCAGCCTCAGCATCACCAGATGACCATCCAGCGCCAGAAACACCAGGGTCGCCAGCATCAGATAAAACTGACCCACCACGGGGGCCGACTGGCCATTCATCGGATCCACCAGGGTGGCAAAGCCGAGGCTGGTTTGCATGGCGATGACCTGACCGGCCATCACGAAGCTCTCCATCAGAAACTGGGTCATCAGGCCGAGGGCAATACCGATGAGCAGCTGCTGGCCCAATACCAGAAAGCTGCCGACCGAGAAGAGTTCAATGGGGGGCATTTTCGGAAGCAGCGGGGCAATCAGAAAGGTGATGGCCAAAGCCAGCCCCATCCGTACCCGCGCAGGAGCAAGGCGGCTGCCGAACACCGCCATCACCATCAGCAGGCTGCTCACCCGCGCCAGCGGCCAGAGGATGGAAGACAACCACTCCATGATCAGAGCGGTTGTGTAGGTCATCCCACCACCTCGGGAATTTGATTGACCATCAGTATGAAGAAGTCCATCAGACTCTGCATTCCCCAGTGAGCACCAATTCCCAGGGCCAGCAGGGTCACGATAAGACGGGGCAGAAAGCTCAGGGTCTGTTCGTTGATGGAGGTGGCCGCCTGAAAAATGGCTACCACCAGCCCGATAGCGAGGCTGGGCAGGATCACGGCGCTGACCATGATATTGACCAGCCAGAGCGCCTCGCGAAAGACGTCGACAAAGGTTTCAGGACTCATGTTCGGGCTCCTTGCGCTCGACCGGCTAACCGGCACCCAGTCCGAAACTGTTGGCCAACGACCCCAGAATGAGATTCCAGCCATCCACCATCACGAACAGCATCAACTTGAAGGGCAGCGAGACGATCATCGGCGAGAGCATCATCATCCCCATCGCCATCAGAATACTGGCGACCACCAGATCGATGACCAGAAATGGCAAGAACAGCATAAAACCAATCTGGAAGGCGGTTTTCAGCTCGCTGGTGACAAACGCCGGGATCAGCACCCGTAGCGGCACATCGGCAGGTTTCTCCACCTGCACGTTGGCGATCTCCATAAAGGTGTTGAGATCCTTGATCCGGGTCTGGGCCAGCATGAACTGATGGATGGGCAACTCGGCCCGCTCCAGCGCCTCCTTTGCCTGAATGGTCTCGGCCAGATAGGGCTGCAACGCCTCATCATTGATGCGATCCAGCACCGGCGACATGATGAAGAACGACATGAACAGGGCGATGCCGATCAACACCTGGTTGGAGGGACTCTGTTGCAGACCGATCGCCTGGCGCAAGATACCCAACACCACAATGATGCGGGTAAACGAGGTCATCATGATCACCATGGCCGGCAAGAAGGAGAGCGCGGTCATCAGCGCCAGTACTTGCAGGGTCAGGCTGTACTCCTGAGAGCCATCCCCCATGGTCTTGACGGTCACCGCCGACATGGCGTCCTGTGCCAGCGCAGGCCAGGAGCAAAACAGTGGTATCAGCAGGCTGACCAGCAGCCCCGTTTTCAGCCATAAGCCGTTAGCTTTTTTCATGCTTGCCCATCAATTTGCCAAGCTGCTGGGAAAACGCCTGCGGCTGGTTTTCGTCCAGCGGCTCCTCCAGCCGGTAGAGAAAGTTGACCTGCTGCGGTGTTACGCCGACCAGCAGTTGCTGTTCGCCCACCTTGACCACCAGCAGCTTCTCTTTGTAACCCACCGGCAACGAGGCGATGACCCGCATCTGGCCGCCCCCCATGGCGGTCGCCAGCTTGCTCTTCTTGAGCAGAAAGCCCAGCACCAGAATGAGACCAATCACCATCAGACTGGAGAGCAACCAGGAGCTCAGACTAGGCACGTTGGCAGATGCCGCTGTCTCGGCAAAGGCCGGAACAGGCAGCAATAACAACAGGAGGCGCATCATTTGAGCTTCTTGATCCGTTCAATCTGGCTGATGACGTCAGTCAGGCGGATACCGAACTTGTCGTTCACCACCACCACCTCGCCGTGAGCGATCAGGGTACCGTTGACCAATACGTCCAGCGGCTCGCCTGCAACCCGATCCAGCTCCACCACCGAGCCCTGGTTCAACTGCAACAGGTTGCGGATGCTGATCTGGCTGCGGCCCACCTCCATGGCGATAGTGACCGGAATATCGAGAATGGTGTCGAGCTTGCGACGCTCCTCGGCACTGATGGGGGCATCATCTTTCAACTCTTCCAGCGGGGCTGGCTTGGCTTCCGCCGTCACCTGCTCCTCCAGAGCCGCAGCCCAGGCATCAGCCATCAGATCCTCTTCCTCAGTTCCGCTCATCTTGTTTCCTTATGCTACTTCGTGACCGTTTACCGTAATAAACCGTCAATTATCGCTGTTGATCTTCGATACTGCGCTCGAGCTCTTCCAGCTCGGCCTCGCCATCAATTCGTACCCCGCCCCGGGTCACCAGATGCATCTCCGTCTTGACCCCTTCCGGACGTTTGAGCTTGTCGGTGATCTTGAGCGCCACATTATCCTTGGTGCGGCCCATCTTGGCGTGGAAAGTGGGCAAGTCCTCCACAAAAACCAGCAGATTTTCCGGCATATCGACCGGAATGATATCGCCGGGTCGCAGCTCCATCAGCTCACGCAAAGTGAGTTCGGTCTCCAGCAGCTTGGCCCGCAGCTCCACCTTGACGTCCATGATCTCGTCACGCAGCGCCTTGCTCCAGCGTACGTCGGTATCCCCCTTGTCACTCTGCACACCGGCATCCAGCAGCTCGCGGATCGGCTCCAGCATGGAGTAGGGCATCGCCACGTGGAAGTCGCCGCCGCCACCATCGAGCTCGATGTGGAACGAGCTGACCACGATCACCTCGGTCGGGCTGACGATGTTGGCCATCGCAGGGTTCACTTCGGAGTCGAGATACTCGAACCCCACGTCCATCACCGGCGCCCAGGCATCCTTGTAATCCTCAAACACCAGTTTGAGCAGCATCTGGATAATGCGCCGTTCGGTCGGCGTGAACTCGCGCCCTTCAATCTTGGCGTGATAACGGCCATCGCCACCGAAGAAGTTCTCTACCAGAATGAAGACCAGTCGAGCCTCCATGGTGATGAGCGCCGTCCCCTTGAGCGGGCGGAACCGCACCATGTTGAGACTGGTCGGCACAAACAGGGTATGAACATACTCGCCAAACTTGAGCATCTGCACCCCGTTGATCGAGACCTCGGCGGTACGACGCATCATGTTGAACAGACTGATCCGCATATGGCGGGCGAAACGTTCATTCACCAGCTCCAGCGTCGGCATGCGACCACGGACGATGCGGTCCTGGGAGGAGAAGTCAAATTGGGCTACGCCGGGGTCTCCAGCGCCGCCTATCTCTTCCTCTTCGACATCATCGACACCGTGCAAGAGGGCATCAATTTCGTCCTGACTTAACAGATCGCTCACGCTTCACCTATTGCATTACAAAGCCGGTAAACAGCACTTGTTCGATAACGGGGGAAGAGACTAGGTCCTTGAGCACCCGACGGCACTCTTCCAGTGAATCCTTGCGCAGCTTCTCCTTGCCTTCAAAGGTCATCAGCTGTTCGGCACTGGCTGCGCTGAATACCCGCAGCAAGGTGCCTTCAATCAGGGGGATATTCTGCTTGGCCAGCATCTCGTCGGCGGTACCGCGCACCATCAGCTGGATCTTGATCTGCACCAGTCGATCTCGCTGGGCACCTGCGACGTTGAAGACAAAGGGGCGCGGCATACCGACATAGAGGGAAGGTTTAGGCGCTTCCTCCTTGGGTGTGGCCTCGGCACCTTCCGCCGCTTCAGCAGGCGGTTTATCGGAGCCGGAGAGCATCAGGAAGGCGCCAACACCACCTCCGCCCAGCAAAATAACCGCCAGGGCAATGATAATGATCAGCTTCTTTTTCTTGCCCGCAGCCGGGTCTTTTAGCGTCAACTCGTTATCGTCAGCCATCCCTTGTCCACCCTAGTCTCAAACTTGTTCGATATCATAAACTTACTCGGGATTGCATCAAGCATAGAAATCAATTCCGGAACCGTTTGTCGATTCCACCAGCAAACTGGGGTTGGAAGTGGTGAGTTCCCCTTCAACCAGCCCGTTACCGGACCGCGGCTGACCACTACTCTGACCCTGCTGACCCTGCCCATTAAAGGTGGGCTGGCCCTGTTGCTGCTGTTGTTGCGACTGCTGCTGCACCTGCGTCTGACCAAGCTGGATCCCCTGCCCTGCCAGCATGTCACGCAGCCGGGGCATTGCCTGCTCCAGCATCTCGCGGGTCTGTCCATGTTGTACCACAAAATGAACGTTGGCCTGGCTGTCGGCTCCCATCTGGATCTGGATCTTCATCTTGCCAAGGCCGAGGGGGTCGAGCTGAATTTCCGCCTGTTGCAGTTTTTCGGCCAGCATCACATTGACCTTCTGGTGCAATTCGGCAGGCGCTTCCTGACTGGCCAGTTTCAAATGGGGTAAATTCTGCGGCTCACGGCGCAACGTCGTCTCAGCGGCGGGCGCCCGGCTATCGGCCACCTGTGGCTGAGTCTGGCTGTTCTGGCCATGCTGAACGGTCTGGCTCGGGCTGCTCTCGCCGCTAGATGTCGTCGCAACCAGTCTCTTCTCCGCCTCACCGGCCTTCGGTTTTACCTCAAGCGAAACCGCTTTGCGCACCTCGTCGGTGCCGGTCACTTCCATCTGCTTGATGCCGGCTGAAATGGTCGACAACGGCGCTTGCGGCCCCTGAGATTCGGCCTGTGCCAACACCTGCTGCGGCGCCAACATCCCGGGGGCGGCAGCGCTATCGCTCTGAGCCGTCGCATTTGCCGTCACGCTGCCCTGAGCTGCGGCACTTTCTGCGGCACTTTGCGCCGTCGTCACGGGCGCCGAACCTTGATTGGCGGCAGTGGCTGACTGCTGGCTACCCTCGGCGGCACTCTTTTCTGCCCCCTTGCCAGCTACCCCACTTCCATCCGCAGTTGCTGAAGTGGTTGCAGCGCCCGCCTCAGGCTGCTTGAGCCCCTCGCTGAAGGCCTTGAGCGCAGCCCCCTGAGTCGCGGCTTGCGTCGCCTGCCCCTTGTTAGTCAAAGCATTGCTGGCAGCGAGATCGGATTTGCTGTCGCCAGCCTCTTTTGCAGCGAGAGACTCCGCGGATTTGGCAGTGTTTGCCGACTCATCGACCGGCAGCACCTTGGCCAGCTGAGCCATCCGCTCGGCCCCCGTGAGAGGCTTGGAGTGCTTGCCATCTGCTCCGAGGGTTTCTCCCTTGGCAGAGGCTTTCTCCCCGGACTGCCTATCCGTAGTAGTGGCTGCATCTTCACCTTCAGAGGAGAGAACGGCAGCAGAGGCATCGCCCTGCGCCACCACTCGCGCCGCTGAAGACGATACGGTGGTTTCTGAAGTCGAATTGGCGGTCGTCGCCAGCGGCGACTGCGCTCCGTTCTGACCGGCAAGCTGGCTGGCAATTCTGGCAGCGGCAGGGGTCTGCTCGCCGTCATCAAGCGCAATCCCCTCCAGCTCACCCTCTTGCGGCAACGGATTGCCGTCTACCGCAGTGGCGCTCTGTTGGGCCGCCACCGCCAGCTGGGGTGTCACTAGCGAGGTATCGAGCTTGAGGGAGTCTTGCAGGCGTAGTAGAAAGTCGGTGGCAGGGACCTCCTCCACCTTGTTGTCGGCGTCAGGATCCTGCTCCTTGCCGGTCTCCTCTTTGGGAGAGGCACTTTCGGTCGCCAAAGATTTGGCTGATCGGACATGGTTACCGCCCTGAGTGGCCTCGGCGGCGCCCTGTTCGCTGTTCCGGGCCTTGGCAATCAGGGTGGCGAAATCACCCTTGCTGTCGCTACCGGTTCCCCCATCGATACTTTTGCTCTCGACGGAACCGCTCAGAGGCGCTTTGTCCAACCCGTTGGCCGGAGCCGAAGGCGTTTGTGTCAACAGTGTCTGCATCATGATGGGATCCCTGAATTCTGGTGGCCCCCAAAGAGATGGCCGCCGACAATGTCCATATCAAAGCAAGTTACAGGCCAGATTGATGAAAACGTCGCAACATGGCGTACTCATCCAGCATCTTCTGCTCCTGACGCTGGGCTTTCTGCTGCTCGCGGCTCGCTTGCTTCTCCAGTAACAGCTCTACCGCCTTGCGCCGCTGCTGGGCCGCCAGCCACTCTTCACGGCGCTGTTCCAGCGCCTGACGCACCTGCAACACCCCTTCGTACTGCTGAGTCGCTGCCTGTTCGAGCTTGTTGATAAAGGCGTGATACTGGGTATTTTGCTGGGGCGAAATCCCCTGCAGGCCGCGATCGGTCCACTGCTGGTGATAGATCTGGCGGTACTGGTTGAGGGCATTTTGCTGATCCATGAACAGCTTGAGATCCTGCTGCGCCTTCACCAGCGCCAGCGCACACTGCTGCTCCGCCTCCACCAGCCGATCGGCCAACAATACCAACCCTTTACTCATCGTCGACCTCTCTGTTACCGACCATCATCAGCGCATCAATGGCATCGCCACCATCTGCAAGGCTTGCAGGCCATCATCATAGTGAATGACCTCGCGCATCCCCTGCTGCAAGAACTGATCCAGATAGGGTTTTTGAATGATGGCGCGGTCAATGCGCGGATCGGAACCCTGACTGTAGGCGCCGATGGTGATGAGATCCCGGTTCTGCTGATAGAGGGAGTAGAACTGCTTGAGAGTGCGCGCCAAATCCATATGTTCCGGCGAGGTCACCATGGGCATAACCCGGCTGATGGACTTCTCGATATCGATAGCCGGATAGTGGCCCGCATCGGCCAGCTCGCGCGACAACACTATGTGGCCATCGAGGATCGCCCGCGCCGCATCGGCAATGGGATCTTGCAGGTCATCCCCCTCGGTCAAGACGGTGAAGAAGGCGGTGATGGAGCCCTGGCCGTCACTGCCGTTACCCGCCCGCTCCACCAGCGCCGGTAATTTGGCAAATACCGACGGTGGATAACCCTTGGTCGCTGGCGGCTCGCCCACCGCCAGCGCGATTTCACGCTGGGCCTGGGCATAACGGGTCAGCGAATCCATCAAGAGCAGCACATTAAGCCCCTGATCGCGAAAATACTCGGCGATGGCCAGCGCCGTTTCACACCCCTTGAGCCGCATCAGTGGCGAGGCGTCGGCGGGAGCCGCCACCACCACGGAGCGGGCTCTCCCCTCCTCTCCCAGAATGTCTTCGATAAACTCTTTAACTTCCCGGCCCCGTTCACCGATGAGGCCGACCACCACCACATCCGCCACCGAGCCGCGAGTCATCATGCCAAGCAGCACCGATTTACCGACACCGGAACCGGCAAACAGCCCCATCCGCTGGCCCTGCCCCACCGTCAGCACGGCGTTGATGGCGCGCACCCCCACGTCCATCGGCTGATGGATCGGGCGGCGAGAGAGCGGGTTGATGCGGTGCTGGGCAAACTGCACGGTCTGGGAGGAGAGAATGGGGCCGAGCCCATCGAGTGGCTGGCCGATGCCGTCGATGACCCGACCAAGCAGGTTCATCCCAACCGGAATGCCGTGCTCTTCGGTGATGGGCACCACCCGGGCACCGGGGATCACCCCCTTGAGCTGCTCGCTCGGCATCAGATAGAGGCGATCGCCAGAAAAACCGACCACTTCAGCCTCCAGCGTCCCATCAAGGGTATCGATGCGGCAGAGAGCACCGATGGCGGCGCGGCAGCCAATGGCTTCGAGGGTCAGCCCCACCACCCGGGTCAATTTGCCGGCGACCGGCGGTTTGGGGGCGCTGTCGCGTACCTTGTACCCTTGCAACCGGTTCAGTAGCGAGCCGCTCATCTGGCCTCCTGAGAGCTAAAAAGTGCAGCCGGACGGCAACGTCCGGCATCGGTTATGGGCGTGAGTCCGGCGAAGCCGGTTTCTGCGACGCATTGTCCCGCAAGAAGTTGCGCAGCAACTGATCGATGCGCACGGAGAGGGTCAAATCGATGCTGGAGAGCTCGGTCGCCAGTTGCAGATCGCCGGGGGAGAGGGTGGGATCGCTCTGCAATCGCCACTGGCGCCTGGCGCACTCGTCGGCGCCAAATGCCTGCTCGATTCGCGCGATATCGTCGGGATGCAACATCAGAGTCACCCCCTGTTCGGCGGCAGGCAGCAAGGCAAGCCCCTCTTTGAGCGCCTCCAGCAAAATGCGGGGGGAGGTCTCCGCTTCGTGACGAATAAGCGCGCGGGCCAGTTGCATCACCAGCGAGACCAACTGCTGCTCCACCGCCAGATCCAGCTCGTTAAGCGGATTGGCTAGGCGGGCGGCGAGCCCCTGCCAGTGGGCGATCTCCTGCTCCACCAGCTCGCGGCCCATGGCCAGCCCCTCCTCGCGCCCCTGTTCGAGACCGGCAGAATGACCCTGTTGCAATCCTTCCAGCTTGCCCTCTTCCATCCCCTTGGCATAACCGGACTCGCGTCCCTCGGCCATCCCCTCTTCCCAGGCGGCTTGACGGATCGCTTCAAGCTCTTCGGCGGTGATGCTGGGGGTCGGCTCCTGTTCGGGCTCCGGTTCCACCACCTCCTCTTCCTGCTGATACCAGTCAGGGGCCAGGCCAAGAGCATTGGTAGGCGCCCCCGCCTCTACCTCGACCTCCATCTCGGGCCAGCCCCAGGTCTCAACCCGGGCATCATCGCCCTCGGGGCGCACATACCCACGCAGTTTGTTGTTCATGCTTTGCGCGGCTCCTCACCACTGCCTGATGCGGGTTTGGCATCGCAATTCGGTTTATGGGCCATGGCTTAGAGGAACTCCTCGCCGCCACCGGCACCCAGCATGATTTCGCCAGCATCCGCCAGACGACGGGCGATGGAGAGGATCTCTTTCTGGGCCGCTTCCACTTCGGAGACCCGGATCGGCCCCATGGCCTCCAGATCGTCTGCCAGCATTTCGGCCGCCCGTTTGGACATGTTCTTGAAGATCTTCTCGCGCATCTGATCGTCGGAGCCCTTGAGGGCGCGTTGCAGCAGATCCCCAGGCACTTCCCGCAGCATGGTCTGGATGCCGCGATCGTCCACATCGATTAGGTTTTCGAACACGAACATCAAATCCTGGATCTGCTGGCTCATCTCTTCGTCCGACTCGCGGATGGAGTCCATCAACTGGCCTTCGATATTGGTATCCAGATAGTTCATGATGTTGGCGGCAGCCTTCAGGCCGCCCATCTTGGCTGCCTGGGCACCGGCCGCACCGGCGAACTGTTTCTCCATGATGTCGTTCAGCTCTTGCAATGCCGCCGGTTGTACCTCTTCGAGGTTGGCGATACGCATCACCAGATCGAGGCGCACCTGCTCCGGGAACTGGCTCAGGATCTCGGCGGATTGCTCCGGCTCCAGATAGGAGAGCACGATAGTCTGGATCTGCGGGTGTTCGTTCTGGATGATGCTGGCCACCTGACGGGCATCCATCCACTTGAGCGAATCGAGGCCGCGGGCGCCGGAACCGAGAATGATCTGGTCCACCAGATTGCTCGCCTTGTCCTCGCCAAGGGCCGCCACCAACGCCTTGCGCACGAAGTCTTCGCTGCCGATACCGATGTTGGTGTACTTCTGGATATCGTCGATGAATTGACGGTGCACCGCCGCCACCCGATCGTGACTGAAGTCGGACATGGAGGCCATCGACATACCGAGCCGCTGCACCTGCTTGGGCTCGAGATGACGGAAGATCTGGGCGGCATCCTCTTCATTGAGGCTCAGCATCAGCACCGCAGCCATCTCCATCCCCGACATCTGGTCGAGGATTTGGCGCTGACTGTCGGTGATGTCATTGCCGGTGACTTGACTCTTCTTTTCTTCAGGCATCTTTGTTCGTTACCCATTCTTTAATGACCTGAGCGGCCAGATCCGGCTCGTTCGCCACCAGCGCACGTACCGCCTTGAGCAAGTCTTCGTCACGGTGCAGATCCGGCAGTTTCAGCTGGCCATCGCGTACACCAAATACCTGATCGTTCTCGACTTGTGCTGACAGCAGGCTCAACTCGTCGTCGCCACCCAGTACGGTGTGGTTGTCGAAATCCACTTCCCCTTCCGGTTTGGCATCCGGGTAGAGCAATCGCTTGAGCATGGGGCGAACAACGGTGACGATCAAGACGATGATCACCAGTACCGAGGCGGCAATCCGCACCGCACGCCAGAACCAGGGCTGATCGTAGAGCGGCACCTCGGCCACGGTATCCAGCTCTGGGCGATTGAACGGAATCGCGACCACCTCAAGGGTATCACCACGGGTCACATCAAAGCCAAGGCCACCGCTCAGCAAACGGCGCAATGTATCGAGTTCTGCCTGGGTACGCGCCTCACGGGTCACGGCCCCATCGGCACCGGGTACCGCTTTGTAATCCACGGCAACCGAGACGGTCATGCGGCGAATGCCTCCCATCTGGCGACGGGTATGGCTGACGGTGGTATCCAGTTCGAAGTTGCGGGTCGCCTCTTTGCGGGAGCGGCCCGAAGCGGCAGCGCTGCCACCATCACCACCGGTCGCCTCCTCGGGAATATTGGAGGCGGCAGGGGGCTGGTTGGAGAGTGCACCAGGCACACCACCGTTGCTGCCGCTGGCGCTGTTCTCTTCCATGGTCATCTCGGAGCGCACAGCAGGCAAGTCAGGGTTGTAAGTCTTGCGGGTCTGCTCCTGCTGGGAGAAGTCGAGAGAGAGATCCACTTCCGCCGTATAGTTGTCGGCCCCCAGCACCGGGATCAGGATGGCGTCAATTTTTTGTTTGTACTCCAGCTCCTGCTTCTGCTGCATGGCAAACTCTTTGCGAGTCTGGGCCGAGATCGGGTCTTGCGAGCCGGAGTTGAGCAGGCGGCCATTCTGGTCGGTGACGGTGACGCGGGTCGGCTCGAGACCGTGCACGGCAGAGGCAACCATATCGACAATGGAGTCCACCTCCCCCTGCCCCAGCGCCGCTCCTTTCAGGTTGAGCACCACGGTGGCACTGGGTTTGCGTTCGTTGCGGGCAAACACGTTGTCTTTCGGGATAGCCAGCAGCACCTGGGCCTTGGCCACATTCTGGAACTGCTCGATGGCGCTCGCCAGCTGGCGCTCGCGGCTCAGCTTCAGACGTTCACTCTCCATCCGCTGGCTGACGCCGAAACTGGAATCTTTCAGCAGGATATCTTCACCACCGATGTTGCTATCGGTGGCATTGGCAAGACCGGCACGGGTCAAGGCCAGCTGGATAGTGGGGTAGCTTTCGGCGTTGACCAGCACGCTCTTGCCATCCACCTCATAGGGGATCTTCTGCTGATCGAGGAAATCGAGAGTCTTCACCAGCTCCTGAGTGGTATAGGTGCCGAGGGGACGCATGTCCGGCTCCTTGCCCCACAGCAGGATAAACACCGCAATGGCCAGACAGATGGCAAGCCCCAGGATCAGGGTGATTTGCCGCAGCACATCGGTGTTGGACAGGAAGCCCAGCGCCGAACTCTTCTGCTCATTTTCATCGAGGGCGGCGGTGCCCTCATCGTTTATCAGCAGATCGCCGTTTTGGTCAGTAGCCACGATTTATGTCCTTATTGCTGACATGTTCATGATGTTCAGTCGTCATGGTTTATTGGCGTCGCTTATACCGGCATGTTCATGATGGTCTTGTAGGCATCGACCATCTTGTTGCGCACCTGTACCGTGGCTTCAAAGGCGATAGACGATTTTTGGCCCGCGATCATCACCTCGGCCAGATCCACCGACTTGTCGCCCATATCGAAACGGGTACGCAGGTCATTGGCGGCCCCTTGCAGCTCGTTGACGTTGCCAAGCGCCTGTTGCAGCAGCTGACCAAAGTCGGAGGTTACCTGACGACCGGGTTGTGCCAGCGGCGTTGCGCCTGCTTCGATCTTGAGCGCCTGCATCTCTTGCATCAGGCTGCTTGCACTAATTTCCATTTTCCATCCCCAGACAAATCATTGACGCTGGCATGCAACAAGCAATTAGAGTGCCAATGCGTTAAAAGCGCGATGCGGATGAGTGGACTGACCAGGCCGGACGGGTTCGACAACGGCAGGTGGCTCTGATTAAATCCGACTCTGACGCCCACTTTTGCTGGCTGGCAAGGAGTCCGCTCTGGATTATCGCAAACCCGTGTTCAAGGCGATGGACTACATCAGCCACCATCTGGATGACAATCCGGGCCTGGATGAAGTCGCAGCGGCGGCAGCCATCTCCACCTTCCACTTCCACCGTATTTTCAAGACGATGGTCGGCGAAACCATTGCCGGATTTACCCGGCGCCTGCGTATGGAACGCGCTGCCCGTCGCTTGCTCGCCTCCCCCCAAAGCGACATCACCACCCTCGCACTGGCCACCGGGTTCTCCAGCTCGCAGAATTTCGCCAAAGCCTTTCGCCTGCACTTCGCCATGAGCCCCTCGGAATACCGCCAGCAGCAGGGGGGAAACTGGAAAAGCAAGATTGGAAACGATCCCCTTCCCTTTGACACCTATGATGGCCTGGTCATGCACCCGGTCACCGAACACCCGGGTCTGTTGCAGGGGGCTAGCGTCAGGCAGATGCCCGCCCGGCGCGTGGCGTACATGCGCCGCCTGGGCCCCTATGGCAAAGAGACCTGCGAGCAAGCTCATCGGGATTTGCTCGCGCTGTTCGCCTCAGACGAGGCGATGACACCGGCGGGTACCCTGAGTCTCTATTGGGATATCCCCGATATCACCGATGAGACCCGTTGCCGTACTGACGTCTGCATCGAGCTGGGGCCAGAGATCCCCGCTGGGCGCCAGTTGACCACCCAGACCATCGCCGCGGGACCCTATGCGGTTTGTCAGTTTATCGCTCGTGGCGATCAACTGGTTGCCTGCTGGGAGACGGCGTTTCGCTGGGTAGTGGGCCAAGGGCTGAACTGCGACGATCGCCCGTGTTACGAGCAATACCACGCAGGCACGGATCCCGACCGGGGGCACTACGTGTTTGATATCTGTATCCCGCTGATCAACCGATAAGCCGATACCTCATTTCCATTTACCCACTTCGGTGCCTTCGGGCACCGAAGCGACGGAGTCATGCCCATGAATATCAAAACGCTGTTTCTCGCCAGCCTGCTGGTGACACTTCCCGCTGCCGCCAATGCCCAGTCACAGAGCCAGACACTGATCTTTGGCGGCACCATCTACAGTGGTGATCCGGCGAACCCTCACCCGGAAGCGGTCGGCATTGAAGGTAAAAAGATAGTGGCAGTCGGCAGCTATCAGGAGGTCAGCGCCCGTCTAGGCAACCATGCCAAGCGTCTTGATCTGAAAGGAAAGTACCTGATGCCAGGCCTCATCGACAGCCATGTTCATGCGGCATTTGCCGGTTTTCAGGGGATGACGGTTAACTTTCCCGATGCGTTGAATGAGGTTGAGCAGGTGCAGCAATTTCTGACCCGCAGCAAGGATGATCCCCGCCTGACACTGGGCGATGTAGAGCTATACAGCAATGTCTCCCTCGACTACTGGCATCAGCTTCCCCTGCTCGATCAGGTGTTCAATGGCCCGCAATACCGGCAGATCCCAGTAGTGCTTGCCGGTTCGGATGCCCACACCGGTTGGGCCAATCAGGCCATGCTGCGCAAGGCTGGCATTGATGCCGACACCCTTGCCGGTCGTTATGCTCCGCTGAAAGGCAATTTTGGCCTCACCCCATCCGGCATGCTCAATGGCTTTGCCTCGGAAGGCGGCTGGGATGCCATCCTCAAGGCGCTGCCCCCCGTCAGCGACGAGAAGATTGCCAGTGCCATCATGACCGCCGCCAAACAACTCAATCAGGTGGGCATTACCGCCTGGATGGACCCTATCAGCAACATTCGCCCCCTCGCCCCCATCTTCAACGCCGAGCCGGATCGCCGCAATACCGGCCTGCTGCCGGCGTACAGCATGCTCTCCCGGGAAGGCAAGCTGACCGGACATGTGTCCGCACTGGCACTGGTGGGGATACATGCATCACCCGCCATCATTGATGACGTATTGGCGCTGCAACAGCAGTTTCAAGATGCCCCGGACGTTAAACTGGTGGGGATCAAGATCCTGCAAGATGGTGTCATCGAGTATCCATCCCAGACCGCCAAGTTGAGCGAGCCCTACCTCAACCGTCCCGGTTACAGCGGCAAGGACGATCTGGACAAGCAGCGTTTCAACGAGCTGATCCGCACCGCGGATGCCCATCAACTTATCGCTCACTTTCATGCCATCGGCGATCGGGCCGTCCGTGAATCCCTCGATGCCATCGCCTATGCCCGGGCCCACAATCGGGATCACCGCCTGCTGCACAGCATCACCCATCTGGAGGTGGTGAGCCCGGCCAGTATTGCCCGCTTCAAACCGCTCAATGTGGCCGCATCGATGCAACTGTTGTGGGCCGGGAAAAACGTGGCGACCACCCTGTTGCTTGAAGGAAAAGTGCCCCCGGCACTGCTAGCCCGCCTCTATCCAGCAGGCAGCTTGCTGCAAAGCGGCGCCATTATCGCCGGTGCCAGTGACTGGCCGGTCTCCAGCCCCAACCCTTTCCTCGCCATGTATACCGCGATCACCCGCCAAGGTGAGCTTGGCTTGCTGCCCCCCGCCAGCGAGCAGATCAGCCGTCAGGCCATCTTGCAGGCCTATACCCTCAACGCCGCCAAGGTAATTGGACGGGAGAAAGAGATTGGCTCCATCAGCGCGGGCAAGAGTGCTGACCTGATCTTGCTGGATCGCAATCTGGAACAGGTAGCAAGCGAAGAGCTCAAGGAGACCAAGGTGCTCTGGACCATGTTCAAGGGCAAGCAGGTCTATTTAGCCCACTGACACCGAGAGAACAAACAGGCCCGCACTGCGGGCCTGTTGGCAAGATCACGACAAGCGCATGGCGTGCAGTGAGCAACCGATAATGGCGGGATTAGCGGCTCGTTTCAGTCAAGTCCTTGTCAATCCAGTACTTGGAGCCGGAAATATTGGCATCGAGCAGCAAGCCCTTCTCGCCAATCTGGTAGATGGCCATGCCGCCGTTGTATTTGGCGGTCAGCTCGGCGCTCTCCTTGCCGGCCACCACGCCCACTTCGGAAGTGGCCTCCCACCCCTGGGTCACGAAGGCATCGAATCTGGCCTTGTCTTCAAACAGGATCACCTGCTGATAGAACTTGCCACCAATCCCAGCCGCCAGACCCGCGCCAAACATCTTCATATAGGTGTGCTTGCCGGTTTTGCGATTGACTGCCACCCCGGCCCCCTGATTGGTATGCAGCATCAGGGAGAACTTGCGCGAATCGAACACTGCATAGCCATAAGCCTTGTCAAACAACAACTTGGCTGATGGCTGCTCGTTGAACAACCGGATCAGCGCAGTGTCGGCCATGGTATTGAGCGCGATCCTCGCCTCTTTCGCCGTCTTGGGGTTGAGCATCTCGTTGAGCTCCTTGTCGGCCGCCTTCAGCCACTCCTTGCCGGTCGCGATGCTCTTGTCGGTCCAGACCCCGGCGGTATTGAAGGCATCCTCCCCCCAGGCCGAGATGGAGGCCCAGCTCTTCTTGGAGAAATCGCTGACATCCTGCCACACCTCCTTGCTGGTCTCGCTCACTGCCGCTCCCAGATCGGACGCTGCGGCCTTGAGCTTGGCCCAGTCGGCATAACAGGGTGAGAAGGCCAGACTCAGTGACAAGGCCAGCAACCAGTTACGCTTGTTCATTTTTTCACTCCCGTATTGTCGAGTGTCTGGGTTACCTGAGACGATCACCTACAACAGGCTACCCGCTGAAAATCACTCCCGCATTATCGGAAGGGGAATCCGGTTAAGCAATCATTGAGTCCTGTTTATACCGCCACAGCCCGACAGCGGTTAACAAAAAGGCTGCTCATCAAAGAGGAGCAGCCTTGTTAAGCACAGTAAAACCGGACGGGCTTATTCGACCATCATCACCTTACAGGTGTTGGTACTACCCACGGTTTCCATCTTGTCACCGTGAGTCAGCAGCACCATGTCACCGCTCTGCAACAGCCCCTTCTCCTTGAGCACGGCCAGCGCGTCGCGGCACACTTCGTAGACCGGTTTGGTCTCGTCACCGTCAAACATCACCGGAGTGACGCCACGGTAGAGGTTAGTCCAGGCCAGGGTCTTGTTGTGGGGAGACATAGCGAAGATCGGCAGACCAGAACTGATACGGGACATCAGCAGCGGGGTGGTGCCGGACTCGGTCAGTGCCACGATCGCCTTCACCCCTTCCAGGTGGTTGGCCGCATACATGGTGGACATGGCTACCGCTTCTTCAACGGAAGTGAAGGTGTAGCTCATGCGGTGGTTGGAGACGTTCAGGCTCGGGTGCTTCTCGGCACCGACACAGACGCTTGCCATGGAAGTCACGGTCTCGATGGGGAACTGACCGGCGGCAGTCTCGGCGGAGAGCATCACCGCATCGGTACCATCCAGCACGGCGTTGGCCACGTCCATGACCTCTGCACGAGTCGGAAGAGGCGCATTGATCATCGACTCCATCATCTGGGTCGCGGTGATCACCACACGGTTCAGACGACGGGAGTGGCGGATCAGCTTCTTCTGTACGCCAACCAGCTCGGGGTCACCGATCTCGACACCCAGATCGCCACGGGCGACCATCACCGCATCGGAACCGAGGATGATGTCTTCCATCGCCTCATCGGTGGCGACGGTTTCGGCGCGCTCGACCTTGGCCACGATCTTGGCATTGGAACCGGCTTCGCGGGCCAGCTCGCGGGCGTAGCGCAGATCATCGCCACAGCGCGGGAAGGAGACAGCCAGATAGTCCACATTCATGCGGGCAGCAGTCTTGATGTCTTCCTTGTCTTTCTCGGTCAGGGCCGGAGCGGAGAGACCGCCCCCTTTCTTGTTGATGCCCTTGTTGTTGGAGAGCGGCCCGGCCACGGTCACCGTGGTGTGAATGCGGGTGCCTTCAACCTGCTCGACCTTCAGCTGCACACGGCCATCGTCCAGCAGCAGGATGTCGCCCTGAACCACATCGTCTGGCAGGCTCTTGTAATCGATGCCAACCTGCTCCTGGCAACCCTCACCCTTGCCGAGTGCCGCGTCGAGAATGAACTTGTCACCGATGGCCAGATAGATTTTGCCATCCTTGAAAGTGGAAACACGGATTTTCGGGCCTTGCAGATCCCCCATGATGGCAACGTGACGACCGAGCTTGGCAGCAATGTCACGCACCTGATTGGCGCGCAGGATATGGTCTTCAGCAGTGCCGTGAGAGAAGTTCATCCGCACCATGTCAGCCCCGGCGCGAATGATCCCTTCGAGGATCCCTTCGCGGTCGGTAGCCGGACCGAGTGTGGTTACAATCTTTGTACGTCTAGGCATGAAAGACTCCAATATGAAGTTGATATGACTTGAGATTCTGCCCCATCAAGCCCATGGCTCGATGCACCCGTTTGCAAACCATCTGGGTGGTTTTTGTTATTAAATTACAATTCTACACCAAGGCGGGTGGCATAGACAGTCGGGGGCCGGAGCCCCCGACGGTTCAGGAAGAGTGCGGGGTTTCGAAGCGGGATTCGCGCAATCCCTCTTTCACTTTCTTCAGATTTTCGCGAAATTTCATCCCCCGGCGCAGGGTAAAACCGGTCGCCAGCACATCCACCAGCGCCAGCTGGGCGATGCGGGATGCCATCGGCATATAGACATCGGTATCTTCCGGCACATCCATGGAGAGCACCAGATTGCACTCGCGGGCAAGCGGGGAGTCCTTGGCGGTCATGCCGATCACGGTGGCGTCGTTCTCGCGAGCCAGCGCGGCGATCTCGACCAACGCCTTGGTGCGGCCGGTGTGAGAGATCAGCACCACCACATCCCCTTCGCTGCTGTTGATGCAGCTCATGCGCATCATGACGATATCGTCAAAGCTCACTACCGGAATGTTGAAGCGAAAGAATTTGTTCTGGGCATCGCGGGCAACGGCGGAGGAGGCGCCAAGGCCGAAGAAGCTGATCTTCTTGGACTGGGTCAGGATATCGACGCAGCGGTTGATGGCAGAGATATCCAGGCTGTTTTTGGCGGCATCCAGACAGGCCATGGTGGATTCGAAGATCTTGGCGGTATAGGTATCCGGCCCATCTTCCGCTTCCACATGACGATTTACGTAAGGGGTGCCATTGGCCAGGCTCTGGGCCAGATGGAGTTTGAAATCAGGAAAGCCCTTGGTATCGAGACGGCGGCAAAAGCGGTTGACGGTCGGTTCACTGACGTCGGCCATCTTGGCCAGAGCGGCGATGCTGGAGTGGATGGCGGTCTGGGGAGACGCCAGGATCACCTCGGCAACCTTGCGTTCTGATTTACTGAAACTTTCCAAGTTGTTCGTAATTTTATCAAGGGTATTCATCATCACCACCAGGCGTTTTTGTAATTTAGCTTCAGTGTCTTTGCACTCAATCTACGGCTAAGCAAGTTTCCATTCAAGCTAAGGACTATACAAGACAAGCGGTTATGGCAACTAACGCCTGCCATACAAAGTATGACTCATCTCTAATTATTTCGTACTTTTCGTTACAAAACGTCACCTTGCCATGAAAGCGCTTACAAATGTTGCAAAGCAACAACACTGTGAGCAGGCGCACGTTTGTATCGATCCGGCGGGTGAGCAAGCCTGAGCTCGGATAGAATGGGCCGTCATAATCCAACAATAATCTCGGGACACCAGAGTCGTCCCCATCCTGTAACGAAGGAGTTGTTATGCAGCATACCCATGCGCTGGTCGGCGATGTCGGCGGCACCAATGCGCGTCTGGCCCTGTGTGAGCTGGCCACCGGTACTATCTCTCAGGCAAAGACCTACTCAGGTCTGGCCCATCCCACCCTTGAAGCCGTGGTACGCCTCTATCTGGAGGAACACAAGGTTCAGGTGGCTGAAGCCTGCATCGCCATCGCCTGCCCCATCAACGGTGACTGGGTTGCCATGACCAACCACAGCTGGGAGTTCTCCATCAGCGAGATGCAGAGCAATCTCGGGCTGGCACGCCTGCAAGTGATCAACGACTTTACTGCGGTCTCGATGGCGGTGCCGGTGTTGGCTGAATCGGATCGCATCCAGCTTGGCGGCGCCGCGCCGGTAGCGGGCAAGCCCATCGCCATCTATGGTGCAGGCACAGGCCTTGGGGTCGCCCATCTGGTCAAGGCGGGTGAGCAGTGGCTGAGCCTGCCGGGTGAAGGTGGTCATGTGGATTTTGCTGCCAACACCGAAGAGGAAGATGCGGTACTGCAAGTAATGCGAGGCGAATTGGGCCATGTCTCGGCAGAGCGTTTCCTCTCCGGCCCGGGTCTGGTCAATCTCTATCGAGGGCTGGTGAAATCCGATGGCCGTGAGCCCGAGCCGTTTGCCCCCAAAGACATTACCGAGCGCGCACTGGCCGGGGTGTGCCTCGATTGCCGTCGCACCCTGAGCCTGTTCTGCGTGCTGATGGGCCGCTTTGCCGGCAATCTGGCCCTCAATATGGGCACCTTTGGCGGCGTCTATATCGCAGGTGGCATAGTGCCGCGCTTCCAGGAGTTCTTTACCGGTTCCGGTTTCCGGGTCGCCTTTGAAGACAAGGGGCGCTTCAAGTCCTACCTCAAGGAGATCCCGGTGTTCCTGATCACCCATGAAGGGCCGGGGCTGCTCGGTGCAGGCGCTTACTTGCGCCAGTCGATGGGGATCACAATCTGATTGAAGAGGGGGGCGAGGCGGGATCATCCATGGTTCAGCCTCGATTCAGTGTGAATGGCATAAAGTAGCCGCACGTAACCAAGAGTGTTGTGCTTCACAAGGAGTGGAAAGCGACTCTCATCCGCTGGATACGTTTGTCACCTGACAAGCCTGAACTGTTTCAACCGGCCTTTTGGCCGGTTTTTTTTATGTCTGATATCCGGGATTACTGGGCCAGCGCCTTCAACTGCGCCTTGTCTGGCGGATTGTTCCAGTCGATGGGACCGTGGGTAAAACGGTACTGCAGCCGTGGCAGGCTGGTCTCCAGCCACTCTTCCCGAAAATAGGCATAACCCTGATCCCAATCCGGATCATTGGCCCAACCGCTCTGCAGGAAGTAGAGGCGAGTGCCCTGCCCTTCCGGCACAAAGCGCAGGCAAACCTGGGTCTTTTGCTGGCGGATATGGGGCAGGCTGGGCGGGAAATTCCAGCTGAAACTGAGCAAGTCATAGGGCATGACGGCCATGACCCGGCACCCTTCACTGCCACGTTCACCCAGCGGGGCATCAGGCCTGAAGTAGATCTCGAAAGGACCATTCGGTTCGGCCACCATCAAACATTCGGGAGCCAGAAAACTGCGCAGACCGCTTTCGGTAGTCCAGGCGTGCCAGACATCGTCTATGTGCGCCGGAACAAAAATGTTGCCTTCAATCAGTTTATTGTCCATAAATCAGCGATCCTCAAGCCATCCATACAAGGGACTCCGGCAGTATAGCCCCATGGCAAATACAATGGACAGTGCTTAATCACACCCTTGTCATTTGCATCGATTAACCTGCCGCTGTGCAGCTGCCTTAATGAACATTGGCTCGGGAGGGCATCATGATCCGGCTCATGGAAGAACACGACATTCCCCAACTGGCCCGGCTGTTTTTAAAGAGCCGCCGCCACACCTTTCACTGGGTTGATCCCGCCCGTTTCCAACTCGAGGATTTCGAGATGCAGACCAAAGGTGAACAGGTGTGGGTCGCCGAGCAGGGGGGCAATATCTGCGGCTTTATCGCCATCTGGCAGCCCGATAACTTCGTCCATCACCTCTATGTGTCAAGCGACTGGCACGGTCAGGGGATAGGGCGCGCCCTGCTGGAGCGGGGCCTCGCTGATTCGCCGCACGGCTCGCTCAAGGTTGCAACCCGCAACACGGCGGCGGTAGCCTTCTACCATCGGCTGGGCTGGCAAAACAGTGATGAGACAGGCCACTGCGAGGTCACCGGCCCTTGGTGTAAGTTATTTAGAAACTAGCGGGACGCCCGGCAACTGCGCTTTGTGGTTGAACAGGCACCAGCGGTGCCGGGGGGAAGAACCAGCGGTAGAGATCGAACCAGCCATCTCGCTGGGCAATCACAACCTCATGCACCGGATCGCGCTGAAAGATCGCCACCTTGTTTTCAGTCAGCGGCACCCAGGCATAGTTGACCAGCGCATATTGCGACTGGATCAGGTTGTACTCATTGAGATAGGAGTCATCGTTACCCGATTCGTGCAGTTGGGTACGACTGTCGATGAGGTAAACAAGCTGGTTGAAGAAGGTCAGTTGAAAACCGGTCACCCGCCACTTCTCCCTGGTCGCCTCCTCCTCTTCGATCACGGTGATTTTGCCCCAGCGGCACACCCCGTGATAGTTGACTCCATTGGCCGACATTTTCAGGTCGTAATGGCAGCCCAGACTGTTGATAAACATCCCGACCACAAACAGCAGCACGACAAGCAGTGGCAACAGCAGCAAGGTATTTTTCAGCGTTCGTTTCATCAGAGATCCCTTACAGCGTTTTTTCGAGCTCTTTATAGGAAAGCACGCGAACCTGGTGGCCGGAGACAAGCACCAGCGATGCCGGTTTGACTGGAGGCACGTCGCTCCGAGCCTCCATCTGGCAAACAACGCCGGTCGGCGAGTCGGTACAGTGCACATGGAGCCACTCGAAATGGAGATAGCTGGCGACAAACGCCACCAGCACAGCCAGTAGCAGATTGACGTATATCAGGCCCCTTGCCAGCATTGGCCGCCCGATACCGCAGAGAAAGGCAAGTTTGGCGCGCTCACCAAAAGAACGAGCAGCAGCAGGCTCTTTGATGACCTCGTGGTCGGAGCTTGGTGATGTCGACGGTGGCTGCGCAGCCGCTGCAGGCGTGGGCTCGCTCATCGGCTCGGGCAAGGGCTCACTCTCTGTTGGCAGTGCTTTGCCGTAATAGCTCTTCATCTTGCAGTTCAGATGCAGGGAATACCCTTTTTTCGGGGTACTTCTGATATCCAGCGTCTGGGGGGATGAAGCGAAGTGGCGGCGAATATTGGCGATAGCCACGTTCAGGGAGTTGGGGCTGATGGGGCGACCCAACCAGCCGATATCAAGCAACAGATCCTTGTCGCACACCTCGTCATGGTGATCGAGCAGATAGCTGAAAATGAGGCTCTCTGCCGATGACAAGCGCACCACCCGGGCGCTTTGCAAGTTGTCCTTGTCGGCACAGAAGATCAACTCTCGCCTTTTGACATCAAAAACATAATCACCGAAGTGATAGGCTGATATGTTATTGCCTAGCGCAACCCCCGTCATACCAACCACCTGTTATTTGCATTCATCATGAAGAAGATGGGATTCCACACCTGATAAAGCCAGATGGCAGCTCAGGACTCGCTGTAATTAAACGAAATTCTAAAGGGTCGAGATCAGCGGCACAATAGATGCAGGCAGGCACGAGCGGGGAAAATGAAAATATGCGTCCAGCGCTGTCGGACTGCGTATCGGGCAGAGCATGATGCTGCGAGTTTCGCCTATCGCGGCCACGCCAATCTCAGCTGAACAGTGACATGGGCATGACGAAAAGCTCTGCTGGACAAGGCCCCTTGCCCCTCACAACATCTCGCCGCACTTCACAATAAAGGGAACCTTGCATGCCCCGCAGGATGATCCAACGGGGCGAAGTGAACTGACTAGACCCGAAACTGCTTGAGCAGGGTGTCGAGCTGGGCCGACAGCTGCCGCAGATCACTGCTGGCTTCGGCAACCTGTGCCACTCTGGCCGCACTCTCGCTGTTGAGCGTCGCAATCCGGTTGACACTGTGGCTGACCGCCTCTGCCACCGAGTGCTGTTCTTCCGATGCCTGGGCGATATACATGTTCATCTCGCGGATCAGGCTGACCTGATTTTTAATCTTCTCCACCGATGTCTGCACATCTGCCGCCTCGATGCCGGCGCGGGATGCCTTCTCCTGACTCTGTTGCATTCCGGCCCCGACATTCTGGGTCGCTTGCTGCAACCGCTTGATACCGGCGCTGATCTCCTCCGTCGACTGGCGAGTACGGCCCGACAAGGTGCGCACCTCATCCGCCACCACCGCAAAACCGCGCCCCTGATCACCCGCCCGCGCCGCCTCGATGGCCGCGTTGAGGGCAAGCAAATTGGTCTGCTCGGCAATGCCGTTGATCACCTCGATGATGGTGCCAATGCTGCTGCTCTCGGTCGAAAGGGTGCGCATCAGGGTGGCGACCCGCTCCACCTCCCCCACCAGTTGATGGATGGCCTCATTGGCATGGCCCGCCAGATTGTAACCCTGCTCCACATAGAGGTTGGCCTCATCGGTAGCGCCAGAGGTTTTCACCGCATTGCCAGCCACTTCCTGCACAGCCTGACTCATCTCGGTGATGGCGGTAGCGACCTGATCCAGCTCGGATTGCTGGGCGTCACTGCCTACCCGGGTATCTGCCGAGAGGGAGTCGCAGAGTTCGGCGGTTTGCAACACACCGGCAGAGAGCTCGTTGATCTCCGCCACCATCTCCTGCAACTTGGCAATAAAGTGATTGATGTTGGTGGCCAGCGCGCCCATCTCATCCTGGCGGCTGATCTTCAGACGCCGGGTCAGATCCCCCTCTCCTTTGGCCAGATCAAACACCGCCTGATTCATCTGATGGAGCGGCCTGAGCACATTGCGATGAATCAGCACCATCAGCAACGCGATGATGCAGAGATCGAGCACCAGGATCTGCCAGACGGTGGTGATCAACTGCTGGCGCAGTTGGGCCTGAATGGCAGCATCACTGGTTTGCACCAGCAATCGGGCCACAGTGTTTTTCTGGCCGCTGTCGTCATAGACCAGATCATACCCCCCGTAGGCAGACACATCGGCAGGCATGGCTGTCACGGGGGCAATGTCCCCCGCCGAATCACGGGCAAACCCGGCCACCAGCTTGTCCTTGTTGACCACCAGCAAAGCACTCAGGATATCGGCCGCCAGCTCGGACTTGAGCGATGCCTCGATGAAAGCCGATTCATAATTCCACAGCGGGCCGGGCAGGGAGAGCTGCAGCCGGCCGATGGCCTGTTCGACCAGCACACTCTGTTTGCTGTAGCTCTCCGCCCTTACCGCGTTGTAGTTGTAAGCGCCAAACAACACCAGTAGCAGACTCACCGACAGGGAGGTCAACACGGCAATCCTGAACGTCAGACTTTTCCAATCCATGGTTTCCTCCCGGTTTTACGGCAGCCGGCGCAGTGCCATTAAGCGGCACTTGCTATTGGTACTGTTACTGGTACTTGGCATTGATCTTGTCGATGGTGCCATCCGCCTTCATGGCAGCGAGGATCTCGTTGAGCTTGGTGATGAGCTCATCGGGCGTGTCCTTGTTAAACGCCAAGCTCATCTGGGTTTCCTTGAACACGAAGACCGGCTTGGGTGAGGCCACCTTCTCCTTGCTGGCCAGATAGGGGGCCAGATACTGGCCGGTAGCCCAGAGATCGATGCGACCTGCCTCCAGTTTCTTCACGTTGGCGGTATCGTTGGCCGCCAGCTGCAATTTGGCAAATCCCTGGGCCTTGAGATATTCGGCGGCCGCATCACCGTTATAGCCACCCACCGAATACTGCTTGGCATCTTCCAGCGACTTGACCGTGATATTGGCGGTCGAACTGGAGAAAAACACCCAGTTGTTATTGACCAGCGGCCCTACCCACTTGAACAGTGCTTCCCGCTCCGGAGTGCGGGTCGTGGAGTAGAGGGCGGTATTAGGAGTACCGAGGGTATCTTCGTACGCCCGTTTCCAAGGCATCAGGGTCAGCTTGTATTCGACTCCAGCACGCTTGAACAGTTCTTCGACCACCTCGGTCGACAGCCCGACAATCTTGCCCCCCTCCCCCTGCATGTTGAATGGCGGGTAATCCTCGGTCATCACATTCAGTGGCGCAGCCTGAACAGCGCTTATCGCCATCATGGAAGTGACTGAAAAAATTGCACTTTTCCACAGCAGTTGATAGTTCATTGCAACCTCGCTTTGCTTGCCATTCATCCCTGAACATCCGCCGTTACCGATGGCGGTGCACGTCTGACCCGCTGGGGTCATGCCGGCTTTCACGGCTCGCCGCCCACCCATGTGCAGCAGCAAACAGATCCGGATTTTGCCTGTGCGCAACGAAACGCAACCGGCGAGGGAGGCTCACAACAAATCGAGGAGGAAACATGCCAGTGCAGCATAAGGGGAGTGCGGAGTGGGGCGGATAAGCCTCTGCCATACAACAGCGCCGTGGCAAAGAAAAAGCGCATCGTTTTATGACAGGGGTCTGGGAGAGAAATGATAGAAAACGCCAACATCCATTTTCCCATACTGCTCGAGGAGACCTCAGAGCCAAACCTGTCCTTTAGCTAAGGTCACGAAAAGAGATACGTCAAATGAGAATGCTAACCCCCTCATCTGCTTCCAAATTAGATTCCAGATGAGCTCCGTCGAGCCAAAAAGTGGCGCTAGATATCCGAAAATGAGAAGGCCACCGCGAGGTGGCCTTCTCCAAATCAACAATGAACGTCTGGTGAAACTCAGTCCTTGGCCGCGTCCATCACACCTTCTTCGGAGTGCGCAGGCAGGATCAGGTTGAGCAGGATGGCGGCAACGGAGGCTAGGCCAACGCCGGCCAGCGCGAAGTCGCCAATCTTCATCTCCAGCGCACCGACACCGACGGTCAGAGTCACGGCAACGATGGCGATATTGCGTGACAGCCCCAGATCCACCTTGGATTCCACCAGCGTCTTGAGACCTATGGCAGCGATGGATCCGAACAGCAGCAGCATGATACCGCCCATCACCGGCATCGGGATGGAGGTAAGTAGCGCATTGAACTTGCCAAAGAAGGCCAGAATGATGGCAAACACCGCAGCCCAGGTCATGGTGACCGGATTGAAGTTGCGAGTGATCATCACGGCACCGGTCACTTCGGCGTAGGTGGTCACGGGAGGGCCACCGATGAAACCGGCGAAGCAGACGCCGATACCGTCACCGGCCAGCGTACGGTGCAAACCCGGATCCTTGGTGTAATCCTTGCCAGTCACGCCACCAATCGCCAACACGCCACCGATATGCTCGATACAGGGGGCGATGGCTACCGGCAACATGAACAACGCAGCAGCCCAGTTGATCTCCGGGGTTTCGAAGTGGGGCAGCGCCAGCCAGGGGGCGTTCACCATGCCATCGAAACTCACCTGGCCCATGAACACCGCCGAGACATAACCGGCAATCACGCCGCACAGGATGGGGATCAGCTTGATCCACCCCTTGCAGAACACAGCTGCAATCAGGGTGACCGCCAGCGAGATACCGGCCAGCGTCAACGCAGTCCCCGCAGGTACCACCTGCTCACTACCGGCACGGCCCATCGCCATGTTGCAGGCAACCTGCGCCACAGAAAGACCGATGACCATGATCACCGGGCCAATCACCACCGGGGGCAGCAATTTGTGCACAAAACCCATCCCTTTTGCCCGGATCAGCGCAGCCAGAATGAAATACATGAAACCGGCGGCAAACAGGCCAAACATGGTGGATGGCAATCCCCAGGTCTGGGTGGCGTAGATGATGGGGGCGATGAAGGCAAAGCTGGAACCGAGGAAAATCGGGACCTGGCGGCGGGTGCAGAGCTGGAACAACAGGGTGCCCACACCGGCGCCAAGCAGGGCCATGGAGGGGTTCAATCCGGTGAGCAGGGGCACCAGAACCATGGCACCGAAGGCGACAAACAGGATTTGCAGCCCGGCGACACTTTGCTTGACTAAGGAAAACATGGATGTCCTTAATTTTTTGATAACTGATGGGGATATTTATCACTTTTCAGTCATCACAAGACTTTTTCAAGGCACAAAATGAACACAAATTCGTCACTTTTTACCTTTTACTGCTTGGGAAGGGCATGAAACTGGCTTTTTAGGCGGGATTCGTTGCTACAAGCATCGAGTATGCGATTTTACGCATTATTATGACGAACGCCAATCGTTTTTCCATCATGTTTATTGTGTTCATGGTCAAAAATGCCGCCGCCAGAGGGCGCTCTATAATGGATCCTGTGAATCAAGATGGACAAGGAGTCCCCATGTCACAGCCCCCATTCAAGGCCAACCAGCGCAGATTGCTTATTGGCTCGGCCATCGCACTCGCCCTGTTTGCAAACCCGTTCAGTTATGATTTCGCCCACAATGAGTGGCAAATGAATCAGGCCTATGCCAAGTCCTGCTTTATCGCCGGCACTCGCATCACGATGGCCGATGGTTCCACCCGCCCCATAGAGACGCTCCGGGTCGGTGAACAGGTGCTGGATCAGCACGGCGGCAGTAACCGGATCCTGGCGGTCGAACGGGTCATACTGGGCAAGCGCAGACTCTATGGGATCAATGATCTGCCCCCGTTCTTTACCGCAGAGCACCCTCTGCTGACCACTCGGGGCTGGGCAGCCATCTCACCGGCCATGACACGAACCGAAAACCCGCAACTGGCGGTGCTGCCGCTATTTACCGGCATGCAGATAATGTGTCGCCCCGCACCTGTTATGGTGACGGGCAATCTGGCCCTGCAACCCCAGCCGGAATTACTGCTGGTTGAGTCACTCTGCTGGATCGAGGCATCTCCCACTACCGCACTCTTCAATCTGCTGCTCGATGGCAGCCACAGCTACATCGCCAATGAGCTGATCGTTCACAACAAAGATGGCGATGGTGGCAGTGGGGGCAGCAGTGGTGGAGGCAGCAACAGCGGTGGAGGCAGCAACAGCGGCGGAGGCAGCAACAGCAGCGGTGGCAGCGACAGCGGCGGAGGCAGCAACAGCGGCGGAGGCAGCAACAGCGGCGGAGGCAGCAACAGCGGCGGCAGCGACAACGACGGTGGCAGCAACAGCAGCGGTGGCAGCGACAGCGATGGGGGCAGCGATGACAGTGGCGGCCAAGGCGAGCATGCCGGCGGAGAGCAGCATGGTGGAGGTGAACGGCATGCTGGTGGAGAAAAACATGCAGGGGGAGAACGCCATGGGGGTGGCCGCGGGTTTGGCAATGGCGTTGATGACAACGGTGTGGATGCCGTTGATGCCAACGGCAACAAGCTCAGAGGCGATGGCACCATCGATGACAACGGCGTGGATGCCGTCGATGCCAACGGCAACAAGCTCAGAGGTGACGGCACAGTCGATGACAACGGCGTGGATGCCATCGATGCCAACGGCAACAAGCTCAGAGGTGACGGCACAGTCGATGACAACGGTGTGGATGCCGTCGATGCCAATGGCAACAAACTCAGGGGCGATGGCACGGTCGATGACAACGGTGTGGATGCTGTCAATGCCAACGGCAACAAACTAAGAGGTGATGGCACGGTCGATGATCGCCAGCAAGTGCTTACCGATGAGCAAGAGCGGGCGCTGCTCAACAACGGTTTTCGCCAACAGGGGCAACCATGATGCGATATCTGTTACCACTCCTCCTGCTCGGCCTCACTGACTGCGCCACGGTCGACACCCCGCCGCTTTACCATCAGATGGATAAGGCAGATGTTCAACTGGCCAATCAGGCCCTCGCCAAGGCGCTAGAAACCCGCACCAAAGGGCAGAGCCTCACCTGGTTCAATCCGGCTAATCGTCACTCGGGTAGCGTCACCCCGCTACGCACCTTCCGCCATACCAGCGGGGAGTGGTGTCGCGACTATCGCGAGCAACTCTATATCGGCAAGGCGAGCCAGCAGTGGCAGGATACCGCCTGTCGCAATCAGCAAGGGCGCTGGCGGCCATTGCAAACTTAGTGAATACCACCGGGGATGAATGAAAGGGGGTAGCAGCGCTACCCCCTTGTCATCTTTACCGATCCGTTATCCGAGCGGTAAATACGCGGTTATACCCGACGATAGGGCAGGTAAACCGGCTCCCACATGTGGTTGAGGATATGCTGCTGCAGATCCTGACCGATCAGCGGGTGGGAGGGATCCCGACGCACGATATCCTTGAGCACGGCGGTCGCCACATGCACCGAGATGCTGCGCAGCTCGCGAATGCGGGGATAGACGGCCCCTTTCGCCAGGTCAACCTCACTCACGCACTCAGCCAGCGCAAAGGCGGCGGTAGTGAAGACATCGGGCGTGATCTCGCGGATCTGGCTGACGATTGCCGCCAGACCTACACCGGGGAAGATAAAGACGTTGTTGCCCTGCCCGACCCGGAACTCCTGCCCCTCGTAGCTCACATCCTTGAACGGACTACCGGTTGCAACGATAGATTTGCCCTTGCTCCAGCGGTAGATATCTTCCGGCAGCGCTTCACAGTTGGCGGTCGGGTTGGAGAGCGGGAACACCATGGGGTGCTCGCAATGCTGCAGCATCAGCTGAATATGCTCTTCCTGGAAGGCACCGCCCGAGCCGCTGGTACCCAGCAACACGGTAATGGGCACATGACGCAGCACATCGGCCAGATTGGCCTTGCCGGGCACCTCGGTATCCCAGCCCGCCAGCAGCAGCCCCGGTTTGGCGTAGCGACGCTTGTACTCGTCGAGCCCGTCCCGGTTGTCGCACACCAGCCCCTGGGTATCCAGAATGTAGATGCGATCGCGGGCCGCCTGCGGATCCATCCCCTCACGGATCATCCCCGCACAGATTTGATCCGCCACGCCGACTCCGCCGGCACCCGCGCCATAGACCAGATAGTTCTGTTGGCCCAGGGTCTCCCCCTTGACCTTGACCGCGCCGATGATACCGGCCAGCACCACGGCACCGGTGCCCTGAATATCATCGTTGAATGACGGCAGTGACTGCTGGTAGCGGGCCAGATTGTTGAAGGCATTGGATTTGCTGAAGTCTTCCCACTGCAGCACGGCGTTGGGGAAGTGGCGCTTGACTCCCTGCACGAACTTGTCGATGAACTCTTCGTACTCCTTGCCGCGAATACGCTTGTGCGGGCGGCCCAGATACATGGGGTCATCGAGCAGTTTCTGATTGTCGGTGCCCACATCCAGCGCGATGGGCATGCAGCAGGCGGGGTGAATACCGGCCCCCAGGGTATAGAGCGCCAGCTTGCCGATGGGGATGCCCATGCCGCCAACACCCTGGTCGCCGATCCCCAGAATGCCCTGGCTGTCGGTGACGACTATGATGCGGATCGATTTGGCATCGAAGTGACGGGCCTGACTGCCCATGTCATCCACGTTGTCCGGGGTGATGTAGAGGCCGCGCGGCTTCTGGAAGCGGTGGCTGAACTCCTGACACGCCTTGCCCACAGTCGGGGTATAGATGTAGGGAGTCATCTCCTCTACATGGCGTGACAACAGGGCATAGAAGAGAGTCTCGTTGCGATCCTGCAGGGCACGCAGGTTCTGGTACTTCTCGATATCGCTGCAAGCGCTCTTGAACCCCTCATACACTCGCTCGAGCTGGGCTTCAAAAGTTTGCACCTGAGGCGGCAGCAAACCATCGAGATCAAAATCGGCCCGCTCCTGTTCGGTAAAGGCCGTGCCCTTGTTGAGGTATCGATTGTTAAGCAGATCAGTGCCGGTCAGTGCAACGGGGCGAAAATCCTGTCCCTGTGCATCTTTCCACAGCAGATATTGTCCGGTAGCCATAGTCATTCTCTTTGATTTACGTGAAATTGCCGTTCGGCAGGAGAGCAAGACTCATAATGAAATCAATCATATGACGTTTACTCGATCGGTTTTGTGAGCTTGGGCATACCCTGCGGCCAAAATAGGCGCCCGGCAACCCCGGCGAGACAAATATCCACGGCAATGAATGAGACTCATGTTAGCATTGCGGGCAACCCAGCCCCTTTCACCGCATCACAGCCGGGAGTGACCTGATGCCCTCGCCTCTGCCAGCCTGCGTCCCCTTCTTTCTGCCATGCGCCTGATCCCGCTGCTTGCTCTGTGGTTGTTTCTGACCAGCCAATCGGCTCTCGCCGCTCCGGGCCGGGTGCTCAACATCATCGTGGGTGAATGGCCCCCTTTTGTCTCCGAGCAGTCAAAACAGCACGGTCCAGTGGCCCACCTCATCAGCGATCTGTTCAAGGAGGCGGGCTATCAGGTGAAGTTCCACTTCGCCCCCTGGGGTCGGGTCTATTCGCTGGCGGCCAACAGCCAGCTCTACGACGCCACCGCCGTCTGGATGCACAAACCGGAGCGGGAGCTGGATTTTCTGTTTAGCGAAGCGGTGCTGCAGGAGCAGTTTGTCTTCTTCTCCCTCAAATCACGGCAGCTGCAGGCCGAGCGCCTTGAGCAGATCATCGGCATGCGGTTGGGGGGCGATATCGCCTATAGCTACGGGCCAGATCTGGACAAGATGGTGGCCGATGGCAAGGTAACCCAACAGAAAGTCACCGACGTGAAACAGAATTTCGGCAAGCTGCTGCGCGGGCGGATCGACCTCTATCCGCAAGAGCTGCGAGTCGGTTTGGCCGAGTTGCAGAGCCAGCTCGACCCCGCCAGCGCGGCACTCATCACCCACAGTCAGACCCCTTTTCTGCGCAACGACAGCTTCGTGATGTTCCCACGCAAGATGCCGGATTCAGCCAAACTGCGGGATCAGTTCAATCAGCAGTTGCAGCAGGCCATCGCAAGCGGACGTTATAAGCGCTACTTCGAGCGGCTGGCCCGGGGGGAATATTGACCTTGGCGAGGCAAAAACAGAGGGGATAAAACAACGGTGGCGGCCCTTTGTGGCCTCCACCTCTGTGATGCTTGTCAACTGCTGGCATTAGCCGCTGATGCCCACCTCCAGCTTGAACGGCGTCTTGGCCTTGCTGCTCTCGGCCGCCCCCATCTGGTAGACCCGAATGGTATAAGTGCCCTTGGCGGGCAGGGTCGCCTCAAAGTTGTTCCCTTCCGTAGAGCCGATAAACATCGCCTCCCCCTTGCTGCCCGGCGGCAGAATATTGAAGTAGGGCTTGCCGGTCAGGATCACCACCATGCTCTGGCCCTTGTTGGCCGTCAGCTTGTAATCGAGGGTCTGGCTACCCTGAATGGTGCCGTTGATAGTCGCCCCTGACTCCCCCTTCTTGAACTGCACCTGCTGGGTCTTTATCCCGTCAGCCGCCTGCGCCACGCCCGCAATACCACCGAAGAGCGCAGATGCACATACCGCTGCCAGCCATGCTTTTCTCATCATTTGTCATCCCTTGTGTGAATGGAACCCCTGTTACTGTTGCTCAAGGTGGCCCAAAAAACCATCGCCGTTTGCGGCATCGCTCAATCAATTTGCCATCACGATCGACCCGCCATCAAAAGGGGCGCCGCAGCGCCCCTTCTCTTTACTCTTTGTCGACCATCAGCTTGATTTGCCCGTCTTGGGCTCATCGAGGGTGTGTTTCACCTCTTCATACCAGAGGTCGTGGTGCTCCTTGGCCCAGGTCTCGTCCACCTCGCCGGTCACCATCCCCTCCAGCGCCCCTTCCAGCTGGAACAGACCCATGTAGATATGGAAGATAAAGCCGCAGATAAGGATCAAGGCGCCTACGATATGGATAAAGCTGGCCCACTCCATCTGGCGGCGCAGCTGGCCGAAGATGGGGAAGTCGAGGAACAGCCCGGTCGCCACCACAATGCCGCCAAACCAGATCAGCAACCAGAAGATCGCCTTCTCGCCGCCGTTGGAGAAGCCTGCCGAAGGGTGACTCCCCTTGTGCTTGCCGAGCATGCCACCAAACTTCATGAACCACTGCACATCCACCATGTTGACGATGTTGTGGCGGAACCACTTGATGAGTACCCCCATCAGGCAGAGGAAGAAGAGCGGCCCCACGTAGTTGTGGAACACCTTGGCGAACCAGATCCAGTTCTCCCACACTCCGAGGCTCACCACCGGCTTGATGAAGTACTTGCCATAGATGATGGCCAGCCCCGACCCGGAGAGGGTCAGGAACATGGCCGCCGTGGTCCAGTGCAGCGCACGATCCAGCCTGCTCCAGCGCTTGAGCTTGCGCCCGGTGCGCGGTTTGGAGAGCTTGGTCTGCCCCACCACCAGATACATCAGGCCACACATGGCGAGCGACCCGAAAATGGCGATGGCGCCGAGCGGCGACACCCACTTGGTCTTCACCTCGAACCAGAGCTGGCCCGGCACCGAGATCAGCACCCCGTGCTCCGGCGAGCGGGAAGTGGTCACCCCCTCCTGCCCATCCTTCACCGCCCGCCAGTAATCGGCGCCGGCAAAGCCGACCGCCTCTTTCTCGGCATCGGCGAAACTTGCGGTACTCACCAGCAGCAGGGCAGCAAACAGGGCCATTAGCCAGGTTTTCATGCCGCCCCTCCCTGCTTGTTCAGCTTGCTGGCATCGTGAAACAGCTCATCGCCATTACCCCAAGCCGCATCCTTGGCACCGCGATAGGCAACCCGCTCGCGGAAGATATCGGAGATCACCTGCGCATCCCCTGCCAGCAGTGCCTTGGTGGAGCAGAGCTCGGCACACATCGGCAGCTTGCCCTCGGCGATGCGGTTGGCACCGTACTTCTGACGCTCAGCCTCGCTGTGATCCTCTTCCGGGCCGCCGGCACAGAAGGTGCACTTGTCCATCTTGCCCCGATCGCCAAAGGCGGCGGTCTTCGGGAACTGGGGCGCCCCGAACGGGCAGGCAAACAGGCAGTAGCCACAACCGATGCAGAGATCCTTGTTGTGCAGCACTATGCCGTCGTCGGTGTGATAGAAGCAGTCGGCCGGGCAGACCGCCATGCAGGGGGCGTCGGTGCAGTGCATGCAGGCGACCGAGATGGAGGTCTCCCCCGGCAGGCCGTCGTTGAGGGTTACCACCCGGCGGCGCTGGATGCCCCACTCCAGGGCATCGTCGTTCTCGTTCTTGCACGCCGTCACACAGCCGTTGCACTCGATGCAGCGCTTGGTGTCACACATGAATTTCATTCTGGCCATGGGATCAGGCTCCTACTTTGCGAAAACGGCACAGGGTGACCTTGGTCTCCTGCATCTGGGTGACCGGGTCATAACCATAGGTGGTGACTATGTTGACCGACTCCCCCAGCACATAGGGGTCAGACCCTTCCGGATATTTGGATCGCAGATCCTTGCCCTCAAAGTGGCCGCCGAAGTGGAACGGCATAAAGGCGAGCCCCGGTTTGACCCGCGGGGTCACCAGCGCCTTCACCTTGACCCGGCCCCCTTCCGGCCCCTCGACCCACACATCCTGACCGTCGCGCACGCCGACGTCGTTGGCATCCGCCGGGTTCATCTCGACGAACATCTCCTGCTGCAATTCAGCCAACCAGGGGTTGGAGCGGGTCTCGTCGCCGCCCCCCTCATACTCCACCAGACGGCCGGAGGTGAGGATGATCGGGAACTCCTTGCTGACATCCTTCTCCTGCACCGAGGCGTACTGGGTCGGCAGACGCCACAGGCTCTTCGAATCAGGCCAGGTGGCGTAGTCGGCCAGCAAGTCGCGGCGCGGGGTGTAGAGCGGCTCGCGGTGCTTGGGCACCTGATCCGGGAAGGTCCACACCACGCAGCGCGCCTTGGCGTTGCCATACGGCACAAAGCCGTGCTTGATGGCGACCCGCTGGATACCGCCGGAGAGGTCGGTCTTCCAGTTCTTGCCCTCGGCCTCCTTCTTCTCGGACTCGGTCAACTCATCCCACCAGCCGAGCTGCTTCATCAAGTCGGCAGTGATCTCGGGATAGCCGTCTTCCACCTCACTCCCCTTCGGCCAGGAGTCTTCGGCGAGCAGCGAGACGCCCTGATACTCGATGCCGAAACGGGCGCGGAAACCGCCGCCCCCTTCCGACACCGGAATGCTGGTGTCGTAGAGGATGTGGCTGCCTGGGTGCTTCATCTCCGGGGTGCCCCAGCAGGGCCAGGGCAGACCATACACTTCGCCACTGACCGGGCCACCCTCGGCCTTGAGGTTGGTCTTGTGAAAGGTGTGCCAGTTCTGCTGGTGCGCCTTGAGCCGCTCCGGGCTCTGGCCGGTGTAGCCCACGCTCCACATGCCGCGGTTGTATTCGCGGGTGATGTCTTCCAAGAGCGGCTGGTTGTTCTCCACCTTGATGTGTTTGAACAGCTGGTCGGCAAAGCCGAGCTTCTTGCTCAGGAGATACATGATCTCGTGGTCGACCTTGGATTCGAACAGGGGCTCGATCACCTTGTCGCGCCACTGCATGGAGCGGTTGGTGGCGGTGACGGACCCATAGGTCTCGAACTGGGTGGTGGCCGGCAGCAGGTAGACGCCGTCGGTGCGATCGTTCATGACGGCAGCGACTGTGGGATACGGGTCGACAATCACCATCATGTCGAGCTTTTGCATCGCCTTCTTCATCTCCGGGCCGCGAGTCTGGGAGTTGACCGCATGGCCCCAGTAGAACATGGCGCGGATATTGGAGCCCTGCTCAATGAGATCGGCGTTCTCCAGCACCCCGTCCACCCAGCGGGAGACCGGAATGCCGTTGTTGTTCATCGGCAACTTGCCGTTGTAGGCCTTGTTGTCAAATCGCGCCTTGATCCACTCGTAATCGACGTCCCACACCCGGGCCCAGTGCTTCCAGGAGCCCTCTTCCAGCCCGTAGTAGCCGGGCAGAGAGTCTGAGGTGACGCCAAAATCGGTGGCGCCCTGCACGTTGTCGTGACCACGGAAGATGTTGGTGCCCGCCCCGCTCTTGCCCACGTTGCCGAGAGCCAGTTCGAGGATGCAGTATGCGCGGGTATTGTTGTTGCCTGTGGTGTGCTGGGTACCGCCCATGCACCAGACCACGCAGCCGGGACGGTTGTCGGCCAGCAGCTTGGCAGCGCCATAGACCTGCTGTTCGTTGAGGCCGGTCACCCGCTCTACTTCTGCTGGGGTCCAGCGCGCCACCTCTTTTTGCACCTCATCCATGCCGTAGACGCGGGTGCGGATGAACTCCTTGTCTTCCCAGCCGTTCTTGAAGATGTGCCAGAGCATGCCCCAGATAAAGGCGACGTCGGTGCCCGGACGCAGGGAGAGGTACATGTCAGCCTTGGCGGCGGTGCGGGTGCGGCGCGGGTCGACCACCAGGATCTTGCAGCCGTTGCGCTCTTTCGCCAGCAGGATGTGCTGCATGGCGACCGGATGGGCCTCAGCCGGGTTGGAGCCGATAAACATGATCGACTTGCTGTTGTGCATGTCGTTCAGGCTGTTGGTCATGGCGCCGTAGCCCCAGGTGTTGGCTACGCCAGCCACCGTGGTGGAGTGGCAGATCCTCGCCTGGTGATCCACGTTGTTAGTGCCCCAAAGCGACGCCATCTTGCGAAACAGGTAGGCCTGCTCGTTGGAGTGCTTGGCGGAGCCGAGCCAGTAGACGCTGTCGGGACCGGACTCCTTGCGCAGGCGCAGCACCTCGTTGCCCACCTCTTCGATGGCCTGATCCCAGCTGATACGCTGCCACTTGCCGCCCACCAGCTTCATCGGGTACTTGAGGCGACGCTCACCGTGGCCGTGCTCGCGCAGGGCCGCCCCCTTGGCACAGTGACCGCCAAGGTTGAAGGGGTGATCGAAAGCTGGCTCCTGACCGGTCCAGACGCCGTTCTGCACCTCGGCATAGACGCCGCAGCCCACCGAGCAGTGGGAACAGATGGTGCGCTTCACCTCGACCGGCACCCCGGCCGCCACGGTTTTGGCCTCGGCCCGCTGCATCATGGCCGGGGCCAGCCAACCGGCGGCCACAGCGCCACCGGCCACCAGACCCGAGTTGACCATAAAGGCGCGGCGGGTCAGCCCCTGACCGCGAATGGCCTCATTGCCCTGCTCGCCCGCCTGGGGCTGCTCGGCACGTTTTGTCAGTTTCATGAGTTCTCCTTCACTGATCCGGCTCAGTCAGTGCCGCGCAGGGTGCGATAAAAGTCGTGAACATGGGGGGTCTCCCGATAGCCCTTGTCAGGCTCGGTGTCGTGGGTCAACACCTCTTTGCCCACCACCCGGCCGGTGGCACCGGCCAATACGCCTATGGTGGCGACCACGCCAACTCCCTTGATCAGATTGCGGCGGGACGGGTCTTTCAGCTGTTCATCGCTCATTCTTGTGACCTCTGTTGTTGTTCTTGCCGGCGCCTGCGCGCCAGCTTCGCGTCCAATGGGATATCTCGTCTGCTCGTTTATGCGCAGCTCTTGTTATGCGCAGATAGGGGCGTTCAGCCCGGCACCACGCAGGCGCCAAACGGCAGGCGCAATTCGTTTTCCAGCTTGAAGAAATCTTCGGCAAGGGCGCCGACCGCCCGGTAGAAGCTCCCCCCTTTCGCCTGTTGCTGATCACGGCAGCAGGCGAGTACCCAGGGGGCAAGGTGGCGCTCATAGAAGCGGTTGCGCTCCGGGTGCTGCTCGCCAATCAGTACCGCCATCACCTCGCAGAGGGCGGCCAGATGATCTTCCGGCTCGCACACTCCGCTCTGGCGCTCAAAACCGAGGGACTGCAGATCTGCGCGCAGCACTGCCAGCGGCAGCTCCATCAATGAGCCGGTGAGATACCAGGAGGCAAACGGCACGATCTCCCCGCGCCCCAGCCCGATAAAGAGATCCTGATACTCCTCGGCAAGCTCGTTTTCGTGGTGGCTGCTGGCCGCCAGCTGCACCAGCCCCAGCCCTCTGGCAAAGGGGCCCGGCATAGCCTGCAACCCTTGCAGCCAGGCGAGCTGTTCGCCACGGGGAGCGGCGCGCCAAAGGCTCGCCAGCAGGGCGTAGAGATCGGCGCTGCTCTGTTCCAGTTCGGCCATGGTCAGTTCGCCAGCCTTTTCGTTATGTTGTTCACTCATCACTGGCCCTCACACCTTGAGCTGGGAGACGGGATCCGCCGCCAGCGCTGCAAACACATCCTTGACCCGGCAGTCTTCACACATCAGCAGCCGCTGGGCGGCCTCGTTCTGGAAGTGGGAGTGACCGGCCAGTTTTTGCTGGATGCGACGGATCATCGAGGCGGGCGCGAACGGCTTGGAGCAGCGAATGCAGCAGGCAGCCTCTTCGGCTTTCAGGCTCTGCACAGCGCGGCGCGCCTCGGGTTCCGGTTGCAGGCGGGGCACCAGTACGATGGCCTGCTCGGGGCACGCCTTTTCACACATGCCGCACTGGATGCAATCCTGCTCGATAAAGTTGAGACCCGGAGTGTGCCCCACCGCATGCAGGGCACGACTCGGGCAGACCGCCACGCAGCCCATGCAGAGGGTGCAGTCAGACTCTTTGAGTGCCACACTGCCGTAAGGGGCACCGTGGGGCACCGCCAGCGGCTCGCGACTCCCCTCATTGGCCTGCCAGAGGGCATCGAAGGCGGCAAACAGGTTCTCCCGTTTATCCCCTTTGAGCGGCTTCTCCAGCAGGGCAACGGCTGGCAGGCCGGAAACAGGCTCACCAGCATCAGTGTCAAACAGAGCGATGCGATCGGCAGCGAGACCGGCGCCCGCCAAGAGCACTGTGGCGCTCGCCAGCTCCCGCTCAACCAATGCCCGCACGCTAGCAGGGGCATCGTCGCCCAGCGCAATGCGCACCGAGCTGGCACCATAGGCGAGGGCGGCAAACCAGCTCTCGATGCCTAAACTCGCGCTCTCCTCCACCCTGACCGGCAGCCAGTTGGCGGGCAAGCGGGCGAGCTCGGCTTCCACCCATTCGCGCTCGTTTTCACCGGCGATCAGCAGTCGAGGCGCTTCGCCGCCCGCCTCCCGGTAGTGCTTCAGCAATCGGAACAGGTAGTCGCCGCTGGTGTTGGCATCTGGCTGGTGATAGGCAATCGCCCCGGTCGGACAGGCAGAGGCACAGCTGCCAAAGCCCTGACACAAATGAGGATCGATCTGGATGCGACCATTGACGGGCTTGAGTGCATCGGTCGGACAGACATCGAGGCAGCGGCTGCAACCGGGCACGCCGCGGGCGGTAAAGGCGCAGGCCTCGGGGTCGAGGCGAAAATAGCGCGGTTTGTCGAAAATACCGGTCAGCGCACAGAGCTCGGCGAGTCGTTCGGCCAGCTCTTGGTCATCGGCAAGATGCAGATAGCCGACCGGCGGGCGCTCCAGCGCAAAGAGCGGGGCACGGCCCAGATCGGCCACCAGATCGAAGCGCGGTTCGCTACCAACAACCGTTTGTTGTGGAAAGCAGAGCGCAGCCAGATTAACCCGTTCACCCTGCCCATTGAGGCCAATGAGCTGGAACTGCCCCAGATACCCTGTCAGGCTCGGTTCGCGCAGGGTCAGGGCCGCGAGGGATGCGGTGGCATCAAAGATGGCTTCGAGATCGGCCGCCTCGGCATCGTGGACCGCTTCGCTCACCAGCAGGGTGGGCTTCACCCCGGCGGGCAGCAGGCTGGCGGCGCGGCGAATGCGATCTTCCGGGCCGACCAGCAGCAGGCGCCCCTGACTCTGGTAAGAGACAGTGGCCGGGATCAGGTTATCGGTCTTGACCGTATGCTGCAGGGCATAGGCGCGCGCGTTATGCGCGGCCGCCCCCGCCCCATGGGCAAGATTGGAGGCTAGATTTGGGGTCAGACTTGGCAATGTTTGTTCAGTGCTCACATACGCTCCTGTGCGCACCACCTCATGGGATGGGCGCTTGTTGGTAAGCCGAGAGAGCAAGAGGCGAGCCAACTCCCCCGGGAAAAAAGTGACTGACAGGGAGTCAGGATCCTGAGGGTTCCATTCCCCCACCTTTGGTTGGGACATTTTGTCCACCACAGGAAACCAAAATGTCCCGATCGTCGGTGTGGGTTTGAGAATGGTTATCAGCCAGCTCGTCGGCGGCAGGTTTGCTGGCAACCGCCACCGGTTCAGCAGACCCGCTGGCCGGGTTGGCCGATTCGCTCTCCGGGGCGATCACCTGATCCACCAGCCAGTTGCGCAGCCCGGCGGTCAGGGCTGCGGGCAGCAATTCGGGCTGGCTGAAATCCTGGGTGTAGTCGTCGAGCCCATCCGGCTTGTGGCTGCGAAACATGGCCCGCAGCGCCTCCTTGTCGGGGAGTTTGGCCTTGCCCGGCTGAGCCGTTTTCAGCTGCGACTCGCCACTCTCCAGCCTCTCAACGGCAAGGGGTTCACAGCTCCCCTTGTCAGTGCTGACTACGGGGCTATCCAGCGCAGTATCTGGAGTTTCAGCTTCGCCACTGCCTTCGATGGGGGCGGCAACCGCCTCGGGGCTAACCTCTTCCCTCGGCTGCAATACCTGATGCTTGCGCGCCTCACTCTTGCGCGACGACCAGCGCTTGAGGAACTCACTCATGGGCGCGATTTCCGCTGTCACTGCCACGCTCACGGCCATCGGGGCCGGTGGCCTTGACGGCGCCGCAGCTGGCTTGATCTACCGTATCGACACCGAGCTGATCCTGCGCCCGCCCCTTGCCCTTCTTGCCCTTGCGACGGGCCTCCAGCAGCTCGCCGTGGCGGCCGATAAAGGCCTCCACCCAGGCTTGCAGCGCCTCGGGCAGCGGACAGGAGAGCACCTGCCGCTCGCCATCCATATAGGCGGCGGCCACGGTCTGGCTCAGGGTGAGGCCATCGGCCACAAAGCCACTGTCAACGCGGCTTCCGGTGACAAAGAGGCGGGGCGAGCCGGAGCTCAGATTGAAGCGATAATCCCCCCGCTCATCGCGAAACAGGGTAAGGGGCAAGGCACCGGCAGCCTCGGGTTCGGCGGGATGGAGCGCCACAATCTCGAAACGGCGGCTCTGCCAGCGGCCAACCTGGCTGTCGATGGCCTTTAACTCCAGTTGCAGCCAGCGCTGCGGGGGCAAGGTATTGGTGGTGTCTTGCACTGTCACGGCTCCCATCAGAAGGTCTCGGCCGGGCCGCCCTCCCCCCGTGATCCACCCCGTTCGAGGCAGATCAGAGCAGGGGATTAAGGGCAGCCACGGCCATCAATGGGATAAGACTTAGCAAGAGTGGGGCCAAGGCAGGTTTGGTGGTTAATAGGTGCTTTGATGCGGGTTGGGGCGTCGTCCAGGACATGGGTTGGTGCGGGCGTAGGTTGGTGCAGAGCGCAGCGAAGCCCAACATGCGGAGTAAAACCAATCCGCCAGAGTCTAATCAAAAGGGATGGCAATAACCGAATAACACTGAATTATCCGATTATTGCTTTTGAAATATTCCACGGTAAACGTTGGGCTTCACTTCGTTCAGCACCAACCTACGCTTTAGCCCAACATACGAGATGAGCTCAATAAACGTTCATGCGGACGCCCTGTGGGTGATCCTAGGCAGATTTCGGCTAAAACACACTTTTCAACGCGCCTAGGCCACCACTAACATAGCCAAATAACCATCCTCTTTGGGGATAACACCATGGCAGTACGGATTGCTATCTCACAGGTTAACGCAGCAGACTGGGCTCAATCACTCAGCAACTCGACGAGTGACAAGCGGGTAGCCGTCACCGTTTGTCCAGCAGGATGATGGCAAGAGCCCTGCGCGTACCGACCAACTTGGTGATAGCTTGCTGACCAGACTGATGACCGATGAATTTGAGTTGAGGGAATAATGAGTAATTTTACCTTTCTTGAAAAAATTCAACCCGCACTTGCACAACTTGGCTGCAGTGCGGAACTGTATTGCCATAACGACAGACAAGCGGCGTTGGTTAAACTTCGGTGTTTTGTTGAGGTCATCGTTGGTGATATTTACAGTAGCTTGGCGTTGACGCCACCAGAACGAGATGACTTATATAATCGTCTGCGAGATGACGAGTTTAAGAATGTCGTTGGTGACCGCAGTATTTTGACTAAGTTAGATACAATTCGCTTCAATGGTAATAAGGCCGCTCATTCTGCTAGTGGAACAGTTGATATTTCCATAGATGAGACATTTTGGCTGATCAAAGAGGCTTTTCTTATTGCCCGTTGGTACGCGCAGACCATTCTTAATGAGACGATTTTTCCTCCCGAGTTTGTTAATCCAGTACAGCCGATCGATATTACCGCATCTTTACAAGCAGAATTATTGCTGCAGCAGCAAGAGCTTGCAACTCGTGAGTCTGAGCTAAAGGCAAAGTTGGCTGCCAATCAAGAAACGTTTGAACAAAAGACAACGGTATTGTTAGCCGAGCTGAGTGCTAAAAACGATGCGCTTTCGAATGTAAATAAAGAGCAAGCACTACTGCAGATAGCGCTTGAGCAGAAACAAAAAGATTTAATGGCTTCACAGCAGGCTGTGTCAAACTATCAACTGCGCGAAGAGTTTAAGCAAGCAAGTATGTCATCGGCATCAAGCTTCGATCTGGATATGGAGCTGACTCGCCGAAATATCGATATCTTTGACTGCTTTGAAGATGTAACACTGACATCAAGCCAGAGAAAAGTTGTAAATCAAGTCAATGACTTTCTGAAAGATCCTAATCAAAATGTTTTTTTGTTGAACGGCTATGCCGGTACAGGTAAAACATTTATTACCAAAGGCATCACACAGTATTTGGATAAAATAGGCCGTGAGTTCAAAATTATGGCGCCTACGGGTAAGGCGGCCAAGGTTATTTCAGATAAAACCATGCAAGCAGCCTGCACAATACATCGGGCCATTTATAATTACGAGAACATAAAAGAGTTTAAGGTCGATGGGATTGATGGGTCTGAAACTTACCGCTGTTATGCAGAGTTAAAGGTTAACGTCGATACTGCAGAAGCGGTTTACATCATTGATGAAGCCTCCATGGTGTCTGATAAATATTCGGATGGTGAGTTTTTCCAGTTTGGTTCAGGTTATTTATTAAGAGACTTGCTCAAATTCATCAATTTTGACCATAACGATCATAATAAGAAGATTATTTTTATTGGTGACAATGCGCAGTTGCCACCTGTAGGTATGAATACCTCACCAGCACTTGATGCTTTTTATCTCAGCAAGAACTATCAACTGAAGGTTGTCTCAGGGTGTTTAACTGAAGTTGTACGCCAAAGAGCTAACAGTGGTGTATTGGTCAATGCAGCTATGCTACGCGATGGGCTAGAGCAAAAGGTCTTCAATAAATTGCAATTCGTTGTGAATAATGAAGACGTATGTCAACTATATCCCGATAATCTTCTCAATGCGTTTTTAGAGACCTGCGATGGGAAAATAGGTAAAACAGGAGAGAGTGTAATCATTGCCTCTTCAAACCGACAGGTTGGTGAATATAATCGACTCATTCGTGAACAGTTTTTCGACGGTCAGCAGGAGATGGCCAGAGGCGATAAAGTTATTTCGGTAGCGAATCATTATCGACCTGACGCCACTATTACTAATGGCGAGTTTGGTATGATAAAAGAGGTTATATCACCGCACCCTGAATTAGTCAGCGTTATTATTAGCGTGAAAGGCGATACTGGCCAAATGGTTAAAAGGAAGGTTGATCTAAGTTTTAGAGATGTGATTCTGGGGTTTCGTAATGATTTCGGTGAGCCATTTTATTTTGAGGCCAAAGTCATAGAGAATCTACTTTATAATGATGATCCGGCCTTGTCGTCAGATGAGCATAAAGCAATCTATGTACATTTTCTAAATAGAAATCCTGAGCTGAAACGTAAGGGCAATGAACAAAAGAGGAGGGTTGCATTATTGCAAGACCCTTATTTTAATGCCTTTAAAATTAAATTCGGCTACGCTATCACAGGACACAAAGCGCAAGGGAGTGAGTGGAAAAATGTGTTTTTGCAGTGCCAGACCCACCATAAAAAGTTAACAAAAGAGTACTTTCGTTGGTTGTACACTGCAATAACACGTGCATCTGAAACCTTGTATGTAATGGATCCACCAAATATCTCGCTGTGGCCTGGAGAACCTCGGGTAAAACCTGATGCTACTCCTGAACTCCCCCCGGAAAAACCAACAAATGACAACAAAGATATCGTTCAAAGGCCAGTGGGCCCTGAACCAGTGGACACATTCATTTTTCGTAGTGACAAACCGCAATTACAGCGTCTCTATCAATGTGTAAAAGCGGGGGTTGATGGTACCGGGATTTCGATTGTAGATGTACTTCATTACGACCATCAAGAACGCTACATTTTCAAGCGAGGTAATGAACAGGCTTCAATTAGTTTTATTTATAAGGGTAGTTGGAAAATTTCTCACGTGAACAGTCTTGGGCAAGGTGGATTTGACACAGAGTTGATGACTTTGTTGGCACCACTGGAGGGGACGCTGTTAGATTTGCCTGAACCAAAGTCTGATGGAGGTATCACGTTTTCACATCCATGTTTGAAAGAGCTTTATGAATATATTTCTTCTCAATTAATCGAAGAAGATGTGGCAGTTACTAAAATTAAATCACGTGAATTTTGTGAGCGGTATTACTTTCAACGCGAAAACGAGTTGGCGGTTATAGATATTTTTTATAACAATTCTTACCAGTTTAAAAAAACAGTAAAAATGTCACAGTTAAGTAATTCCACCAGATTGATGGATGAGGTAATTGATAAAATTGGGGCTATAGCATGAATGAGCAGCCTTTCCGTACCGTTACAAACTTGCGTAAAGCAGGTCATTTGCAAGAAGCGTGGAATGTTGGTTTTGCGGCGCTGGAACAGTCTCCGCAAGATGCGTATCTTAAAGGTGCATTATTTTGGGTGTGTTATGAGTTTATAAAGCAGCATCAACTTAAGATATCAAAACGTGCCGCGTCTTCGAATAATTTTCGACCCAGTGATTTCGAGTTTGAGTCTATTGAAAGCTTGCTGCAAACCATAGTGACATTTGACATTCCAACTGGTGGGTTGGAATACAAGATGCTGTTGGTTCAGTTCAAAAAGAATCTTGAGTGGTTCCCCACATTAATTCATTTTGTTCTGCGCCACCAAGGTTCGCTGTTTGATGCGGAAGCCAAGCAGCCATTTCAATCTGAGAATGGTGAAGTGCCCAGCTTGATGCTCACTACTGCTCGGCAAATTGCGCATGCCTGGCTGCGCGCACACGATTTTTGGCAGCTGGATCTGAATCAAGTTCTGTGTTTTATCAAGCTTGCCCGTCAGCAAGTATCTGATACAAAGCACTTGATTTGGCTCGATTACGATCAATCAAGGTGCTTAATCGTTGCCGGTCAATATGACCAGGCTCGTGAATTGTTGTTGCCCATTTTACGGAAAAAACAGAAAGAAGCCTGGGCTTGGGGAGCGCTGGCAGCAAGCTATCAGCAACAAGACCCTAATTTTGCGCTGAAATTTTTTGCCAAAGGGATCATCTCGGCGCATGAGGTTACTTTCAGTTTGAAGTTGCTTCAGGGCGCGATCCCGTTGTTGCTTGCCAATCAGCAAGTCGCAGAAGCATCCATGTGTTTAAAAACGGCATTGCAGGCATACCAAAGCCACGGATGGAAAGTAAAACCCGAGCTTGAGCAGTTGATGGCTCAACCATGGTATAACGCCAACGTTAATGAAAGTGACCTGAAAGCATTTTTAACCTCTCTTTGCCGAGACGCTATCGAATATCTCTATGGTCCAACCGAGAAAGTGATTGGAGTCATTGAGAGTATTCACAAGTCAGAGAAGGGCTTTCAAGTCTTTGTGAATAAAACCACCCACTGGTCGGTGAGGATGGGAGTACATAAAAGCAATCAGAAGCCTCAAACAGGTGACTATGTTGAATTGTCCCTATCCGCAAATGGTAATGAGAAGGAAGTTGTAGCATCGGTTCCATGCCAGTCAATTAAGCTAGCGGATGTGGGTACTGTTGAAGGCGAGCTGCGTATTTCTGCGAAAGGGTTTGGCTTTGTAGAGGACACATTTGTACCGTCATTTTTGATTGGCGATGTGGCTAACGAGTCTAGGGTATCGGTTTTGCGTGTTATGGCGTGGGATAAGTCCAAAGATCGTTACAATTGGAAAGCCATTAAACTAGCACAAAAAGAGTCGACCCCATAAAAGGAGAATTTCGCCCAAAAACAATCTGGAACAAAACTTGCTGTATCCCTCCCCTTAGATCCCGGCAACCGGTCGCGAGGGGCCCATGACACCGACCTTTATCAAAAGCAATGCTGCCACTCAGCTCACCATGGCCGTCGAGGTGATGGATGAACAGGGCACGCTGCAAACCCGCCAAATCGCCTGTGAGCGGCCACTGACGGTCTACCTCAACTGGAAGGAGATAGTGACCCTGATGACGCTGGGTGCCCGCCCCGAGGCGCTGGTGCTGGGTTATCTGAAAAATCAGGGCTTTATCGAGGATATCTCGGCTATCGAGTCGGTGATCGTCGACTGGGAGAGCGAGGCCGCCGCCGTGGTGAGCAGCCAGCAGGCCGAAGATCTCGACAAGTCACTGGAGAAGAAGACGGTCACCTCCGGCTGCGGTCAGGGCACCATGTATGGCAGCGTGATGAAGAAGCTCGAAGGGGTGGTCTTGGCGGCGCCCGAGCTTAAACAAAGCACCCTCTACGCCCTGCTCAAGGCGCTGTCGGCCCATAACGAAACCTACAAGATGGCCGGTGCCGTCCATGGCTGCGCCATCTGTCGCGGCAGTGAAATCCTCTCCTTTGTCGAAGATGTGGGGCGCCACAATGCGGTGGATACCCTGGCGGGGGAGCTCTGGATGCGCGGCGAGGCTGGCCACGACAAGATCTTCTACACCACGGGGCGGCTCACCTCGGAGATGGTGATCAAGGTGGCGCAGATGGGCATTCCGGTGCTGCTGTCGCGCTCCGGCGTCACCCAGATGGGGCTGGATCTGGCCCGCCAGCTCGGCATCACCATGATTGCCCGCGCCAAGGGGCGCCACTTCGAGGTATTCAGCGGTCACGACCATATGGTGCTGGACGAGAAGCCGCCGGTGCTGGCGCCCAGTCCGGCCGGTCGCGGGATGCGGGACTAAGCCATGAATGAGTTTATGAACGTGAAGCAGGTGGCGGAATACCTCGATCTCAACGAGAAGAAGGTCTACCAGCTCGCCAACGAGGCGCGCATCCCCGCCACCAAGGCGACCGGCAAGTGGCTGTTTCCCCGTTCCCTGCTCGACCGCTGGCTGCTCGGCAGTTGCCACGAGGGGGTGATGAACGATCGGCTGCTGCTGGCAGGCTCGGACGATGTGCTGCTGCACTACGGCTGCAGCCGCTTGGCACAGCAGCTCGGCACCCAGGCACTGGTGGGCTACACCCCGTGCGGCACCCGTCAGGGGCTGGCGATGCTGGCGCGCGGCCATGTGGATCTCTGCGCCATCCACTGGGGGCAGGCCGAGGAGGCGCACCTGCGCCACCCGGCGCTGGTGCAGCAGTATCAGGGCCACCGGCAATGGGTGGTAATCCCCCCATTTTTTGGAGCACTCAAAAGTAGAGGTCATGCGGCCTGTGCCAAGCGCTGTTTCGGCGTGTAGC